>CAMHMN010000001.1 GCA_946186245.1 uncultured Clostridia bacterium
ACACCGATGTGCGCCGTACCTTCGCTACCGGTATTGCGGGATTCTCGCATGTGGTCGACTCCCTCTGTGCCATCAAGTACGCCAAGGTCAAGCCCATCCGGGACGAGGAAGGGCTGATCGTGGATTACGAAATCGAGGGCGATTTCCCCAAGTACGGCAACGACGACGACCGCGCCGACGAAATTGCCGTCTGGCTGCTGAAGACCTTCATGAACAAGGTCAAGGGCTGCCACACCTACCGCGATTCCGAGCCGACCACCTCCATTCTGACCATTACCTCCAACGTGGTTTACGGCAAGGCGACCGGCGCAACCCCCGACGGACGTAAGGCCTTCACCCCCTTCGCACCCGGCGCGAATCCCGCTTACGGCGCGGAAAAGAACGGCCTTCTCGCCTCGCTGAATTCCGTGGCAAAGCTGCCCTATGAATATGCCCTCGACGGCATTTCCAACACCCAGACCATCAGCCCCGACGCGTTGGGACACACTGAGAGCGAGAGAATCAACAACCTCTGGCATGTGCTGGACGGCTACTTTGACAAGGGCGCCCACCATCTCAATGTCAACGTATTCGGCATTGACAAGCTCAAGGACTGCATGGAGCACCCGGAGAAGCCGGAGTATGCCAACTTCACCATCCGCGTATCGGGCTATGCGGTGAAGTTCATCGACCTGACTCCCGAACAGCAGCTCGATGTCATCGCGCGTTCGGCTCACGAGAGAATGTAATTTTGAAAAAATGGAAAGCGCGCAGCGCCAATAAAGCGAGCGTTTTTTGTCCAGGCGAGCGCGGGGTGCAGGTGACTGGTTCTTCGCTGTCGCTTGCGACAGCTGGTCAAGGGCAGCGCCCTCACGAGCGAAGCCAAGCTTAACTTGTTAAGCTGTGCGAGCGAGCAAGACCCGTCTGGAATAAGAAAAAGGTCAGGCGACGACAGACAGGAGCAAAAATGAAGCCACCTCCCATCCCCATCCATCGACACTTTCCAAAGATAATAACCCAAAAGCAAGGCAGCGTCCCGGAGAAAAACGGAAAACGCCGCCCTGCTTTTTTGATTGACGATACGAAAAAACTATTGATATTTCTATCACAATGGGGTATAATGAATTCGATCATTATGAAACTAGGAGATAATCAACCATGAGTGAATGTACACACGATTGCAGCACATGTTCGGCCAACTGTTCCAGCCGCCAGCCTTCCAAGGAGGACTTCCTTGAGAAGCTCAACGACCTGAGCAGCGTGAAGAAGGTCATCGGCGTTGTCAGCGGCAAGGGCGGCGTGGGAAAATCCCTTGTCACATCCCTGCTTGCCGTCACCTTCAACCGCCGCGGCTTAAAGACCGCCATTCTCGACGCGGATGTGACCGGACCTTCCATACCAAAGGCATTCGGCGTGAAGGAAAAGGCACACGGCACCGAACAGTATATCATTCCCGCCATCACCAAGACGGGAATTCAGATGATCTCGGTCAATCTGCTGCTCGAGAACGAAACCGACCCGGTGGTCTGGAGAGGCCCCGTCATTGCCGGCACCGTCAAGCAGTTCTGGACCGACGTGATCTGGAAGGACGTTGACTATATGTTCGTCGATATGCCTCCCGGAACGGGCGATGTGCCGCTGACGGTATTCCAGTCGCTGCCGCTGGACGGCATTGTGATCGTCACCTCACCGCAGGAGCTTGTTTCCATGATCGTCACAAAGGCGGTCAACATGGCCAAGCTGATGGATATTCCGATTCTCGGCATAGTGGAGAATATGAGCTATGTGGAATGTCCCGACTGCGGCAGGAAGATCAACGTCTTCGGAGAAAGCAAGACCGACGCGGTCGCAGCCGAATTCGGCCTGAAGGTGCTCGCCAAGCTGCCGCTTGACCCGGTGCTGGCCAATAACTGCGACAACGGCCTCATCGAACTCTTTGAAGGGGACTACATGGAATCCGCCGCCGATGAGATCGAAAAGGCCGTCAACTGAGTTGATTGATTTACTTTTTCATTGGCTTGTGAGCCTGTTCAGTATTGCCGCATAGGCGGGAATGCCGGACAGGCTTTTTGTCAGCTCTTGTTTCAGAAATTCATACCGCTGCCGTTTTTCTTCTTTGGCGAAATGCACCTCGCGCAGCTGTTCGGGATTGCCTTCATAGCAAAGCTTCTCCTCACCGAACTGTTCGCTGGTCAGGTCGAAAACGCAGTTGCCGACGACGTTGTAGCAATGGTAATTGCCGCCGCTGCGGAGCACGCCGTAGACCTTCCCTCCGAAGATATCCTGCACGAGGAATGCCGTGATGGAGCACTGCCCCAGTGTGGGATTCTCCCTGCTCCAGCCTGCCCGCAAGCGCGGGGCGCAGGTATATTCGCACCAGATGCCGCTGAGAAGGTCGTACAGATCGCGGGGCGTCATTCCGCCCTCCGCCTGAATATCAGCCCCTTCCCAGCCGTAGAAATTGTATTGTTTCATGATTTAATTTACCGCCTTGTGGAATACCTTCTTGCCCTTTTTGATGACCACGTAGCCTTTTTCAGCAAAATCCGCTTCGGTGACGGTGGCCTTGGGGTCGGTCACCTTTACGTCGTTGACGGAAACGCCGCCCTGTTCAATCAGCCTGCGGGCTTCGCCGTTGGACTTGCAGAGCTTGCAGCGTACCATGAGAGTCAGCACGCCGATGGCGCCGTCAGTGAAGTCGCCGTCTTCCAGCTGGGTGGAAGGCATGTTCTCGCTGTCCCCGCCCGCCGCGAAAAGTGCCTTGGCTGCTTCCATTGCCTTGTCGGCTTCCTCCTTGCCGTGGACAAGGCTGGTCAGTTCGTAGGCGAGAATTTCCTTGGCCTTGTTGAGCTGACTGCCTTCCCAGCCGCTCATTCTGTCGATTTCCTCCAGCGGGAGGAAGGTCAGCATGCGGATGCATTTGAGCACGTCGGCATCGTCCACATTTCTCCAGTACTGGAAGAAGTCGTAGGGAGAAGTCTTGGCGGGATCAAGCCAGACGGCTCCCTTGGCGGTTTTGCCCATCTTCTTGCCCTCGGAATTGAGCAGCAGCGTGATGGTCATGGCGTGCGCATCCTTGCCCAGCTTGCGGCGGATGAGTTCGGTGCCGCCCAGCATGTTCGACCACTGGTCGTCGCCGCCGAACTGCAAATTGCAGCCGTATTCCTTCAAGAGATGCAGGAAGTCGTAGCTCTGCATGATCATGTAGTTGAATTCCAGGAAGCTGAGACCCTTCTCCATGCGCTGCTTGTAGCACTCGGCGCGGAGCATGTTGTTGACAGAGAAACAGGCGCCCACGTCGCGCAGCAATTCGATGTAATTGAGCTTGAGCAGCCAGTCGGCATTGTTGACAAGCTGTGCCTTGCCTTCGCCGAAGTCGATGAATTTGCTCATCTGCTTCTTGAAGCATTCCACGTTGTGCTGGATAGTTTCGGCGGTCATCATCTGGCGGAGGTCGGTTCTGCCGGAAGGATCGCCGACCATCGCGGTGCCGCCGCCCACAAGGGCAATCGGCTTGTTGCCTGCCATTTGCAGCCGCTTCATCAGGCAGAGCGCCATGAAGTGTCCCACATGCAGCGAATCCGCTGTCGGGTCAAACCCGATGTAGAAGGTTGCTTTGCCATTGTTGATCAGTTCCTTGATTTCTTCTTCGTTGGTCACCTGGGCGATCAATCCTCTGGCGACCAGTTCTTCGTAGATCTGCATTTTTCAAAACTCCTTATAAGTAGAATTTGCGGCAAAAAACAAAAAATCCCCTGCCGCTGAAAGTCGACAGAGGACGAAATTTCATTCATAAAAATTCCGTGTTACCACCTCTATTTGCCCATGCTTCACAGCAACAGGCCTCCGCGAGTGACGGCAGTCCGCAAAGACGGAAAAGCGATCACTCCGCGCTGTAACGTGCGCCCACGTCCGCTCCTAATTGAATCATTACCCGACCGGAAGGAATCAGCCGTTGAACCTTTCAAAGCGGCAGCTCCGCGATGTATTTCGCCCCTGACCCGCACCGCCTTGCACCGACCGGCGGCTCTCTGTGGCTGAATCGAATGGGTTACTTCTTCGCATCATCGCCTTGTATGAAATCTATTTAAGCATATTTTGCGCCGGTTGTCAAGGGGGATTTCCTGTTTACCGTGAATATACTCATTTTTACACTATTTTTCAAATTATCAAAGAATTTTTATTGAATTATTATTGATTTTTTACGAACGATGTTGTATAATCAATTTATAAACCGTCACAGCGTCGAATAGCAAGCAAGAAGACAAATGATTTTCGAGGTGTATGATTTATGGCGACCAACTTTGGATTTGATCCGGTGGATCAGTGGGGCAGTTATTTTATCAGCTACAATTCCGAGGACGCAAAAAGAGTCGCGCCCATCGCCAAGATCATGTTCGAGAAAGACATACCGGTATGGTATGACCGGGGATTGATCGTAGGGCGGCAATGGGAGGAGCAGATCGCCAATCAGATCGAGAAATGCAGTTGTGTGATACTCTTTGCAACCAAAAAGCTCTTCAAGAGGACAGATTCCTATGTGCGCACGGAGTACGATATCGCCACGAGGGGACAGAATAAAAAGCCCATCATCGTCGCCTTTCTTGACAGTATCACCGACAGGGACGTCCACAGAAACAACCTGGGATGGTGGTATGAGCTCAACCGGATTCACTGCATACAGAACGCCGACGCGTATAAAATCATGTCGGCCATCGGTTTCACATCGGGAGGAAGCTCCGCCATGTCGCCCCAAGGATACAATCAATTGGGGGTGGAGTATTTCAGCGGAAACAACGGCAAGGCGCAGGATTACGCGATGGCGGTCAAATATTTTCAGATTTCCGCCGAGCAGGGTTATTCCTGGGGACAGTATAATCTGGGCTATTGCTATTACAACGGATGCGGCGTGTCCGAGAATCACAGTGAAGCGGTACACTATTTTCGTCTTGCCGCTGATCAGGGATTGGCAGACGCCCAAAATAAGCTGGGGCATTGCTATCGGAACGGTCAGGGAGTAACTCAGAATTACGAAACCGCAGTGAAATATTACCGACTTGCTGTTGATCAGGGGCATGCTGAGGCTCAGTCCGTTCTGGGCTGGTGCTATGAGTATGGATTAGGCGTGAAGAAAGATATATCAGAGGCGATCCGGCTTTACCGTCTTGGCGCTGAGCAAGGAAATATAATTGGACAAAACAATCTTGGAATGTGCTATCTGTATGGAACCGGGGTAGGGCAGGATTATAATATGGCGGTGAAATATTTTCAGCTAGCTGCTGATCAGGGGTGTGCCTCAGCGCAGAATAATCTTGGTTATTGCTATAAAAGCGGCTATGGTGTGAGTAAAAATTTCAGCGAAGCCGTCCGGTATTACCGCCTTGCCGCCGATCAAGGAGATGATTCCGCTCAGAATAATCTGGGACTTTGCTATCTGAACGGAGAGGGTGTGCCGCAGGATTTCACGATGGCAGTGAAATATTTTATTCTTTCAGCAGAGCAAGGATTCGCAGAAGGACAGTTTGATCTTGCCTACTGTTATCACCATGGCAAGGGCGTCGGCAAGAACATAGACGAAGCAAAGCGCCTCTACCGTCTGTCAGCGGATCAGGGAGATGAGGAGGCAAAAGCCGCTCTCAAACGCCTGAATTTCTGGTATTGATCGGGAACTCTCCATCCTGTCCAAAACAAACGCAGCAGCCCGGTTCCTTCCCTGTCTTCGGGAAGAAACCGGGCTGCTTTAGGTCTGTAATGGGATTTATGAAGCGTTACATGTGGCTGATCTCGGAGGAGGTTTCGTCCCTGTCGCGGAAGAGAAGGGAAATGCACCACAGTCCAGCCAGACCCACGAGGGTGAAGATAATTCTGCTGAAGGTGGCAGCCTGTCCGCCGAACAGCCAGCCCACAAAGTCGAAACGGAAAAGTCCGACCGAGCCCCAGTTCAGCGCGCCGATGATCACCAGTATCAGCGATGTTCTGTCAAGCATCTTGTCATCTCCTGAAAAAATAGCTATGCTGCGTATCAATGAATACAGCAAATTCGCAATCAAAACGCGTGAGCGAGATGTTTGCATCACTATTTTGCGCAGATGGCGGCGAATCATGCAGCTTTTTCTGAATCAAATATTTGACAGTAAAGCGCTGTCATTCTTTTCAAAATCATTACAATGAAAAATTTCCTATTGATTTTGAGGGAATAATCTTTTATAATATATTTTATCATTTAATCAAGGAGGAAATAAAAAAATGCAAGGAAACGTACGTCCCGAAACCATGGAGAGAATCACCACTCCCGCACTTGCCGAGGCATTCATCGAGAAACAGGTGAAAGAGCTTCGCGCTCAGATCGGCGACAAAAAGGTGCTGCTGGCTCTGTCGGGCGGGGTGGACAGTTCGGTGGTTGCCGCATTGCTCATCAAGGCGGTAGGTCAGCAGCTGGTCTGCGTTCACGTCAACCACGGACTTCTCCGCAAGGGCGAACCCGAACAGGTGGTGGAGGTATTCCGCAACCAGATGAACGCCAATCTCGTCTACGTCGATGCGGTAGACCGTTTTCTGGACAAGCTGGCAGGCGTTGCCGAGCCGGAGAAAAAGCGCAAGATTATCGGCGCGGAATTCATCCGCGTGTTTGAAGAAGAAGCCCGCAAGCTCGACGGAATCGAATTCCTCGCGCAGGGAACCATTTACCCCGACATTCTGGAAAGCGACGGCGTCAAGGCACACCACAACGTCGGCGGACTGCCGGAGGATCTGCAATTCGAACTGGTCGAGCCGGTCAAGCTGCTCTTTAAGGACGAGGTTCGCGTGGTGGGCAAGGCGCTCGGACTGCCCGACAGCATGGTATTCCGTCAGCCCTTCCCGGGTCCCGGACTCGGCGTACGTTGCTTAGGCGCGATCACCCGCGACCGTCTCGAAGCCGTCAGAGAATCCGACGCGATACTCCGCGAGGAATTTGCCAAGAACGGACTGGAAGGCAAGGTCTGGCAGTACTTCACCGCGGTGCCTGATTTCAGATCGGTAGGCGTCAAGGACGGCAAGCGCACATTTGCCTATCCCGTTATCATCCGCGCCGTCAATACCACCGACGCAATGACCGCCACCGTCGAAGACGTTCCCTTTGCACTGCTCCAGCACATCACCCAGCGCATTACCACGGAGGTAGAGAACGTCAACCGCGTGCTCTACGATCTCACTCCCAAGCCCTGTGCTACCATCGAATGGGAATAATCTAAGAGCCTGTTCAGTATCTCTCCACGCACGTCTGGCTTGCATCTTTTCCGCCATATTTTGCCAATAATCCAAGCGAAACGAATGTTTCGCTAGTTAATACACAAAGTATTGCCTGCGGTTTTGGCTTCATCTGGCGAAAAATCTGACTTCGCCATCCGCACACGTGGAGATACTGAACATGCTCTAATAATAATTCCATATTTTTTTGCAAAAAATACAGACCTCCCGGAATAGGAATAAAATCCGCGAGGTCTGTTTTGTTTAATAGATTTCTTTGCCTTCCACAATCAGATGACGCAGATACAGCTCCACGCCTTCCTGCTTCATGGCGTCGGTGATTCTGGTGAAGATATCGAGAATGGTGCTTTCGTCAGCCATATCAAAGCAGTATTTTTCATAGTACTCCGGATTGTCCTGCATGACTTCGGCGGGGTCTGCGCGTCGGATATTCAAGGAGCTGACATACTTCCCGCAGAATACGAAATCACAAAAAGAGCCGTCATTGGAACCGTTGTCGGTATATCCGGGCAGCGCGTCGATTTCCTTCGCGTAGCCTGCAAGAGTGCGGGTGATTCGGCTCATAGTGCCTTCTCTCAGCGTCACTCTGTCGGATTGTACTATCGAAGGCTCTGATTTGATATTCAATGAATAGGTCTGGTACAGCATTGCGCCGTTGGCAAACAGCCTGACAGAGAAACCTGCGTCCGGCATTTCCGGTTCAACAAACGCGGGATGACAATAGTAGCCAAAAATAATCTTGCTTTTCCATGATTCTAGAATATTCATTCTTTTCCTTCCTTTCTCTTTTTTCTCATCTCGCGGAAGAACTGGGTCAGCAGCCTTCCGCATTCCTCTCCCATGAATCCGGCGACCAGCTCCGGACGGTGATTGTAGGGCAGATCAAACAAATTCACCACCGAACCGCAGGAACCAGCCTTATTGTCAGACGCGCCGAATATCACCCGGCGCAAACGGGAATTGATGATCGCGCCGGCACACATGGGACAGGGCTCCAGCGTCACATATAATTCGCACTGCCAGAGCCGCCAGCCGCCCAGTGTCTTGCAGGCACCGTCGATGGCTTCCAATTCGGCGTGCGCAAGGGCGTTTTTGCCCTTCTCGCGGCGGTTGCGTCCGGTGGAAATGACCTCGCCGTCCTTCACCACCACCGCGCCGACAGGCACTTCTCCCTCCTGTGCGGAAAGAATCGCCTGCTCAATAGCGAGAAGCATGTATTTTTCCTCCGGATCTCCCAGTGGAGGAAGTGTGTAGTCCATAGTATCACCGGCCTTTGTTGGGTAGCAAGATGGATTTTCGCATAGTAAGCGGAATAAATCCCTGTAGCTCAGACTTATTATACACTAATTGACGACGGATTTAAAGGGGTGTTCGATGAATAATAATATGATAAAACCGATCGGCGGCAACGTTGACTTTTGCGGAAAAGAGAAGTATAATGAAGCGTAGGACGATACATCCGTCACGGAATTCAGAGATAAGAGGTGAAAATCATTGCCGCTAAATATAGTACGCAACGATATCACAAAAATCCATTGCGACGCAGTGGTGAATGCCGCAAACAACGGACTTGTGGGCGGCGGAGGGGTGGACGGCGCGATTCACCGGGCTGCAGGGAATGAGCTGGACAAGGCGTGTCAGAAACTCGGCGGCTGTCCTACCGGTCAGGCGAAGGCAACCAAGGGCTTCCGCATGCCCTGCCGGTACATCATACACACGGTTGGTCCGGTATGGCAGGGCGGAAATGCGGGAGAACCGGCGCTTCTGGCTTCCTGCTACAGGGAATCGCTGCGCCTTGCCGCCCGACTCAAATGCGAATCGGTGGCGTTCCCGATGATTTCCGCCGGCGCATACGGGTATCCCAAGGAGGAAGCGCTGCAAATTGCGGTAAACGAGATCACCCAATTTCTGCTTCATCACGACATGACGGTGTATCTTGTCGTCTATGACAGGGAATGCTTCCAGGCTAGCAGGAAGCTGATCAGCGACGTGAAGGAATATATTGACGAGCATTACGTCAATGAACATTTCGTCGCACGGAACACAAGCGCCTTCCCCACGTTGAGGTCTGAGGAAATGCCCGGTTTGGGAATGTCGTCGGTTCCTGCCGGCAAAGCCGCGCGGAAATCCACCCCGATGATGCAAGAAGTCACGGCGGACGACGGAATGAGCCTTGATGAAATGCTCTGTTGTCTTGACGAGAGCTTTTCGCAGATGCTTCTGCGAAAGATCGACGAGAAGGGCATGTCGGATGCCCAATGCTATAAAAAGGCGAACATCGACCGCAAGCTCTTTTCCAAAATCCGCAGTAATATCCATTATAAGCCCAGCAAGCCCACCGTTCTGGCGTTTGCCATTGCGCTGGAGCTGTCGCTCGATGAAACAAAGGATATGCTCATGAAGGCGGGCTTTGCCCTGTCACACAGCAACAAATTCGACGTGATCGTTGAATATTTCATCAAGAATGGCCGCTACGATATTTTTGAAATCAATGAAGTGCTCTTCTCCTTTGACCAGGTCATGCTGGGAGCGTGACACACGCATTCGCACGTAAATAGAAAAAGCGCCGGAATGATGAAGATGTCGCTTGTCATGCGACCAAATCAAAGAAAATCTCCGTTATAATAAGAGTGCAAGATGAAGCTTGAAGGTTGAGGAAGGCAGTAGTTTTCCCATTCCTTCACACTATTATAACGGAGGTATTATTTATGAATAACAACATGACAGAGCTGGTTTTCATTCTGGACAGAAGCGGGTCGATGTCAGGACTGGAAGGGGACACCATCGGGGGATTCAATTCGCTGATTGAGAAGCAGCGCAAGCAGGAAGGCGAGTGTTTGGTTTCGGTGGTGCTTTTCGACAACGAGAGCGAGGTTTTGTATGACCGTGTGAAACTAGCCGATGTACGCCGGATGACGGCGGAGGATTACACCGTGCGCGGATGTACGGCGCTGATCGACGCGATCGGCGGAGCCATTCATCACATAGGTAATATTCACAAGTACGCCCGTCCGGAAGATGTGCCGGAGCACACCATGTTCATCATCACGACCGACGGCATGGAAAATGCCAGCCATCGCTACAGCAGCGACAAGGTCAAGAAGATGATCGCGCACGAGAAGGAAAAGTACGGCTGGGAATTCCTCTTTATCGGCGCGAATATCGACGCGGTGGAAACTGCCGGACGCTTCGGGATCGACGCGGGCCACGCGGCGAATTATCACGCGGACAGCAAGGGAACTTCGTTGCTGTACGAGGCGGTGAGCTGTTCCATCGAAGGCTTCAGAGGATGCGGGAAGCTCAGCGACGATTGGAACGGCAGTCTTAACGCCGACTACAACAGCCGCCAGCCCGACAGGCGAAAAAACAAGTAATCTCTTCCGGGTGCAGCCGGTCAACACGGACGGGCATTCACCCCCCCAAAAAAAAAACAGAAAGGCGATCGGCACATGAAAATGCCGACCGTCTTTTTGTGATTGGATGGAAAAGAATTCACTACCGACTACAGGCTTTTTCGTCCTATCGTCGCAAAAAAAATCAATTACATTGTCATTTCCAGCGCGTCGGCAAGTCGGAAGGCAGCCGAGACGTCGCCGCGGATAATGAGCCTGCCGGTAGAATAGGCTTCGACCGGGGAGAGGGCGCGGGAGAGAATACGGTTCAGATTGCCGGAATCCACGGTGAAGCAGCAAAGGCTGTTTTTGTAATCAAAGGGCTGCATATCAAGGCTGCCGTCCTTCACTTCAATATAAAACCTGCCTTCGCCTTGCCCGGTCACATCGAATTCATAAGAATATACGCCCTGACCGAAATCTTTGAATTCCTTTTGCTCAAAGTATTCTTTCATTGTATTGTAAAGTTCTTCAAATGTCATAGTCTGATAATCCTTTCGCTGATAATAACACATTATACCCGAATAATCCGCCCGTGTAAATGAAATAAATCTCCAAACATCTTTATTTTTCAAAAAGAATTTTTAGTTTAGTTGTAATGAGGGAAAAAGTGTGGTATGATTAATATATTATATTTTATTCCTAGCAAAAGGGTGATTCTTTTGTTACTATCCAGTGAAAAAACGGACATTCTCAGTTGGTACGCAAACCGTGATTACAGAATCAGACGGGAGGAATTTCCCTATTCGTCTGCCATAGGAATCATCGTATTCTTTGCGCTGCTGTTCAGGCTGATCATCGCGGCGAGCTACATCAATTCCTACGATACAGAATGGAATCTCATGTGGGGCGTGCAGCTGGGGGAAGGTTTTTTTTCGGCTCACAGTCATGTGGAACAGCTGGATTATCCGCCGCTCTACCTGTACCCGCTGTATTATGTCGGCAGGTTGGCTACTGTGCCTGCCATAGGCGGCTACCCTCCGTTGAGAATGCTGGCCATCAAATTCGTTCCCTGTCTGTGCGACTGTCTGACCTGCGTGGTGCTGTACAGGCTTGCATCAAAGCGTGATAAGCTGCTGGGGCTGTTTGCTGCGGGGCTGTGGGCTGTGAATCCGGCGGGGATTGTAAACTGCGCCTGTTGGGGACAGACTGACTGTGTGCTGATGTTCTTGGCAGCGCTGCTCATGGTAGCGCTGGAAGGCAGGCACCTCATGGCTGCCGGAATTCTCTGGGCAGCGATGTGCTCCACCAAGCTACAGGGCTTGTATCTCACGCCGGTAGTGGGCATGGAAGTGCTCACGGTCTGCTTCGGCAGTCTTCATCCGAAGGAGTTTTCGCTTTATCAGATCCGGAAGCCTGCCGTCATGCGCTTTGTGAAGTTTGTCTGTTCGGCAGCGGGAACGCTGGCGATCATCTATCTGCCATTTATGTTCGGTTCGGCTTTGTCGCATTTTCATCCCGAGATGGGATTCTTTGAAAAATTCTTAAAGCCGATTACCGTGTATTCCGAAGGGCTGGAGAAATACCCCTACATTACCCTGAATGCCGACAACTTATACATGCTGTGCGGTCTGAACGGGGTCAGGGACGACCGCGCGTTCCTGATGGGAATCAGCTTTTCCACGCTGGGGAGCATGTTCCTGCTGCTGTCGATGTCGGCGGTGGTGGCTGTGTATCTTTTCGGCAAGCGATCTTCCCACTGGCTGGCGGCATTCATGTTCATGGAATGTATCTTCATGCTCACCTGCCGGCAGCACGAGCGCTATCAGATAATGACCCTTGTTCTGCTGATGGGCGCGATGGTTACCGTTGCGGACAGGCGGCTGATGACACTGTTCAGTCTTCATTCGCTGGTCATATTCTTCAATCAGTTCCGCGTGCTCAGTGGGGTAAGGGAAAAGACCTTCTGGTGGAAATACTACCCGTACGCAAGAGGTTCCGCTGAATGGCTTGAAAAATACAATGACTATGCGACGCTGAATTCCCTGTTGAATGTGATTCTCTTTGTGGCTTCAATGGTGTTTGTGCTGAGATACTATCTGGACGAAAAACAAGGCAGGTCTGCGCTGAGCAGAGCGTTGGATTGGGTCAGAACCGGCAAAGAAGGCAGGGCCTGACCCGGCCGGGAAAGTCGGCCTGGCAGTTTGTTTTTCTGTTTTGTTCATCACAACTGTCGCACTGAATTTTGATTTATCTCATCACGGAGGTACATACAAATGCAAGTAAATAATAAACGACCGCTTTTCTGGCCGCTGTTTGAGAAGGGAAAGCCGAAGTATTTTTTTGTGCTTGCTGCGGGATTTTTGACGGCATTTGCGGTCATGCTTCCTTACATTCTCTATGACCGCGGGTATTTTCTGATGTACGGCGACTTCAATGTACAGCAGTACCCTTTCTATATGCACGCCCACGACGCGATACGCAGCGGCGCAACCGGATGGGATTTCAAAACCGATCTGGGAGTGAATTTTATCGGCTCCTATAGTTTTTACAATCTGGGTTCCCCCTTCTTCCTGCTGACGCTGCTTTTGCCGTCGGGTGCGGTGCCCTATACCATCGGACCGCTTCTTGCTCTGAAGATCGGCTGTGCGGGAATGACCGGCTACGCCTATATACGCCGGTTCACCCGTTATGACGAATACGCCGTGCTGGGAGGGCTGATGTATGCGTTTTCCGGGTTCTCCATCTTCAATATGTTTTTCAACCACTTCCATGAGCCGATGGTATTCTTCCCGCTGATGCTGATTGCACTGGAAGAACTCATGGTCAGCGACCGCAAAGGCCTTTTTGCCGCGGCGGTGGCGATCAATGCCTTTGTCAATTACTACTTCTTTGTGGCGGAAGTTGTTTTTATTATCATCTATTTCTTCGTACGCCTTGCGATGTGCAGCGAGTGGAAGGTGACTCCCGGGAAATTCGCCCGCATTGCCTTTGAATCGGTGCTGGGGTTCGGAATGGCTGGAATCATCGTGCTGCCTTCCGTGTGGGAAGTCGCAAGGAATCCCCGTGCCGAGGCGAAGCTCTACGGGTGGAATGCGGTTGTCTATCCCAATTCGCAGCGGTACCTGAACATTCTGGAGGCGTTTTTCTTCCCGCCTGACCTTCCGGCGCGGCCCAATTTCACACCCGATTCCAACACCAAATGGGGTTCCCTTGCCGCGTGGCTGCCTCTCTTCGGCATGACGGGGGTCATCGGCTGGCTTCAGAGCCGCAAGGGCCACTGGCTGCGCAGAATGCTCATTATCTGTTTCTTCATGGCGTTTGTGCCGCTGCTCAATTCCATGTTCCAGCTTTTCAGCGCGACCTATTACGCGCGATGGTTTTTCATGTTCACTCTGATGACCTCGCTGGCGACGGTAATGTCCCTGAGCAACCGTGACGTCGACTGGGAGCGTGCGTTCCGCTGGTCACTGGGAATCACGCTGGCCATTGCCCTTCCGCTCGGTTTCATTCTGAAGAAGCAAGCCGATCCGGAAAACGGCGTGGAAGCGGAATACGGGCTGTTTGTCTATGGGGACCGATTCTGGATTTATGTAGCGATTGCCATGCTGTCGCTGATGATGGTGTCGCTGATTATCGTATTCATCAGGGAAAACGACCGCCGGAGAGTATTCGCTCTGAGCATGGCGGGAATCATGGGTATCTATTTCGGCACGCTTTTCATCTTCAACGGACAAGGCAAGACTCTTTCCTACGACAGCCGTGAATATGTCATTCCGCTTGCGCTCAGCCGTGCGGAACATATTGATCTCGACGAGCTTCACACAGGAAAGTACCGTGTTGATTTCTACAAGGATATGGACAACATGGGCATGTTCTGGGATACCTCCTGCATACAGGCGTTTCATTCCATTGTTCCGTCCTCGGTGATCGATTTCTATACCTCTGTCGGAGTGGACAGAGGTGTCGGCAGCCGTCCGGATACGGAAAAGTACGCTATCCGCTCGCTGCTCAGTGTAAAATATCTCTTTGACAACGCCAAGAAGGGCAGTTTCAGTACCGACCATGAGGGCAAGGCATCCGATTCCGACCCCCAGATGCCGGGATGGTCGCTTCTCAAGAAGGAAGCCGGTTACAACATCTGGCAGAACGACTGCTATATTCCCATGGGCTTCACCTATGATTACTACATTTTGGATCGTGAATGGGAGGACTCCTTTGCCAAGAGCGAAAGGGCAAATGTCATGCTTCGCGCCATTGTGCTCAATGAGGAACAGGAAGCGAAGTACGCCGACATTCTCACGCCGCTGCCGGCAGAAAAAACGGCCTTCAACGAAAACAGCTACAAGGACGACTGCCGCGACCGCGCCGAAATGAGCTGCCTGCGCTTTACCCCCGACAGCAAAGGCTTCACCGCCTTCATCGAGCAGGAAAAACCGAATCTGGTCTTTTTCAGCGTGCCTTATCACGAGGGCTGGAAGGCATATGTCAACGGCGAGGAAGTTGATGTGGAGCAGGTCAATGTGGGATTCATGGCGGTGGAATGCGGCGCGGGGCATTCCGAAATCCGGTTTGAATTCGAGACGCCCATGCTGCGGCTGGGAAAATACTGTACTGTTTTCTGCGGACTTGCCTTTGCGGTCTACTGCCTGTTTTTCGCCTATGATCCTGACAGAAAACGCAGCCGGTTCGCCAGATGGGTGAAAAAGCTGCGGACCGTCTGCCGTATCAATCCGCCGCAGCCGGTTCGGGTAATAAGCGATGTACTTCCTTCCGAAGGTGATGTTGAGAGCAATGGAAAACAAACCGATGTCTGACGCGCCGCTGTATAACACCCTGAAAAAGCACATTCAGGCGAAAAGAGCCTCCTTCCACACGCCGGGTCATAAAGGAAACTGCGGCTTTCTGCCATTGGACGGGCGGTTTGACCTCACCGAGCTGCCCGATACCGATTCGCTTTATGAATCCTCCGGCTGCATCCGTGACTCGGAGGAGAAAGCGGCCGCCTTCTTCGGAGCGAAATACACGGCGGTGTCATCCGGCGGCTGCACGCTGGCCATTCAGGGAATGCTCGCGGCATTCGCGGGAGCGGGCAGCAGGGTGATCTTCTGCCGGAATATCCACCGCAGCGCGATAAATGCAGCGGCTTTGCTGGGAATTACGCCGGTCTGGGTGACACACCGGCGGGACTGCGGAGAGGGACTTCCCGGAAGGGTTTCGCCCGAGGACATCCAGGCTGCGATCGAAAGCCATCCCGACGCAGCCGCGGTGTACGTCACATCGCCCGATTATTACGGCTGCCTGTCAGATATCGGGTCAATTGCAGCCGTATGCAGGAAATATAAAATTCCTTTGCTGGTGGATAATGCACACGGAACGCATCTGATCGCCTTCGGAAAGCACCCCGTCACACTCGGCGCTTCTGCTTCGGCATGCTCGGCGCACAAGACGCTGCCCGTATTGACCGGCGGCGCGTGGCTGAATTGCAATGATGAATCGGCGATCCCCGCCATCAAATCCTCCATGGCGCTCTTTGGTTCCACCAGTCCTTCCTACCTCACCATGGCGTCGCTTGACCTGGCGCGGGAATGGATGGAGTGGGAAGGAATCGCCGCCTTCCGCAGACTTGCGGAAACCGTAAGCGGGCTGCGAGAGGTTGCCGTATCGGCAGGCTTCGGACTGCCGCGGGGAGAATGTGATCCGGTGCGGCTGACGCTGCTTACCTGGCCGATGGGAATGACAGGCAACCTGGCCGCGGAGTATTTCAGGCAGCACGGTGTGGAATGTGAACACAGCGACGGCAGCGCGGTTGTATTTATCCTCACGCCCTTTAATGCCGAAAGCGACATTCAGCGTTTGCGCCGGGCAATGCAGGATTTTCCCAAAGGAATCCCGCTGCCGTTTCAATCATTTTCAATAGAGCAGCTGCCGGAGATAAAAATGTCTCCGCGAGAAGCGCTTCTCGGTCGGACGAGCATCATTCCGACAGCGGAAGCCGCCGGGAGGATTGCGGCGGAAGCCGCCTGTCCCTGTCCGCCGGGAGTACCGGTGGTCATGCCGGGAGAGGAAATAAACGAAAAATGCGTAAACATTCTGTTAAAGACTGGAATTACGCGCATAAATGTGATAGAATAATATCGTATGCGTAAACAGCATATTCATACGAACCTACAAAGGGGAAATAATAAATGAAACTCTTGCTTGCGATAGTAAATAACGACGACAGCGCGGCTGTTGCCAATAACCTCACCGCAAAGGGACATATTGCCACCAAGCTCTCCACCACCGGTGGATTCCTAAAGGCGGGGAATACGACCTTCCTCATCGGCACCGACGATGAGAAGGTGGAAGAAGTCATCGGCATCATCAAGACCTTTTCTCATAAGAGAAAGCAGGTCGTGGGCGATGAAACGGAATTTGACTTCACCCTCTTCAAGAGCGTTCCTGTGGAAGTGACCGTCGGAGGCGCAGCCATCTTCGTGCTGGATGTGGAGAATTTCATTAAATGCTGAGCGGGGCCGATCTCTGCCCGACATCCCAGAGAATTGCCCGGGAATTCTGCGGCAATTCCGACGCGGTTGCCTCGCTGGGCGGGATGGTGGAGAGCGGGAGACTTCCGCATGCCTTCATTCTGGAAGGGGCGGACGGTCTGGGCAAATCCACCTTTGCGAAGATTATCGCGAGAGGGGCGATGTGCCTCTGCCGCGAGCCGCTTTCGGGCGGGTGTGCGCACTGCCGCAAGCTGCGTGAGAATATTCACCCCGATCTCATGTACGTGCAGGGCAGCGGCAAGACCAATGCCATTTCCATAGATTCCATCCGCTCAATGCGCAAGGAAGCACTCATTGCGCCGAATGAAGCCGAAAAGCGTGTCTTTATTCTGGAGGACTGCGACACCATGCAATCCGCCGCGCAGAATGCCTTCCTCAAGATATTTGAAGAAGCGCCGCCGCATGTGGTGTTCATCATGACCTGCCGATCGGCGATGAATCTGCTCACCACCATCCGTTCCCGCGGAAGGATTATTTCCCTGAACCCGGTTGAGCCGGAGGAAGGCGCAAGGTACATCGCGGACGTCATGAAGGCGGCAGAGCTTTCGCAGGCTCGAAATGCGATGGCGGCAAGCGGAGGAAATATCGGTGAAGCACTGCGGCTGCTTGGAAGTGAGAGCGCTTCCCAGGCCGCGGAGAAAGCCGATTCCATCGCAAGCGGCATTATGGAAGCGATGTGTGCCGGAAGTGAGCTGTCGCTGGCGGTCAGTTGTGCCGCCATAGGCAAGGACAGGGCGATGGGCGGCATGGTCTGCGCGATTCTGCTGGAAAGGCTGCGCTGTGCGTTGATGACGGCGGTCGGCGCGGGGGAAACCGTTGATTCAGCCAATCCCCATGCGCTCCGGCTGGGCGCGACGCTTTCGCCTGACATCATTATTCGGCAGATAGACGAAATCAACGAGCTTAACGATATGCTCAGAATTAATATCAGTATGCCGCTTTTTAATACAAAGCTGGCGATTATTCTGCAACGGAGGAAATAATGTCTGAGATAATTGGAGTTAGATTCAAGGAGGGCGGAAAGATTTACTACTTCCGGCCCAACGATGAAGAGCTGGAACCGGGCTGTCATGTGATAGTCGAGACGGTTCGCGGCACAGAATGCGGCGATGTGGTGATGGCCCGCCGTGAGATAGACGACAGCGAATTTACCCGTGAGGTAAAAACCATCATCCGCAAAGCGACCGACGAGGATCTCACCCGTCTGAAGGAAAACAAAATCAAAGCCAAAAAGGCTTTTGACATATGCAATCAGAAAATCAAGGCGCACGGTCTGGAAATGAATCTGCTGGAAGTGGAATGTACATTTGATAACAGCAAGATCGTATTCAATTTTTCCGCCGAAGGCCGCGTGGACTTCCGCGAGCTGGTCAAGGATCTGGCCAGTGTGTTCCGGGCCAGAATCGAGCTGCGTCAGATAGGCGTGCGCGACGAGGCCAAAATGCTGGGCGGGCTGGGCGTCTGCGGCAGACCCTTCTGCTGCAAGCAGTTCATGGGTGATTTTCAGTCGGTATCCATCAAGATGGCAAAGGAACAGGGCTTGTCACTCAACCCGGTCAAGATTTCCGGCACCTGCGGCAGGCTGATGTGCTGCCTGAAGCATGAGCAGGAAGCCTATGAGGATTTGATGCGCACCATGCCCCAGATCGGCTCGACGATCATGACGCCTGACGGATCAGGAATTGTGGTGGACAGAGAGCTGGTGGCCGGCAGAGTCAAAGTGCGTCTTGACGGCGCAAACGAAGCGCCGCCAAAAACCTACCGCGTAGCCGATCTCAACGGGCAGGAAGAAGCCAAAGCGCCTGCACGTTCAATGGAAGAAAAGCATGAAAGGGGAAAAAAGGGCGATTCCAGACACGAATCTTCCCGAAAGCAGGAGAAAAAGCAGGAAACCCAGAAGCCCGAATCCGCCAAAAAGTCCGAACCCCCGAAAAAGTCCGAACCCCCGAAAAAGCCAGATGTGTCCGAGAAGACCGCAGACAAGCCCGTCATAAACTATTCCGGCATTGATTTTGAAGAAAGCCTTTCCGGGAGCGCCGCGGCTTATGAGAATTATGAAGAGGACATCCGCCCCCGCAGACAGAACAATTCCAGACGACCGGGCGGCAGACGGCCTGACCGCAGAAACCAGGGACACAAGGGCGGCAAGCCGCAGGAAAACCGCGAGGAAAAGCGGGAGAACCAGGGCGGGGACAAGCCCGTCCGGGACGGCGGTCAGAAGGGCGGCAATCCCAGACCACGTCGCAGCAGAAGCAAGCATTACAGTAACAACAAAAAAGGCGACGGAAATCACCAGGATAAAACACCGTCAGAATCCTGACGGCATCAGGCAAAGAAGTATATCGCACGGTGTCGTTCAAAAAAATCCAAAAAAAGTATTGCTTTTTTTGGAAGAGTATGTTATAATGCTTTAGTTGCCGGCTGCAAGTTATCATCATTTTCATGTCAGCGGCAGCTTATCCGGCTCACGGCGTTCTTCTTCGGCGTGAGTTTGGGGATTTGTCAGCGTCAGGCGACGTTATTTTCAAAGCGGATATTCCTCTGGGTGCTTCTCACGCGCTTTATGAATGTCTGAAATTATCAGGAGGTTTTTTTATGAACGCAACAGAAGCATTGAAGTCCATTGCGGCAGACAGCATGAGAGCCGAGCCGATCCAGTTTGAAATCGGTGACACTGTCAAGGTCTTCGTCAAGATCCGTGAAGGCGAGAAGGAAAGAATCCAGATGTTCGAAGGCACCGTCATTGCCCGCAGAGGCAGCGGCGTTTCTGAGACATTCACCGTTCGCCGCGTATCCTACGGCGTCGGCGTTGAGAGAGTATTCCCTGTGAACGCTCCTGCGGTTGACCGCATCGAGGTTGTCCGTCACGGTAAGATCAGAAGAAGCAAGCTCTACTATCTGCGCGACCGCGTCGGCAAGGCTGCCAAGGTCAAGGAGCGTATCAAGAAGTAATTCTGCCTGCGGAATCAGCTCCACTTCAAACGTACATCAAAAAGGCTTCAAAGAGAGGGATACTGTTGATATCAGCGGTGTCCCTTTCATTTTTGTCGTTAAAATCTCCATTAATTCATCAAAAAATTTTTCAAAATAATCTTCCATTGCAGACCAAAAGGTATTATAATATAAATACTTCTATTTATTTCTGAAATTAACGGAGGATCAACATGAGCGAAAAAACAAACAACCAGGAAAAAAGCGCGACCGGATTTGTGGTAGAGATCTACGAGTGGCTGGAGGCTGTGGCGTTTGCCCTTTCGATAGTGGTGCTGCTCTTTACCTTTCTTTTCCGTGTTGTCAGCGTTTCGGGCCCCTCGATGAATCCGACGCTCTATTCCGGCGACAGAATTGTGCTCAACAGCCTTTTCTACACGCCTGAGAATGGCGATATAGTGGTTATCACGCAGCCCAATTCCCACGACAACGAGCCGTTGATCAAGCGGGTAATTGCGGTTGAGGGTCAGACCATTTCGGTTGACGCGGAAAACGACACCGTGACGGTGGACGGCGTGAAGCTCAACGAGCCGTACATTCTTGATCAGGACATTCAGCGTTCGGGCGAGGCCTATGAATTCCCGCTCACCATTCCCAAGGGAAAGGTGTTCGTCATGGGGGACAACCGCAACGATTCCTTTGACAGCCGTGATCCCGGACTGGGCATGGTGGAAGAAAAGTACATCATGGGCAAGGCGGTTTTCAGAATATATCCCTTTGAGAGGGTCGGAGGTGTGGACTGATGAGCAGACCCGACTCACAGAACACCCCAAGGAATAAAAAAAAGTCATCCCAGAAGAGTGCCGGCGGCACCAATAATAATAATATAGAAAAACGACAGACCCGTCAGACTCCGGAATATTCTGAAAACACGCAGAATATCCATTGGTATCCGGGGCATATGACCAAGACCCGCCGTCAGATGGAGCAGTGTATCAAGCTGGTGGACGGCGTGGTGGAAATCATCGACGCACGTATTCCGATGAGCAGCCGCAATCCGGAAATCGACTCTGTCACAGCTCACCGGCCGAGGATCATTCTTCTCAACAAAGCGGATATTGCTGACAGCGCAGCCACTTCCCGTTGGATCAGTTACTTCTCGGCGCAGGGAGCGAAGGCCATCTCCTGCGACTGCAAAACCGGCAGGGGGCTGAATCATTTTGCGGACGAAGTGCGGAAGCTGCTTGCCGACAAAATCGCCCAATGGGAAGCCAAAGGCATGGGCGGACGGAGCATCCGGCTGATGATCGTGGGCATTCCCAACGTCGGCAAATCTTCCTTCATCAACCGCATGGCGAAGGGCGGCAAGGCGAAGGTCGCCGACCGTCCCGGTGTGACACGCGGCAACCAATGGTTCACCATCGGCGGAGGAATCGAGCTGCTGGACACACCCGGCGTGCTGTGGCCGAAATTCGACGACCCGGATGTCGGACGAAAGCTGGCTTTCACCGGCGCGGTGAAGGACGCGGTGGTGGATATCGAATCGCTCTGTCTTGACCTGTTGGGCTACATGAGCCGGAATTACCCCGAACGTCTTTGCGAAAGATACAAGCTCGAAAGCGTGGAGGGAATGCCGCCGCTGGAAGTGATGGAACAGATCGCCAGAAACCGCGGCATGATCATGCGGGGCGGAGACGTGGACTATGAGCGAGTGTCGGTCATGCTGATGGACGAATACCGCGCCGGCAGACTGGGACGGATTACGCTGGAACTGCCGGAGTAACGCTCAGATTCGTTTTCTTTATCGAACAGTGACTCTGATGAGGGAATATGTAATAAGGTTGGGAAACAATGCCAAAAAAGAAAGAACAGGAGCCTGTGGACTGGCTCCGATATGAAAACGAAGCCATGGAAGGCGGCAGCCTGATTGTCTGCGGCGTGGACGAGGCGGGAAGAGGTCCGCTGGCGGGACCGGTTTTCGCCGCCGCGGTGGTGCTTCACAAGGGACAGATGATCGAGGGCGCGAACGATTCCAAAAAACTTACCGAAAAGAAGAGGGAAGCCCTTTTTGACGTGATCATTTCCGAAGCGGCGGATTACTGCATTGCCTCGGTGGATGAACGGACCATTGACGAAATCAACATTTTGCAGGCGACCTATCTTGCCATGTACAGGGCGGTTTCGGGGCTGAAAACCAAGCCGGACGTCTGCCTCATCGACGGCAACCGTCAGCCGCCGCAGATTGATATTCCCTGCCGCACGATTGTCAAGGGTGACGGGCTTTCCATGAGCATTGCCTGCGCGTCGATTCTGGCAAAGGTGAGCAGGGATCGCTTTATGCTGGAGCTTGACAGGCAGTATCCGCAGTACTGTTTTGCCCGGCACAAGGGCTACGGCACCCAGCTTCACATCGATATGCTCAGGCAGTACGGCGCTTCGCCGGTTCACCGAAGGAGCTTTCTGAAGAAGATTGAAGGGATACCGGAATACAATGGATTTATTTGATCTGCACTGTGACACGGCCTTTGAGTGTGCGACAAGGCTGAACGGCAGGGATTTTCGAGAGGGTGCGTGGCACCTCTCGCTGGAAAGAGGCAGTTATCTGGAAAACTGGCGCCAGGTGTTCGCCGTTTTCATGCCGGACGAATACCGTGGCAGAGACGCTGTCAGGCATTATGAGAAAGTGCGGGATTACATTTACCGGCAGGCGAAGCTCTTTCCGGGAGAATTTGAGATCGTGCGGAACGCGGCGTCATTCCGTGACACGGGAACGAAGTGCCGTGCCATCATTTCGGTGGAAGGCGGTTCGGCGCTTGCGGGAGATCCGGCAAGAGTGCAGTTGCTCTACAATAACGGCGTTCGGCTGATCACGCTGACATGGAACGATTCCAACGAGCTGGGCGACGGCGTCCGCGCCGAAAAGGGAAGAGGACTCACCGCATTCGGCAGAAATGCCGTGCGTGAGATGAACCGGCTCGGCATCGCGGTGGATGTATCGCACCTTTCCGACGCGGGCTTCTACGATGTCGCGGAAATAAGCGAAGTCCCCTTCGTCGCGAGTCATTCCAATGCGCGAAGGCTCTGTGCCAACGCGCGAAACCTCACCGACGAGATGATCGGTGTCATCAATTCGCGGGGCGGATTGATCGGACTGAATTTCTGCGTCAGCTTTCTCCGAGCGGACGAAAATGCCGGCATGACCGACATTCTGCGGCACGCGGAATACCTGCTTTCTCTGGGCAGCGAAAATTCCCTCTGTATGGGAAGCGATTTTGACGGCTGCGATATTCCGCAGGATATGAGCGGCATAGAATCCATGGAGGAGCTGTACGAGCACTTCCTCCGACTGAATTGCAGCGAGGACTTAGTCAAAAAGATATTCTCGCGCAACGCGGAGAATTATTTCAGAAAATACATTTTTGAGGAATGAGAAACAATGGTAAACACCATCAACGGAATTACAACAAAAGAATTCAATACATTGGAGGGCGGCGTCTGCGCCGCGAAAGGCTTCAGGGCGAACGGTCTCAACTGCGGCCTGAACAGCGACAAGAACAAAAACGATCTCGGACTGGTGGTCTGCGACGTGCTCTGCAATGCCGCCGCGGTCTACACCACCAACAAGGTCAAGGGCGCGCCCCTGCTGGTCACCAGGAACCACCTAGCCGCGATGGGCGGAAGGACGCGCGGCTTCATCGCCAATAGCAAGAACGCCAACACCTGTAACGCAGACGGGGTAGAAAAGGCGGAAAAGATGTGTTCCCTCGCCGCCGAAGCGCTTGGCGTTGACCCGAATGAAATCGTCGTCGCTTCCACCGGCGTGATCGGTCAGATTCTTCCCATTGCGCCGATTGCGGAGCATGTGAAGGAGCTTGTCGCCGGGCTTTCCCATGACGGCAACCAGAAAGCCGCCAATGCCATTATGACGACCGATACGGTGAGGAAGGAAATTGCCGTGGAATTTGAAATCGGCGGCGTTGCGTGCAAAATGGGCGGTATGGCAAAGGGCAGCGGCATGATCCACCCCAATATGGCCACCACTTTGAACTTTATCACTACCGACGCGGCTGTCAGTCCTGAAATGCTGCAAAAAGCCCTTTCCGACGTGGTGAAGGTGACCTACAACTGTCTGAGCGTGGACGGCGATACCTCCACGAATGACTGTGTGTTGCTGATGGCAAGCGGTCTTTCGGAAAATTCCGAAATAACTGCCGAAGGGGAGGAATATGAAACATTCCGCTCCGCCCTGTATTTCGTCATGATGAATATGACCCGTATGCTGGCCAAGGACGGCGAAGGCGCGACCAAGCTGATTGAATGCACCTGCGCCGGAGCGCCTGACCTTGACACCGCGATCACCGTCGCCAAGAGCGTCATCCGTTCCCCGCTGGTCAAGTGCGCCGTTTTCGGTGAGGATGCCAACTGGGGCAGAATCCTTTGCGCCATTGGGTATGCCGAGGCTGATTTTGACATTGACAAGGTGGATGTGGATATGTCTTCCGACACCGGAAGCGTCGCGGTCTGCCGGAAGGGTGCCGGTGTTGCCTTCTCCGAGGAAGAAGCCGCCGAAATGCTCACCTCCGACGAAATCTTCATCTCCATCGACCTCCATCAGGGAGATATTTCTGCCAAGGCCTGGGGCTGCGATCTCACCTATGATTACGTCAAAATCAACGGTGACTACAGAACCTGAAGAAAAGAAAAAAGCATAGCGCAGAGTCCCTCGCTGGGATCACCTTGGAATTCATATCACCCCAGGCGCAACCGATACGGCAGATATCGGAATAATCCCCTTGCCCCGAACGGAGAAATAACTTTCTTTCTCAAATCAGAAAAAACAAAAGCTGTGTATCGGAATTTCTTCCGGCGCACAGCTTTTTTGTTATTCAGTTTATTCAGTTTTCTCCCAGGCTGTTTTTGTAATCTCTCAGCGCGTCCCAGATGTCGCCGGATTCATAGCCGTAGCGCTGCAAGGTGGCAACGGTGCGGCGGATTCCCTTGTCGTCGCCAAGGTCGCGGCTGAATTTGGTTTCGAGAAGGCCCAGAATGGCGGCCTGTTCGTCGTTGTCGAATGCTTCCAGCGCTTCTTCTGCGGTGTCGCGGTCGATGCCCTTGGCTGCCAGCTCCTGCAAAATCCTCCGCCTTCCGTAATGCTTCTGGTTGATGAAGTGGCGGATCATGTTTTCGGCGTAGCGTGAATCGTCTATCGCACCGATTTCAACAAGGTATTCCACGGCAGCACGGGCAGACGAATCGTCAAAGTCCTTTTTCAGCCGCAGGAGCATGTCGCGAGCGGAATAATCCCGGTATTCCAGCAGATACAGCGCTTTTGATTTTGCTCTCCGAAGTTGTGATTCGCTGAGCAGTTCCCGCAGCAGGTCAACCGAATATGCCCGTCCGGCTTTGAGTTCCTTTTCGGCGGTAAGCTCACAGTCGAGTGAGCAGATCAGCTCACCTTCAGAATACAGCCCCGTCAGATGTCCCTTCTGGGGTCTTAATTCATCTATCAGAATGACCGGCATGATCAGTCAACCGAAATGTCGATGTTCTTCTTGCGTTTAGAGGGCTTCACGTCGTCGATGAATTCATCGGGAATGGGAATGTCGTCGATCATGGCCCCGTCAGGCATTGCAGGCAGATTGGCGGGAAGGTAGGCAGATGTTTCCATTCCGGCAGCTTCGCCTTCGGATTCTTCCTTCTTCGCCGACTTGGCGCCTTTACGTTTGGCTGTCAGCTTTTCGGCGTTTTCACGCACCTGTTTTTCGATTTCTTCGGCGATTTCAGGGTGATCGATGAAGAAATTCTTAGCGTTGTCGCGTCCCTGTCCCAGACGTGTTTCGCCGTAGGAAAACCACGCGCCGCCTTTTTTCACGATACCGAGTTCCACCGCCATATCCAGCAGTTCACCCGTCCGGCTGATGCCCTCGCCGTACATGATGTCAAATTCCGCCGTGCGGAAGGGAGGGGCGATCTTGTTTTTGACCACCTTTGCCTTAGTGCGGTTACCGATTACGTCCGAACCGGATTTGAGTGCCTCGCCCTTTCGGATTTCAATGCGAACCGAGCTGTAGAATTTCAGGGCGCGGCCGCCAGGGGTTACTTCCGGGTTGCCGTACACCACGCCCACCTTCTCGCGAAGCTGGTTGATGAAGATGGCCACGCAATTGGATTTGCCGATCGCGCCGGTCAGCTTGCGAAGTGCCTGACTCATCAGACGCGCCTGCATTCCCACGAATGCGCTGCCCATGTCGCCCTCGACCTCCGCGCGGGGAACGAGCGCCGCCACCGAGTCCACCACGATCACGTCGATCGCGCCGGAACGCACCAGCTCTTCGGTAATTTCAAGCGCCTGTTCGCCGTTGTCGGGCTGGGAAACCAGCAGGTTGTCGATGTCCACTCCCAGCGCCTCAGCGTAAACCGGGTCGAGCGCATGCTCTACGTCGATGAATGCCGCAATGCCGCCCTTCTTCTGGGCTTCCGCAATGCAGTGGAGGGCGAGCGTCGTCTTGCCGGAGGATTCCGGGCCGTACATCTCGATAATTCTTCCTCTCGGAAGGCCGCCGATTCCAAGTGCCAGGTCAAGTCCGAGCGAGCCGGTGGAAATTGCTTCCACATTGAGGGTGGAATTCTGTCCCAGCTTCATGACTGCGCCTTTGCCGAACTGCTTTTCTATGCTTGCCAGCGCCGTTTCAAGCGCTTTTTTCTTATCTACTGCCATGTTGAACCATCCTTTATTTCCTTAGGTTGCTTATAGTATATATCATTTTTGCGAAAAATGCAACAGTAAAATTTG
The DNA here is from genome assembly GCA_946186245.1 of uncultured Clostridia bacterium. Classification (GTDB taxonomy): domain Bacteria; phylum Bacillota; class Clostridia; order Oscillospirales; family Acutalibacteraceae; genus RUG762. The sequence continues at coordinate 26,835 of CAMHMN010000001.1, forward strand.
CATTTATGAAACAACAGTACCAAAAATGCACCTGTCAATCCCGCCGAAGTCCTTTGCTGCGCGAATGTAATGTATGCCGGATTTCCTCATTATTTCCGTCACGCCTTCGCGGATATCATACCCTATCTCAAAAGCGACAAGTCCGCCGTCTCTGACCAGCGGCATCCAAAGAGAGCAGATCGCGTTGTAAAAAACAAGCCCGTCGATTCCGCCATCCAGTGCCATGCGCGGTTCGCATTGCACCTCCCAGGCAAGTCCTTCAATGTCGCGGGAAGGAATGTAAGGCGGGTTGGACACAAGGCAGTCGAATTTTTCACGGAATCTGTCACCGGATGGGGGAATCAGCACGTCGCCTTCCACACAGGATACGCTGCCTTGACCGAACACTTCGATATTCCTCCGCAGATAGGGGAGAGCATCGGCGGATTTTTCCACACAGACCACCGAAGCGTCCGGAATCCGCCGGGCGATTGCCAGACCGACGGCCCCGCTTCCGGCGCAGAGGTCGAGAATTCTGGGAGAAGGTCTGCCCGTCAGCCAATGGCAGGCCGATTCCACGAGGGCCAATGTGTCCTCGCGAGGAACAAGCACGCCCTCGCCGACAGCCAGTTCCATGCCGTCGAATTCCCAATGCCCCAGAATATATTGCAGCGGCTCCCGCGTTCGCCGTCTGATGAGTTCGTTGAATTGCTCGAGTTGTCCTTTGTCGGCGGGTTCGGCGCCGTGAATGGCCAGCGTCGTGCGGTTGCCGATGCCGAATGCCCTTTCAAACAGGCATAACGCATCAAAGGCAGGACTATCCAGCCCTGCCAGTGAAAGTGTATGTTTGCCCTGTTCGTATGCTTCCCTGACCGTGCAGCCTGACATCATACGATTTCTCCTTCGGAATCTTCCGGAATGACCGCCTTCATAGCGGCGATGGCACATTCTATCTGATCGTCGCTCGGTTCGAAGGTCGTGATATGCTGCATCCACATGCCGGGAGCGGAAAGAATTCTGGTGAGAATGTTGTCATGCTTGCCGCAGAAGCGGATGATCTCATAGCCAAAGCCCATGACCAGCGGCAGGCAGGCCAGACGGATCACCGTACGCAGCCAGATGACGTCGGTCTGAATGCAGAAGCCCACCACAATACCGATGATCAGCATCACAATGAGGAAGCTGGTACCGCAGCGGGGATGGAAGCGTCTGAATTTCCGCACGTTTTCCACCGTCAGTTCCTGTTTTGCTTCGTAGCAGAAAATGGTCTTGTGTTCCGCGCCGTGATATTCGAAAACCCTGTGCATATCCTTCATGCGCGTGCAGAGGAATATGTAAAGCACGAAGATAACGATCTTGAATATTCCCTCAAAAATGGAGCGATAGAGAATGTTCCCCTTCAGCACCGGAAAGAGCATGGAAAGCCCGGTGTAGGAGGCTGTTGGCACCACAAAGAAGAGAAGAACGGCCAGCGCCATGCCCAGCACCATGGCCAGCGTCATCAGCACGCCGAAGAGTTTTTCGCCGAAAATGTCGTTGAGCTTCTGTTCAAAGGGGGAAAGCTCCTCCTCCTCGTCGGCTTCCCCGGCGAGCTCAGCCGAGCGCATGAGCGTTTTGGAACCGACGCGCATGGAGTCGAAGAAGGAATACATGCCTCGCAGAAGCGGAATTTTAAAAATCCACGGACGTTCGGATGGCAGAGGACATTTGACGTTTTCCACCACAATCTCCCCTTCGGGGCTGCGGACTGCCATGGCGGTGTTTTTTGGACCGCGCATCATAACGCCCTCAATCAACGCCTGACCGCCGATGGAAGTGTATTTTGTCTTTTTCTTTTGTTTACTCATTGTTTGCAACTTCGCTCTCTGTTGAATTTTTTTCCGCAGCGGCGGAGATCTCGATATTGGTATTCTGCCGTGCGATGGGCAGGATAATGCTGACGTTGGTGCCTTCGCCTTCCACGCTGTCAATGACGAATTCCCCGTTGTGCTTGCGGATGATCTCGTCGGCAACGGCAAGACCGATGCCGAAACCGCCCTTGGAAGTGTTGGCCTTGTAGAATTTCTGCTTGACCTTGGGCAGCTGATCGGCGGGAATGCCGCAGCCGTGATCGCGCACACCGATGGTCAGCATGTCGTTTTCCACCGAGGTGTAGACGTAGATTTCACCGCCTGATTCGCTGTACTTCATGGCATTGTCGATGACGATGATGATGACCTGCTTGAGCTTGTCGCGGTCCCCCATGACAGGAATGGCCTGTTCCGGCTCGTAGAATGTCAGCCGCTTGTCTTCCTTGCGGGCCTTGTCGGCGAACATGAATACAACGTCGTCTATTTCGGCGATAATGTCGAGCATCTGGAAATTCATGACCATTCTGCCGCTCTGCATGCGGGAGAAATCGAGAAGCTGTTCCACCAGACCGCTCAGGCGTTCGGTTTCGTTGATGATGATGCCCATGCCGCGCTTGATCATGGCCTCGTCCTCGGTACCGCACATCAGAACGGTCTCGCTCCAACCCTTGATGGCGGTGAGCGGCGTGCGCAGTTCGTGCGAGACAGAGGAAATGAAGTCGTTTTTGGCGTTTTCACTCAACGCCAGCTCGGCTGCCATGGCATTGATGGAATCCATCAGGTCGCCGATTTCGTCGTCATGCTGTTTTTCAAGGCGAATGGAAAAATCGCCGCCGGCGATGTGTCCGGCAATATTGGTGATGGTCTTGACGGGATTGACGATGGAACGGATGAAGTAAGAGCTGGACAGCGAAATAAAGAGCAGCACGATCATCATCACGGCGAAGATGAGAATAATATTGCTCCGCACGGCGCTGTCGGTCGGTTCGAGAGAAACAATCATGCGGATCGCCCGGTACCCCTTGTAGTCCGGAAGCTCCAGAATATAGGATACGGCGTAGACATGCTCGTTGTTTTCGTTGACGCCGTTCCATGTGCCGTGATCGCCGTTGGAACACGCCTCTTCGTAATCCGGCTTGGGCTGACCAGCCGGCGGCTCGAATCCGGAGGATGTGACGATGGTTGTTCCTCTGCCGTTGATGAACTGAATTTCCATCTTGTCCTTATCGGAAAAGCCCTCGACAAAGCTCTGTGCCGAAAGCCGGTAGTCGTTCTCATTCATGGCAGTGTATGAATTGAAGGCGGTCTGCGCAAAATAATCAGAAGTGACCGAAGCTCTCTGATCCATAATCTGCTTGATGTTGTTGTAGTAGAAGCTGTTGATAAGAGAAACCGAGATGATAAAAATGACAATAATCATGGTTCCAAGCAGCGAAAAGGTGGTGAACAGCCAGCGCCGGGTAATGCCCTTGCCGCGTACCATCTCTTTGTAGGGCAGGGAGAGATGCCCCATCAACTTTCCGAGCGTCGCAGAGAGTTTTCCGAGCTTTTGTCTGAAAACAGATTGACTGCTGCCGTCATCGGCTTCGGCCGCTTTTTCGGCGTCGGTTTTCGTAAGTTCCTCCAATCAATATCACCCCTTTCAGTAAGGTAGAAGGTTGAAGGCAGGAACGCCGGTATTACAAAAAAATGCAGCGCACAGGGCTCCTTCATTCTTCACTGTTCTTTATTCTTTAAGCGCAAGCTAAGCTTGCGCGCTCACGCTTCCCACTTGTAGCCGAGACCCCATACAGTGACGATGTGACGGGGGGAGGAGGGTTTTTCTTCTATCTTCATACGAAGGCGGCGGATATTGACGTCCACGATTTTTTCTTCACCGAAGAAGCCGTCGCCCCAGACGTGCTTGAGAATGTCGTCGCGGCTGAGGGCGGTGCGGGGGTTGGAGAAGAAGTATTCCATGATCTGGAATTCCACCTGTGTCAGCTCCACCAGTTCTCCGCTTTTGCTGAGAGTGCGGTTGCGGAGGTTGAGAACAAAATCGCCGGAGCGCAGTTCTTCGCGGAAGGAGCTGCTGCTGGTTTCGCTGAGGGCAACACGGCGGTGAAGCGCGTCGACTCTGGCCATCAGCTCGCTGGGACTGAAGGGCTTGGTTATGTAATCGTCGGCGCCGTTCATCAGACCGTTGACTTTGTCCATCTCCTGCGATTTGGCGGTGAGCATGATTATGCCGAGATTGCTGTTCCGGCGGCGAAGCTCACGGCATACCGAAATGCCGTCCATGCCGGGCATCATGACGTCCAGCAGGGCGATGTCAAAATCTCCGTTGGCGCTGTCATAAGCGGCAACGGCGTCGCTGCCGTTGGCTACATCGTACACGTCGTATCCCGAACGTCTGAGGTTGATCACCACAAATTCTCTGATAGCGTCCTCGTCTTCTGCAACAAGTATTTTTTTCAATTGAAATCTTCCCTTCTCAAAAATAATTTAAATCAATGTCAAATCAATGAAAAAGCCGCTTTGATCGTTTTCTGATCCACAATATTCTGTTCGCTGGACAGCATAGCGGCGCAGACCGTTTCGTCGGTGGTATGGAGAATCACAGCGTAATTCGGGTCATGCTTGTCATTGTCCCATTCCTTGTGCGTGAATACCTTAATGCGGAAAAGCTCCTCACTGAAAGCAAAGCGGTCTTTTTGGTACCGGTAGAAATAGAGAATCCGGTTTTTCTCATCCAGACGGCAGGTGACCTTGTTGTCCCAAGCCGACTGCCAGGTGATGCTGTATCCCTCCGAAAGATTGATGATGTTTTTCTTTTTGTTGAGGAAGGAATAGCCGTCCGCACCGAAATCGGCGTTATACCACATGGTCATATACATGGGATTTTCTGAAGTATGATCATACCCCGGCAAAAGCTTTGTCACAGGAATGTCCATCACGCCGTCGGAATCTATGTCGCGAGAAGTGATATTGACATTGCGTACGGTGGCAAGCACCGTCTGTTCCTCCGCATTGTAGAACGGCGCTTCCAGATCGCCGGTCTGGCTGTTCCAGTAAACATACTCGGTGATCATGGTGGAATTATCCTTGTATCCGTCAAGTACCACGCCGTATATTTTGTCGTCAGTCAGTTTTGCAACCTTGGCGTCGGCGTAATTGAGCACATGTCCGTCGAGGGGGGCGGTGTCCGTCACACTCATTGTATAGGCGTTTTCCACACCCTTGTGACACTCAATGAGCTTGGCGGTAGCCGTCACGTCGGAAAGATTAATATAGGAAGCAATGATTTCTTCAGATCCGTCGTTGTCAAAATCATACAGCTGCATGTCGGTGTAGGCAACGGAAATATTGGCAGCTTTTGACTCGGAATATTCTTTCACGTCAATGGTCATCAACGCGTTGTCCTGCAGGCTGTAAGCCGAGATAATATTGAGTCCGCTGCTGTAAATCGTCCAGCCCACAATGATCTCATTGACGCCGTCACAATTGACGTCACCGAACAGCACGCGATCGATTTCGCCGCCTTCGCCTTCTTTTTTGGATACGAACTTCCACTTTCCTCCCGATTGCGTGAGCACGGCAAGCGAAATGGGTTTTGTTTCATCCTGGCGGTAAAACACCAGCGCGTCGTTTTTATCGTCTCCTGTAAGATCCGCGCGGAGAATGGCGGAACGGTAGTTGCCGCTTTTTGGGTATTTCAGAGTGAAGCTGCCCAGGCTGCGGGTCAGCTCCTCCTGGATATTTTTTTCTTCACCGGCGGGATAGGGCGGACGCATCAGCTGGCGGTCGCCGCCGAAAAACTGCGCGTCGCAGCCGCAGAGACACATCACCGTCAGCAGCGCGGCAGTTATTTTTGCCAAAACGGGAATACGCATGATACAACATACCTCCGTGATTATCATCGCAGCTAAAAAATACGTATCATTATAATAATAACACATAATAAAGGAAATTTCCATACCAACTCGTTAATTTTTTTACAAAGTTATCCGTTTTTTTTAGGGTGAAAAAAACACCCGTTTCCGGAATCGGCGTCTTGATCCGGAAACGGGTAATCTGGAAACAAATCAGAGGAAGAAGTAATGCAGACCGAAGAGGAACGCAATAATAAATTCAATCGGTTTAATGGCTTTCAGTTTAAAAATGCAGATATTGACGACAATGTGCATTATAATGCCGATGGCAATACCGTCGATGATCGAGGATGTGAGCGGGATCAACGTAATGGTGAGCAGCGCCGGAACGCCTTCGCCAATGTCGGAGCAGTCGATTTCCTTGACAGCGCCGAGCATTGTAAATCCTATGTAGACCATGACGCAGGCGGTCAGAGTGGCGGGAATATATGTGACAACAGGCTCAAAGAATGCCGCGAGCAGGAACAGAATTCCAGCCGTCACCGCAGTGAGACCGGATTTTCCCTGCGCGCATATGCCGGCGGTGGATTCGGGCGCCACAGCTACCATCGGACAGCCGAAGAGTGTGCCGATGACGGAAGCGACGGAATTGGAGGCGATGGTGTTCTTGAGACCGCCGAAATTGCCATGCTCATCAAACTTGCCGTGATTCTTTGCCATTGCGTAAACCACACCGGCGGATTCGGTGGCGTTGAACATAGTGCAGACCAGTATGGTAATGATAAGGGTGAGAATCAGTTTCACGTCAGGCTTCATGCCGGAAAACAGTCCGCCCATGCCCTTTGTCAGATTGATCAGAAAACCCTGTTTGTACCATGTGCCGAAGTTGCCGTTGATCTCATTGAATCCGGGCTTGAAAAGGGAAAAATTGACCAATCCAAAGAATTTGCCGCCACCGTAATAAAGCGCGCCGGAGGCAAGAATACCGAGCAGAGGAGGAAACGGCATTCCGATTCTCTTGAAAAAGCCGATAAAGACAAGGCCCGCAAACATGATCAGAATAGCAAAAGAATCCTCATTGATGACGGACATCTCGGCAAATTTCCAGTTTCCGCCCTCTCCGGTAATCAGAAATCCGGAATTCTTCAGGCCGATCATGGCGATGTAAAGTCCCAGACCGGCAGAAATTCCGTTTTTCATGCTCCCCGACAGTGCGGAAAAGATCATATTGCCCAGCCCGCCCAGCGAGAGCGCCACATAGATCAGCCCGGCAAAAAACGCAATGGCCAGCGCTTCGGCGTAGTCGTATTTCAATTCGGTCATGAGCATGGCGGTAAAATAAGCCGACAGACCAATGCTGGGACCGATGACAAAGGGCTGTTTGGCCCATACTCCCATCAGAATACAGCCGATGAAACACGTAATGCACATGCTGATATAAATGGTAGACTTGGCTGCACCGTGTCCTCCGATCATATCGGGACATTGTACCAGCAGATAGCTCATGGTGACAAACGATGTGACACCGGCGAGTATTTCGCTGACAAGATTGGTGTTGTTGCCCTGCAGGTCAAAAACTTTCATTCTGAAATCCTTCCTTTTGGTTTTGGGTTGATAAATGGCACGAAGATGATTGTTTTCAACAGCAATCGCTCGTCTATTGTTATTATATAATAAGTAAACGGGAAAATCAACAGATTTTTTTGTCAGATTTATGATAAGACATCGGGTCGATTTTTTCCTGCTGGGAGGTAAAGATTTGTAAAAAATCTATTGAAAATCAAATCCTGTATGTGATATAATAAAAGACAAACTATTGACAAAAGGAAGATACAATTAAATGCTTGAAATCAAACATCTGTCTTATGTCACCCCGGAGGGCAAGACAATACTGGACGACATCAATCTGAAGGTAGATCAGAGATTTGTCGCCATTACCGGGCCGAACGGCAGCGGCAAGTCTACGCTTGCCAAGACCATCGCCGGCATTATCACTCCCACGGAGGGCAGGATTCTTCTCGACGGGGAGGATATCACCGGCATGTCTATCACCGAACGAGCCAAAAACGGCGTGAGCTTTGCCTTCCAGCAGCCGGTTCGTTTCAAGGGAATTACCGTCAGCGACATCATCTCCATAGCCGCGGGACGCGAGCTTTCGCTGGATGACGCCTGCGAATACCTCTCGGAAGTGGGACTCTGCGCGAGGGACTACATTCATCGCGAGATCAACGAGTCACTCTCCGGCGGCGAGCTCAAGCGTATAGAAATCGCCACGGCCTTCGCACGTTCCACCAAGCTGACGCTGTTTGACGAGCCTGAGGCGGGCATCGACCTGTGGAGCTTCCAGAGCCTCATCAAGGTATTTGAAAGAATGTACGAAAAGATGGGCGGCACCATCATGATCATTTCCCATCAGGAACGCATACTGTCCTTTGCCGAGCAGATCATTCTGCTTTCGGGAGGCAGGATTGAAGCGGTCGGCGGCAAGGATGAAATCATGCCCATGCTGATGGAAGGCGATCTCAAATACGAATGTGCGAGGAGGGCGTGATCGGATGAACGGATTGAATATCAGCAGCGACAAGCTGGACATGCTGGGCAAGATCAGCGTCATGGCGGAAAATCTCACCGGCGCTTTCAGTCTGCGAGTGGACGGAAGCCCCTATGCCAAGGGATCCAGCGCCAATGTCACGATTTCGGCCAAGAAGGATCTGCCCGGCATCGATATCAGGGTCAAGGACGGCACCGTAGGCGAGAAGATACACATTCCGGTGATTCTCACCCAGAGCGGCATCAAGGATTTGGTGTACAACGATTTTTACATCGGCGAAAACTGCGACATTGAAATAGTCGCCGGCTGCGGCATTCACAACCACGGCCACGAAGACAGTGCTCACGACGGCATACACTCCTTCCACATCGGCAGGAATTCCCGCGTCTTCTATTCCGAGAAGCACTACGGCGAAAATTCGCCCGAAAGCGGCAAGAATATCATGAATCCCACCACCATTATCGACATAGCCGAAGGAGGTTATATGGAGATGGACACGGTGCAGATTCAGGGTGTGGACAATACCATCCGCACCACCAAGGGCAAGCTGGGAGACAACGCCACCCTGAAGATTACCGAGAGAATCATGACCGACGGCGACCAGTACGCCGAAACACGGTTCGAAGTGGATCTTGACGGCGAGGACTCCGGCACCCACGTCATTTCCCGATCGGTTGCGAGGGATAACAGCAAGCAGCTTTATATCTCCAATGTCAACGGCAACCGCAAATGCTCCGGCCATACCGAATGCGACGCGATCATCATGGACAACGCGTCGGTCAGCGCGGTGCCGAAGATCAGCGCGAATTCCACCGACGCGTCGCTCATTCACGAGGCTGCCATCGGCAAGATCGCGGGCGAACAGCTGATCAAGCTGATGACGCTGGGACTCACTGAGAAGGAAGCGGAGGATAAAATAATCAACGGATTTATCAGCTGACAATGAGAATAATCTGTGATTAATGTGCATTGACATCCACAGCGAAACATGTATAATAATTAAGAGCCTATTCAGTATCTCCGCGTGTGCGTACGGCGTAGTCAGATTTTTCGCCGGATGAAGCTAAAACCGCAGGCAATACTTTGTGTATTAACTAGCGAAACATTCGTTTCGCTTGGATTATTGGCAAAATATGGCGGAAAAGATGCAAGCAGGACGCGCGTGAAGAGATACTGAACAGGCTCTAAGAAAGAATAACAACCTTATCAAGAGTGACGGAGGGTTCAGGCCCTGTGAAGTCCGGCAACCTGCTTGTTCCGATAGAGCAAGGTGCCAATTCCTGCGGCGTCAGCCGAGAGATGAGGGGCGAAAATAGCAAAGGTTTTCCCCGGTGTCTCATGAAAAAAGATACCGGGGGATTTTTGTGCGCACCGCAGCACTTCGCACTTTTGGTAGCTCACAAAAAAAAGAAAGGACTTGGGAAAAATGAAGGACAAAAATCACTATTTATTCACATCGGAGTCGGTGACCGAAGGACATCCCGACAAGGTCTGCGACCAGATTTCCGACGCGGTGCTGGACGCAATTCTGGAGAAGGATCCGGGCGCGCATGTCGCCTGCGAAACCACGGTCACGACGGGTTATGTGTCGGTCATGGGGGAAATCACCGCCGACTGCTATGTGGACATTCCCAAGATCGCGCGCGACGTCATTATCGGAATAGGCTATGACAGCCACGAAGCCAGCTTCGACGGCAACACCTGTGCGGTCGTCACATCCATTGACGAGCAATCGCCCGATATCGCGATGGGGGTCAACAAATCCAACGAGGTGCAGAACGGTCTGAGCGACAGCGAGATTGACATGATCGGCGCGGGAGATCAGGGCATGATGTTCGGCTTTGCCTGTGACGAAACGGAAGAGCTTATGCCCCTGCCGATTTCGCTTGCCCACAAGATGGCAAAGAAGCTCACCGAGGTGCGCAAGGACGGCACAATTCCCTACCTTCAGCCCGATGGCAAGACACAGGTCACAGTGGAATACGATGAAAACGGCACACCGGTCCGAATAGACACGGTTGTTCTTTCCACGCAGCATTCCGCCAGCGCGTCGCTGGAGCAGATCCGCGCCGACGTGATCAAGTATGTCATCAAGCCGACCCTTCCCGAAAAGCTTGTGGACGATGAATTGAAAATTTTCGTCAATCCCACGGGGCGTTTTGTGGTGGGAGGACCGCAGGGCGATTCGGGACTCACCGGGCGCAAGATCATTGTGGATACCTACGGCGGATATTCCAGACACGGCGGCGGGGCCTTCTCGGGAAAAGACCCGACGAAGGTGGACCGTTCGGGCGCGTACATGGCGCGTTATATCGCCAAGAACATCGTCGCGGCGGGACTAGCCGGAAAGTGCGAAGTACAGCTTGCCTACGCCATCGGCGTCGCGCATCCTGTTTCTGTCTTTGTTGAAACATTCGGCACAGGCAAGGTTTCCGGAAGTACGCTTTCCGAAGCGGTGGGAAAGGTGTTTGATCTTCGTCCGGCAGCGATTATCCGCGATCTTGACCTTCGCCGTCCGATTTACAGACAGCTTGCCGCCTACGGACACATGGGCAGAACCGACCTCGACGTAACGTGGGAAAAGACAGATCGAGTGCAGGCACTTCTCGACGCGGTGAAGTAAGCAGCTTGTTTGGCATATAATAGGCATAGAAATGAAAAGGTATTCACATATCCCGCTTACCTGACTTTTCCTCATTCTTCCCTGAAAGCGAATGATTGCTATGTCAACAACGAAAATGACAATTCCCACTCCGCTTCACCCCGGCGATAAGGTCGCCCTGATTGCTCCCTGTGCGCCGGTGCTGCCGGAACGCCTTGCCTTCGCTGCCGAATTCATCGCCGGTCTGGGCTATCAGCCTGAAATATTCCCCTCCTGCCATGCCCGTCTGGGTTTTCTTGCGGGGGACGATGAATTACGCGCCGGCGACGTCAACCATGCCTTTGCCGATCCGTCAGTCAGGGCAATTGTGGTGGCGCGGGGTGGATACGGCGGCGCAAGGCTTGCGGAATGGCTTGATTATGATACAGTGAAGGCAAATCCCAAGATCTTCACAGGATTCAGCGACGCAACGGCGCTGCATATTCTGATGCAACAGCGCTGCGGGCTGGCGACCTTCCACGCCCCGATGCCGGCGGCGGCCAATTTCCGTGAGGATGAATTCACCCACCGCGCCCTTGCCGACGTGCTTTGCGGCAATTGGTACGGGGTGTACGACAATTCCCACGCCGGAAGAAACGCCGGCGTTCCGCTGGAATGTGTGTCGGAAGGCAGGGGAGAGGGACTGCTGGTGGGCGGCAATCTGACTATCATCGCCTCGACCGCCGGAACGCCCTATCAGCTGGACTGCCGGGATAGGATTCTCTTTCTGGAGGACGTGGGGGAATACGCCTACGCCATTGACCGTTCCATACTCCACATGAAGCACAGCGGCATTCTGGAAGGCTGCCGGGGCATCATTCTCGGCACGTGGATGGATTGCCAGGCGCCGTCCGACATGCCGATATCCCTGACGCTGCGCAATGCCCTGGCTTCCCTGGGAATTCCCGTCATATCGGGCTTTCAGTGCGGACACAGCGTGCCGTCCGCATTCCTTCCGCTGGGGCAGAGGGCGGAAGTGGTTTCCACACCGGAAGAATGCATCCTCCGTATAGAAAAGCAGAATGAAGAAACAACGTGCGCCCAGCTGCGGCGCTGAACGGCGGTGAAAGGTAGAAGGATGGATCACAAGACAATAGCGCGGTTTATTAAGGATGAAATACACGCCGCAGGCGGTACGGTTTCGGTAATATATAAGGACTTTGACACAGGGGAAGTTCCCTTTCGGTTTGCGCCCGATTACGAGATGCCTTCGGGAGATATGGCAAAAATCGCCATTCTGCTGGCAGCACTCCGTCGCATTCAGGAGGGTCAGATGACGCTGGATAATTGCGTGATCGTACCGAATCTCTGGATAAATTTCGACAGCGTTGCGTTTGAACGGGGACAGATGGCCTATTCCATAGACGAGCTGCTTTCATGGATGATCGTGGCAAATGAGGATACCGCTGCCAACGTGCTTATTGAAATACTGAGGCCGGAGTACATCAACGAAAGCTGCAAGCGCTTCGGGATGCTGAATACCCGTGTGGAGTGCCGTCTGGGACAGACCAGGGTGGAGGACGACATTCGGCTGAATGTCACCACGGCGCAGGATATTCTCACCTTCTTTGAAGGAATCTACCGCAACACGCTGCTTCCCAGATCGCTGTGTGAATATGCCGGAAGGCTCTTTCTGCGGCACAGGAATCACAGCGGCTTCACCCGCTACATCTGTGACGATATTTACACAGGCAGACTGGTGAGCGACAGGGATACGGTGAATCACGAAGCAGGCGTTTTTTATCTGAAATATGTGGATTATTTTCTGGCGATATTCAATTCCGATCCCGTCTCCACGCCGGAGAGCAGGCAGGCAAGTCAGCGCATGAGAGCGAGAATATCCGACGTGTTGTACAACTATTATCTGGAACGCGAGGACCAAATGCGAAAATAGCCCGACCATGTCAATGGCCCGGAGGAGATAACAGATATTGGAGCGCGCAAAAAACAGAGAATAATGAAGAAAAACCGGAGCGCTTTACGCTGAATAATAAAACAATAAAACTTCCGCTTGATTTTTTCTTGCGGAAGTTTTTGTTTTCTATATAAGAATTGTTATTAAGGGCGACAGCCCTTCCGAACATCTTTTCTATTCTCTGAGCGAATTTGCGAGCATTCCTGTAAGTGTCTTTACCGTTTCTCCCGCGATGATGAGGCCCGCCACGGAAGGGACGAATGCCACGCTGCCGGGAATCTGTCTGCGTCCTTCGGACAGTTCTTCATCCGAAGGCAGGGGAGAAAGGGGTTCCTCTCTGGAGTACACCACCTTCAGATGCTTAACCCCCCGCTTTTTCAGTTCTCTCCGCATGACCCTAGCCAGAGGACAGACAGACGTCTTGTAAAGATCCGTCACTTCAAATGCCGTGGGATCGAGCTTGTTTCCTGCCCCCATAGAACTGATAATGGGCGTACCTGCGGCCTGTGCCTTCATCACCAGAGCAATTTTGGCGCTCACAGTGTCGATCGCGTCGATAATGAAGTCGTACCGGGAAAAGTCAAAGAGCTCCTCCGTTTCGGGGGAAAAGAATATTCTGTATGTATTGACCTTCGCATCGGGATTAATGTCCCTGATACGCGCGGCGGCGGCGTCCACCTTGTACATCCCCACGGTGGAATGGGTGGCAATAATCTGCCTGTTGAGGTTGGAAAGCGCGACCGTGTCGCTGTCGATGAGGTCAAGTGTGCCGATCCCCGAACGCGCCAGCGCTTCGGCGGCGTAACCACCCACTCCGCCGACCCCGAATACGGCGACCCGAGCGGAGAAAAGCCGTTTCATCCCCTCGTCGCCGAGCAGCAGCCGCGTTCTTGCAAACTGATCGTCCATGGCTCAGAATCTCCCTTCAATAGTGAAGCTCATTCCATCCTCGCGGAAGGACGCACGCAGCTGTTTTTTTGCGAGATATTTGTCCAGCGTCCGGAGCATTGTCTCGGACGGAACAGCGTCAAACCAGAATTCTTCGGCGGCATATTCGTTGTCAAAATGCAGCTCCATGCGGAATTTTTCTTTCAGCATACGCTTCAGCTCGCTGACTTCGGATATATTGAATGTGCGCATCGTTTCATTACCTCACTCATTCTGCTTTTGTTATAGTATAGCATATTCGGGTTATCAATGACAATAGTATTTCTTCTGTAATAAAATAAAAAAATAATTTTTCAAAAAACACTTGACAAATCAAAAACACAATGCTATAATGCCTATAAAACTTATAGGTTTATAGGTTAATATTGATTATTCATTGAGAAGGAGAACATCATTATGAAAGTTTATGAAAAAATCACCGACCTCATCGGAGGCACACCGCTGCTCAGACTCGGCAACTACAGCAAGGACAATGCGCTGGAAGCTGACATTCTCGTGAAGCTGGAGTACTTCAATCCCGCCGGAAGCGTCAAGGACAGAATTGCCAGGGCAATGATTGAAGACGCCGAGGAGAAGGGTCTGCTCAAGCCGGGTTCGGTCATTATTGAACCCACCAGCGGCAACACCGGCATAGGTCTGGCGGCAGTCGCTTCCTCCAAGGGGTATAAAGTGATACTCACTATGCCCGAAACCATGAGCATCGAGCGCCGCAATCTGCTCAAGGCATACGGAGCGCAGCTCGTGTTGACCGAAGGCGCAAAGGGCATGAAGGGCGCGATTGCCAAGGCGGAAGAGCTTGCCAAGGAAACCGAAGGCAGCTTCATTCCCGGTCAGTTTGTCAATCCCGCCAATCCCGCGGCGCATATCGCCACCACCGGCCCTGAAATCTGGAATGACACCGACGGCAAGGTGGATATCTTTGTGGCGGGCGTCGGCACAGGAGGCACGCTTTCGGGTGTCGGCGGCTATCTCAAGAGCCAGAACCCGGATGTAAAGGTGGTTGCGGTGGAGCCGGCAGGTTCTCCCGTGCTGTCGAAAGGCACGCCCGGTCCTCACAAGATTCAGGGCATAGGCGCGGGCTTCGTTCCGGATACGCTCAACACCGAAATCTATGACGAGATCATTACGGTGGAGAATGAAGAGGCGTTTGCGGCAGGCAAGGCTCTTGCACGCAGGGAAGGCATTCTGGTGGGAATATCCTCCGGCGCTGCCCTGCACGCGGCGACTGTCCTCGCCAAGCGTCCCGAAAACAAGGGCAAGACCATTGTCGCACTGCTTCCCGACACAGGTGAACGCTACCTTTCCACCCCGATGTTTGCCGACTGATCCGCGACAAACTTCACTGATTGAAACCCATTTTCCATAAAGTTAAAATTTGCCTTACTGAACCCGTATCGCACTGCCTGTAAAACGGCGGTGCGATACGGGTTTTCCGCTGTTTATGATTGAAGCAATAACCGATGGAATGCCAAAAAACCGGTGCAAAAAACATCACGGTATTTTATGAAAAAAGCTTGAAAATATTGAAAAAAATGTTATAATCATAGATGAAATACTATGACGGAATGGAAAACTCATTCCGCGTGAAAGAAGGTTATATTATTGGCTCAATTCAGCAGTAGCAGCAACAAGAAGGGCGGTCTGTTTGCCGGCGTACTTGTGGGTCTTCTCATGGTCATCATCGGCACCGTACTGCTTTGGTGGAATGAGGGCAACAATGTCCGCAATATCAAGACCACCGATGAAATCGAGAAGAGCGTTGTCGAGATCACGCCGGAAGAGAATCCTGCGGAAGTCGCCGGTCATCTTGTCGCGGTGGGCGGCAAGTTCGTGGTGGAAGATGTGTCGCTTTCGGACAAGGATTTCGGAGTGAGCGTCCACACAGCGGCACTTTCCCGCGTGGTAGAGATTTACCAGTGGGAAGAGGATTCGGATACCGATGATGACGGCAATACAGATTATACCTACAAGAAAGTTTGGCATGAGGGATTGATTGATTCGTCGGATTTCTCCCAATCGGGTCACGATAATCCGACCTCCGTTGCCTATCAGAGCGGTTCTGAATTCGCCGAGAACGTCGTTTTGGGCAATTTCTATCTCAGCAGCACACAGATTGAGAAGATGGCAACCGAAAAGGCACTCAGCACCTCCGAAGTGAAGAAGGTGCCCAAAAAGTATAGTGTGGTGGGCAGTTATGTAACCAATTCGGAGGATCTTGATCATCCCCAGATCGGTGATGTGAGAATCAGCTGGAAGTACAATGACTGGAAGGAAGTCAGCCTGATCGCGCAAGCCACCGGCACCACCTTCGTCAGCTGGACCTCCGCCGTCGGCAAGAAGGTCAACTGGGTTACAGAAGGCACGAAAACCTCTGCGGAAATGATAGAGGATATGCGCAATCAGGACAAGATACTTAAATGGTTACTCCGCCTGATCGGATTTATTCTGATCTTCACCGGCTATATGTCCTTTATCAGCCCGCTGACGAAGCTGGTGGGATATATCCCGTTCCTGGGAAATGTGATCAACTTCACCTTCGCGGCGGTTATCTTCCTGCTGTCGCTGATCCAGTCGCTGCTGGTCATCATCGTCGCGTGGTTCCGGTTCCGTCCGCTGCTGAGCATCTGTCTGCTGGCAGTTGCGGCTGGGGTAGGTGTGCTGATCTTCATGCTCAAAAAGAAGCATCCCACTGCGCCTCCTCCTCAGACCACACAGGCTGTGTAAATCAAATTACGCTGTTTTCAGCGCATTGAAATGAAAAGAAACGCTGTCCGTTAAGGCATCAAGCCGGCTCAGACAGCGTTTTTGTTTTGAGAATTGTATGATCTCCTGAATTTCTTACGAAAAAAGCGGTTGAAAATATACCAACATACTATACTTTAAATCACTGAAAAATAATGCTTGACAAATCCAGCCTGACATGATAAAATACCTACAAAGCCTATCAAACAAATAAGTTTTATTGAGAATGAGCTGCTGTTCCGGCAATTTGCAACCGCAGCCAGAGCGAGGAATGATTGACAATGACCAAGCACTTGATTTCCTTCGTCCGCATGAATTACAGGTTCGGACGAATGTGAACATGATTGTTTTTTTATTATTCAAAACCATCTCATCAAAATACTGAAGATAAGCGATTGAAAAATTTGAAAGAAAAAAGCATAGCGCAGCGCTATTTAGCGAGCGAATGCGAGCGTGGGGTGCAGGGGGCCACTGCTCCCTGCCGGGAGCCCTGGCGGGGTTGCACTTTTTCCGAAGGAAAAAGGCAGGGGCAGAGACCCTCGCTGCAACGCACTGCGAAATAAAACAGGGTTGGGCGTATCAGAGACGGTGTTAATCACAGATTTGCCTTGTCCCAAGTGGAGAAAACTCTCCCTCTTTATGCCTTCAAAATCCCGTGTTTTCGATGGTTATCGAGTTTTGCAATCGGCTAAAATACTGAAAATCAAAGGAGAAAAACATCATGAGCATATTCGGAAAGAAAAAGAAAAATGAAGAACAGGCAGCTGCCGTACAGACTGCGGCTGCAGAACAGACCAAGACAGCGCAGACAGAGGCTTCCGCTGCACCCGATTCGGACGAAGGAACATACAGATTTGAAACGCTTCAGCTTCATGTAGGTCAGGAGCAGCCTGATCCCGCGACTGACGCAAGGGCGGTTCCGATCTATCAGACCACTTCGTATGTATTCAGAAATTCAGCCCACGCAGCGGCTCGCTTCGGACTTGCCGATGCGGGAAATATCTACGGCAGACTCACCAATTCCACGCAGGACGTGCTGGAAAAGCGCGTCGCGGCTCTCGAAGGGGGCGTCGCGGCACTGGCGGTCGCGTCAGGCGCAGCGGCCATCACCTACACGGTGGAAGCGCTGGCTCAGGCGGGCGAGAATATCGTCGCGCAGAAGACCATCTACGGCGGCAGCTACAACCTTCTGGCACACACATTGCCGCAGTACGGTGTGATAACTCATTTTGTGGACATTCACAACCTTAAGGAAGTGGAAGCGGCGATCGACAAAAAGACCAAGGCGGTCTATCTCGAAACCCTCGGCAATCCGAACAGCGACATTCCGGACATCGACGCAATTGCGGAAATCGCGCATAAGCACGGCATCCCGGTGGTGATTGACAATACCTTCGGCACGCCCTATCTCATCCGACCCATCGAGCACGGCGCGGATATCGTGGTGCATTCCGCCACCAAATTCCTCGGCGGTCACGGCACGACGCTGGGCGGAATCATCGTGGATTCGGGCAAATTTGACTGGAAGGCGTCTGGAAAATACGCTCCCATTGCCGCGCCGAATCCCAGCTATCACGGCGTGTCCTTTGCGGACGCTGTGGGACCCGCCGCATTTGTCACCTACATCAGAGCCATTCTTCTCAGGGACACCGGCGCAGCGATCTCGCCCTTCAATGCCTTCCTGCTGCTGCAAGGGGTGGAAACGCTCTCCCTCCGTCTGGAACGTCATGCGGAGAACACCGCCAAGGTGGTGGAGTACCTTTCCAACCACCCGAAGGTGGAACGCGTCAATCATCCTTCGCTGCCTGATCATCCGCAGAACGCCCTCTACAAGAAATACTTCCCCAACGGCGGCGGCTCGATCTTTACCTTTGATATCAAAGGCGGTCAGGAAGAGGCCTTTGCGTTCATCGACAACCTGAAGATCTTTTCGCTTCTGGCCAACGTCGCCGATGTGAAATCGCTGGTCATCCATCCGGCGACCACCACCCATTCGCAGCTCTCGGCTGATGAACTGCTCGACCAGGGCATCAAGCCCGGTACCATCCGCCTGTCCATCGGCACTGAGCACATCGACGACATCATCGCCGATCTGGAAAGAGGATTCAATGCGGTGAAGTAAGCCGTCGGAAGAAAAACACCCCGGGGCATCCAAAAAGGGAATCAATTATTGTATCCCATTCCCCGGAGGAAAAAACTTTCCTTAGAGCCTGTTTAGAATCTCTCCACGCACGTCTGGCTTGCATCTTCTCCGCCATATTTTGCCAAAATCCTCGTTAATACACAAAGTATTGCCTGCGGTTTTGGCTGCATCTGGCGAAAAATCTGACTGCGCCATCCGCACACGTGGAGATTCTAAACAGGCTCTTATCCAAACTCATGCGAAATGAATCAATCGCGTGTGCGATTCCCTTCCATACAAGGGAAAGCTCACGCGATTTTTTTAGTTGGAATAGATCGCAATCCCAACAAAAAGATTGCATGCGGACAGAAAGTGTGATATAATGAATTTCAAATATCACACAGGGAGGACTTTATTTGGAGCATGCTCTTAAAACAAACCTGCTCACCAAGCAGTTCGGTCATCAGAAGGCGGTTGACGGCGTATCGGTGAACATCGAACGCGGCTCGATCTACGGACTGATCGGACGCAACGGCGCGGGAAAGACCACCTTTCTCAGAATGATCGGAGGGCTTGCGGCTCCCACTTCGGGAGAAATGGAAATCATGGGATTCAGCTCCGCAGACGGCACGCTGAATCAGGCATTTGAAAAGATCGGCTCGCTGATTGAACAGCCCGGTATTTACAAAAATATGACCGCATTTGAAAACTGCCGGCTCAAAGCCATCTGCTGCGGGGTATATTCGGAGGATTACGTCAACGGCAAACTCGCGCTTGCAGGATTGCAGGGAGTGGGGAATAAGACCGTGGGCAATTTCTCGCTTGGAATGAAGCAGCGCCTGGGAATCGCTATGGCGACTATCGGCGAGCCGGAAATGCTGATTCTTGACGAGCCCATCAACGGGCTTGACCCGCAGGGAATCATCGAGGTGCGCGATATTATTCACCGCATCAACAGCGAGAGCCGAATTACGATCGTGATTTCCAGCCATATTCTGGAAGAGCTTTCCAAGCTGGCCACACATTACGGAATCATTCACAACGGCAGACTGATCGAACAGCTCAGCCACGACGAGCTTCTGGATAAATGTACGGCTAGGCTTGAAATTACTGCCGACAGCGCCGAAAAAGCCGCCGTTGTGCTGAACGGGTTCGGCTGTCACTATACCATTGTCAATGAACGCACGGTGTTCGTCAACGACTGCATAGAAAAGAGCGCGGCGATCAACAGGGCTCTCGTCACGGCAGGCGTGGAAGTGGAATCCCTCTGCCGGCGCAGCCAGAGCCTTGAGGAATATTTCATCGGACTTATCAGCCGGTCATGAGGAGGGAGGACAACCATGCTTAATGTAATCAAAATGGAGCTTCACAGGCTGTTCCGTTCCAAGAGCCTGTATGTAACGGCAGCCGTCTGTGCCGGCGTCATTATCCTTCTGGTAATGCTCACGGCGGCGTTGATGGATATCACAGCGGATGTTTCCCCGTCGGATATGACGGTTTCCATGGGGGATGCCTCCGCAGGAATGTCCGTTTCGGTCAGTGACGCGGAAGCCATGCCTGGCTCGATCAATCCCGTATCGTTCTGTATTTCCTTTATCAGAGGATTGTGCGCCATTTTTGTCGTCATTTTCACGGCGATATTCGTCAATGGCTTCTACAAGGACGGCTACAGCAAGAATGTCATTGCCTGCGTGAGAAACAGGTGGTACTTCCAGGTGGCCAAGACGGTATGTGTAGCGGTCTATTGCGCGATCATTCTCGCGGTGTCGTCGGTTGTCTCGGTCGTCATGGCCGCTGTTTCGGTTCCTTCGTTCAGATTGGAATACATGGGTGTCTTCTTCCTGTTCCTTCTGGGAGAATTCTTTCTTCTGAACGCCATTGGGCTTCTGTCGGCATTCCTCACCGAACTGACCTACAGCAAGGTCACGGCGATTGTGTATATTCTGCTTGCTTCCACCAATCTCATCATAGGTCTTCTGTCGTTGCTGGAAAGCAAGCTGAGCGAGATCTTTCACACGAATGTCGAACTCTGGAAGCTGCTGCCCTCGCTCTATGACAGCTCGTTTGCCCTGAACGCTCCCGATACCACCGGCAACGCCGGAATGCTGACGCACGCCGTTCTGCTCTCGCTGGTGTTCATTGCGATCTACAACGCGGCAGGGGCATGGCTGATTACCAAGAGAGATGTCAGATAGCCTGTGCTGTTATCAATTATTTCTGTCTGTGCGGCGGTATTTTTGTTCAGTTTTTTCGAGATAATATATTGACAAATCGTGCGGCAGGTGTTATAATGCGTACAATATTTGGATAAGGCTTTGATGAGGAGTAGTAGTTGTCACACCGCGTCAGCATGCTGCCTGAGCAGGGCGGCTGCGTCAGAGAAGAGACGGTTGGTGCAAGTCTTGACACAGGCGGCGATGAAGTAGCCTCGGAGCTTTGGACTGAACGGGTTTTTTATGGTTTGGGTATGGCGCAGTCTTTATTCCCAGCGGAAAAATACCTTAGTAGACTCCAACGGAGCTTCACCGTTATCATAGAAGGCGGTATCGGATTGATTTACAATCCCGTATCCGGATGAGTGTGCCAATTCTTTACGAAACGGCAAATTCAGGTGGTATCACGGACATTTTACAGTTCGCCCTGAGACGATGCAATATCGTCTTGCGGCGGACTTTTTGTTTATCCGGAAGAACTGCCAAAACGCTCGCGGAAAAGCGTTTATCCCGATAAAAATTTGAAAGGATTTGATTTCATGGCAAAGGAAATGCCGAAAATCTACGAACCGCAGGAAGCGGAGGACAGAATCTACAAAAACTGGATGGAAAAGGGCTACTTCCACACCGAGATCGACCGCAGCAAGAAGCCCTACACCATTGTGATGCCGCCTCCCAATATCACGGGACAGCTCCACATGGGACACGCCCTTGACAACACGCTCCAGGATATCCTCATCCGCTGGAGAAGAATGCAGGGCTACTGCGCCATGTGGCTGCCCGGAACCGACCACGCCTCCATCGCCACCGAAGCCAAGGTGGTGGAAAAGCTGCGCAAGGAAGGCATCAGCAAGGAAGAGCTCGGCAGAGAGAAATTCCTCGAGCAGGTCTGGGACTGGAAAAGGGAATACGGCGGCAGAATCGTCACCCAGCTCAAAAAAATGGGTTCTTCCTGTGACTGGGACCGTGAACGCTTCACCATGGACGAAGGCTGCTCCAAGGCGGTTACCGAGGTCTTCAACAAGATGTATGAGGAAGGCCTGATTTATCGAGGCGAGCGAATCATCAACTGGTGTCCCCACTGCAAGACCTCCATTTCCGATGCCGAGGTTGAATTTGAGGAGAAGGACGCCTTCTTCTGGCACCTGCGCTATCCGCTTTCCGACGGCAGCGGTTACCTGGAGCTTGCCACCACCCGCCCCGAAACCATGATCGGCGATACGGCCGTTGCGGTTCATCCGGACGACGAACGCTACAAGCACCTCATCGGCAAGACCGTCATTCTTCCCCTCTATAACAGGGAAATTCCGATCGTTGCGGACGAATATGTCGAGATGGACTTCGGAACCGGCGTTGTGAAAATCACGCCTGCCCACGACCCAAACGACTTTGAAGTGGGTCTGCGCCACAATCTTCCGGTCATCAACGTGATGAATGAGGACGCCACCATCAACGAACAGGGCGGCAAATACGCCGGCATGACCCGCGAGGAATGCCGTAAGGCGATTGTGGCCGATCTCGACGCGGGCGGATTCCTTGTCAAGATCGAGCCGATGAAGCACAATGTCGGCACCTGCTACCGCTGCAAGACCATCGTCGAGCCGAGAGTTTCCAAGCAGTGGTTCGTCAAGATGAAGCCCCTTGCGGAGCCGGCCATCGAAGCGGTCCGCAGCGGCGAAGCGAAATTCGTCCCCGAGCGATTCGACAAGATTTACTACAACTGGATGGAGAATATCCGTGACTGGTGCATTTCCAGGCAGCTCTGGTGGGGACACAGAATTCCCGCGTGGTACTGCGACGACTGCGGAGAGATCACCGTTTCCAGAACGGCTCCCGACAAGTGCTGCAAATGCGGCAGCACGCACATTCATCAGGACGAGGACACCCTTGACACATGGTTCTCGTCGGCGCTCTGGCCCTTCTCCACACTGGGCTGGCCGGAAAAGACCGAGGATCTGGACTACTTCTATCCCACCAGCACCCTTGTCACCGGCTACGATATCATCTTCTTCTGGGTTGCCAGAATGATCTTCTCCGGCGTCCACAACATGAACCAGGCGCCCTTTGACAACATCTTCATTCACGGCATTGTGAGAGACAGCGAAGGCCGCAAGATGTCCAAGTCGCTTGGCAACGGCGTTGATCCGCTGGAGATCATCAATAAATACGGCGCCGATTCCCTCCGCTTCTCGCTTGTCAACGGCATCAGCCCCGGCAGCGATATGCGTTACAGCGAAAAGAAGGTGGAAGCCTGCCGCAACTTTGCCAATAAGCTGTGGAACGCCACCCGCTTCGTCATGATGAATGTCGAGGACGGCGACATGCCGGGCATTCCCGAAAAGCTGGAACTCGAGGACAAGTGGATTCTCGACAGACTGAATACCCTCATCAAAGAAATGACCGAAAATATGGAGCATTTCGATATCGGCGTCGCGGTCGCCAAGCTGTACGATTTCATCTGGGACTGCTACTGCGACTGGTACATCGAGCTTGCCAAGACCCGTCTGAACGCGGGCGGCAAGACGGCAGCCGATGCCCGTGCGGTGCTGCTCTATGTCATCACCGACATCATCAAGCTGCTTCATCCCTTCATGCCCTTTGTCACAGAGGAAATCTTCACCATCATTCCCCACGAAGGCGAAACGCTCATGCTTGCCAAGTGGCCGGAATACAGGGAGGATTTCGTTTTCAGCGGCGAAGCGGAGAAGATGGAGCGCATCATGTCGGCAATCAAGGCGATACGGACCCGCCGCAGCGAGATGAATGTTCCCCCCTCCAAAAAGGCGCATGTCTACATCGAAACTGCCTACGGCGAAACCTTCGAGCACGGCGCGAAATTCTTTGACAAGCTGGCTTCGGCAAGCGCGGTGGAAGTGGGAGAGAGCTTCTCTATAGAAGGTGCGGTCACCATCATTTCCGACGGCGCGAAGATTCTCATTCCGCTCGATGAGCTGGTGGACAAGGAAAAGGAACTCGCCCGTCTGAACAAAGAGCTTGAAAAGGCCGAAAAGGACATCGCGATGCTGCAGGGCAAGCTGGCCAACGAAAAATTCGTTTCCAAGGCGCCCGCCAATGTCATCGAAGCCGAACGCACCAAGCTCGCCAAGGCGGAGGAACGCAAGGCGATTATTCTGGAAACCATGGAGAAATTCAGATAAATCCATAACTTCCCACACATTTTGCACAGCGTATTCCGGCGTCAGTTTGTCATACAATAGGCGTCGGAATACTGCTTGAACGAGGTGTTTTTGTGAATTATACAGAGGCAAGAGCCTATGTAGACTCTACCGAGAAATTCGGCATCAAGCCGGGGCTGGAACGCATCACCAAAATGATGACTTATCTCGGCAATCCGCAGGACAAGCTGAGGTGTATCCACGTCGCCGGTACAAACGGCAAAGGTTCCACCTGCACTATGCTCGCCTCGATTCTCACCGGCGCGGGATACAAGACCGGACTCTTCACTTCTCCCTATGTGATTGATTTCCGCGAACGCTTCATGGTGGACGGCGAAATGATCAGCGAGGAAGAATTTGCCGAGCTGATGACCAAAGTCCGCACGGTCAATGACCTGCTGGAAAAATCCGGCTGCAGCCTGACCCAGTTTGAACTGATCACCGCGGTTGCCTTCCTCTGGTTCAGCCTGAAGGAATGTGATGTGGTGGTGCTGGAATGTGGGCTGGGCGGCAGGTTGGATTCAACCAATGTCATCAGGGAACCGCTCTGCTCGGTGATCACCAAAATATCGCTCGACCACACCGACATTCTGGGCGATACGGTGCAGAAGATCGCAGCGGAGAAGGCGGGCATAGTCAAGCCGGGATGTCCGGTCGTGCTTGCGCCGAACCAGACGAAAGAGGCTGTATCGGTGGTAGAGAAAAGATGCGCGGAATTGGGCAGTCCTCTGATCGTCAGCGGCATGGATACGGTCAAGGTCAAAACCATGCTCCCCACGATGACGGAAGCGGTTTACGGCGGACTTCGCTTTATGGTTCCGCTGCCGGGTCCTCATCAGGTGGAAAATGCAGTAACCGTTATCAATGCCGCCAGGGAACTGAATGAATACGGGCTGAAACTGCCGGATGACAAAATCGTCGCGGGCATAGCCAAAGCCAAGATTCCTGCGCGGTTTGACATCATCTCCCACGATCCGCTGGTAGTGGTAGACGGTGCGCACAATCCCGACGGCATAGGAGCGCTTTGCAGCTCGATCGACGCCTTGCTGGGGGGCAGGAATATCGTCGGCATCATAGGAATGCTGCGTGACAAGGCTTACGAATCGGCGCTTTCGGAAATCGTTCCTCGCTTTGATATGGTGCTGACCGTCACTCCCGACAGTCCCAGAGCGCTCAGCGCAAAGGATCTTGCCGCCTGCGCGCAGCAGTTCGTCCGGGAAGGCGTCACCGTCAAACCGGTAGACAATCTGAAAAAGGCGGCAGCCATCGCGCTTGATATGACCGACGAAGCGGCGGCAGTGGTGGTTTGCGGTTCGCTCTATCTCGCATCGGAAATGCTGCCGATCATGAAAGAAATGATCGATTCCAGAAAGGACTAAAACCGATTCTTATCCATAGCAGGTAATAAATAATAGGGAATGATGGTATGCCTTCAGACGGAAATAAGCACGGCGGTCACAGAGACCGGCTGAGAGAACGCTTTATCAGGGACGGACTAGACGGCTTTGAGGAACATAACATTCTGGAATTGCTTCTGTTTTACACCATACCGCAGAAAGATACCAACGAGCTTGCGCACGCACTTCTGGAACGATTCGGAAGTCTGGAGGGCGTATTCTGCGCCGATGTGGAGCAGCTTATGCAGGTGGAGGGCGTGGGCGAGCATACAGCTTTATTTCTCACTCTATTTGAGGAACTGTCCAAAGAGTACAAAGAAGACCGCAGACAGAACGAGGTTATCATAGGCATGAGGAATATAGCGGAGTTTGCCGTCAGAAAGCTGACCTTTTCCCCGATCGAATGCCTGATTGTATTATTTATAGACAACAAACAGTGCATGCTGAACTGGCATTATCTCCAGGAAGGAACGGTTTCCGCCGATGAGCTTGATATCCGGACTATTATTCGTATGGTGATGGGAACCAATACCACCCGTGTGCTGCTTGCGCGCAATTATTGCAAAGGCAGGGGCATCCTTCACAGGGCAGATCTGTGCATTGCCAATCAGGTGTCTGACGCTCTCAGGAATATCGGCGTGAGTCTGTTTGATTACATAGTGGTGGGAAAAAACAATACCGTAGCGACACTGAATGGCAATGCGGATTTTGAGTTTAAAAAAGTCACGAGATATTCAAAGGTGGGTGATCCGGAATAGAACTACACAGAGCTTTTCTGAACGATATGAAGCAGATGCTCGGCAGCGAGTACGATACATTTGAAGCCTGTATGCATGGCCGGCATTTGAAGGGAATACGGATCAACACATTGAAATATTCCGTTCAGAACGCCGACAGGTTAGGCCTTCCCATCAGAAGCTGCCCTTTTTCCGAAAGCGGATTCTATCTTGAGTCGGATGAACCGGGCATCGGCAATTCCCCCTGGCACCACGCCGGCGCGTTCTACTCCCAGGAACCGTCGGCCATGTCGGCGGTTACCGTTCTCGACCCGCAGCCGGGCGAGAAGGTGCTGGATCTCTGCGCGGCTCCCGGAGGAAAGTCCACCCAGATTGCGGCTTTGCTGCAGGGAAAAGGGCTGCTCTGGAGCAACGAATATGTCCGCAGGCGTGCCCAGATTCTTCTTTCCAATGTCGAACGCATGGGAATCCGCAACTGTGTGGTTTCCAGTGCGCATCCCGACCGTCTCGGGGAAGGGCTTGCCGGATTCTTTGACCGCGTGCTGGTGGACGCCCCCTGTTCCGGGGAAGGGATGTTCCGCAGGGATCCGCAGGCGGTCACCGACTGGTCGCCGGAGCATTCCGCAGCCTGCGCCGTGCGGCAGCTTGCCATTCTCGACAGCGCGGCGAAGTGCCTGCGGGAAGGCGGCGTGCTGGTCTATTCCACCTGCACCTTCTCTTTCCGCGAGAATGAGGACGTGATAACCGCCTTTCTCGACAGTCATCCGGAATTCAGCCTTGAGGACAGCGGCGTAGCGTTCGGAAGAACGGGGTACGACCGCAGCGAAAAATACGACCTCACCCTGACCCGCAGGATATTCCCGATGGACGGCGGCGAAGGGCATTTTGCCGCAAGACTGCGCAAAAACGGCGATTCCTCGGGCACGGAATTCTTTGACAGCCGCAACGACAAGAAACGCGATGAAGAAAAACGCGCGTACGAGCTTTTCGGAGAATGCTTCCGTACGGAGCCTTACGGCGAAATCCGCAGGATAGGGGACAGTCTTTATATTCTTCCGGAGAGGATGCCTGAAGTCAAGGGGATGGGAATTCTCCGGGGCGGTGTGCTGCTGGGCGAGAGCATGAAGAACCGCATTGAACCTTCTCATGCGCTGTTTATGGCGGCACAGGCGGAGGAATGTCGGTCTGCGGTATCATTGAATCCCGATTCGCGTGAACTGGCGGCATTCCTGCACGGGGAGGAAATACCGATTGACGGCTCGCTCAAAGGATATGCGGCCGTCGCCTGCGGCGGTACAGTGACAGGCTTCGGCAAATGTTCCGGAGGCAGGCTCAAAAACCGGTATCCCAAGGGACTTCGCACCCTGTAAAACCAACTTTTACGATCTTATCGAAATTAATATATTGACTTTTTTGACCATTTAAAGTAAAATATTATATAATACACTTTTGAGGAGAATGGAAAAATGCATTGGTCAGAAGAAATAGCACAGCGAATTATCGAGCGCAATCCCGATAAGGAAGAATACGTTTGCGCGGCAGGTATCAGTCCGTCCGGCTCGATTCATATAGGCAATTTCCGCGACATTGCCACCAGCTACTTCGTGGTGCGTGCACTCAGGGCAAAGGGAAAGAAAGCTCGTCTGCTCTTTTCTTGGGATGAATTCGACCGCCTGAGAAAGGTGCCGGTCAACGTTGCCAAGGTGGACGGTGATTTCGAGAAATACATCGGAATGCCCTATGTCGATGTAAAGAACCCGTTTGCCGATTCCGATGCCAAGAATTATGCCGAGTACTTCGAGCGGGAATTCATGGCGTCCATTGAGAAATTCGGCATAGAAATGGACTACCGCTATCAGTCGGAGATGTACCGCAGCGGCAAATACACCGAATATGTCCTTCACGCCATCCGCCACCGCGGCGAGATTTTCGATATTCTCGACAGCCACCGCACGCAGGACGCGCAGGAAGGGGAGAGGGAAGCCTATTTCCCTGTGGGCATCTACTGCCACGAATGCGGCAAGGATACCACCAAGATCACTTCCTTCGACGAAGAAACCATGACCGCCCAGTACGAATGCGCCTGCGGCCATCACGGCAGCTTTGACTTCAACAACGAACACAACTGCAAGCTGGCGTGGAAGATCGACTGGCCGATGCGCTGGATGTTCGAAGGCGTTGACTTTGAACCGGGCGGAAAGGATCACGCCACGGTCAACGGCAGCTATGATACCAGCAAGGAAATTTCCAAGGCGATCTTTGACTATGAGCCGCCGATCTTCCAGGGCTATGAATTCATCGGCATCAAGGGAACCACCGGCAAGATGTCCGGTTCTTCAGGACTCAACCTGACGCCCGACGCACTGATGAAGATTTACCAGCCGGAGGTCATTCTCTGGCTCTACTCCAAGACCGAACCGCTCAAGGCGTTTGATTTCTGCTTTGACGACGGCATCCTGCGTCAGTATTTTGAATTCGACAAGATGTACAACGCCGTGAAGGAAGGCACAGCCGATGATTACGTGAAGTCCATCATGTACAACACCACCATCGGTGACCGTACCATTGAAACCGTTCCCATGAGCTTGCTTGTGCAGCTGGGTTCTGTGGTGGATTTCAATATTCCCATGCTGGAAACCGTCTTTGAAAAGATCGGTACGCCCTACAAGTACGAACAGTTTGCCGACCGTCTTGACAGGGCGAAGTACTGGCTGGAGCAGTGTGCTCCCGATCAGGTGAATAAGCTCCGCGTTACCCGCAATTTTGAGGTATACAACACACTCTCTGATGAGGAAAAGAAGGAGATCGCACTTCTTCACGATTATCTCGCCAAGGGCGGCTACAATCTCGACGAACTCAACACCCAGCTCTACGACATTCCCAAGCAGGTGTTCGACGTGAACGCCATGACCGACAAGGAACTGAAAAAGCTGCAGGGCGCGTTCTTCAAGAGCGTCTACAAGCTGCTTATCGACAAGGAGAAGGGTCCCCGTCTGTATCTCTTCCTCTATGCCATCGAGCCGGAACGCTATGTGGGACTGCTGGATTTCTCCTACCCCCAGACCGAAGAGGAAAAAGAGCTTGACAAGCCCCCCGTGGTAGAGGAAGCTGTCCCGGAGAAGGTCTACGGCGATCCTGATCCGGTGGCGGAGATCAAAGAAGAAATCGACATCGACACCTTCAGCAAGATCGATCTGCGCGTATGTAAGATTGTCAAGGCGCAGGAAATCCGCAAGTCGGCCAACTGCCTGAAGCTCACCCTCTTCGACGGATTGAAGGAGCGCGTCATCGTTTCCAGCATCAAGCACGACTACACCCCCGAACAGCTTGTCGGCAAAAAGATCATCGTGGTCGCCAACCTCGCGCCGGCACGATTCTCCGGTGTCCAGAGCAACGGCATGCTGCTGGCTGCGACCAATAATGCCTGCGGCTGTCAGGTAATCTTCGTGGACGATATCGTTCCCGAGGGTACGGCCATCAGATAAAGGCATAGCACAAAAAGAAAAAAGAAAAAGCAAGCGCGCAGCGGCGGGTTTCCAAAGGGACCATGTCCCTTTGGCGGGTGCAGGTGCCTGCCGGGGTAGCATTTTTTTGCCGTCAGGCAAAAAGTGCAGGGGCAGCGCCCCTCGCCGCAACGCACCCCAAAAAAATACCCCCGGGCGCAACAGAAACACGGGAATATCAAATTATGCCTTGCCCCAAAATCAAAAAACGATAAATAAAAGAATCAAGCGCACGAACCAATCTGAGATTATTAACAGATTGAAAATTCGTGCGCTTTCTATTGTATAGCAGAGGAAAATTTGATATAATAAAACGGTTAAGGAGTGTTCGAAGCATGAAAAAACACAGTCTTATCGTGATAGAGGGATTGGACGGCAGCGGCAAAGGCACACAGACTGCGCTGCTGCGGGATAGAATTCTTTCGTCAGGACATGCAGTCCGGCACATTTCCTTCCCGAATTACGCTGAGTCCTCGGCGGCTCTGGTCAAGAGCTATCTGGCCGGCGAATTCGGCAGCTCTCCCGATTCGGTGAACGCCTATGCGGCTTCCAGCTTTTACGCGGTGGACAGATACGCCGCCTACAAGAAGCACTGGCAGGGCGATTATCTGAGCGGTGTGAACATTCTGGCCGACAGATATTCCACCTCCAACGCGGTCTATCAGATGACCAAGCTCCCGCGTGAGCAATGGGACTGTTTTCTGAAATGGCTGGAGGATTACGAGTACCGTCTGCTGGAGCTTCCTTCTCCCGACAAGGTCATCTATCTGGACATGCCCCCGCAGGTATCGCAGCTTCTGATGTCGGGGAGGTACAGCGGGGATGAATCCCGCAAGGATATTCACGAAGCGGACCTGTCATTCCAGGAGCAATGCAGGCAGTCGGCACTCTATGCGGCGCAGAAGCTGGGGTGGCAAGTGATCGCATGCAGCGACGGGGTGAATCCACGCGGCATAGAGCAGATTTCAGATGAAATCTGGAATGCCGTGCAGGGCAGCCTTATTTAATAAACGGCAGGATGTACAAAATGCTTAATTTTCATGAACCCAGGCTTGATGACAAGCCGTGGATCGACGAAATATTTGAAGGCACCGAATACTTCGGCTGCTTTTGCACCTTTGCAACGCTGTGGCTCTGGAAGGAGCGTTATTTCACTGAAGTGGCGCGAATGGGGGACTGTCTGCTGATCCGCGGTAAGGACGATAATGATCACACTTACTTCATGTACCCGATGGGAAAGAAGTACGAAATTAATACGGCGATTTCCGCACTCCGCGAAGACGCCGCCAGCCGTGGCGAACGCCTTCTGATCTACTGCGCGGAAAAATGGCAGTGCGACGAACTACGCACCGCCTTCCCCGGTGAATTTGCCTTTGAGGAACAGCGCAGCGAATTCGATTATATTTACAAATCGGAAAATCTGATGCATCTCAGCGGAAAGAGATTCCACGCCAAGCGCAACCACATCAGCAGATTCATGCGAAGCTATCCCGACTGGGCGTATGAAGACATTGGCGCATCCAACAGCCGCGAATGCATGGAATTTGCGTCCTCCGTCCTGGAAAAGGCGATTGTGGACCAGGAAGGGGAAGAGACTGTGGAACTGTGCCTGGAGAATACCGCCATCGCAAAAGCGCTCGGGAATTTCGAACGGCTTGGAATGGTGGGCGGCCTGCTCCGTGTCGGCGGCAGGATCGTGGCAATGACCATCGGCGAGCCGCTGAACAGGCGGGTGTTTGTCACCCATTTTGAAAAAGCCGACACGGAATACGACGGTGTTTATACCATGATCAACCATCAGTTTGCCGTCAACCGGTTGTCGGATTACGAATACATCAACCGCGAGGAGGATCTGGGAAAGGAAGGGCTGCGCAAGGCAAAGCTCTCCTACTGTCCCGACATTCTGCTCGACAAATACAGCGCGGAGGACATTTCTGCTGGTAAAACAAAATAAAAGCAAGCGCGCAGCGCAATTGATTTCCGTCTTCAATATTCTTACAAGGAGTGACACAGCGGCATGATAGTATTTCCGCAGGACAGCATGAAAAGCGATCTGGAACGTCTGTGGCGCACCTGCTTCGGCGATTCGCAGGACTACATACGCTACTTTTTTGAGAACAGATATGTCCCGGAGAATTGCCTTGTTTTTGTGGATGAATCGGTTCGTCGTCCGGTGGCAATGCTGCATCTGCTGAATGTGGGCATTGCGGAGGACGGAGCCGTCGTGCCTTCGCAGTACATCTATGCCGCCTGCACCCGTCCGGATTACCGCAGACAGGGAATCATGCGGCAGCTGATCGAAACGGCGCAGAAGCTGGGGCAGTCCCGCAGGCTGAAATATTCCGTCACCGTGCCGGCCGAGCCCCGACTTTTCAAATATTACGGGCGTTATGGCTTTGAAAAATGCTATCGGAACCGCATCGTCTACATGGATCGTCCCGATCTGATTTTCCTGAGCAAAGGGGCGATGAATGTTCCGGACAGCATACGCGAAACCATGATGAAACTGAGTGAGGTCTATGTGTTCCGTCGGGACATGCTGGTGGACAGAGAAGGCTTTGCGATATGGGACGGCACAGCGCTGCGATACGCGGTCAGCAGCCATGAACATGACGGCGGCCATATCGTTACACTTTCCTACGGCGGGGATTTCGGATATGCCTTTTGCAGTGAAGAAGAAGGCACGGTGAAGATCACCGAAATGATTGTGAAGGAGCATTTTGCGCCTACACTGCTCAGCCGGATTCTCAAAAGTTACCCAAAAGCGAAAAAATTCGTATTCCGGCTTCCGGTTTACGATACATTCTTTGAAAAATTCGGCGAGATAGTGGATTTTGCCATGATTTGCCGCAACGACGGCAAAAATCCGGTTTCCATTACCACCCTGGACGGGATAAGGACGCCCTATCTCGGACTGGCCCTTGACTGATTTTTTATAAAAAAACTCAATTTTTTAAATTTTGTATATTGCCATACGTGAGAACGGTGTTATAATATAGATATATCCTCATATTGATAAGGAATGATAAGTTTATGGTATATGTTATGCTTGCAGAGGGCTTTGAAGAGGTTGAAGCGCTTGCCCCTGTGGATATGCTCAGACGGGCAGGAGTCAATGTCATGACGGTCGGCGTTACCGGAGAAGCGGTCCGCGGCTCACACGGCATCGTAGTTGCAGCCGACATAACGGCAAAGGAAATGGACATGGCCAATGCCGAAATGATCGTGCTTCCGGGAGGAATGCCGGGTACACTCAATCTGGAAAAGTCGGAATACGTTCAGGCCGTGTTGGAATACTGCTGGGAAAACGGCATACACATTGCCGCCATCTGCGCAGCACCCTCGATACTGGGACACAACGGCTACCTCCGAGGCAGATACGCCACCTGTTTCCCGGGATATGAGAATGAACTGAATTGCCGCAAGGTTTCTGATAAACCGGTGATCACCGACGACGGCGTTACCACGGCAAAGAGCGCCGGCTATGCAGTGAATTTCGGCTGTGAACTGGTCAATGTGCTTCTCGGACCGGAAAAGGCAACCGCCGTATCCGATGCGGTGTACCAGCCGTGAGCTATTATATGAAGGAAGACATAAGGCTTGTCAAATCCGATCTGAGACAAAGCATAAAACAGATGCGTTCCGCACTGGATCCGGCGGTCAAGCAGCGTATGGACGATATTATTACCGATATGTTTCTTCACAGCACATCCTATACCCGCAGCGATGTATTGCTGACCTATGTTTCTACCGGAATAGAAGTCAGCACTGAGAAGATCATCACAACCGCACTCAGCGAAGGCAAGCGTGTGGCATGTCCTAGATGTGTGGACGGTACGCGGGAGATGGATTTCTATTTCATCGACTCGCTGGATGAGCTGCATCCCAGGACGTTCGGAGTGCGTGAACCGGAAGCGGATCCCGGCAGGATCTATGATTCCACCGGCCATCCGATATGCATTGTGCCGGGACTGTCCTTTGACAGATGGGGCTATCGGCTTGGCTACGGAAAGGGATATTATGACAGGTTTCTGTCACGGTACAGCGGCTGGACAGTAGGACTCTGCTACAGCGCATGCGTTCAGTACAAGCTGCCGCACGGCCGGTTTGACAGACCGGTAGACCGTCTTATCACCGAAAAATATCTGCGTTTGTGCATGGATTCACGCCTCAATAAAGGCAGAATGAGAAGCAAATGAACCCACAGGGAGGTAACAGCAATGAGTGACAATTACAGAGGAATCGACAACGACGGAGCATACAAAAGCAGACATGCCGGAGCAGGCCGCGGTTCAAGAAGCTCCCAGCCGTCCGGTGCAAGAAATCCGCGTCCCTATTCCGAAAGCGGTCAGAAAAGCACACACTCTTCTGCCGTCGGCAAGTACACCGATGACAGAAAAACCGGATCAATGAATGCTTCAGATCGTTCCGGAGGTTTCCATGTAGACATTTCCGAGGACGATTACTTTGACGCCGAGGCTGCCAGGAAGGAAATGTCTGCCGCCAGAAGGGCGGTCGCGCAACCGCAGCGCAGCAAGGTGGGATCCCCTGCGACCCGTAAAAAGAAGACGCGTGAAGAACTGAATCCCGCCACCGCCAAGCGTGTCGTGACGGGCAGCATGGGCGATACATACCAGATTGAGGACGACAGCGCAATCGCTCCCAAGCAGATGCGAAGCAAGCAAAAGTCGATCCGCAAGCGCAACAGAGGATGTATGATCGCGCTGGTGTATTCCGCGGCGGTGCTTTCCATCTCGATACTTCTGTCCTATTATCTCATTGTAGGCGTCAACGACATGTTTGCTCTTGTCAAGGATGAAACCGACATTGTGATCGACGTACCCAAGGGAGCCGATCTGGATGAAGTGACGCGGCTGCTGGATGACAACGACGTGGTGGAATACCCCTTCTTCTTCAAGACCTACGCCAAGTTCTCCAAGAAGTCGACCGGCTTCAAAGCGGGAACTTTCACCATCAATTCCAAATCCGACTACAATCAGATACTTCAGAAGCTGAGACGTCCTGCCGGCGCGGATAAGAGCACCATCACCGTTACCATTCCCGAGGGTCTTACCGTGCAGCAGATCGCCGTCCTGATGGAGGACAACGGTGTATGCGAAGCCGAGGCTTTCCTCAAGAGCGCCAGCGAGGTCAAGTTCACACAGAAATTCATGTCCAACGTGAACACCAAGAACAAGAAGCGTACCTACAAGGTGGAAGGATTCCTTTTCCCGGATACCTACAACTTCTACCTGAATGAAGGTTCGGTCAATGCCATCAACCGTCTGCTCAACGAATACGGCAAGCACTGGACAGCCGATTATGAGGCGCAGGCAAAGAAGATCGGCATGTCGATGGATGAAGTCATCACACTTGCTTCCATTGTGGAACGCGAGGCAAGCGTATCCGACCAGCGAATGATCATTGCCTCGGTTTTCTACAACCGACTTCACAACAGCAAGGGCACAGGCGGCAAGCTGCAGTCCGACGCGACACGCTGGTATCCCTATTCCACCAAGAAGGAGCTGCAGGCTTCCGATAAGCTGACGAAGGCGGAAAAGGACGACTGGATCAACAACAACAAGGGTGTCTGTGAT
This sequence comes from uncultured Clostridia bacterium, assembly GCA_946186245.1. Lineage (GTDB taxonomy): Bacteria > Bacillota > Clostridia > Oscillospirales > Acutalibacteraceae > RUG762. Next base: position 62,057 of record CAMHMN010000001.1, read on the forward strand.
ACCTACCGTCTGAAGGGACTTCCGCCCAGCCCGATCTGCAATCCCAGTGTGGACTCCATTGAAGCGGTGCTGTATCACGACAAGACCAACTACTATTATTTCTGCTCCGACGCAAAGGGCAATTTCTACGCGGCGGCGACGCTTTCGGAGCACAACCGGAACCTCAAGAAAGCCGGACTGGCATAACAGTCATATCTTGTAAACCAAGCGGCGGATATGTGCGTAATCCCACATATCCGTCGCATTTTTGTGTGATTTTTTGAATTTTTAACCTCTTGCTATTGCAATATGAATTTTGGTTTGCTATAATAATCATCGCGTCACAGCTCAATTTTCCTGTGCGGAAAATTGGTGACCTCTTTTTATGTCTAACTATTTTGAGGTGGTTTTAGTAATGATGTGTTTGAAGAACACAAGGAACGGCAAGGACGGTAAAAAGTACCGTTGGGGAATTGTCGGCACCGGCAGAATTGCCAATACATTCTGCAAAGCGCTGGTCCAGTCGGGAATTGCCGAGATAACGGCAGTGTACTCACGAACGCTGAAAAACGCGAAGAAATTCGCCGGCAAATACGGCATTGCCTCGGCTTATGACAACGTGATGGAGCTTGCTTCGGACGAGAATGTGGATATCGTCTATATCTGCACGCCTCACATTGACCACGCCGACAGCTCGCTGGCAGCCATAGCCTGCGGAAAGGCGGTGCTGTGTGAAAAGCCGATGGCGCTTAATTCCCGTCAGGCAAAAGCGGTCATTGAGGCGGCGAAGGAAAACAAAGTGTTCTTCATGGAAGCGATGTGGACGAGGTTTCTGCCGGCGATCATCAAGGCAAGCGAGTGGATAGACGAAGGTCTGATCGGCGAGGTCAGAGAGGTAAACGCCTCCTATTCCGGCAAGACAAAATATGATACTTCCGACCGTGTCATTTCGTTTGAAATGGGCGGCGGCGCGCTGCTCGATATCGGCGTATACAACATTTTCCTCGCGCAATGGCTTCTCGGAGGCCGTCCCGGCGACATCAGATCGACGGTGGTTCACTGTGAAAACGGCATTGACTGGCAGTCGGCTGCGGTCATGAAATTCTACAAGGGCGGTACGGCGTCGGTTTCCTGCGGATTGGAGTACAGCGCCAACCACGCCGAAATCACCGGGACAAAAGGCGTGATAGTGCTCCCCGACTTTGTGAAGGCAAGCACCGCCTATGTCATCAGGGACAGCAAAATCATCCGCGAATACAGCGATTCCGACAGCCTCGAAAAGAAATACGGCTATGAAATCAGCCATGTCACGGAATGTCTTGAGAAAGGTCTTTCCGAATCCCCGATGTATCCGACATGGATGTCCTTTGATATTCTGGATTCCTGCGACAGGCTCCGCGCCGACTGGCATCAGGTTTATCCGGGCGACAATCATGTACCGACGGTGCCGGAAAGGGTGCAGAAGCCGACCCGGGCATCCGATGAATCGGTGGCAGCGACTGAGATTCCTGCGGTTGTGGAAAAACTGCCGGAGGTTCCCAAGGCGGCGCGGATGAGCAGCGCCGTTGATTGGTATCGGGACGCGGCGTTTTATCATATTTACCCGCTGGGCTTCTGCGGCGAAAACCGGTACAATGACTTTTCCTCTCAGCCGACGGGCAAGATCCGGAATGTCATCCCCTTTGTCCGCCACATCAGTAAGCTCGGAGCAAACGCGGTGTACTTCGGGCCGGTGTTCGAGTCCACCAAGCACGGCTACGACACAGCCGATTACCGTGTGATTGACCGCCGTCTCGGCACCAACAGGGATTTTGCCGATGTGTGTGCCGAGCTTCATAAGAACGGGATCAGAGTGATCCTTGACGGCGTGTTCAACCATGTAGGCAGGGATTTCTGGGCGTTTAAGGACGTCAGGCAGCATAAATGGGACTCGTCTTTCAAGGACTGGTTCAACGTCAAGTTCGACGGCAATTCCAACTATAACGACGGCTTCTGGTACGAAGGCTGGGAAGGGTATTACGACCTTGTCAAGCTGAATCTCCGGAATCCTGACGTCAAGCGCCATCTCTTCAGCTGCATTGAGGGCTGGGTCAATGAATTCGGCATCGACGGTCTGCGGCTCGACGTGGCCTACTGCCTCGACCGCGATTTTCTGAAGGAGCTGCACGACTTCTGCAAGGGCAAGTGGAATGACTTCTTCCTGCTGGGCGAATGTCTGCACGGCGATTACAACATCTGGTGCAACGACGCAATGCTCGATTCCGTTACCAACTATGAATGCTACAAGGGACTCTATTCCTCCTTCAACTGCGCGAATATGCATGAGATAGGCTATTCGCTCAACCGGCAGTTTGCCGACGAGCAGTGGACCATCTACAAGGGCAAGAATCTCTACTGCTTTGCCGACAATCATGACGTAACCCGTATTGCCTCCATTCTCACCGACAAGAGCAACCTGCACCTGGCCTATTCGCTTTTGTTTGCGATGCCCGGCATACCTGCTGTTTACTACGGCAGCGAATTCGGCATGGAAGCCCAGAAGAGCCAGGGCGACGATGCCCTGCGCCCCGAATTTTCCGAAAACCTTGCCAAGAAGGGCTGGAATAACCTGTCGGCGTATATCAGCAGACTTTATGCTGTCAGGGAATCCTCTCCCGCGCTCTGCCGCGGCGGCTACAAGCAGCTTCACATCAATTCCAAGCAGCTGGTATTTCTCCGGCAGTTTGAAGGCGAGCGTGTGATTTTCGCCCTGAATATGGACGAATCACCCTACACCGCGCATTTTGACGCGGGAGCAGGCAGCGGAACTGACCTTCTCTCCGGAAAGAGCGTCAGCTTCGGCGGCGGTCTGACTATTCCCGCCAAGACGGCACTGATTGTCAAATTATAAAGCGGAACCGACTGGTTTCTGCACCTTAAAGGAACACACAAAAAGCCGGACGGACTGTTTCAATCCGTTCGGCTTTTTGCAATGTTTCAATGAGGAATGTCTGGCGGAATTACTTGAGCAGCTCGTCGGCGAGCTTGACCATTGATTCGGGGGTTTCGCCCTTGAGCGAGGACTTGATGGAAACGACGGTGTCGAGAACGGTGATGTTTTTCATGCCATCCAGCTGTGCTTTCATCAGCTTGGCAGCCATCGGCGCCCATGTGCCGTTCTCCATGAGAGCCACGGTACGGTTCTGGAAGTCCTTTGATTTGAGCAGGTGGAGGAAACGATCCATCGGAGTGAAGAGTCCCATATTGTAGGTCGAGCAGGCCAGCACCATCCTGTCGTAGCGGAAGGCGTCCTCCACTGCCTCGGCGATATCCTCGCGGGAAAGGTCTGCGATGGAAACCTTCTCGGCACCCTTGCTTTCCAGCAGTTCCTTGAGCTGCATGGCAGCAGCGGCGGTGTTGCCGTGGATGGAGGCGTAAGCGATGAATATTCCCTTGTCCTCCGGCTCATAGCTGCTCCAGACGCGGTACTTGTCGATGTAGTAGCCGATATTTTCCGTAAGAATCGGACCGTGCAGCGGGCAGATGATCTGAATGTCCAGGGCGTCCGCCTTCTTGATCACAGACTGTACCTGGGCGCCGTATTTGCCGACGATATTGAAGTAGTAGCGGCGAGCTTCACAAGCCCAGTCCTCGTCGGTGTCGAGGGTGCCGAATTTACCGAATGCGTCGGCGGTAAAGAATATCTTATCCTTGCTGTCGTAGGTCATCATGACTTCCGGCCAATGCACCATCGGCGCCATCGTGAAGGTCAGGGTGCGTGATCCGAGATCAAGCTTATCGCCTTCCTTGACGACGATCTTTCTGTCGGAAATGTCATAGGAATAGAACTGGTCATAGAATGCGAAGGTCTTGGCGTTTCCTACAATCTTCATTTCGGGGAACATTTCCGCGACAGCCTTGATCGTACCGGTGTGGTCGGGTTCCATGTGGGAAATGACCAGATAATCGGCTTTCCTGTCGCCGAGTGCCTCACGGACATTGGCGAGCCAGTCGACGGACTTGCGCTTGTCCACGGTGTCAAAAATGCAGATCTTTTCGTCCATGATAGCATAGGAATTGTATGCCATGCCGTTGGGAACTTCAAACTGACTTTCAAAGAGGTCGAGATCGGCGTCGTCACAGCCGATGTAAATAACGGAATCGGTAATATTTTTAACCATCATCATCCATCCTTGTTATTGAATTAGCCGCGTAGTGCGTCTTGCATTCAGTATAGCATTCTTTCATAGGAAAGTCAATCAATTTGTAAATTCAAGGCATCATTCCACGATTGACAGAGGATAAGTCGGAACGCATGGGAAACAATATTTTCGGAATATGCCCCCGGAATAATTGACAATCAGAGAAGTAAACTGTATAATATACTTATCACTAAACGGAGGTGTTTGTTTATGGATACAAAAGCGTTGCAGAAAATTCAGTACGGACTGTTTGTGCTGAGCAGTCAACAGGACGGCAAGGATAATGCCTGTATTGTCAACACGGTTGTGCAGGTGACGTCTTCCCCCATGTGTATTGCGGTGACGGTCAACAAACAGAATCTGACCCACGATATGATAGCCGCTACCAATAAATTCAATATCAGCATCATTGACGTGACGGCGCCTTTCGGAATTTTCGAGAGATTCGGATTCCAGAGCGGACGGACGGCGGATAAATTCAAGGGCTTTGACGGAGCGACCCGGACAGGCAACGGACTCATGCGCCTGACAGATCACGCGTGTGCCTATATCAGCGGTTGGGTTATTTCCAGTGTGGATCTTGGCACGCATACGATGTTTATCGCCCGTGTGGCAGACTGCGACACCCTGAGTGACAACGAGGCTATGACCTACAATTACTATCATGCCAATGTCAAGCCAAAACCGCAGGCGAGTGCGAAGAAGGGCTTCCGTTGTAAGATTTGCGGATATATCTATGAGGGCGAAGAGCTTCCGCCGGATTTTGTATGTCCTCTCTGCAAACACGGTGCGGAGGATTTCGAGAGAATCGAATAATGAAATGTCAGACAGCTTTGCATCTCATACAGGAGGGATACAAAGCTGTTTTGTTATAAAGTGTTGACAATACTCCAAAAATATGGTAGCATTTTGGTTGAATAATCAAACTGTATGGACAATTCTATGTTGACAGGAAGTGTAAGACTGCGTGAAAAAGAGAATTCTTGAAAATCTGCCTGTAGTGATATCCTATGGCGCTGTGCTGATGCTTTTCAGTCAGACTGAAAAATCGTTTGTGATAGCGTTATTGCTGCTTTTCATTGCGGGGACGGTACTGATCGTTCGCAAAAAGCCGGTCGCCGGCGATATGACATCACCAGAAAGAAAACGTCTCATTGTCGCGGCGGCATTTGCCACTTTATCTTTTGGACTGTTTTTTTACAACAGATGGGTGAGTTCACCCGGGCTGAATCAGTTCCTTCAACGCAAAAATCTCGATATCCGCGTGGTGCTGTCTGTGTTATCCTTGTTGATTTCCGGCCTGGCCTTTCATTTTGTCTATAATGTACTGGGCAGCATCAAAAAACTGACAGATGAATTGCCAGACAGATATGTTGTTCCTCTGCATCTGATCACCGGATTTGTGGCTTCGGTCATGACCGTTGTTCTTTCACAGGTGATGATTTTTTCATCCAGCATGATGATGGGTTTCTTCAGATTTCTTGCGGGAGTACTTATTGTATATGCGGTTTTTTTGTTATTCTACGGTCTGACAAATCTGGCGAGAAGTTCCGTAATTATCAGCACACTGATTTTTATGATACTGGCAACCGCCAACACCTATGTGTTTCAATTCAGAAACCGCCTGCTGGATCCCATCGATATCTTCTCTGCCGGCACAGCGATGAATGTCCTGGATAATTACAGTTTATTCCCTGTGCCGTGGGTGCTGCTGTTTTCCTGGCTGTTTTATATCGGCTATATCTGGCTGTTTTGCCGGATTTCAGGGAGAAAGGCAGGATTGCCCGTCAGAATCAGAATCGCTGTGGTGGTAGTCGGTCTTGTGGGCAGTTTATTGGGAACTCTGTATGCATCCGGTATCACCAGATACAATTGGGCGGATGAAGGCGCCGTCTATAACGGATTCATACTGAATTTTGTTGCGGGGATTTCCAAAATGGGAGTGGATAAGCCGAAGGATTACAGCATCCGGTATATTGAGGATATTTGCGTTCGGTATGAGCAGGATCCGGAAGACAACGACGCCGATCAAGAAAAGCCGCATCTTATTGTGATCATGGACGAGGCGTTTTCTGATCTCAGTCTCAACGGAGAAATCCATACCAATATTGAAGTCACACCGTTTATCTCATCTTTGCAAGAGAACGCCATCTCCGGATGCACCTTGGTGTCCGTCTTCGGCGGCAATACCTCCAGCTCGGAGTATGAATTTCTCACCGGCAATTCAATGGCGTGGCTGCCGGTGAATTCCGTGCCTTACACACAGTATGTGAGAAGTCCGGCCTATTCCATGGTGTCTTACCTCAAATCACGTTATCAATACCGGTGTCTGGCGTTTCATCCGTTTTACGCCGACAGCTGGAATCGTTCGGTGGCTTATCCGTATTTGGGCTTTGACGAGTGCTTTTTTTTGGATTCGTTTCCCGGGAAGAAAACGATCCGATCATTTGTCAGCGATCAGGAAATGTTTGAACAGATCATTCAGACTTATGAAAAGGAACACGACGTACCCCTGTTTCTGTTCGGCGTATCGATGCAGAATCACGGGGGCTACAATAAGAGCGCCTATGTAAAATCCCAGGCCGTGTCGCTTTCTGGATATTCTCATTCCTATCCGCTGACGGAACAGTACCTTTCTCTGATTCATGAAACCGACAAGGCGGTGGAGTATCTTATCCGTTATTTTTCCGAAGCGGATGACAAGGTGGTGATCGTGTTTTTTGGAGATCATCAACCCAAGATAGAAGAAGAATTCTACGGAGAAGTCTGCGGGTATAACGCCGGTTCTCTGGATGAAATTCAGAACCGGTACAAAGTGCCTTTCTTCGTCTGGGCGAATTATGAGATTGAGGAGAAGCACATCAACTGCACCAGCCTGAATTATTTGTCGTCGTATATGTATGAGGCTGCCGGTCTGGAATTGCCGGTCTATAACAGATTCCTGTCTGACATGGAGAAGGTGATCCCGTCCGTCAACGCGAACGGTTTTTATTCAAACCGTTCGGCACGCTTTCTGCCCTTTGACGCTGCTTCCGGGGAGGAACGCTCCTGGCTGGAGCAATACCAGATATTGCAGTATAACAATGTCTTCGACAAAAAGAACAGGAATCCGGCGTTGTTTCCTGTTCTGGATTGAGTGTGAAGCAGTGGGCTTTTCCATCGGAGAGCGGCATCTGATAACAGAATAAAAAAACAAACGGCTTTGTATCACTGTGGATACAAAGCCGTTTGACATAATCAGTAATAATCAATAGAAATCAATTAGAGTAAATCATAGCCATGATAACCAGGAGATTAAAAATCAACCCGATAATGCCAAGAACCAATCCTGCGGTAGACATTCCGGTAGGACGTGTTCCGTCATTCTTGGCCTTTGAAATCGCGCCGAAGATGACGGCCAGAAGGGATGGCAAAACAGTGCAGCAACAAACCAGACCTGCCAAAGAACAGATCAGTGAAGCAATAGCAAATCCGTCAGCGGAATTCTGCTGAGAGAGAAGGGCGGGATTTACAGGTGTGTACTGATAGTATTGCTCGGTGGTAGACGGAATAGCCGTCGGCTGCTGAACCGGCTGCTGCGGGTAATAGGGCTGCTGGACAGGCTGTTGCTGAACGGGCTGCTGCGGATAATAGGGCTGCTGCTGAACCGGCTGCTGTGGATAATACGGCTGCTGGACAGGCTGTTGCTGAACGGGCTGCTGCGGGTAATAGGGCTGCTGAACCGGCTGTTGCTGAAACGGCTGCTGAACAGACTCCGGCTGAACAGGGTCCGGAATGGTAACTTCCGGAGGCTGATATTCAAATGCGGGAGACGAAGTGACGGATTCATCTATGACTTCCGATTCGTCCACAACCTTTTCGGCAGCTTCTTCGACAGGATCAGGTGTCAGTTCCTGTGTTTTATCAAGGATTTCGTTGTCCAATTCTGATAGGCTCCTTTCCGAAATATAGAACTATACGGCTTTAAAACAAGCTGTCAAATTCTCCTCCGATACTGGCGAGTGAAGTGATGATAACAGAAAAATACGCGATTAATAAAACCAAGTACAGCACAAGTGAAACTCCGCCCAGAATAACGCCTGCCAGTCCGAGACCGGATTTTTGCATGGATTTTTTGGACTGCACCATTGCCACGATACCGACGATCAAACCGATAAGGCTGAACTGGATGCCGCAGCAGGCCAAACCGACGGAAGAAAAGATGACAGACAGCAAACCTAAGATTTTTCCTGTGCCTTCCTCGGGATTGACCGATGGCGGATAGCTGTAAGAAGCATTGTAGTTGAACTGACCGTCCGTCATCGTGTCGGGCGGATTCTGAACGTATTCGGTTTTCTGTAAAGAATCACCTGAATAATTGCTTGAATAGCTTGTGTAGTTGTTTTGTTGATTCATAGTGGTTGTTTTCCTCTCAGATTACGCAGAGAATGAAACTTTAGTTGAGATGACCGGGCAAATCAGAAAATGGAAACGATAAATCCATAGATCTGGCGGAGTGTCGCGTCTATCTGCTCGTCCGTATAGACACCTGAAGACTCAAGAAAAGCTCTGTATCTGTCGGGATCGACTGCCAGATAAATGACAAAGCAAAGGAAAATAGCGAGGAGAATGCTGATTGCCAGACCAATCCAGGAAACAACGGATTTCTTGTTGCGGATTACGCCGACAAGACCAAGGATCAGACCGACGGGGGAGAGGTAGGAACAGCTGATGATCGGAAGGACAATGGCCAGAATGCCGAGCACGATGCTCTTGTGCTTCTTCTCCTGCTGAACCGGAACCTGATAAGGATTGTAGGGAACCTGCTGATAGTTGACAGGCTGCTGATAAGGATTCTGCTGTACAGTGGGATTGGGAACGGGTGTAGGCTGCTGAACCGGAGGCTGGGGAGCCTGATAACCGTTGAAATTGGTGTAACCGTTCTGATTGTTCTGATTGTCCATAGTGTAAAGTCCTTTCTAATAATAAATTGACAAGCAATTACTGCTTAAATTAATTATATCAAAAAAAAAACAATTTGTAAATACGAAATCATAAAAAAATGGTTGATTTATATTATTTTTTTTATCGGCTCAGGAGAGAATTTGGTGTAAATCAAAAAAATAAAATAGGACTTGCCAAAACCGTCAGTTGGTATTATAATGAATAAGATTAAATATACAAAATTCACAGGAGGCTTCAATCCAATGTCAGGACATTCCAAATGGAGTACCATCAAGAGAAAGAAAGAGAAAATCGACGGCGCCAGAGCAAAGATTTTCACCAAAATCGGCCGTGAGATTGCGATTGCCGTCCGGGAAGGCGGCAGCGCCGATCCGGGTGCCAATGCCAAGCTGCGTGACTGCATTGCCAAGGCCAAGGCAAACAACGTGCCGAATGACAACATCGAGCGCATCATCAAGAAGGCGTCAGGCGAAAACGACGGCAAGACATACGAATCGCTTACCTACGAAGGCTACGGCCCGAGCGGAATCGCCGTCATCGTGGAAACCCTGACCGACAACCGCAACAGGACAGCCGCCGACCTCAGACATTACTTTGACAAATTCGGAGGCAACCTCGGCACGACCGGCTGCGTCTCCTTTATGTTCAATGAAAAGGGCGTCATCGTGATCGACAACGAGGAAGGCGAGATAGACGAGGATCAGATGATGGAAGACGCTCTCGAGTCGGGATGCTCCGATTTCCAGGCGGAAGGGGATGCCTTTGAAATCTACACCGATCCGGCTGATTTCGGCGCGGTGGTCGCGGCGCTGGAGGAAAAGGGCTATACCTTCGTATCGGCCGATGTGGAGCAGGTGCCGGATACCTATTCAACGATCGAGGACGAGGAAGCGGCGGTCAAAATGCAGAAGCTGCTTGATATGCTCGAGGACAACGACGACGTGCAGAACGTATTCCACAACTGGGAAAACGCGGAATAAATAAATTTTTACGTTGAAACGGATTATTTCTGATGATTCATCAGTCGGAAGCGTGCCCTGCAAAGGCGTGCTTCCGGCTGTCTGAAGACCGTCGGAAATAAAAAAACAAAAAATTGCAAAAAAACCGGAAAAAAACCTTGACAATCCCGCAAGGCTGTGATATACTTTAGAAGCTGTCAAAAGCACGGGGCATTAGCGCAGTTGGGAGCGCGTTTGAATGGCATTCAAAAGGTCAGGGGTTCGACTCCCCTATGCTCCACCAGTTAGTGTCTTGCAGATATTCATCTGCAAGACATTTTATTTGCCGGTGTGATGGAATTGGCAGACGTGCCGGACTCAAAATCCGGTGGTAGCGATACCGTACCGGTTCGACCCCGGTCACCGGCACCATTTCTTCTTATAGAGAATAGCGAGTGAATTCTTCTGCTATTCTCTATTATTTTTATTGTTTGCTTATTCTCATTATGGACAGGAGTGTGTCTGCATGATCAGGCTGGAACGCACGAGCGTGATGAATCTGGAAAATGCTGTAAGAGGGGCGAGAAATCCCATGAACAGCTGGGCCAGAAGCGACAGCTATTACGACGAAGGCGGAAACTATGTGCTCGGTCCCAACGACCTTGATCTTGCCCGCAGGCTACGCAGAGCCGGCAGTGATCACCGCAAATACCTGCGACAGGTGTTTGTTTCGGTGGATATAACCGCGCCGATGTATTGGTGGAAGGAATACGATACCTATAAGGTAGCAACCGTCGCCAATTCCACCAGCACGATGCACAAGATCACCAGCAAGCCCTTCGACATAGACGATTTCAGCCACGATCACATGACCCCGGACACGGAAGCCTTCCTGCAGGTCGTTGTGGAAAGGCTGGAGAGCATTCGCCAGCGCTATCTGGAAACCAAGGACAAGAAGGACTGGTACGATATCATCCAGCTTCTGCCCTCCAGCTACAATCAGATGCGAACATGCTCCTTCAATTACGAAACGCTTATCAATATCTATTACGCACGCAAGGATCACAAGCTCGCCGAGTGGCACACCTTCTGCGACTGGATACTGACCCTGCCCTATGCGCAGGAATTGATTGTCTGCGCTGACAACTGAATTCTCATTCACCTGCCGTAAACCCAATTATGCGGCAGGTGTTTTTATTTATAGAATAAAAAAATTATTTCCAAAATAGTCAAAAAATGAGTAAAACTTCTTTTCTTTTTGTAAAAATCGTGTTATAATATATGAAAATACGTGAAGGGAGCAATTAATGATGAAAAAAATTCACAAAATTGTCGCGTTTCTACTCACGGCAGTCATGATGACAGCCGCTGTAAGCTGTCAGAAGGAGGTCACGGCCGAGAATCTCATGGAGAATATCGGGCAGGGCAACGCTTCGGAAGTGGATCTCGATGACGCTTTTTGCAAGAAGTATTCCTCCGTGGCATTCAATATGCTGAAAAACGAATATTCTCCTGATGGAGGAAATGTCGTGCTGTCACCTCTTGCCGCCTATTATGATCTGGCCATGCTGGCGAACGGCGCCGAAGGCACCACTCGTTCTGAGATAGAGAACACGCTGACCGGTTTCAGCAATTACGAAACAATCAACGACTGCGTGCATTCCTTTTCCGGGTTAATGAAAAACACCGAGAGCGCAAAGTTTTATTTCGAAAATGCTCTCTGGTGCAATGCCGATAAGAATGTGACCCCGTCAAACGATTTCCTGTCGGCAGCAAAGACCTATTTCAACGCCGACGCATTTAGAGAGAGCTTCGGCAAGCCGACGGTTACCAACATCAACAACTGGTCGTCGAATAAAACCAATATGAATGCGGAATATATTATCGACGAAGTATCATCTGATGCTCCCATGTACATTATAAATACGACGGTACTTGACGCCGATTGGGAAGCGCCGATTTCTCCGGAAAATGTGTCCGACGGCACTTTTACGACAGTGGACAATCAGCAGGAAAGCGTGCAGATGATGTCCAGCTACGAATACGTCTATTTCGGCAACGATGAAATCCACGGATTTGCCAAAAAATACTCCGGCGGCAATTATGCATTTCTCGCGTTTATTCCGAAAAATGAGAACTGGCTGTCTCTTTCCACTCTGATCGATTTTCTTACAAGCGGAACCAATTACCGTAAGCTCATTGCCGACCGCAAGGAATACGCTGTCGTCGACGCAGGCATTCCGAAGTTCTCCTGTGAATATAAGGGCGGAATGAAAAATACGCTTGAAGCACTGGGATGTGTAAGGCCGTTCAACACAGAGTCAGCTTCCTTCCTCAATCTGGGTACAGCGGACGAAAAGCTCTATGTGGAGGATATCAATGTCTATACCCGCATGAGTGTGACCGAAAAGGGAACAAGCAAGGGAACCGGCGCAAGCGTGAGCAATTCCAATTCCGCGTCCAGTGTGGTCCCGGTTACACTTAACCGCCCCTTCGTTTTTGCGGTGGTTGACACTAAGAAGTATCTCCCCATCGTCGTCGGCGCTGTCAATCACGTAAAAGAGTCATAATTTAATCATTGATCCAACATCAATCCAATACGCCGCAAGAGTCGGTATCCGTATCTGCGGATATCGGCTTTTGCGGTTTTGCGGAATGAATGATCCTAACTATACGGAGAGGAAGTGTGCCTGAAAGATGATTGGCGCTTCTTTATTAACGCAAGAATCATGGTGGGAACTGGCATGGGAAACGGTTTCAGGCTTTTTTATCTCACTGGGCGATTTTACGGCAGTGGCCAGGTGGATCATACCCGTGCTGGCTTTCTTTATTGTATTCCGCTGTGTCAGGTCGATGCTTTCGGGGCATGAAGCGCCGGAAGTATGGGCATATCTCGATGTGGACGGCTACGGCAGACTGCCGGTGAGCCATTGGGAAAATACCATCGGCAGGGCGTCGTCCAGCGATATCGTCATAGATTTTCCCACCATATCCCGGTCTCATGCGGTTCTCATCAGAGATGAAAACAAGCGCTGGACCATTTCGGATCTCGGCTCTACCGGCGGTGTTACGGTAAACGGCAAGGCGCTGGAAGGCACAGCCGCACTTCCCGCCGGAAGTACGCTGAAATTAGCCGACGTGGAAGCAAGATTCCTTGTCACCCGGCCCAAAGGTTCACAGAGAGAAACCAACAAGCGTCTGGCGCGCAAGCTGCGTCCCGTGCACACGCTGCTGCTGCTCAGCTTATTCGTTCTGTTGACGGTTGCCGAGCTGTATTGGAGCGCGAAGGTGGACGACACGGCGGTATTCGTCTGTTTCGGAGGACTTCTGTTTCTGATGTGGGCGTATTACCTGGTGATGCGCATTCTGGTCAAGACCGGCATAGAGGTGGAAATGCTGGCGTTTTTCCTTTCGACAATAGGATTCTCGGTGGCGGCGTCGTCCAATCCGGGAGAACTCTACAAGCAGTTTTTTGCCTTCCTGCTGGGATTCGGGCTGTTTGTCATGTTCGGATGGTTCCTGCGCGACCTGAAACGGATTACATCGGTAAAATTACAGGTCATGATCGGCGCGGTGGGCATACTCATGTTCAATCTTGTGTTCGGTCAGACCAAGAACGGAGCCAAGAACTGGATTTCCGTCGGCGGGGTGTCGCTGCAGCCGTCGGAAATTGTGAAGATCGCCTTTATTTTCATCGGCGCGGCGACGCTGGACATCCTTCTCACCAAGAAGAATCTCGCCTACTTCATCGGCTTTTCCGGCGTGTGTATCGGTGCCCTGGCACTGATGGGCGATTTCGGAACGGCCTCGATATTCTTTGTGGCATTCGTTGTGATTGCCTTCATGCGTTCAGGCGATTTTTCCACCATAGCGCTGATCTGCGCGACGGTGGTATTCGGCGTGATGCTGGTGCTGAAATTCAAGCCTTACGTCGCACGGAGATTTGCCATCTGGGGGCATGCGTGGGATGACCCCTACAATCTGGGCTACCAGCAGACCAGAACCATGTCGGCATCAGCAAGCGGAGGTCTGGCAGGCGTCGGTATCGGAAGCGGATGGCTGCGAAGGGTGGTCGCCGCCGATACCGATCTGGTATTCGGTGTAGTCTGTGAGGAATGGGGGTTGCTCGTCGCCCTGACGACGGTGGTCTGCATCTGCGCGTTGGCGGCATTCACCATCAAAAGTGCGGCAAACGGACGTTCGTCATTCTACGTGATTGCCGCCTGTGCTGCCGTCAGCATGATGGTATTCCAGACCATCCTCAATACGCTGGGTTCAGTAGATATTCTGCCGCTCACAGGCGTGACGTTTCCCTTTGTGTCCAACGGAGGCTCCAGCATGCTGTCGAGCTGGGGTCTGCTGGCCTATGTCAAAGCGGCGGATACCCGACGCAACGCCAGCTTTGCAGCCGCAAGGGAGAGCTTCAAGGTGCGGATCCAGAGCGGAGAAGGTCTGACCGACAGCTCCGGTCAACCCTTGCCAGAGGTCAGGAATATGATCGGCAGAAGCGAATATGATTTCAGCAAGCTCGGTCAGATCGCGGAGCGCATAAGAATCAAGCTGATAGACAAGGGCATTCTCAAGCCGGTAGCGGATGTTGATTTTACCGAAGCTCCCCCCGAAAATACGGAGGGTATGGTGGAGCTGGACGACAGAAAGTTTTCATCCGAGGACGTGATTTATTCCGATCCTTTCAAAAATCCGGGATATCAGCCGCCCCAGACGCCGCCGGTCTACCTTCAGGATGCCGCGCCTCCGACGCCTTCCGAACGCGGTGACGATTCTTCGCCTGCAAGACGGCGCATCAAGCATCACTACACCGACGGTGACGACGGCAGCGAAAATTATATCGGCAGCCGCCGCAGGCATTGACGTGGGAGGTGCAGTCAATTGAAAAAAGTACAGAGACGCGCCCTCAGCGTATTGCTGATCATCGTCTGTCTGATGGGCGGAATCGGCTATTTTACCTTCCGTTTCTTTTCGGAAGGCAGCAAATGGGTCAATTTCACGGCAAACAGACATGTCTATAACAACGGCGTAATTATCGACGGTGCTATCTACGACCGTGACGGCAACACACTGCTGGACACGGTGGAGGGAAAGCGCAAATACAGCGACAGTGAAAATGTCCGATGTGCTACGATGCACATTATCGGCGACAAAAAAAGCAATGTTGCCACCTCTCTACAGAAGGTGTATGCTGATCGGCTGGTGGGATTCAATATCATTACCGGTATGTTTTCGACAACCGTCGCAGGAAATAAGATACACACCACACTTGACTCGGAAATCTGCGCAGCGGCGTATGAGCAGATGAAGGGCAAAAAAGGCGCGGTCTGCGTCTTCAATTACACGACCGGCGAAGTCGTGTGTCTGGTGAGTACGCCGACCTATGATCCGGAGAATCCTCCGGTCATCAATTCGGGCGATGAAAACTATGACGGCGTGTTTATCAACCGATGCATTTCGTCACGGTTTACCCCCGGTTCGGTGTACAAAACCGTGACGGCTGCGGCTGCCATCGACTGTATTCCCGATATTGAAAGCCAGCTCTTCCACTGTGAGAAGGTATCCACGGTGAACGGGCAGAAGATCGTCTGTTCCGGTACGCACAAGGAGGAGAATTTCCAGTACGCTCTCAGAAATTCCTGCAATATCGCCTTCGGAGAAATCTCCATGCAGCTGGGCTGGGATATTACTTCGGAATATTCCCATAAGCTGGGAATCACCACGGGCCACAGTCTCAGCGGCATTCCTGTTGCGAAGGGAAAGATCGCTTCGTCAGGAGGCGTGAATGAGCTTGCCTGGACGGGAATAGGGCAGAATACGGACGAAGTAGTGCCTTTTTCCATGATGAGGTACATGGGCATCATTGCCAACCGCGGCATATGTGCCGAGCCTTACATAGTGGAAAAAATCACTACAGGCTCCGGCATACCGCTGAATATTGACAAGCAGACCGACACAACGCGGGTACTCAGTCAGGCCACTGCCGACAGGCTTTCCGATATGTTGCGGTTCAATGTGACGGATTATTACAAGGACAAGAATTTCCCCGCCGGCATGGAAGTATGTGCCAAGACCGGAACGGCGGAGCTTGACGGCGGGAAGAAGTCGCACGCATGGTTCGTGGGCTTTTCACGCAATGAGAAATATCCCTATGCGTTTGCCGTGTTTGTACAGAACGGCGGAAGCGGAGGTTCGGTGGCCCGTCCCATAGCTTCCAAGGTTCTTGCCGCCGTAAAAAACAAGGTGGACAGCGATCTTGCCAAGAGCACGGATGAATAATAACAAAATAATACAAAAAAATCTATATAATTCATAAAAACTATTGACAAAGTTGTTTTTCGGGTGTATTATGTATATGCATTATTAATGAATCCTTAAATGTGCATTCATAATCACCCGATGTTTGTCGATAAGTCCTTCTTTTTGTCGGGAGGTCAGACAGTGCCGATGAATTCTTATACCGAGAGGTCGGACGCAGAGCTTGCGGTTTTGGCGTCGGATGATGATCAGGCTGCATTTGCCTGCCTTTTCGGACGTTACAACACGATGATACACGCCAAGGCGGTCGAAAAAAGCCGTATCTGTGGGGTTGACATCACCGATGATATGTCGCAGGAAGCGGCGATAGGCTTTTTACACGCGGTGAGGAGCTATGACCCGTCAAAGGGAGCAAGTTTCCGCACCTATGCCGAACGGTGTGTCGATCATATCCTGACGTCAGCGGTCAGGTCGTATTTCAGCGGCAAAAATGTGATTCTCAATAACAGCCTTCTGCTGGACGGCACCGAGCAGGATGAAGATCTGGCTGCACTGGATGCTACCGATGTGGAAGGATTGGCTCTTTCAGGAGATACCGGTTCTTCGTTTCTGGTCAGGCTCAGCGAGCTGGAGCAGGCTGTTGCACGGATGCGTCTCAAGGGTCTGAGTTATGAAGAAACGGCTGATTCTCTGGGAATCAGCGTAAAATCGGTCGATAATGCGATTCAGCGAATAAGGCAGAAATACAAGGCGTCAAAGCGCGGCTAGTTGATCTGTCTGTTTGATAGATGTCCCTGTAGCTCAATTCGCAAGCGCCGCATGGAATGCAGATGCAGATGTGCGGAGATGGCGGTGCAAGTCCGCCCCGGGGCAAAACATTCTATTTTCTCTAAAGTGAGGTTTTTAACAATGTACGAAGACAAAACTCTCAGATGCAAGGATTGCGGCAAAGAATTTGTTTTCACGGCAGGCGAGCAGGAATTCTACGCAAGCAAGGGCTTCGAAAATGAGCCCCAGCGCTGCAAGGAATGCCGTGACGCAAAGAAGGCAGCCACCAGACAGCAGCGCAAGACATACAAGGCAGTTTGCGACGCATGCGGCGGCGAAGCAACCGTTCCGTTTGAGCCCACAGAAGGACGTCCTGTTTACTGCAGCGAGTGCTTCGAAAAGATGAAGGCCAACTGAATCGGAACCAATCATTCCGTCTGATTCATGGCTTTGCCAAGGTCAATTAAATGAGATTTTTGTTGAAATAATTTTTTCTTATAATCAATATTAGAGGATTACACCAACAGAACCTTCGTGAAATACATCGTTGGCAAGAAATCGGAAGCCGGGTAAGGGTCATCACGACCTTTGCCCGGCTTTTTTGTGTCCATTTTTTAAGTGCGGCATATTTTGTAAAAGGGAAAGCTATATACTTATCCCGATCATCATCTTCGGAGGTTATTGGATTGGATAGATCAATTATTGCGGTGATAGGGGGAGATGCGAGACAGATCGCCCTGGCAAACATGCTGGCGTCCGAGGGAAACACCGTGTACTGTTCGGGCTTTGAGCATACGGCGCAGCAGCTTGTCGGCACGGCGTCCACCGATCCGATCACGGCGGCGCACATGGCGGATATCGTTATACTGCCCATGCCGCCGACCCGCGACGGAAAAAACCTGAATGCCCCTCTCAGCCGTTATTGCATTCATCTGGACGGCGATTTCTGTTCCGCACTGTGCGGAAAGGAAGTCTTTACGGGAATGGCGGAGAAGCTGCGGAAAGTTTCGTCCGACTTTGCGCAGCTCAATCTGATTGATTACGGCGCGAGCGAAGCGTTTTTGCAGCGCAACGCACAGGCGACAGCCGAAGGCGCGCTGGCGGAGATCATTACCCATTATCCCCGCACGGTATGCGGCAGCCGTATTCTCATCACAGGCTGCGGCAGGATTTCCTGCTTCCTTGCGCCGATGCTCCGTGCGCTCGGAGGAGAAGTATCGGTAGCTTCACGCAAATCAGGCGACAGGGCCAAAACCGCCGCAATGGGCATGGAGGCGATGTCATTTTCCATTGCGTCCAGAAAGGCAAGGAATTTCGGGCTGATCATCAATACCGTGCCGGCGCCGGTAGTGGATTATCGGTTTATTGAAGGCGTTTCGGATGATGTGGTGTTTCTGGAACTGGCTTCGTCACCCGGAGGAATCGACCTTGACGCCTGTAAAAAGAGGAATCTGCGTGTGATAAGCGCACCGGGGCTGCCCGGAAAGTATTCGCCGCTTTCGGCGGCTGAAGCAGTCAAAGAAACAGTGATGTCTATCTTGGAGGAGGATTAATGCTATGGAAAATTTAATGAATCTGAAAATCGGCTATGCGGTATGCGGTTCCTTCTGTACCTTCCGCAAAGCGATAGAAGCGATGAAACAGCTGGCGCAGAGCGGCGCGGATCTTTATCCGATTATGTCGCAGAACGCTTATTCGCTCGACACCCGCTTCGGAATGGCAGCCGATTTTGTTGAGGAAATCGAGTCGGTATGCGGCAAGAGCGTCATACACACCATTCCGCAGGCTGAGCCGATCGGCCCGCAGAAGCTGCTGGACGTGCTGGTGATCTCGCCCTGTACAGGGAACACCCTTGCAAAGCTCGCGGCAGGCGTGACCGACACTTCCGTGACGCTGGCGGCAAAGGCGCATCTGAGAAACGCACGTCCGCTGGTGATCGGCGTTTCCACCAACGATGCGCTTGCCGCCTCGGCAAAGAACATCGGATCCCTGATGAATAACAAAAATATCTTCTTCATTCCCATGTCACAGGACGATACGCAAAAGAAGCCCAATTCGGTGGTGGCGAATTTTGACCAGACATCTGCCGCCATCAGAAGCGCACTCCGTCACACCCAGCTCCAGCCGGTATATTGTTAATTCAAAAAAAGCCGCAGCATACCCTGCACTGACAGGAAGCATGCTGCGGCTGATTTTTTTCTGATGAATTAATCCGATGGCGGAAGAAAAAAACTTTATCCTTTGTATTCGGTCAGCGTGATGTCCACCTTGTAATCCTGACCTCTTCTTCTGATAATCATGCTGACGGTGTCGCCGACCTGAAGATTCTTTGTCTGCTCCTGAATGTCGTTTTCAGACTGAATCTGCACGCCGTTCACGGAAACGATCATATCGCCCGCCTGCAATCCCGCAGCGTAGGCGTCGGAGCGCATGTCGACATTGGAAATGAATACTCCGTAATCGTCATAACCGTAGAGCCACGCGGCAGCGAGGCTGTTGACGGTGACATAGGTCAGTCCCAGATTGGCGCGTCCCTTGACATAGCCATATTCCATGAGGTCGCCGATGACCTTCCGAACGGTATTGGCAGGAATGGCAAATCCAAGGCCTTCTATGTCGGAACCGCTGGATTTCGCGTTGACAATGCCGATCAGGTTGCCTCTGTCGTCGAAAAGACCGCCGCCGGAATTGCCGGGATTGATGGCCGCGCTGGTCTGGAGAAGGGTCATGGTTTCGCCGCCGATTTCGATTTCACGGCCGAGAGCACTGACGATGCCGCTTGTCACGGTGCCGCCGAGCTGGCCGAGAGGATTGCCGATGGCAATAGCGGTCTGCCCTACCTTGAGCTGATCGGAATCGGCAACCAGAACGGCCGGAGTAAGTCCGGTTTCGTCAATTTTCAGCAGGGCAAGATCGGTTTTTGCGTCGTCGCCGATAATCTTTGCGCTGTAGCTGGTTCCGTTTTTCAGAGTGACGTTGATTTTGGTGGCGCCGTCTATGACGTGGTGATTGGTGACGATGTAACCGTCAGTGGTGAAGATGACGCCGCTTCCTGCACCCTGCGAAATATACTGACCGAGGAATGAATTGGTGGAGACGATTTCTGTGGTAATCTCCACGACGGAATCGGAAACCGCCGCCGCCACGTCCTCCACAGCGAAGGAAGCCTGACTGGAATTGTCAGTGGTACGCTCTATCTCCTGGAAGACGACCTTGCCGTCTTCGGTCTGGACGACGGTTTTTCCGCCGGAAAGCTTGGCGCCGATAAATCCTCCGCCCAATCCGAGCAGCAGGGCAAGAAGAGCGGAAATCAGTATGGTGGAAATGCTGGTCTGACCGTTTTTCTTCTGACCGCCGTTGCCGGCCGGCTGCTGATAGGTTTGCTGCGGCTGTGAAATGTACTGCGCCTGGGGACGGCTCTGGGTCATGGCCTGCGTCGGCATACCGGGCTGTGAATTGCGGATGTTGTTTTGATTGGGATAATTAGCTGACATAATGGATGCTCCTTTTCTTTTTGATTTTCGTTATTTCCATTCTAAACCATCTGATTGATGAAATATTGATTGCTTCATGATTTAATAATGATGTAATTATGATAATTACGTGATGAGCGCTGGTAAGATTTCAGATATATTATACATATGTTCATATTATATACATAAATTTATTGTAAAATATTATGCAATTGTAAATATTATTAAAAATCAAAGAATTTGCGAGGAAACTGTTTTGAAATCTTTTGTCACAAACCATAGACAGACCCTCATCAGCTTCTGCGGAGTTGCCGCCGTGCTGATAACGGTGGGGGTGCTTTGGCTCACAATGGGCGGTACAAATCAGAAGAAAACGCTTACGTCGGAGAATAAAGCCTCCGAGAGCGACTATTACCTGCCTTCAGTGTCCGGATCGGATGAAATATCAGTCGACGAAATGAAAATTGAGCGTGTGGTTGTCACCAAACTGCTGGATATCTATGAAACCGGCGGCGACTGGGGAGGAGAATCCATCGTCCAGCGGACGCAGACCTTCATGGTGAAGATACTCACAGGGCCGTATAAAGGCGTGGAGACCCAGATGCAGCTTGATCTCACAGATATGACAGGCACAGGCAAGGGGGTCATCATCGCCAAGGAAGGCGACCGGCTTCTGGGCTATTTCGTGATGGATTACGATACATACACGCTTTACGGCACATGCACAGGTTTTCAGCGAGACATTCCGCTGGCGTGGCTTGCGCTGGGATTCATCGTGCTTCTGATTCTCTTTTTCGGACGTGCGGGGGTAAAGTCTTTTTCCGCGCTGGTGATCACCTGCTTCATGCTGATCTTTGTGATGATACCGCTCGTCTATAACGGAATGGATCCCGTACTGGCGGTGGCGATTTTTGGCTCTGCCACCATTGTTGTCACGCTGCTCATGGTACACGGGGCTTCTGTTTCCTCGCTTGCGGCGGGAACAGGCGCGGTTGGCGGCGTGCTGACCTCCGCACTGATTGCCTTTATCCTGAAAAGGCTGATCTGGATTACGGGGACGGTAGACGAGGAATCCATCAGCCTGCTCTACACCGACAACGGACGCAATCTCGATGTGGCGGCCATTCTCTTTGCCGCGATTGTCATAGGAAGTCTGGGAGGGACCATCGACGTCAGTGTTTCGATCTCTTCTTCTCTGGAAGAACTGAAGGGGAAAATGGGAGAGAGCATCAACGGCTGGGAACTTGCACGCTCCGGCATGTCCATCGGCTGCGATATCATGGGAGCTTCGCTCAACACAATGATACTGGCGTACGTCGGCAGCTCCTTCCAACTGCTGATGCTGTTCAGCGCCTATCATATTTCGCTGGAGGAAATCATCAACAATGAGATGATCGCCGTCGAATTGCTCAGAGCGCTGGCGGGCTGCTTCGGGCTGCTTATGTCGGTGCCGATAACTTCGGTCACCGCCGCGCTGCTTTCCTGCAAAGGAAATATGGGAACACTGAATCTGAACGACATCAAGATAATGCGTTTGTGTACCGGAGCGGGAAAGAAGCTGTCCGCTGCCTGGAAAAACGCTCTTGCTGAGGCAAAAAAGAACGCGTCCGACAAGGAGGAGGACCATCAGGAGCCGCAGAATCTGTTTGAAAAAGCAAGACATCACTACGAAGAAATGAATGCGGAAGATTCCGAAAAGGACAGTGAACGAAATGGCTGATGCAACAGAAAGCAGGGGAGGATCGTCATTCTTCGCGATCATTTCCCGCATGAAGTATATAGACCGCTGGGCGCTGATGCGCAACACACACAGCGAAAATTTAAGCGAGCATTCGCTTGACACTGCGATCATCGCCCATGCGCTGGCGGTTATCCGGAACAAACGCTTCGGAGGGAGCGTCGATCCGGAACGGGCTGCGCTTCTGGCGATATTCCACGATGTGCCGGAGGTCATCACAGGCGATATGCCGACGCCGGTAAAGTATTTCAGCAGCGAAATACGCACCGCTTACGCGGGAGTGGAAAGCGCAGCGGAGAACCGCCTTGTTTCGCTGCTTCCGGAGGATATCCGGGATGAATACACTTCGCTCATCACCCATGAAGGAGAGGACGCGGAACTGCTGCGGATTGTCAAATGTGCCGATAAGCTGAGCGCGCTCATCAAGTGCATTGAGGAAGAAAAGGCCTGCAATAAGGAATTTACTGCGGCAAAGGCATCCACCATTCAATCCATCAGGGAAATGGAGCTGCCGGAGGGAATTGAATTTCTCGAGAAATTCATTCCGCCGTTTGAACTGACGCTGGACGATCAGAATATGTGAGAATAATTGGTAATACTAATGGAGATAACACGATGGATAAGAGAGACATACTGAGCAAAGTCGATCATACGCTTCTCAGGCAGGACGCGACATGGGAGGAAATCAAAAATCTGTGTGACGAAGGACTCCAATACGGCACGGCATCGGTCTGCATTCCGCCTTCGTTTGTCAGCCGCGCGGCGGGATATCTGCAAGGGAGGCTCGCGGTCTGTACGGTCATTGGATTCCCAAACGGCTACAGCACCACGGCTTCAAAGGTATTTGAAGCTGCCGATGCGGTGAAGAACGGTGCGGACGAGATCGACATGGTGATCAACCTGGGAATGCTGAAGGAGAAAAGGTGCCAGGACGTTCTCGGCGAGATCAAGGAAATCAGATCAGCCTGCGGCAGCCGTCTGCTGAAGGTCATTGTGGAAACCTGCCTTCTGACGGAGGAAGAAAAGGTCAGAATGTGCGGCATAGTGTCCGAATCGGGAGCGGAATTCATCAAGACGTCCACAGGATTCTCCAAAGGGGGAGCAACACTTGAAGATATTCAGCTTTTCAAGGCGAACGTCGCGCCGCATGTCAGAATCAAGGCGGCAGGCGGCGTGCAGACGGCGGAGGACGCGATGGCTTTCATAGAAGCGGGAGCGTCTCGCATAGGTTCAAGCAAAATAGCGCGGGTCATTGCCGGCAAAGTATAGAAAAGCACGTAATCAGCTGCCACGCACTGCGATTGAAAACGGAGTTGGGCGTAATCAAAAAGGCAAAGACCTGAGATTTTCCTTCTCCGACCGGAGAAAAATCCTGCGGTATTCAACTCGCAAAACCCCAGGAATTACGGCATTTTAGCATTTTTACAATCGACTAAATGAAATGAACCAAAGGAGACGACACGAATGAAACTCTTCAAAACGATCCTGATGTCGCTCTGTGTGCTTCTGACATTTTCCTCATGCGCAGGAGAGAGTGCCAAGCATGAAAAGGAGAGGGAAGCAATGACCAATCCTTCTGCGGCGGAGAAGCAGGATGCGGAAAACGGGCAGACCGACGGGACAGCGGCGAGAGGAAAGCTCCTTTATATGGGGCATGCGAGCATAAGAATTACCACTCCCGAGCAAAAGGTCATCTATATTGACCCTTACGCCGGAAAGGGCTATGAACCGGCGGCGGATCTGATTCTTGTCACACATGACCATTATGATCACACCGCACTCGACAGGATTGCCGACCGGACAGCCGACTGCAGGATCATCACCTGGAAGGAAGCGCTTGTAAAAGGAAAGCATCAGACCTTTGATCTGGGCTATGCCACGGTAGAGGCAGTGGAAGCGGGCTATAACCGCAATCACAATGTCAAAAGCTGCGTCGGTTACATCATCACGCTTTCCGACGGGGTTTCCGTATATGTGACAGGCGATACCAGCAAGACGAAACAGATGCCGGCGCTATCGGAAAAGCATATCGACTATGCGTTCTATTGCTGTGACGGCGTTTACAACATGGATTTAGCCGAAGCGGCGGAATGTGCCAGGCTGGTGGGAGCGAAGCACGATATTCCCTATCATGTGATTCCCGCGAAGGGCCAATATTTTGACCGTAAAAGAGCTGAAAAATTCGATTCGGCCAATCTATTAGTGGTTGATGAAGGTGAAGAAATAGAGCTGCAATAACAGAAAGGAGAAAACCATCATGTCAGAAATTATCGAAAACAACACCCCAACCCCGCATATCGACGCAGTCCCGGAGGATTTTGCCCGCACGGTGCTCATGCCGGGCGATCCTCTGAGAGCGAAATTCATCGCCGAAACGTATCTTGAAGACGCCGTGCTGGTGAATAACGTCCGCGGCATTCAAGGCTACACCGGAACCTACAAGGGAACACGCGTTTCGGTCATGGCAAGCGGAATGGGAATGCCGTCCATCGGCATTTACAGTTATGAGCTGTTTAATTACTTCGGCGTGGACAATATCATCCGGGTAGGAACCGCTGGAGGCATCAGTGAGGATGTCAATGTGCGGGATATCGTCATTGCCATGGGAGCCTGTACCAATTCCAATTATGCTGCGCAGTACGGACTTCCCGGAACATTTGCCCCGATAGCAAGCTACCCCCTTCTCCGCACAGCCATCCGGAAGGCGCAGGAGCAGGGAGCAGCATTCCATGTCGGCAATTGCCTTTCCTCCGATACATTTTACAGCGACGACACGACCGCCACGGAAAAATGGTCGAAGATGGGCGTTCTCTGTGTCGAAATGGAAGCGGCTGCGCTCTACATGAACGCCGCAAGGTCAGGCAAGAATGCCCTGGGAATCTTTACGGTTTCCGACCATATTGTGACCGGGGAAGCCACATCTTCCGAGGAACGTCAGACCTCCTTCACCCAGATGATGGAAATAGCCCTTGAAACGGCGGTTGCGTTGTCAGAAAATGAAGATGAGACAGAAGAACCTGTCTCCCCGGATACTCCGGTTCTCGTTCTGCCCAAAAGAAATCTGAAGGCGAGTGTGGAGAGGAAGACCCGCAGAGGCAAACGCTGCCAGCCCAGACGCAAGGTGAACCGGAAAGTCATTCATTGCACCGCGCGCAGAAGCACAGCCGATTGCTACGCCACAGAAGAAGAATTGATCTGACGGGGGATATTTCAAACCACATACGAAGGAGGGTGGCATATGCAAAAGTCACACTTCAAGCGGGTATTCCTGATTGTACTGGACAGTCTTGGAGCAGGCGAATTGCCGGACGCGGCTGCTTTCGGGGATAAAGGCGCGCATACCCTGCGATCGCTCTCCCGATCCGGCAGGCTCTATATTCCCAACCTGCGCAGGCTGGGAATCGGCAATATCGAAGGACTGGGATTTCTCGGCACCGATGACAGGCAGGAAGGGGCATGCTGCAAGCTGGGCGAACGCTCCAACGGCAAGGATTCCACGATCGGCCACTGGGAAATGTCAGGCGTCATTTCGCCCTGTCCGCTGCCGACGTTCCCGGATGGCTTTCCGCAGGAGATACTGGATGAATTCAGCAGAATCACCGGTCGCGGCGTGCTTTGCAACAAGCCCTATTCCGGCACGCAGGTGATAGCGGATTACGGGGAAGAACATATGCGCACCGGCGATCTCATCGTATACACTTCCGCAGACAGCGTGTTTCAGATCGCGGCACATGAAGACGTCGTCCCACTGGATGAACTGTATCGGTACTGCGAAGCCGCGCGGAAAATGCTCCGCGGTCAATACGGGGTCGGAAGGGTGATTGCCCGTCCGTTCATCGGGCAGCCCGGAGGGTTCACCCGTTCCGCGCACCGCCACGATTATTCCGTTGAACCTCCCTCCCGGACAGTGCTTGATGCGCTGAAGGAGGCGGGGCGCGACGTGATTTCGGTCGGCAAGATCAAGGACCTCTTCGCAGGCCGGGGACTCACCGAAACACATCCCACGTCGGGAAATGCCGAGGGAATGGCCGTGACCGCTTCGCTGGCGGAGAAGGACTTCAACGGGCTGTGCTTTGTCAATCTCGTGGATTTCGACATGCTCTACGGTCACAGGCAGGATGCGGAGGGCTACGCGAATGCCCTTTCGGCATTTGATGAATGGCTGGGAGGCTTCCTCGGTCAACTGCGGGAAGAGGATCTGCTGCTCATTACAGCCGACCACGGATGTGATCCTTCCGACAGCAGCACCGACCACACGCGGGAATACATTCCGCTGCTGGCTTACGGCAGGAGGATTCTCCCGTTGAATCTTGGCGTGAGAAGCACGTTTGCCGACATTGCCGCCACGGTCGCGGGGGCGCTGGATGTGGAATATCCCTGCCCCGGAAGCAGTCTGCTTGGGGAATTGACTGATCTCCGCACCCATCTCAGGGCAAGAGCCGTCGATGCGATGCATTGTTCCTATAGCCCCTATTCGGGATTTCGGGTAGGCGCGGCGCTGCTTTGTGAAGGCGGCAGGATTTACACGGGCTGCAATATAGAGAATTCCGCCTATTCTCCCACAATCTGCGCCGAACGAACCGCCTTTGCCAAGGCGGTGAGCGAAGGGGAGAGGAATTTCCGCATGATCGCCATTGCCGGCGGCAAGGAGGGTGTGATGCAGGCGATCTGTCCGCCCTGCGGCGTTTGCCGGCAGGTGATGAGGGAATTCTGCGAGTCGGATTTTGAAATCATTCTCGTCAGTCCGGACGGGTATGAATGTCACACATTGGCCGAACTGCTGCCGCTGGGCTTTTCCCTTTGAAATGATAGATGCATATCAAAAACGCTGTGCCGTTCATTGCAACGGCACAGCGTTTCCTGTTATCATAGTTTTCCGCAAAGCTCACGCAGGCTGCTGACCGTGTCGTCCGGGAATTCCTCCGGGCAGGCGGGAACGGCAAAACGCCCGAAGCCCCGCATGATCCGGACGGTGGTCATTCCCAGCCGTTTGGCGGGAGCGATGTCGTTGTCAAGGCGGTCGCCGATCATGACGGCCTGACCGGGTTTGCACTGCGCACGGCTGAGCGCCAGCCGGAATATTTGCGGGTCAGGCTTCGCGATACCTTCTTCCGCGGAAGCGACAACTACGTCAAAGTATCTGTCAATACCGAATGAACGAAGGCGTTCGGATGTCCCGGGCAGCTGATTGGCGATGATCCCGAGAGAATACTTCTCATGCAGCTCTGCAAGGCTGCAGGCGGTGTCGGGATAGAGAATTTCGCATTCGCTTTTCCATACCGGCAGCGAAAAACCGTATTTCTTCGCGGCGAGGAAGTCGCCCTTTTTGCCTTGTTTGTAAAAGAACATCATTTCCTCGAAAAATTTATCGTAACTCACATTGGTTCCGCTGATCATGGACAGCACTCTCTGACGGTAGCATTCCGATTCGTCAATCAGCGTTGAGCCGAGGTCGAAGAACAGCCACTTGATTTCCAGTGCATTTTTCATTTCATTCTTTGGCCAGAGCATTCACCGCGTCGCGCACGGTCCTGACTCCGAAGAGCCTGATTCCGTATTCCTGCGGCGGCAGGGTGAGCGATTTCAGATTGTGATAGGGGAGAATGCACCGCCGGAATCCCAGCCTTGCGGCTTCCCTGATGCGGGCTTCCGCGTGATTGACGGCCCGAAGCTCGCCGGCCAGTCCTATTTCACCGAAGGCAATGATGTCTTCCCCCACGCAGAGGTCTTTCAGACTGCTGACCAGAGCAATCGCCACCGCGAGATCGGCGGCAGGCTCGTACAGCTTCAGTCCCCCGACGACGTTGATGTAGGTGTCCATGTTGGCGAAGAAGTAGCCTGCGCGTTTTTCCAGCACGGCAATGATCAGATTCATGCGGCTGATATCAAAGCCGGTGGCCATCCGCCTGGGATTGCCGAAGCCGGAAGAAGCGGCGAGTCCCTGCACCTCGGCGAGAATGGGACGGGTGCCCTCCATGGTGCAGGCCACGCAGGTGCCGGACACATTGACCGGCCTGCCGGAAAGCAGCATCATGGACGGATTCTCCACTTCGTGCAGGCCGTTGTCCTGCATGTCGAAAACGCCGATCTCGTTGGTGGAACCGTAACGGTTCTTGACAGCGCGGAGAATTCTGTAGGAAAGGTGCCGGTCGCCTTCAAGATAAAGCACCGCGTCCACCACATGTTCCAGTACCTTCGGACCGGCGATCGCGCCGTCCTTGTTGACATGTCCTACGAGAATGGTGGGAATTTCCAGCGACTTGATGCAGCGCATGATCGCGCCGGTGCATTCCCGAACCTGCACAATGCTGCCGGGGGAGGAGCTCAGATCGCTGAGCGCCATGGTCTGAATGGAGTCGATCATCACGATATCGGGCTTCATGACCCGGATGTTCTCAATGACCCGTTCCGCGTCGGTTTCGGCCAGCACATAGAGATTCTCCGTGTTGACGCCCAGGCGCATGGCACGCAGCTTGAGCTGTCTGCGCGATTCCTCGCCCGAAACATACAGAATCTTCATGGTGCGTCCCATATACTCGCAGATTTGCAGCAGGATGGTGGATTTACCTATGCCGGGATCGCCGCCGAGCAGCGAGAGCGAACCCTTGACGATGCCGCCGCCGAGAACGCGGTCAAGTTCGCCCATGCCGGTGCTGTAGCGCGGTTCGTCGGCGGTGCTGATTTCCCTGATCGGCGTAGGAAGGTCGGAGGCTGCCAGCGAAACCCGCTGCACCTGCCCTCTTGATGCCCGGATGGAGGAAGCGGCAGGCGCTGCCTCACGCACCTGTTCTTCCAATGTATTCCACTCCCCGCAGGAAGGGCATTTGCCGTACCAGCGGGCCGATTCGTAGCCGCATTCGCTGCAGACATAAACGCTTTTGGATTTAGCCATGACTGTATTCGCTCCTGTCATAAAGAACAGCAGACAGAATGACTCCCGTCTGCCGTGAAAGTGAAAAATTATTGATAAACGATATTGTCCCAGGTGGGGTACTCTTTTACCTTGCGCCAATTCTTGAAGGCTTCGCGTATTTTGGTATTTCTAGCGTTGGCAGTGGTTCGCCAGCCGCTGTGTACGCAGTTGGGCGCGGTGTAATTGTATTCGCAGCCTTCGGGAATGCCCTTTCTCAGCTCGGAAATTTCATCCGAGTCAAGGCTGCAGTGGGAAATATACAGGCGTTTTAGCTTTTGGCAGCCTGTCAGCACGGTGGGATTCTCCATTCTTCCGTTGTAGCAAAGGTTGAGGTCTTCCAGATTGGGCAGTTCCAGCAGGGGAGAAACGTCCCTGATCCTGTTCTGGAAAAGCTCGATATAAACCAGCTCCTTCAGCTCAGCGAGAGGAGAAATATCCGAGATCTGGTTGTCGGCCAGGATAAGGGTGTGCAGCTTTTTGAGATTGCTGATTTCGCTGATGTCGGTGATGGCCATATGCCCCAGATCCAGCGCCCTCAGCTCGGTGCAGTATCTGAATAGAGGCTGGAAGGATTTCGAAGTAGCGGATCGGTTTGCATTGATCGCCAGGGTAGAAAAAACCTGAATATCGGTTCTCACTCTGTAATTGAGAAAAGAGATTTTCCATACGAATTTGATATCGGGATATTCCTCTCGCAATCCCTGCATGATTTCGTTGCGCAGACCGCAGTCGCACATTTCGATGGTTCTGACGTTGGGGAAAAGCTCGATCGCCAGGCAGAGCTGATCGGGGGATTGAATGGGGATTTCATTGAGATCGAGCAGCTCGGTGGTGCGGTCAATTTTTACCCCGTAGATGGAAGAGCTGCAATTGATATCAACGTCCGGGTTGTTTTCGGAAACGGCGGTGAGCAGGGTCGCCAGGTTTTCATTGATTTCGGTGTCATGGACGGTCAGCTTCTGTAATGCGGAAAAGTATTCGATATTGTGGGCGTCCTGATCGCAGACAGGGCCTGAAAGGGTCAATTCCTCCGAATGGCTTGAAAAGCTGCCGATGCTGAGAGGAACAGACCAGATGATATCGACCTCCGGAGCAACCTGGAAACGTATCTTTTCATAATCTTCGGTAGAAAGGCTTAGTGCCGTCACGTCCAGTGTTTTAAGGTTTTTCAGCTGGGCAAAGGCGGAATAATCATCCGTCTGATAATCCGAAAGAACGATGCTTTCCGTGTCAGGAGGATATTTTGTGCCGGAAATGGTAACGGAAGAATCGAACCATCCGGAACACCCTGTCGCCGTGAAAATGAGAATGAATGCGGCAGACGAAAGCAAGGTTTTCATTATGTGTGAGAAAATGCGGTGTGACAATTGCAAGCTCCCCTTTTGGTTCAGTGTGTTTATTATAGCATAACAGTTTCAGGAAATCAATTGCCTGTCCGTCGTTTGAAGAATAATATTTTGCCGGGAAGACGGAACCACGAATGGGCTTGTTTTTCTCCTGAAAAGTGAAATGTGGAAAAATAATAGCAGATTTCTTTGTTTTTTTTCAGAATTCACTTTAATTCTTGGAAAAAGTATGATATAATAAACACATATTCAACACATTTATTCTTCAATTGTCATTTTTTTGTTGTTAATTTGGAGGTTGCGGTTATGAAAACTGGAAGCATGATCCGATCAGGCAAAAGGACTACTGTGATTATGACAGCCGTGCTCGGGGCGGTGATCACTCTCTTTGCAAGCGGCTATCTAGCCATGCGTGCCTTTGCGGCGACCGATACGTATATCATTCACTACGAACTAAACGGAGGCAATGCGTTTTCGGGGACGGATGTACTGATTGACGGGAACGGAAAGTATTATTCGTCCAAAACCACCCGGAATTGTGTGAGTGCCAAACCGACCACCGCCGAGAGACGTGCCTTTTATCGGTGGCGTGCGACGGCTTCGGACGGAACGACAAAGGACTTTTCGTCCGGTGCTCAGATCGACGCCGAGTTTTTCAGTCAAAAATCCACGTCGGAGGACGGTTCCGTATATGAAGCCACCCTCAAGGCCGTATGGTATAAGCCCTACCGGCTGACCTCTCATTATATCAATAAAAACGGCGAGCAAAAAATCTGGTATGATGATGACAAATTGTACGATCCGGATGACACGGAAAGTGTTGTCAAGGTCCGGTCGAATCTGGATAACAGCAAATATGACAAGGAAGCCTATTCCTTTGTGGGATGGACGAAGGACAGCGCCGACAACGGCGGAAAGCACATATCCTATGCCGAGTACATCGCTTATAACGGTCTGGTGGAAAACGGCGAGGTGCCGGTAACGGATTTCGCTGACAGCACATGGGACGAAACCAGCCGCACCTTTAAAATCGACCTCTACGCGGTGTTTGTGGAAAATATTACTGTCACCTATAAGGATCCGATCAACGGAAAAACCGCTTCCCTTCAGGAAAATCCTATCAAATTCACGCTGCTCAGCAAGGATAATTACATTAAAAACGTAGGTGAGGAGTCTGCCGCGAGAAAAGGCCAGATGCTTTACTATTTTGCCGGATACAATACAAGCGGCGGCTTCAGCGGCGACAGGATCAATGTGAGCACTTCTGTAACTGATGTGCACGAAAATACTACTTATTACGCCCGTTGGTATTATGATGCGGTTCCGAAATTTTATCTGAACCGCACGCCTACCGATACCACTCTTTACTCCTTCGGACGCATCAGGGATATACCGGTGGATGACCCGACAAGTTATGACATGACGGGTCTGGTGCCGGATACAACCAATCCAGGATATATTTTCAAAGGATGGTCAAAAACCCGCAACGGAGCTATTCTGACCCATATGCCGGCTGACTACCTGCATCCCGCTTCAGACGGAAGTTCGTACACCGCGGATTTCTACGCGATCTGGGAAACGAGAAGCTTCTTGATGGAATTCGATCTCAACCCTTTGGATAAATTCGGCAACGCGGTTCCCTTTGAGGATATCAGCTGGAACGGCCCTGCCACCGCCGATTTCTCAGCCCCCGCCAATTACTCCGAAACCAAAACGTATGCCGAAATCGAAGCCGACGGCGGCTATACCCTGCCGGATCCCAAGGCACTCGGATATACGTTTACCGGATGGAAGCAGATGACCTACAAACAGGACGGCACGTCCACCGCTCCGATCAACCGTGACGGCGGTCAGAAGCTGCCTACTTCGACATTCAACGCTTCATCCAATCCTCCCGTACGCTTTACCTTCACTGCCGATTACTGGACAAAGAAAATGGAAATGCTGGTGGTTCCTAACGCCGACGACGGCAGCGAAACCATCAAGCAGCCTTCGGGATGGCTGTCCCAGACCAGTGCGGATCAGGAATTCGTGACGTTCTATCTCGGAACAAGGCCTACGAGAGAAGGCTATACCTTCTACGGATGGAGCACTTCCAGATCGGTGAACGATATGTTCTGCGGCAATACGGCAGACGTCAAGGTGCCGATCGAGCTCTTTACCGAAAAGCTGGAAGGACGTTTCCGCGTGACCGTCTACCCTCTGTGGAAAACCAACATCACAATCACCTATGACGCCAACGGAGGCGAAGTAGGAGATGATCCTTCTGTGACCACCGCACAGCAGACCGCCAACAATGTCGATCCCATTACCCTGCGCAATTACTATACGGCTCCCAGATTCACTTACGGTGAGAATAAGTTTGTGGAATGGAATACAAAGGCGGACGGCTCCGGTGAATCATATGAAAGCGCGCAGCAGAATGTCTATTTCACCGAGAATGTCACGCTCTACGCCGTGTGGAACCGCAAGTATGAGCTGTCCTACAAGCAAAATACGGAGGACGCCACCGGCAGTTCGACTTTCAAGTATTCCGACACCGTGTGGAACAGGCTGCTCCGGCATGATGTGGATTCCTTTACCATGCAGACATGGGAACCTAAACGGGTGGGTTATACCCTCAAGGGCTGGAGTCTCAGCGACGACAACGATGTGAGCAAGGTCTTCGCGGACAATAAGATTCCCTTCAATCAGTTCAGCTGCAGGGCAGAGGACGAAGGCAGAGACGATGAGAAAATCTATTATGCCACCGTCTACGCCGTGTGGGAACCCAATCAGTATGAACTGACGGTGGATAAGAACCTTCCCGACGCGGAGCAGCTGGCCGTGGCCAACATTCCGGAGGGCGGGCGATACAATCACGATGAGGTCAGGGACGGACTGACATTCTATGCTCCGACCGCACGGGCCCATAGGCTGACTGCCGTAAAGCTGTTTGATTCCGAAACAGGCGAAGAGGTTGCCAACAGCCTGAGTGTCAGCGGTACCCCCGGAAAGTATACGATTACAAGCAACTACTTTGTGCATCATCCCAAGCTGAAACTCAAGTTCGAATGGGAAAAGCTCTACCGCATCATTTACATAGGCAATCTGCCGTCCGACGTGACGTCAATCGCGAACGGGAAAATTCCGGATGACACTGTTTTTAAGGAAAAGAGCGACGGCACCGCGACCGGCAATATCAGCAGCATCGGCAATCCGAATTATACCGACGATGACGCTTCCGGGAGAGCATATTATTTCAAGGGCTGGAGCGACACGTCCGACAATAATTTCACGTCTGGCGTCAGGACAGGGACTGTCACGCATGAGGATTTCCTGACCGACGAAGGGGAACCGGATTACGATATGATTCAGCTGGGCTCCCTGGGCAGCAGCAAGGATGAATACCGTTTCACCAAGAGACTCTATGCCGTCTGGAAAAAACAGGCCAGACTGATCTTTGATTTCAACGGCGGGTATTACAACAACGTCGAAGCCACCGACCCCAAGGTGTTCAAGGGTACACCCGATCTGAACCAGAATACGCTTGATTTGGGCGTAAAACGCAACCATTATTTCCTGGACGGCTGGAACACACAGGCAGAAGGCCAGGGAACCCACTACGATAAGGGATATTCGTTCAAACTGCAAAACCAGGAGGATATCAGACTCTATGCCGAATGGCGTCATCAGAACAGTTACCGTGTCGAGTTTGATTCCAACAGCCCCTCTCCCGGCGCAGTCGTTTCCGAAAGAGGAGAAGTAAAAATCAGCGTCTACGAAAACGGCAGCAATGATCCATTCGACAATGACGACCGTTTGTGGGCGATCTACTATTCCAAACTCACCTGCAAGGAAGCGGTTTACGGGCAGAGCGCGAATTACTATTCCTACCTGCAAAAGGGCTGGACCTATGAGCCGCATGATCCCGATTCCCTGACAGAGGAACAACTGGAGACCCTTCTGGTCAAGGAAGATACCCATCACAACGTATTGGTTCCCCAGGGAAAATTCGACCATGCGGAGATCGTTACCATTGACGGTACGGACTATGCCAACGTGAAGCTGTATGCCTACTGGCAGAAGCGAGGCACCTTGTATATTGATGCCAACGAGGGCAGGCTGTCAGGCAGCAGTGAAGGAAGATATGTCGTCATAGGCAATATCTACGATCTGGATCTGACGGCGTTCCCGGGCGATACGCCCCGGCGCGAGGGCTTCTTCTGGCTCGGCTGGAACACCAGGAAGGACGGCTCCGGCAAGTGGTACCTTTCCAACAAGAAGGCGGACGACGAGGCCAATATGTCACGCATCCGGGCGGCGTTCGGCGAGAATCCCGACGTCTGCCGGTACCAGGACGAAGGCGTCCGGTTCCGAGGCGTGAACAACTACGAGGGCACGGACGACGGCACGAAGAATATTCTCTATGCCCAGTGGTCGCCTGTCCAGAATTTCCGCATTATTTTCGATCTGAACACCGATGAAATGCCTACTCCGTCCAAGCTCTTACCCAAGAACGGCTTTGCCGATCGCTTGGCGAATGAAGAGAACAGCTATCCCTTCAAGACACAGAGCGGAGACAGTTCCGGTGAAAAGTACTGGAAGTTCAGCACCTTGACGCCGTATTTCTACGAAAATAATATCCCCGGTTATTCCGATGTGATGACCTACCAGTTCAAGGGCTGGAGCGTGGAGAAGTACACGCCGGCGCAGGCGGACGAGGCCGTGATGAGCAGATTTACCGTAAATGACGGCCAAGAGAACGCCACAGAAAACGATCCGAACATAGAAAACATCGAGATCACCAACCTGATTCCCGAATCCTTCTTCTTCGGCGACCAGGCGACCATCACGACGGTCAACGGGAAGGAATACCTCACTGTTACCCTTCACGCCGTCTGGAAGACCCGCGCCGTGGTTCGGTTCGACGCCAACGGCGGCTACCGCGGCAGGAATGACGCGCCCATCACCGAGGATTACCGCCTGCCGGGAACGATATTCGTGGAGGACTTCACCAAATTCCCCGGTTCGCCCGGCTACCGCCGTCCCTATCACAAATTCATCGGCTACTGCACCAGAACCGACGGCAGCGGCACATGGTATCTCACCAGAGATCAGTCAACCGAGAGCAGCCTGGCAAAGCTCAGAGCGACTTACGGCGACGATCTGAATATCATCCGGTATATGGACGGCGACGGCGTGCTCTTTATGGGCAGGGATAACGGTAAAGAACCCAACACCCTCTACGCCATGTGGCGTAAGATCAACAATTACAGAATCACCTTCGACATCAATCTTCCCGCGGTAGAGGAAGGCGAGCCGGAAGTGACAAGCAGCTATCATCCGCAGCCCCAGTTGCAAAGCGGAAGGGACGACAGCGACACGCCCTTCATCCATGAAGATGAAAACGGCGGCAAATACTGGTCGTTCAGCACCAGCACGCCCTACGCCCGTCAGAACAAATACGGCAAGACCAATCTCCAAACCTATCAGTTCAAGGGGTGGTCGCTCTACAAGCACACGGCGGACGAAGCCCTGACGGCGGAAATCGGCTACGACGTGCCGGACACCTCTCAGGATGTGGACGAAAACGAAGCGGGCGAAACCGTACCGGAGAATAATTCCATCCAGATCACCAATAAGGTTTACAAGACGCTCTTCAACGGCGACGACGAGGATGTCCCGGTGGAGGTATGGGAAGACGAGAACGGCAAGGAATATCTCTCCGTGGAAGTTCACGCCGTCTGGAAGGAACGCGCCGTGCTGCAGCTGATTGCCAACAAGAACCAAAAGGGTCAATCCGGCAACGACGGCGAAAGCCAGTACATCTTCACGGGCAGCATCTATAAGGAAAACATCACCCGCATGCCCGGTCATTCCTTCACATGGCGGGGACACACCTTCATCGGCTACAATACCAAGCGGGACGGTTCCGGTACCTATTACATGACCGAGTACTGGAAGAACAAAGCCAATGAGAACCATTATCTCCCTGACGGCTGGGAAGACAACGCGGTGATCGGTACGGCAGCCGAATTTGAGGGCAAGGATAACGGCAAGACTCCCAATGTCCTTTACGGCCAGTGGGTGCGCAATTACGCACTGAAATATCACATCAATTACATTGACAGACCCAATGACGCGTGGTTCAGCGAAACCGGCAATGACTACCGTTGCAGCGTCAATTACGAAATGATGGAATGGACGGAGGACGGCACTTCCTCCTCGGTCTATCCCTACCACAATCTGCGCGATATGCTTCCATCCGTCAAGCGTCAGGAGGCCAACAACAAGAATTACTACTTCCTCGGCTGGTCGTGGGAGAAGATCGAAGGCCCGGTGGATTCCTACGACACGTCCAAGATCGTGGACAGAGCGGAATTCAACGACCTCTACGAAGAAGACGAAGCGAAATGGCACTTCAAAGCGCCGGAAGGCGGGGACAACAAGTACCGGGGCGACATCTATGCCGTCTGGTCGGCGGAGCCTTACAGGGTGATCTTTGACAGGAATACCCGTCAGAGCGACAGCGACATTTCCAAGCCGAAGGAAAGCCATATTCTGACCTTCCCGACCGACCGCGAGCTGAGCTATCACGACATCGTCGGCGGCTACACCTTCAATGAAGACATTCCCACCGCAAAGGGCTACACCTTTGCATCCGACGGAAGGTGGAACACAAGCTATATCCGCAGGGGCGATTCGGGCGAATCCACCGGCAAGGTCCAGAACGGCGGCAAATTCAGCCTCTCCACCTTCCGCAACGCAAAGGACAGCACCATCAGGGCGATCGCCAACTGGGTGCCGAATGAGAGAAAGGTTCATTACGGCTGGGAGAAGTATGCGACTTCCAATGTCCCCACGGGCATAGAAAAAGACAAGGTGGTGGAGACGTACCATTACGAATCGCCTGTCGGCATTGCCGACGGAGTGACGCCTCCCGAGTATTCCCAGGCGCACGTCAGCTTTGCGTGCTGGAAGCTGGTCAGCAGTGACTGGACCGAGCTTCCGGACGGCGACGCGGTGTATGCCGCGGACGGAACGACCGATATCCGGCAAATGTCGGCGGGCGAGAGTTTCACGATGCCGGATGAAGATCTTTACTTCCTGGCGGTATACCAGACAGATACCGTCACGGTGACCTACGATCCGGGCGAAGGAACGGGCAATGTCTTTACGGAAAGCCCTGTATACAATTCCGCCCACACGGTCAGGTCGTTTGAAGATGAAGCGCTGCAATTCTCCGCCCCCGAAGACAAGACTTTCAGCGGATGGAAGCTGACTGTCGGAGGCAGCGAAAGCACGAAATACACCACTACGCCGGGCGAAACCATTCAGCAGCTCACCGAAAGCATCGTTTACACGGCGCAGTATACCGACAATCTTTACACCCTGCGATATGAACTCGCATCCGGCTCCGCAGATCCCAACGCCGATCTTGCTTCACTGCTCGGTGAAGGAAACAAGGCTTATATCCTCCCGCCTGACAGCGAAAGGGCTGCGGTTGACACAGCAGTGACGGTGGCGGCTCCTCTCGAAGTGGAGGGTTACCAATTCACCGGCTGGACGCTGAACGGCACAACCTACGCTGCGGGCGAAACCGTCAGGATGCCAAGCGGCGGAGCGACGCTGACGGGCGTCTTTGAACCGGTCACCTACACCCTGCATTATCTCACCAACCGCAAGGCGGCTGACAGCGATGAGGTGGACGATACCGAAGTCGTACCTGCCGTCACTTTCCAGCGCAGGGATTTGAAGAAGGACGGTAACGGAGAGTATTTCGAATTCCGTACAGACGACCACACACCGGAGGTGCCTTCGGGCTACACCTTCACAGGATGGAGCACCACACGCGGCGGCGAAGACAACACCGCGCCGAAGCTGTACGTCGTTTGCACGGCCAATCCCTCATCCGTTTCTCCGTATCATGTCTACGGACAGTGGAGAAACTGGAATTATCTGGTCAATTACGAGACGGCACACGGCACAGCGCCCGACCCGCAGACCTTCACGCTTGAAGAAGTCATGACGGGAGAAGCACGCATCCGTCCGGCCGTTCCCACGGAAAGCGGCTATGACTTCCTGAGCTGGGTCATCACAAACAGCATTTCCAAGACATTCGACAAGAACGACCTGAGCGACAACGAGAAAAATGTCATTCCGCGCGCTCTCTTTGTGGAGAATGCTTCGGGAGAAAGCGGCGTCGCCACCGCTATCGCCAACTGGAACAAGCTCTATCGCCTGGAATTCGACCTCGACGGCGGCAATTATGACGGCGGTGCGAAGAATTCCATAGAGGCGAAGGAATTCGCATTGGCGGACGGCATTGACACCGCCCGAATGAACGAAATCGGCGTGGCACTTCCCGCCGACCTTGCAAAGGATGACGGCAGCACCTTCAATAAGTGGCAGCTGGAGATCAGGGACGGCAGCGGAAGCGTGACCAAGACCCTGACCTTCGACGCCAATGCCCTTCCGCTGAATGAATTCGTCCTTCTGAGCGAACGTTTCACCGCGACGCTAAGGGCGCTCTGGAACGCGCCGGATGCCCACGAAGTCACCTATCGCCTGACAAGTGACAGCGCGTTGAAGGATGCACCCATTTCCATGCCTTCCGAAGAGCCGCATGCAAAGAACCAAACATTCAATGTGGCAGCACCTCTCAAAGAGACAGGCTACACCTTCTCCGGCTGGTATCAGGTGGAGGACGAAAGCGAAATTACCGAGTCCACCGAACAGATCAATGACAAGCGAGAATTCACCATGCCCGATTCAGACGTGACCTTCTGGGGAAGATTCACGGTCAACAGCTATGACGTTGAATATTACGACAGCGATGCCGCCACCCGGCTGACATCCTTCCGGAAGCCTTACGGTACTGAAATTACCGTCGGACAGGATGAAGTCGGCGCGGAAATCACTCCCGCGAAGGACGGATACCGGTTCATCCGGTGGGAAAGAATGAGCGGAAGCAAGACCATCGGGTCTGACGGCGGTGAAATTCCTTCTTCCGTGGAAGACGGAGCAGCAGAGACCTTCCGCATGCCGGCAGGCACGGTGAAATACCGCGCGGTTTACGAGAAGCTCTTCACGCTGGTCTACGACGCCAACGGCGGCAGCGAACCGCTTCCCGCATCGGTTGATTATGCGGTGGAGGAATCTGCCAGCAGCACGCAGCCCTTGGATTACACCGAAGCCACAAAGCCTACCCGCGAGAATTACAGATTCCTAGGCTGGAATGCCGCTCCGGACGGAACGTCCCGTCAGGAGAGCGTGACGGTGGCCTACGATGACGAATATGCGCTTGATAATGTAACCAACCGCTTCACCGTTCCGGTCTACGCGGTGTGGGAAGAGTCTTACACCGTGACCTACAGTGTTGAAAACGCACCCGGCGACTATGACGTTCCGGATTCATTCCGCATGTTTGCCGGAGATGAATTCCATGTTGAATCGGTGCCGGAAATGACCGGATACGATTTCGACGGCTGGCATTATGACGACAACGGCACCGAAAGGACTTACGCACACGGCGAATCCTTCACCATGCCTGGGAAGAACGTCACCTTTACAGGCAGCTTCACACCGTGGACCTACACGCTGTATTTCAAGGACAGCCTGAGTAACGCCGATTATGGCAGCCAGACGGTGACATATGACGTGTTCTCGGCCAACGGAAGCGGCATAATAATTGAGCGGAACGACCCGGAAAAAGAAAATTATTCCTTCATAGGCTGGGCCAAGAGCAAGACGGCCGAAGATGCCGAATACCGGATGGGCGATACGGTCACCGGCTTTGACGAAAACCGCACCGCCACGGTCTACGCGTTGTGGAAGCAGAATCTTCACGTCACATACGAGCTCAGGCTGCTGGGCGGCAACAACGATCCGGATCCATCCGCCTATGAGATACCGACCGACGGTATGACGTACCATCCGGGAGAGAACGTGACCGTCAAGGATAAGCTGTCGGTTGAAGGGTATGTCTTCCACGGCTGGCAGAAGGACGGCGAGGATGTCACCGAATTTGAAATGCCTTCCTCCAATGTGGTGCTGGTCGGCTGGTTCACCAAGGAATCGGGCGGGGATGAGATTGTGCATATCACCTACCGCAGCGGCATTCCGAAGGACGCGGCCGATTACAATCCCGACATGAATGATCCGTATGATGTCTCCGTCACCAAGGGTCAGCCGCATAAGGTGATTGCACACGACAGCGACCTTCTGAAATACACCCGCGACCCAGAAAAGTATGAATTTATCGGCTGGAAGCTGGTCAATGCACCATCCGGCGGCAGCAGTACCCATGCGGCGCCAAGAAGCGGCGGCACAGCGGACGGACTGCTCGCGGACGGCGAAACCATTGCGTCGGTGGATGCGTCGGTCACGCTCACCGCGCAGTGGAAGGAAATCAGCGGAGTACCCGAGCCGAAGACATACAAGCTGAAATACGACGGCAACGGTGCAACTTCGGGCAAGGTTCCGACTAACAATACGGCCTATAAGGGCGGCGAGACGATTCTTGTTGCGGCGCCGGGAAATCTGGTGAGAACGGGATGCACCTTCAAGGAGTGGAACACCAAGAAGGACGGCAGCGGCAGAGGGTATCGAGGCGGCAAGGATTCCCTCACCATGCCCAAGAAAGATGTCACACTTTACGCCATCTGGGTCAATGAAGAAGGAAAGATTGTTCCTTCGCCGCGGACGGGCGAAAGCAGTGCCCCGATTGCCATGGCGTTCAGTGCGCTGATCCTTTCCGCCCTTGCGATCGCGTCACTGATGCGCAGAAGGCGCAGGGACGCAGCGGCAAGATAATTCATTATTCCCGCAAACATCCAAGAAATAAAACAGCCCGTGCGATTCACCTTTATTCGTGAAATCGCACGGGCTGTATTTTTCAAATTGAAACTTACATTTCAACAATCAATCTTATCAAGGAATCGGGAAACAATCTTTTCATATTCATCAGGCTGCACCAGAATAGACTCTGCGTGCCCAGCTCTTTCGATCAGGTGAAGCTCGCTGTATCCTTTTGTGCTTTTCGCCATGTTCTCGGAATTCTTTGGAAGGATAAATGTGTCGTCCGCTCCGTGAACGAAAAGAATCGGAATTTCGTTGTCTTGAAGGTGGTCGATAGGGCGCATTTGTTTGAGGGAATAATGATAGCGCAATTTTGCGCCGAAATCAGCGACATCCACCAGAAAAACCGGCGCGCAGAAGTTGCGGTAGCCTCCGCGCAGCACGTTGTCGATGTCGGAAAAACCGCAGTCGGACACAACGAAATCCACATCGGGATGATATTGCAGAGATGTTACCGTCGAGGCAGCACCCAGCGATTCGCCGTGCAGTCCCAGCCGCCGGATGTCATGATACCGCGTCCGCGTGTCTTTGACCAGTTCGGCAATGTCCTTCCCCTCGCGGATGCCGTAGGTGGTGAAGGCAGCCTGATTCAGCCCGTGTCCGCGCAGGTCGTAAATGACGCAGCTGTAGCCGAGGGCAATGAACATTTTGGCATATTTCAGCGAACCTATGCGATTGTCGGTGTAGCCGTGGGAGATGATGACGTACTTTCCGGAATGATCGGGCCAGCGCAGCAGCCGCACGTGAAGCTCGTAGCCGTCAAAGCTCTTCACCGTGTAGTCAGTGTGTTCCAGGTCATTGTAGAAGGAAGTGTCGTACCGTTCCGACTGCCATTTCAGCGCCTCGTCAAGGGTCTGCCGGCTGCCGGTCATGACGAAGGAGGCTAGCCACAGGGCGAGAATCAGCCATAACACGGACAGAATCAGCAGAACGATGATAGCGATCATTGCGTATAACATAAAACCACCGATTTCTTTGAGATAACTTGATTATAAAATATTATGTTGATTTTGTCAATTCCGTATTGATGAATATATACATAAATTCGGTTATTTTTAGAAAAATTACTATTAATTATTGATTATCTGAGTCAGATGTGGTACAATAAAATAAAAAACGGAGGCATGATTACCATGGACACGATCAATAAAAAATATCTTCTCGCTCTCGACGAAGGTACCACCAGCGCGAGAACCATTCTGTTCGACAAAGAGATGAACAAGGTCATCACCGCACAGCAGGAATTCAATCAGATCTACCCGCATCCCGGCTGGGTGGAACACGACCCGATGGAGATCTATGCCACGCAGTACGCCTCGATGATTGAGTGTATTGCCAAGAGCGGCATTGATCCGCTGGAAATTGCCGGCATCGGCATCACCAACCAGCGCGAAACGACCATTGTCTGGGAGAAGGCGACGGGCAAGCCGATTTACAACGCAATTGTATGGCAGTGCAGACGAACCTCTGCGATCTGCGACGAAATTGAAAAGACGGGCGTTTCAGATTACATCCGCAATGCCACCGGGCTGAAACTCGACGCCTATTTCAGCGCGACCAAGATCAAGTGGATTCTCGACAATGTGGAAGGCGCCAGGGAAAAGGCGAATAGGGGAGAGCTGCTCTTCGGCACGGTGGACACGTGGCTGCTCTGGAAGCTGACGGAAGGCGCGGTTCATGTCACCGACCGCACCAACGCTTCCCGCACCATGCTCTACAATATCAATACACTCGAGTGGGACGAGGAGCTTTGCCGGATCTTCGACGTGCCGATGAATATGCTCCCCGAAGTCAGGAGCAGCAGCGAAGTCTACGGATATGTGCGGATGATGGGCGCGAAGGTTCCCATCAGCGGCATTGCCGGCGACCAGCAGGCGGCTCTCTTCGGTCAGGGATGCGTCCATGAGGGCGATCTGAAAATCACCTACGGCACGGGCTGCTTCCTCCTGGCGAACACCGGCGTGAAGCCCGTATTCAGCAAATGCGGTCTGGTCACCACCATTGCCGCGACGCCCAAAGGCAGACCTGTGGAATACGCTCTGGAAGGCAGCGTATTCACCGGCGGCGCGGTCATTCAATGGCTGCGGGATGAGCTGCGCATCATTCACGATTCCTCCGACAGCGAATACTTCGCCCGCAAGGTAGCCGACAACGGCGGCGTCTACATCGTTCCTGCCTTCACGGGACTGGGCGCACCTTATTGGGATATGCACGCAAGAGGCGTGATTACAGGCATCACACGCGGCGCGAACCGCGACCATATCATCCGCGCGGCGCTGGAATCCATCGCTTTCCAGTCGGAGGACGTAATCCGGGCGATGTGCGAAGATATGGGGGAGAAGATCACTTCCCTCAAGGTGGACGGCGGCGCATCGGCCAATAATTTCCTCATGCAGTTCCAGTCGGATATCTCCGACGTTACCGTTGTCCGTCCTTCACAGAAGGAAGCGACGGCGGCAGGCGCGGCCTATCTCGCCGGAATGGCGGCAGGGCTGTTCGGCGATGATCTTTTTGCCGACGGCGCGAAGGTCAACGCGGTATTCGAACCTAAAATGACTGAAAATGATCGTGAGAAGCTGCTAAGCGGCTGGCACGCGGCGGTTTCCACATGCAGAGGTGTATGAAAGATGGAAATAAAGGTAATTGACAGAGAATTCCCGTCAACCGACGGCATTCATCAGCTCAAAGGTAAGCAATACATTCCCGAAGGGGAACCCAAGGCGGTTTTCCATGTCGTTCACGGCATGTGTGAACACATCGGACGGTACGACGCGTTTTTCAGAGAAATGGCGGAACGCGGCTATGTGGTGGTAGCCTACGACAATTTAGGCCATGGCAACACCGCGACGGACGACAGCGAACTGGGCTTCATCGCCAAAAAGAAGGGCTGGAAGAAGATAACCGACGACGTCTACGCCGTTTCCAAAATCATGAAGGAGGAATATCCCGGACTGCCTTATTATCTGATGGGACACAGCATGGGCTCCTTCATCGTGCGCAATGCCGCGGCCAACTATCCCGATCTGATGGACAAGCTGATCATCATGGGCACAGGCGGCCCTATGGCGGCAACCAAGCCGGCGCTGGGCCTGATCAATACCATCAAGTTCTTCCGCGGCAAGCGGCACATTTCTCCCCTCATTGAGAATCTGGCGTTCGGGGAATACAACAAGGGCCTGGGCGACGGCAGCAACGGAGACTGGCTTTCCAAG
This sequence comes from uncultured Clostridia bacterium, assembly GCA_946186245.1. Taxonomy (GTDB): domain Bacteria; phylum Bacillota; class Clostridia; order Oscillospirales; family Acutalibacteraceae; genus RUG762. The sequence continues at coordinate 106,658 of CAMHMN010000001.1, forward strand.
AATCCCGAAGTTCGCCGTCTGTTCAATGCGGATAAATTCTGCAATTATCATTTCACGGTCAGTGCGATGCACGATCTGGTGAAGATCAATGACACCGTGAACAAAAAGAAATGGTTCAGGAAAATCAGCAAGACCCTGCCGATTCTGCTCGTTTCGGGTTCCGATGATCCGGTCGGTTCACACGGCGACGGGGTGAAGAAGGTCTATCAGCAGCTCAAAAAGCGCGGTGCGAACGTGACGATGAAGCTTTACACCGACAACCGGCACGAGGTGCTCAACGACACAGCGAGGGAAGAAGTCATTGCGGATATTAATAAATTCCTGGACGGTGAAGCGTTCAATCTTACGTGGGTATAATATAGCAAAAGAAGAAAAAGGAAAGCGCACAGCGCATAACTAGCGAGCGAATGCGAGCGTGTGGGTCCTAGCTGTCGACAAGCGACCGCCGGAGCCACTGCTCCCTGGCGGGTAGAGGGCAGAGCCCTGCCGGGAGTGTGAGGCCAGAGCCCTCACAAGGGAGGCCATAGCCGACCGAGCAAGACCGGCCGGGCATGAAACCAAGGTCAGGCGACTTCCGAAAATGCATAAACAAAAACATCCCCATGCTCCCATCAAAGAATCAACCTGCTTTTGGAAAACCTTTCTATCAATAACTAAACAAACAAGGCTGACCTGCCATTCCGCAAGTCAGCCTTGTTTCATTTGTTTCGACTAAAGAAATTACATCAATGTCATCTGTTCGCCCTGCTGTGAATCGTCGGCGGAGCCTGCCGCGGGCAGATTTTTTGGACGGAACTTGGATTCATTCTTCACCATTCCCTCGGCGTAAAGGAGCATTTCGCTGAGCTTTGCATTCTTGCGCAGGGTGATAATCTGGTTGCCCTGCGCACTGCGGGTCTTGGCGGGAACGGCTTCGGAGTTGAAGATCAGCGCCTTGCCGTTGGAGGTTCGAAGGAGTATGTCACAGTCGCTTTCGATGTGAAGCAGGCTGACCAGCGGCGACTTGTCGCTGTAAGCCGCGAGCAGCTTGCGGCGGTTGGTTTTGGTGGCGTAGGCATTCAGCTCGGCTTTGGCGACCTTGCCGTTCTCATAGGCGAAAAGAACATAGCCGCTGTAATCGGTGGTCAGAATGCAGCGCTTGAAATGCTCGTCCTCGTCCATTCCCAGCACCGCCGGAACGAATTCCCCCAGCACGCTGGCCTTGGTGTCGCTGAAATCAGCGGCTTTCGCCTTGTAGACCTGGCATTTGTCAGTGAAGAAGAGCAGTTCCGCGACGTTGCGCGTCTCGAAGGTCTGCAGGATGCTGTCGCCTTCCTTGAGCTTCTGGTCACTGCTCATACGCAGCGACTGGGGGCTGATTTTTTTGATGTAGCCCTCTTTCGTGATGAAGATATTCACCGGATAGTCGGGTACGGAAGAAATTTCGTCATCCGAAGCTTCCTCCACGGAATAGAGAATCATGCTTCTGCGCGGCTGTCCGTATTTCTTGGCGACATCCTTCAATTCGCCGATGATGATTTTCTTGATTCGCTGGGGCGACTGCAAAATATCTTCCAGGTCGGCAATCTCATTGCGGAGGTTCTCAATGTCCTCGGTGCGTTTGAGAATGTATTCGCGGTTGATGTGGCGCAGCTTGATTTCGGCGACGTATTCCGCCTGAATCTCGTCGATGCCGAAGCCCTTCATCAGGTTGGGCACCACGTCGGCTTCTTCCTCGGTTTCGCGGATGATCCGGATTGCCTTGTCGATATCGAGCAGAATCTTCTGCAAGCCTTCCAGCAGGTGCAGCTTTTCCTTCTTTTTACCGAGGGTGAAGGCGGTGCGGCGATGCACGCAGTTCATGCGGAATTTAATCCATTCGTCCAGCAATCCGTCCACACCAAGTACCCTCGGAGAGCCGTCGATCAGCACGTTGAAGTTGCAGGAGAAGCTGTCTTCCAGCGTGGTGAGCTTGAAGAGCTTCTGCATGAGCTTGTCGGGATCGGTGGAACGTTTGAGGTCAATGGTGATGCGCAGTCCGTGCAATCCCTGTTCGTCACGGATGTCGGAGATTTCCTTGATCTTGCCGGCTTTCACCAGGTCAATGACCTTTTCAATGATCTGCTCACAGGTGGTGGTGGGCGGAATCTGGGTGATGTCGATGCAGTTGGCTTCGCGGTCGTAGGAATAGCGGGAACGCACGCGAATGCTGCCCCGTCCGGTGTGGTAGACCTTTTCCAGCTCGTCCTTGTTGTAGATAATCTGTCCGCCGCCGGGGAAATCCGGCGCCAGCAGGGTGGAACTGATGTTGTGCTTTGGGTTCTTCAACAGCTGGATGGTGGTTTCGATCAGCTCATTGAGGTTGAAGGAGCAGATGGAGCTCGCCATGCCGACCGCAATACCCGTGTTGCTGTTGCAGAGAATCGCCGGGAAAGTAACGGGGAGCAGGGAAGGCTCCTTCATGGTGTTGTCGAAGTTGTCCACCATGTCCACTGCGTCATTGTCGATATCACGGAAGAGCTCCGCGGCAATGGCAGCCAGCTTCGCTTCCGTATATCGGGAGGCAGCCGCCTGTGTATCACGGGAATAAGCCTTGCCGAAGGAACCCTTTGAATCGACATAAGGATGCAGCAGAGCTTCGTAAGCAACAGTCATTCTCACCATGGTGTCATAAATCGCCGCATCGCCGTGAGGGTTCAATGCCATGGTGGAACCCGCGATTTTGGAGGATTTCTGCCTTGCGCCTGTCAGCAAGCCCATTTTGTACATGGTGTAGAGCAGCTTGCGGTGGGAAGGCTTGAAGCCGTCGATCTCCGGAATGGCGCGGCTCATGATGACGCTCATGGCGTAGGGCATGTAGTTGCCTTCCAGCGTGTCCACAATCGCCTGCGAAACCACTTCGCCGGCTCCCTTTATATAGCCGCTCATCGAGGATTTCTGCGGCGCTGATTTTCTCTTTTTGGGTGCCAAATTATCACCTTCGTTGAATTATTTCTGTAAAGCAGTCAGCTTTACAATATGTTTGCATGAAAAGCTAAAATACTTTACTGCACGTCAGCCAGTTCAATGAATTCGCTGCCGTGCTCCGCGATGTATTCCTTTCGTCCGGCGAGATTATCGCCCAGCAGCACATCGAACATTCTCTCGGTCGGTTCCACGTCGGTGGGCATGACCTTGATCAATCGGCGGGTGTCGGGCGCCATGGTGGTGAAGCTCATCATGTCTGCATCATTTTCGCCAAGACCTTTGGAGCGCTGGATGGTGAATTTCTTTCCGTCAATCATTTCCATGATCTCGGCCTTTTCCTGCTCGGTGTAGGCAAAATAGGTTTCGCTGCCGCAGGTAATTTCGTAAAGGGGAGATTCCGCGATGTAAACCTTCCCGGCTTCAATGAGCTTTGGCATGAGCCGGTAGATCATAGTGAGAATCAGCGTGCGGATCTGGAAGCCGTCCACGTCGGCATCAGTACAGATGATGACCTTGTTCCAGCGCAGCTGATTGAGATCGAAGGTGGAGAGATTCTTGCTCTGGTGTCCTTTCACGTCCACGCCGCAGCCCAGTACCTTGATAAGGTCGGTGATGATCTCGCTCTTGAAAATCTTGCTGTAATCGGCTTTCAGGCAGTTGAGGATTTTCCCCCTGACCGGCATGATTCCCTGGAATCCCGGGTCGCGCGCGTTCTTGCAGGAGCCGGCAGCCGAATCGCCTTCCACGATGTAGAGCTCCCGTTCGCTGGGATCTTTGGAACGGCAGTCGATGAATTTGTTGACACGGGAGGTGATGTCCATGTTGGAGGAGAGATTCTTCTTGATAGCGAGGCGTTGTTTTTCCGCCTGTTCGCGGCTCTGTTTGTTGAGCAGCACCTGTCCGCAGATCTTGTCGGCTTCCAGAGGGTTCTCAATGAACCATACTTCCAGCTGATGGCGGAAGAATTCCGTCATGGCGATCTGTATGAATTTGTTGGTGATGGACTTCTTGGTCTGGTTCTCGTAGCTGGTCTGATTGGAGAAAGAGGAAACCACGATGATCAGGCAGTCCTGCACGTCCTGGAAGGAGATTTTGCTCTCGTTCTTGGTGTATTTGCCGGTTTGTTTGAGCCGGGCGTCGATCATAGCGACAAACGCGCTCTGCACCGCCTTCATGGGAGCGCCGCCGTGTTCCAGCCAGCTGGAATTGTGGTAGTACTCGCAGACGTTCACCCGGTTGGAGAAGGCAACCGCCGCGTTGATCTTCACGTTGTAATCGGGTTTGTCCTCGCGGTCACGTCCTCTGCGCTCGCACTGCCAGAACTGCACCTGCGAAAGGGCGTCCTCTCCTGCCAGCTCCCGGACGTGGTCGGCGATGCCTTCTTTGTAGAAATACTCATATTTCTCGCCGCTCACCTTGTCGTCAAGAATAAAAAGCACGCCCGCGTTGACAATTGCCTGTCTGCGCATGGTGTCCTGGTAGTATTCCAGCGGAATGTTAATGTCGGTGAATACCTCCAGGTCGGGCTTCCACTTGATGCGGGAGCCGGTTTGTCTGCCGCTGTAGGGCTCCTTCTGAAGGCCGCCGACATTCTCGCCGTGTTCAAAGTGCAGCTTGAAGCAGGTGCCGTCGCGATGAATTTCGGCGTCCATGTATTCCGAGGCGTACTGGGTGGCGCAAAGGCCGAGGCCGTTCAGACCGAGGGAAAATTCATAGATTTCGCCGCCGTCGTTGTTGTACTTGCCTCCGGCGTACATCTCGCAGAAGACCAGCTCCCAGTTGTAGCGCTGCTCCTTGCTGTTGAAGTCAACCGGAATGCCGCGTCCGAAGTCCTCAACCTGCACGGAACTGTCGGCGTAGCGGGTGACAATAATTTTTTTGCCGTAGCCCTCACGTGCTTCGTCGATGGAGTTGGACATGATCTCAAAGACCGAATGACAGCAGCCCTCAATGCCGTCCGAGCCGAAGATGACGGCGGGACGCTTGCGCACACGGTCGGCGCCTTTCAGGGCGACGATATTGTCATTGCCGTATTGTTTTTTTTCGGTGGTAGTGTTTTTTGAAGCCATAGATTTTTCTCCGTTTAGATATTTTTATTCTATCTCATAATTCACAAAACATCATGTGAATCGATGCTATTGACCTATAAAAATTTATTTTAATTGAAAATAATGATCTTGTCAAGAAGGCAGAGTCAACATTTGAGATGATTTTTCAAAAATTTAAAATTCATAAATAATTTACCGTTATTTAGTGCAAATAATCCAATAATCCATCGTGATTTTATTGACAACTGCGACAAATTGTTGTATAATACAATGAGATATAAGCAAAAAATAGCTTGTGTCGTTATTCCTTCATTTTATTGAGAAAGGGACAGAAACACTATGAACATCAAAGGACTTTCAGCCGCCGAGGTTGAGCAAAGCCGCAGGGAACACGGTTCCAACAGCCTGACCCATATTCCCCCTGACCCGCTGTGGAAGAAGATTTTAGAGGGCTTCAAGGACCCGATGATCATGATTCTTCTCGTGGCACTGGTCGTGCAGGTGGTGCTTTACTTCCTAGATCAGGCGGAATGGTACGAGCCGGTGGGCATTCTGATTGCCATTATTATTGCCAATGGCGTGGCATCTGTCAGCGAGAGCAAGCAAGAGGGACAGGCCTCCGCACTCAAAGCGGAGGAAGAAGCCAAGGAACGCGCCAAGGTCATCCGTGACGGCAAGCTGGAGGAGATCCACGTCAGCGAGGTTGTTGTGGGCGATATCATCTTCCTGCAGGCAGGCGACAAGATTGCCGCCGACGGCGAGATCATCGAGGGCGAACTGAAAGTCGATCAGGCTTCCCTGAACGGTGAAACCGAGGAGGCCGACAAGATTCCGGTGAGGGGAACGCCCGATTATAACATCAAAGACCTGCTCAACAAGCACTACGCCTACCGCGGCACGGTTGTCGTCGGGGGTGAGGCACACATGGAAGTCAAGGTCGTCGGCGACAAGACGCTTTTCGGTGAGCTGGCTCTCGAAGTGCAGGAGGAAACCCGCCGGACGCCTCTGCAGGTCAAGCTGGCCAAGCTGGCCAAGCAGATTTCCACTTTCGGATACATCGGTGCGATTGCCATTGTGGTGGGAATTCTGATCAAGACATTTGTCACAGGCGAGCTTCCTTCCGACACTTACGGATGGATTCGTCTGATCATGGACGCGATTACCGTGGCGGTCACCATCATCGTCTGCGCCGTTCCGGAAGGTCTGCCCATGCTGACTTCCATTCTGCTTTCCTTCCAGAGCATCCGCATGGCGAAGGACAACGTCCTTGTCCACAAGATCAACGGTCTGGAAACGGCGGGCAGTCTGAGCCTTCTCTACAGCGACAAGACGGGCACCATCACCGAAGGCAGGCTTTCTGTCGTTGAAATGGCGACAGGCAACGCAAAGACCTTCGACGCCCTGTCCAAAATGCCCAAGGAATTCGCTGCCGACGTGGTAACCGGCATTGGCGTGAACAACAGCGCAGCCGCAAGCGACGGCGAGATCATCGGCGGCAACAGCACCGACCGCGCCCTGATGTCCTTCCTTGTTGCTTCCGATGCAGCAAAGGATATAGACAAATCGGGCGTGAAGGCCTTCAACGCCTTCAATTCCACCAAGAAGAGCTCCAGCGTCGTGATGGAACAGGGCGGCAAGACGGTGACATTTGTCAAGGGCGCGCCTGAAAGACTGATAGAGAAATGCACCTCCTATGTCGATGAAAACGGCAAGGTATGCCCTCTCGATGACAAGTCGGTCATTATGAATTACATAGATACACAGGCAGCACGTTCCATGCGTCTTCTCGGCGTAGCCAAGGTAGACGGCGAACAGGACGATGCGAATCTCACCCTGCTCTGCGTCATGTGCATCCGCGACAACGTCCGCAAGGAAGCCATTGACGCCATCAAGGAAGTGCAGAACGCAGGCATTCAGGTTGTCATGGTGACAGGCGACCGCAAGGAAACCGCCGTTTCCATCGCCAAGGATGCGGGATTGATCACCTGCGATACTGATGTCGCCATTACCTCCGGCGAAATGGCGGAGATGACTGACGAGCAGCTGAAGGAAGTGCTGCCGAATCTCCGCGTGGTTTCCCGCGCACTTCCCACTGACAAGAGCCGTCTTGTTCGCTGCGCACAGGAGCTGAACCTGGTGGTAGGCATGACGGGCGACGGCGTTAACGATTCACCCGCCCTCAAGAAAGCCGACGTGGGCTTCGCCATGGGCAGCGGCACCGAAGTCGCCAAGGAAGCCGGCGATATCACCATTCTCGACGATAACTTCCTCTCCATCGAAAAAGCCATTCTTTACGGCAGGACAATGTTCAAGAGCATCCGCAAGTTCCTGATCTTCCAGCTGACCGTCAACGTCGCGGCGGTGCTTACCTGCTTTGTCGGCCCGATGATCAGCGAGGAAAAGGTCATTCTCACGGTTGTGCAGCTGCTTCTGGTCAACCTTGCGATGGACACCCTGGCGGCCATTGCTTTCGGCAGCGAACCTGCGCTCAAGGAGTACATGAAGGACAAGCCCGTGCCGCGTTCCGAGAGCATTGTCAACGGAAAAATGTTCGTCGAAATCATCATTGCCGCCCTCTATATCACCGGTGTGTGTCTTGCGATGCTGACCGTTCCGCAGGTGCAGCAGTTCCTTGGCACGACGGATATGGTGGAAATCAAATCTGCAATTTTCGCCACTTTCATGATGGCGATCACCTTCAACGGATTTAATGCCCGCACAGAGCATATTAATATATTCAAGGGCATCTTCAAGAACGTCAACTTCCTGCTGGTCATGTTCGGCATTTTCGCCATGCAGTATATTTTCGTGACATTCGGCGGTGCTGTGCTGAGCGTACACAGCCTTCAGCCCAGAACATGGCTGGTGTGCGTCTGCATTGCCGCGCTGATTATTCCGATTGACATGATCCGCAAAGCGTTCGTGCTTTTGTTTAAAAAGAAATAATCAGCCAATATCAGCAAATCAATCATTTCAGAATGAAGCTGTGACGGATGTCACACGATTCAAAGGGGGATAATTAATATGAGTGTCAATCTTCAGAAGGGTCAGAAGGTAGATCTGACCAAGGGCAATTCCGGACTCAGCAAAGTCATGGTGGGCCTGGGCTGGGATGCTGTACAGCAGCCAATGGGATTCTTTAGCGGCAGAGCCGATGATATCGACTGTGACGCAGTGGCGTTCCTTCTGGGCAGCGACGGCAAGCTCGCGAGCAGAGACGATGTGGTTTTCTTCAACAACCTGCACCACATCAGCGGCTGTGTGCTTCACCAGGGCGACAACCTCACCGGGGAAGGTGAAGGGGACGACGAACAGATTATGGTTGATCTGGGAAGGCTTCCGCAGCAGTATGAACGCATCGTCATTCTGGTCAGCATCTACAAGGCAACCGACCGCAATCAGCACTTTGGGATGATCAATAACGCCTTCATCCGTCTGGTGGACGCGGACAGGAATAAGGAGCTCTGTATTTACAACCTCTCGGAGAACTACACGGGCATGACCGCCCTGGTCTTCGGTGAACTCTACCGTTACAAAGGCGAATGGAAATTCAACGCCGTGGGTCAGCCTCTGCAGGTGTGGTCCATCGCGCAGCTCGCCGAGAGATACGGTCTTCCGCGTTCGGTCTGGAAGAGATAAATTTCTTCATTTTTCCATTGAATCATTACAATTACAGGTTAAAACGGAGGTAATTCATTATGGCAGTCAATCTTCAGAAGGGGCAGAGAGCTTCACTTGACAATTCCATGAAAATGGCGCTGATCGGCCTGGGCTGGGATCCCAATAAGTATGACGGCGGCTACGACTTTGACCTTGACGCTTCGGCATTCGTATGCGGAGCCAACGGCAAGGTGCAGAGCGATGACGATTTTATTTTCTACAACAATCCCGACTGGCGTGACCACACCATCTGGTCTTCGGGCGATGACCGCACCGGCGGCAACAGCTCGGAAGGCGATGATGAGCAGATCTTCATCGACTTCACCAAGATTCCCGATTACGTCAGCAAGATCGCCATCACCGTGACCATTCACGAAGCGGCCGCGCGCCGTCAGAATTTCGGTCAGGTGTCCAACGCCTATGTCCGTGTCGCAAAGGTGGACAGCGAATTCGACACCCAGGGCGAAACGGTCATTCAGTTCGACCTGGAAGAGGAATTCTCCATCGAAACTGCGCTGGTGGTCTGCGAAATCTACCGCAAGAACGGCCAGTGGAAATTCAATGCCGTCGCTTCAGGCTACCAGGGCGGTCTGGAACAGCTCTGCCGCGTTTACGGCGTCAACGTCTGATTGATTCATCTGAATAAACAATGCTTGTGGGGAAACAGGCTGTAGGATTTGCCTATGACCTGTTTCCCTTTAGAATGTGGAGGAAAACAAAATGTACTACACCAACGTGCTGGATCTGATCGGAAATACGCCCCTGATCAGTTTGGAGCAGACCACAGGACTGAATATCTTCGCCAAAGCGGAATTCCTGAATCCCGGCGGCAGCATCAAGGACCGCATTGCCCTGAATATGATCGAGCAGGCAGAGAAGGACGGCCGCCTGAAACCCGGCATGACCATTATCGAGCCCACTTCCGGCAATACCGGCATCGGGCTGGCTCTTTGCGGGGTGCGGAAGGGCTACCGCGTCATCATCGTCATGCCGGAAAACATGAGCGAGGAACGCAAAAAGATCATCCGTGCTTTGGGTGCGGAGCTGGTTCTGACTGATCCGGAGCTTAGCATCGGAGGTTCGGTGGATAAAGCATTGGAAATCGCAGGTTCTTCTCCGGACTACTTTGTTCCACAGCAGTTCCAGAATCAGGCAAATCCCGAAATGCACTACCGCACCACGGCAGTGGAGCTGGTGCAGCAGCTTGGAAAGAAGATCGACGTCTATGTATCGGGCGTAGGCAGCGGAGGAACACTACAGGGAGTGGCACAGTATCTTTTGGAACAGAATCCCGACTGCAAGATCGTCGCGGTGGAACCGAAAAACGTGTCCGCCCTGCTGGGAGACGAACCGGGACTGCATCAGATTCAGGGCATCGGCGACGGATTTATACCCGATATACTCGACACTTCTATCATTACGGACATTGTGGAAGTGACGGATGACGACGCCATCAACACCGCCCGGGAACTTGCGCGGGTGCAGGGATTGCTGGTGGGAACTTCCTCCGGCGCGAATGTCTGGGCAGCCAAACAAATGGCGGAGAAATACGGCAAAGACAAGATTATCGCCACTGTCCTCGCCGACCGCGCGGAAAGATATTTCAGCACTTCCCTGATCTGAATTCAGAATAAGAGAAACCGTACTCTGAAGGAATGAATGATTGGTATCATTGAAAACCCGGATGTATCGTAATCGTTGAAAGCATTATGAATAACAGTAAGATACTAAAAATATCCCATACCGAAGCCCATACCGACCTGCTTGGCCCCGGCGACCGTTTCTGCATCTGGGTGCACGGCTGCTGCTTCGACTGCGAGGGCTGCCTTGCGCTTAACACGCGGTTCGGAGCTTATCAGGAAGTAACGGTGGACGATCTGGCGGTGAAAATAATCAAATCCGGCTGCGACGGAATTACCCTCAGCGGCGGAGAGCCTTTTCTGCAGGCGGAAGCGCTGGCGGAGCTTGTGAAACAGGTGCAGGACGAGCGCGACATCGGCGTGATTGTCTATTCCGGCTTTACGCTGGAGGAACTGCTTGTCAGAGAAGAATGCGCCGGACTGCTCAACCGGACGGATATTCTCATCGACGGCAGATACATCAAAGCGTTGGACGACGGCAGAGCCTATATAGGTTCGTCCAATCAACGTCTGCATTATCTCACCGACCGTTATCATTCCGTCGGTGAGCCATATTATGCCGCAGATAAAAGACGGGCGGAAATCAGATTCAGCGCCGACACTGTGACGCTGATCGGCGTGCCGTCAGCCAATGTGCTCAAAATCTGGAACGATATCAAAGCAAAAAACGGAGGGACAGAAAATGACTTCTGAGATTGAATTATTCGGCAAGGATTCCGTCAAGCTGAATATCTTAAAGGAACTCCACAGCGGGGATATCAATATTTCCCTGTCGATGAACGGAGGCGTCTATCAGGATTATCTTTCACAGATCCACCGTGAAGGCAGCCGCATGCAGGTGCTGGGCAAGTTCAATCTGTCGGAGGACCCTTCGGGAGACGTGCTGACCATCCGCCCCATTGCGGTGAGCGGCTTGCTCAGGGTGACATTCGGATTCAGCGGCAACGCCTTTGAAAACGAGAAGAAACTGAGTATCTATAGGAGCGCCACCAAATCGGTGGAACGGACATACGATATCGGCGAGATGCTTTCCTCTGTGGAATTCATCCCGCAGGGGAATGTCAAATACCTGCTCCGGCTGACATACGGCGAACCGGAGAGCGATGATCCTGCCGATCATTCCGATGAGGCGGATTCTTCTCCCGCTTCCGCGCAGGACAGTTCAACACAGACCGCGCGGGCGGTGGAAGCATCTCCGCTTACCGAATCGCTGGATGATTTCGACGTGTTTTCCGCACAACCGGCAGATGAAACCCCGTCTGAACCTGTGTCTTCAACGAATTCCGGAAGTGAAACGGTTTCTTCCTGTCAAACCGAACCCCAGAGCGGCGAAAGTGACCCCGAGCTTGAACAGACACAGGCGCAGATCAAAGCTGCCGAGGAGAAGCTGCGCGGGCTCCGGGAGCGCAGACAGTCGGCAAAGGACCTTCTGAAAAAGCTCGAAGCGGAGTACGAAAAGGACTACGACGAATTCGGCAGAGAACTGGAAGAAATCAAACAGCAATACGGCGTCGATGAGTCGGTCATTGCCTACTATAAAGACAACGACATTCAGCCGATAGAGGATTTGCTAAAGGAAATAGCCGAAAAAGTGGATCAGGCGGAAAAACAGATCAGCCTTGTGATACTCGGCAGACAGCAGAAGACCATGGAGATAGAGAACGAGGTCAAATCCAACAAACGACAGTAAAGAGTGGATGAAATGGACGAATTGAAGCGTCTGGAACGCGAAGTAAGAGATTTGCAGAATCAGCTCAGATGGCAGAATGAACAGGCCGAACGGGCCAGACAGAGAATGATTGACGAAAACCGCCGCAATCTGGAACAATATCAGTCGGATATGCAGCGTGCCATAAAGGAACACGACCGAACCGCGCAGGCGGAATATGAACGGCTGCTGCGGGAATACCAGTATTCGCTCAGTGAAGAAGCCGGCAGGAAGCTCGCCGAAATCGACAGTGATTACAACCGCCTGATGAATGAAGTCAGGCGAAACGAGGAAGCCCTTGCACAGAAGAACCTGGAGCTCGAAAGGGCGGTGCAGGCGCTTCGCAGCGACCTTCACAGGCGGGAGGAAGGCAGCAGCGCCCAGGCTTCGGAATATTTGCAGAATGCGGTGGGTGAATTCCGCGAGATCGAGGCAAAGCCGCATGAGAAATTCACGCCAAAGCGCCTGGCGATTTTTTATAATTCCCTCAAGGACGGGCAGCAGCTTTTCAAGGCCGGACTGTTTGAAGCAGCGACAGCCGTAGCCATTTCGGTTAAATCCGGATTGGAACGGCTGGGGTACAATATTGACGACAAGGCAAGCGAATGGGATCAGCAATACGACCTGCTTGCCATGAAACTCCAATACCTGCGGCAGAGAATCAGACAGGAGCTGGACGACTGGAAGGAATACATCGGTCAGACGGGCGACGATGCCAATTCCCGCAAGAGCCGGCTCATTGAGATCAATTACTGGTCTCGGGGAGAATATGCCGAGGTGGTCAAAGGTTCCAACCGAATCAGCGGCGTGATCAACGAAGTGGAGAAAAACGGGAAAGCCGCCTATTTAAAAAAGCCTGACGGTGCCACCACCGACGACCTGAAACAATTCATTCAAGAGATAGACAGCCTGAATGAAAAACTCACGGCCATGAGCGGCGTTTACAAGGAACGATACACAGCATCCTGTCAGCGTGCCGAGTGGGGAGAGACGATCATTGACTTCTTCACCGACGAAATTAATCTGAGGTGGATAGAAGAAGTATCCGGCTTCCGGACGGCAACCGGCGAAGGTGCTGCATCCAAGGAGTTTCTCGATTATGTTCAGGTGCAGTTCGGGGACGCTTCGGTCAGGGAAGACAGCCGCGAATGGCTGAAGCTGGTGTTTGACAATTCATCGGGCAGTACGATTTACGTCTACATTCTTCCCGTCGAGGCAAAGCAGAAGGTGCGCAACCGCATTATCCTTCACATCGACTACGGCGGCGCGGAACAGGCGCAGTATTCCCGCGACATTTACGCCCACATCTGCGAGGCGATTCAGATCGGAGAGGAAGCCGACGAAACCGTCAGTTACACTCCGGACATCAACGAGCTGAAAGTCAGCACAAACAGGATCTACAAGGAAACGGCGGCGGATCTGGAAAAGGCAAAATTACACTGAAAAAGGAGATTGATCAAAATGAGCGGAGAATCCGGAGGATTAGTATTGCTGCCATTGCTGGCACTGGGAGCATTGCCCTTTGTACTGGGCGGTCTTGCGGTGGCGGGAGTCACCTACGCGGGAGTAAAGGCAGGTCAGGCGGCGGTCAATTATGAGAAGCAGAAGCGGGAGGAACGCCGTGAAATCCGGCAGAGCGACGCGGCGATCAGCATAGGCAATTTCCGCGGCGAGATGCAGCGCAGCATGAATCAGCAGAACGCGCTGAATGTACAGGCGTCCAACCGGATGATGCAGGAATTGGAACACCAGAGAGCCGCGATGAGTCAGGCGGCACAGCAGCAGGACGTGGAGGCATTCGGCCAGTACGTCCGACAGATGAAGCAGTCCCACGCGCAGGTGATGAATTCCATCACAGACACGCAGGAACGCTTCAATCAGAATTATCAATCGAAAATCACCGAGAGCATGAACGAAGTCACCCGTCAGATCAACGAGCAGTACGCTGCCCGGATGGGCGAGATCGAGCAGCTCAAGGCGAATCTTACCGAGAAGAACAAACGCGCCGCCGAGATTGCAGAAGGATACATCAGCGAAGCGACCACCCTTCTCACCGCATTGGAAGATGATTACAACGGCAGGAAATTCTCCTCCCGTCAGATCGCGACGCTCCGTGCGCAGTTGAATCAGGTCGTCAGCCTTTACAATAACGGCAGCTACGAGAGTGCGATTGCCGGTGCCAAGGACGTGGCGACGGCTGCCCTGGAAGAAATCTACGAAGCCGACGCGGCGCAGAAGGAATGGGACAATTATTACAAGCTTGCGCTGGTGCTGTCGGAAGAGGTCAAAGCCTTCATCGAATCGCAGGAAACCGTCACCGAATCCGCCAAGGCACACGCGGAGAAATGCTCCGGCAAGACGCTGGAGAATGAGATCGTCGGCATGCGGATTGCCGATTACACCGACAAGAATTCAAAGGGACAGACGCGTTACGATTATCTCCGCCACCGTGCCGACGAAATGTACGACGCGCTTCGCAGGGACGATGCGCAGAACCTCACCACCGAACAGCTGAAATCCTCCGTCGATTTCCTCAATAACGAGCTTTACCCGGCGATTTCCACCTGCCTGAACAAGGCGGTTGCCAATATGAACAATGCCTTTTCGCGGCAGAATCTCAGCGAGGACATCATCGACTTTTTCGAGGAGCACAATTTCACCTTCAGCGGATATGCCTACGACGACAACGCACACGACAAGGCATTGCACATCGGACTGGAAAACGAAGCGACAGGGGAAGAGCTGATCATCACGCTGGCGCCGGAGCTGCTGGAAAACGGAGATGTGCAGACACACGTGGACTTGAAGCAGACCAAAGGCGACGAAGCCAACGAGGAACGTAAGGCGTACTACCGCGAATGTGTGGAAAACGTCGTGAAGGGTTCGAATCCCTATGCACAGTGCAGTCTGCATTGCAAGGGTGAGACACGCGGCAAGCTGTCGAGTGACACCGAAACAAAGAAAAAGCTGAAAAAATAAGAAAAAAAGTAAAAAGCAAGCGCTGCGCATTATTAGCCGCGACAGCGGCGTGGGGTGCAGGAGGCAAGGCTCCCTGCCGGGTCAAGGGCAGCGCCCTCGAGAGGGAGGCTTTCAGCCGACCGAGCAAGACGCACTGTTGAAAAAAAAATGGTTTGGCGAATACAGATACAGCTCATCCTAAAGTAATACCTTGTCCCGAATCCATCCGATACCATCCGAAAAGAGCGAAAAAAGAGGGAGATGCCATGAGTTCAGTATTGGAACGTCCCGAACTGAATAAGATATTTTTGATTTACGGCAATCTGGACGATATGTTCATTTCGCCCGACCTGCAAAAGAATAATTTCCGCCCGTTTCTCAATCAGTACCTCCGCAGCCTGGGCTACCGTCAGATCGTCTATTATTCGGGAGCCAAGAATGTGGGGAAATTCGTGCTGGATGACGAGAGCGCGGTTCTGGCCATCAATAAGAACAAGCACCTGCAGCAGCCGGCGCAGCAGACTCAATCTGCACCGGCTTCCCAGCCTGCGCCGGAAGCTGCCGGACGCAGGAAGCGCAGGATTCTCAACCCTTCCGCCGCAGCCTCGCAGGCACCGCCGGAAGTACAGAATTCTCCCGTTCCCACCGGGAATGTCCAAGACGCGCAAAATACGCAAAATACGCAAAATACACAAAATACGCCGACCGTTCCACCTGATCAAAACGATAAAGGGAACAAGCACAAACTCATCTACAAACAGCCAAAGATCACCCCGGCCGAATTCCTTGACGACGCAAAGAAAATGATGTCGGACGGCAGCGTGAAAACCGCGGTTGTCTTTACCTTCTTTCAGGACTTTGTGACCGACGGCGCGGCTCCCCTGCAGCAGTACTCCGAGCTGCTTTCCCACCTCTGGGACGAATACGGGCTTTCCACCAACGAGAATATCTGCATCTTCTTAGCGCCGCAGATGAATTCCGATTCGCTTTCACAGCTTCTGGACAATCTGGCAAGCGGCAATGTCTTCCGCAACCGATTTTTCAATTCCAACAAGACCATCAACCGCAGCTGCACTGTCGGCATCGGGCTTCCCAATCAGGACGAATTCCGGTATATGCTGGAATACCTTCGCATTGTGGGCGACGGGGGCAAGCGCCTGACCTTCAGGCGCAGCGAATTGCGCCCCATCGTGTCCTCGTTGATGTTTCTCAGCAGGGAAGCCGACCGCGAGGAAAACCGCGCCGGCTATCTCAGTTCGGTGTATGAAAACATCGTCCGTTACATGAAAGCACAGCCGGAAGAAGTAGTGGAATTTACCGAGAATGTCGTAAAAAGTATTTACAGCCGATTCAAGGCAAACGACAGCTCCGATCCCATGGAACAGCTGATGAACACAAGGGGCTGGGAAGCCGTTGCCAAGCGAGTCAGCGAGATTGTGGAGGATTACAAAAAGAAGAAAGCCCGCGCCCTGAAAAAATCCGGCGTTCCGGTTTCAAAAAAGAACTCCTGCGTCAGCGAACGCATTGATATTCCCGACGACAGTTCCGGCTTCGACTATCCCATTCCGAATTTTGTGATAAGGGGCAATCCGGGCGTGGGAAAAACCACCGTCGCGCGGCTGATCGGGCAGATTTTCTATGAAAACGGCATTCTCAAAAGGGGACTCACCATCGAAGCGACAAAGGACGACCTGGTGGACCGTTATGTGGGAGGAACGCCCGGACGCACACGTGAAAAAATCATGGAGGCGCAGGAGAGCGTGCTCTTCCTCGACGACGCCTATTCCTTAATTGACAAGAGCGAGGACAACAATTATTCCAAAGAAGCCATCGACGAGCTTGTCGCCGCGATGACCAACACCAAGCAGTACCGTTTCTGCATGATGATGGCAGGCTATCCCGAACCCATGGACGAGCTGCTCAAAATGAATCCCGGTCTGAGCAGCCGCTTCGGCAAGTCGAATATCCTGACCATCGAGGACTATCCGCCCGACCTGCTGCGGGATATTTTCATCTCCAACTGCCGCAAGGACGGCTACACCTTCATCGGCGATGAAGAAGAAGGGGACGAGAACAAGCTCGATCTGGACCTGTTCTTCCAAAACCTCTACGACAGCCGCGACCGTGCGAACTTCGGCAACGCCCGCGACGTGGTGGCCATTGCCCGCGACGTCAAAATGCAGGCTTCCCTCCGCGACGACGAGAAGCGATGCATCATCGCCGAGGATTTCGGCAGTTACCGCAAGTATTTCGATAAACACGGCGTTTCCTCTATCGACGATATATACGCCGAGCTGGACAAGTATGTGGGGCTGGATTTTGTCAAGGAGCTGTTTGAAAACGTACGCCTGGAAATCCTCGACGCGCAGGACTGCAAGCGCAGGGGAATCAAGCCGGATTCCTACCCCGATCACTACATCTTCGCCGGAAATCCCGGCACCGGCAAAACCACTGTCGGCAGGATGATCGGGCAATTCTACCACCTGATGGGCGTGATGGGCGGTTCCGAAACGATATTTGTGGACGCGTCCGAGCTGATCGGCAGCCATGTGGGTGATTCCAAAAACAAGACGGTGGAAAAAATACAGGACGCCATCGATCACAATGCCCTGCTGTACATTGACGAAGCGTATCAGATCACCGATTCGGCCTATTCCGCGGAAATTGTGGGAGCAATGATGACCCGCATGACCGAAAACGCCGACGACTTCAAGATGATTTTCGGCATGTATTCCAATCGGGTGGAGGATTTCCTCAAGATGAATGCCGGTCTTTCCCGCCGCGTCAGAATCGTTGAATTCCCCGATTACAAGCCCGACCAGCTTGTCAAAATCTTCGATAAGACAATCGAGCAGCAGGGGAGAAGCATCACTGACGAGGCACACCGGTACATCGAATTGATCATGGAGCACAAATACAACACCCGCACGGAGGATTTCGGCAACGCCGGCGAGGTCAAGAAGCTGGTTATCGACATGAAGAAGCGGCTGCTCCGGAGAACCGCTTCTATGGAAGGAGCCGACAAATACACCTACACCGCCGAGGACATTCCGCCCGCCGAAATGGAGAAAATCAAGGATCAGATCAACCCCAGAACCTTTGAGGACATCATGAAAGACCTGAATGAACAGATCGGTCTTTCCGACCTCAAGGATGTGATTGTCCGCAAGCAGGAGGAAATTCTCTACGCCAAGAAAAGCGGCGGTTCTCTTTACAATATCAATCCCGGCTATTATTTCTTTGTGGGCAATCCCGGCACAGGCAAATCCACCAGTGCCAAGCTCTTCGCGGAATGCCTGTATGAATTGGGCATTGTCAAGAGCAACCATTTCATGTCCTGCACGGCGAAGGACTTAATCGGTCAGTACGTCGGGGAAACCGACAAAAAGACCTACGCCCTTCTGCAGAAATCCGTCAACGGGGTGCTGTTTATCGACGAAGCCTACAGCCTTTCCTACGCCGGAGGAAGCGGCGCGGAAGTCGGCTACAAAAAGGAAGCGCTGGAACAGATTATCGCTTTCATGGATGTACCGGAACACCGCAGGAAGTGCTGCCTGATCTTTGCGGGGTACGAAAAAGACATGCAGGGGCTTTACAAATCCAACAGCGGCATGCGTTCCCGCATTGAAGAAGTGCATTTCAATGATTTCTCCGCGGAGGAGATGTTCGACATATTCGCTTTGTTTTGCCGCAAGGGAGGGTATGCGCTGGCGGAAGGGGTTCGGGAAATCTATGTGCCGATTTTTGAAAAGATGACCCGGATGGAATACTATTCCAATGGACGAACGGCACGCACGGTTTACGAAAAGACGCTGGCCAACTTCCGGCGGAGGATCATTCATTCGGAGAATCTCACCGAGGAAGAAAGCAAATTGATCATTGTGTCTGACCTTCTGAGAGAAGAGGAATGTCTGGAGATTGTCAGCGGCTGACGGGAAAAAAGAAAGTGCGCAGCGAGTTTCTTCTATTTTTCGATCATCACAAAAAGGAGGGACAGGAAATCATGCCCGCATTACAAAACGGCACGGAAATACCGCTTGCCAACGGCGGAAAAATCCGCGTTGTCAGCTTCATCGACGAAGGGGGACAGGGGGAGGTCTACCGTGTTCTGATGAACGGCGAGGAATATGCCCTGAAATGGTACAGCAAGATCACTCCCTCCAACGATTTTTACCGGAATCTCCTTCACAACATCCGAATGGGTTCTCCCGCCGAGTATTTTCTGTGGCCGCTTGGGCTCACTGAAAAAGTGAACAGAAAATTCGGCTATATCATGAAATTACGTCCCCGGAATTACCGCAAATACGCCGAATTTCTTACCGGCGAGGCGAGATTTGCCAGCTGGGACACCCTCTTTGTCGCGGCACTGAATATCACCGACGGATTCATGAAGCTGCACAGCCTGGGCTACAGCTACCAGGATCTGAACGAAGGCAGCTTCTTCATCGACCCGCAGAACGGCGATGTCCTGATCTGCGACAATGACAATGTCGCTCCTTTCGGCGTCAATCTGGGCGTAAAGGGAATGCCGAAATATATGGCTCCCGAAGTCGTCACCGACAGGGAACGGCCGAATACCCATTCCGACAGGTATTCTCTTGCGGTAATCCTGTTCCGGCTGTTTTACATAGACCACCCGCTGGAAGGCAGATTCACTGTGCAGTTTCCGCTGACCGACGCCAACGGCACCATGCTTTTCGGAGAGAAACCGCTGTTCATTTACGACCCGGTCAATAAGAAAAACCGCCCCCTTCCCGGCGCGCACGATAATGTTATCCGCCGCTGGCAGATGTTTCCGCCCGATCTGACCGCCGCATTCACCAAGGCCTTCACCGCAGGACTGAAGGACATCGACAGCCGGATTACCGAGCTTCAATGGCTGGAAGTGCTGGTCAGGGCAAGGGGAATGCTTGTCAGGCTCGGCGGAAGGGAGCAGTTTGTCAACTGCTATCACCCAGCAACGATTCCCGACGGCTGTCGGCTGCTGCGAACCGGGGAACAGATCATTGCCCTTGCCCCTGAATCGACGCTCTACGCCTGCCAGACCGACTGCACTTCCACCGACTACAGAATTCCTTCCGGATGTGTGAGAGCAAGTCATTCAAATCCGTCGGTCTACGGGCTGGGCAATCTTTCGGAAAAAACATGGGTCGTGACGCTTCCCGGCAAGGAGCCGGTCAGGGTGCCGCCAAGGAAATTCGCACCGCTCATTCCGGGAACGGTGATCAACTTCGGAAACGTAACAGGAAAGGTATTTTAGGAGGAATCAGAAATGGCTGACAATGAAAACATTGACTTCGATTCGTTTGATTTCGGTGAGTTTGACAGCCTGGATACCGGTGTGAAGGTGCAGCGTCAGCCGACGATGACGCCGGACGTGTCCGACATCGTAACTTCGCTGAAAAAGAGAGCGATGATTGTTATTTTTGTCATTGACATCTCCGGCAGCATGAAGGGGGCACGAATCGGCGCGGTGAACGATGCCATCCGGAATGTCCTTCCCGAGCTGAAAAAGCGGGAGAAGGGCAATACTTCCGCTGAAATCAAAGTGGCCATCATGGAATTTTCTACCAACGCCCGGTGGAGAACGCTGATTCCCGAGCCGGTTTCCACATTCCAATACACCGACATCACCGACGTTTACGGCGGTACCAATTATGGCAAGGCTTTTGAAAAGCTGAATGAAAAGCTCACCTCCGATCAGTTCATGAGTGCCACCGCGGGAGCCTATACGCCGCTGATCGTCTTCATGACTGACGGCAAGCCCTCCGACATGGGGCTTTACCGCGAATACCTTGACGAGCTGAAACGCAACAAGTGGTTCCGATATTCCACAAGGGTCGGTATAGCCATTGAGGAAGGCGCACTGAGCGACGACTGCAAGCGGGTGCTGACGGAATTTACCGATAACGAAAAGAATGTCTACGAGGCAAAAAACACCGTCGTTCTCGCACGCCAGATCAAGCTTGTCACGCTGACCGGCGTGGATTCGGTGACCCATCAGGGCTCCGTGCAGAACAGCAATCCCCCTGCTCCACCCAAAAAAGTGAAGCCGGTCGCCTTTCCGAATGTCCCGAACGAAGGCAAATCCGGTCCGGCCAATCTTCCCACTCCGACGATGCCGGAAACGGCGAGTCCGACGCTGCCCATCGGCGAGATCGACTGGGACAACGATTTTAATTTCTGACAGAGGTGACAGCATTGCAGCCGTATCTTCAACTGAATTCACACTGCATCGGCAAAAGCCACCTTGCCAAGTCAAAGCCCTGCGAGGACTATTCGCTGTCCTACGGGGACGGATCCCTATCAGCGGCGGTCATCAGCGACGGCCACGGCGATTCCAACTGCTTCCGGAGTGCGGCGGGAGCGAAATTTGCCTGTGAAATCTGCCTGAATACCCTCCGCCAGTTTCAGGGAATCACCAGCCACATCACGGACATCACACAATGCGATTTTGAAAGCACGGTGCTTTCGCTGGAAAGGGAAATAGCCGCCAAATGGAGGAAAAAAGCGCTTTCCGACGCTGCGGCCAACCCCTTCACTGCCGATGAATTGAGCCAGGCAGATGATGAAATCCGTTCGCAGTACCAAAAGGGCGAAAATGCCGAACGTGCTTACGGCTGCACCCTGATTGCCGCCATGGTGACGCGGCGTTACTTTCTGTGTCTGCAGATAGGGGACGGGAAGTGCGTTTCGGCTTATCCCGGCGGCATCTTTGTCGAACCGATCCCCCCGGACGAAAACTGCATAGGCAATCGCTCCACCTCCCTTTGCAGCCGCGAAGCGGAGAAATCATTCCGTCACTATTACAGCGGCATTCTTCCTTTGGCGGCGTTTGTTTCTTCGGACGGAGTGGAGGAGAGCTTCGACACAGCCGGGCTGTATAACCTTTTTTATTCCGTTGCCTGCTGGTGCAGGCAGGAAGGTGCGGAATGTTCCGCCGGTCGGCTTGCCGGCCTGCTGCCGAAAATCAGCGAAGGCGGAAGCGGCGACGACGTGAGCCTTTCCTGCTTCGTTTCAACCGAAGGAGAGATTTCCGCGCCGAAGCAGCCTTTGGGGCAGGTCTGTCAGAAGGTCAATGCCGTTGCGGCTCACCTGGAATTGATCGACGGCATGATCTCGCGTGAGAATGAGAAGGTTGAGGAGAAAACCCGGCAGATTGAAGCCGCCGAGGACGAGCTTGATACACTTCGAAAGACGCTGGCCGAAAGGGAAAAGAGCTACCTGGCAGAGTGCGAAGAATGCGACAGACTGAAAGCCGGCGTGCGCAGCCTTCTGCAGAAGCGTGACGCGGCGGCGGCACAGATGAAAAAAGCCGAGGCGTACAGGCATTCGGCGGAAACCTTCTGGTTTGCGGAGTACAGAAGGCTTGGCATCTTCGGCTTTGAAGAAGGCGATGCGGCCAACGGAGAGGATTTTTCCGACGTCCATCCGACGGAAAGCATGGACGAATCCGCTTCCGAATCCCCGAAAAAATCCGTATTTGCAGAGGGCGACAGTCTTTCCGATGCGGAATAAATGTATTGCGGAGAAGTCAAGAATGATGAATCCTGGATTTAATTGTGATAAATGCACAACAAATTTCGCCATTTCGGGAGATGTATTTGAACAAAAAAGAGAAAAATATTAAACATCTTGTAAATTGAAGGATTGTGTGCTATTATTGTATACAAGATTATGGTAGAAAGGATAAAAGAGTGGGGCAACCCACTCTTTTGTTTGTATACAGGGAGGCGTATGCGTTTGGCTGGAAAAAAACATGGCGGCAATACGGTGGCAGCCGTAACCTCTATTGCGAAGCCGATAGCGGAAAAACTGGGTCTGATTTTGTGGGACGTTAGATTTGTCAAAGAGGGTGCGTCGTGGTATCTGCGCATATTCATTGACAAGCCGGGCGGAGTGACACTTGACGACTGCGAGGCCATGAGCCGTGCCGTCAGTGATCCTCTCGATGAAGCCGATCCCATAAGTCAGGCTTATTTTCTTGAGGTTTCCTCTCCGGGCATCGAACGCGAGCTGACACGCCCCGAGCATTTTGAGGCGATGAAGGGCAGAGATGTTTCGGTCAACCTGTTCCGCCCCACCGAGGACGGCGAAAAGGAAATCATCGCCGAGCTTGTCGGGCTGGACGGCGACCGCATTCTGCTGGCCGATCTGGACGGAGTGGCGTTTGAAATCAACAAAAAGGACGCTGTTTCGGTCAGACTGTATGACAGTGAGGATTTTGCAGAGATTGATCTTGCATCCGATGAACCCGAAAACTGATTTGGAGGTATAATTAATGGCAAAAAGCAAAGCAAAAAAAGAAGAAGAAAGCATTTTTGACGCTCTTGTCCTTCTTGAAAAGGAAATGAATATTCCCACCGATTACATGATAGAAAAAATTTCCAACGCGATCAGAATTGCCCTCAAAAAGAGCAACAACGGCAACGATGACGTAGAGATTCGCATAGAGCCGGAAAACAAGATCTTTTCGGTTATCATCCGCAAGACGGTTGTGGAAGATGTCAAGGACAGCGGCAGAGAAATTCTGCTTGATACTGCTCTCAAATTCGATCCTCTTGCTGAAGTCGGCTCGGTGGTTGCCATCAAGCAGGATCCCAAGCAGTTCGGCCGAATCGCCGCCCAGACAGCGAAGCACATCATTCACCAGGGCATCCGTGACGTGGAAAAGGGTCAGGTGGCGGAGGAATTCCAGAGCCGCCATCAGGAGCTTGTCACGGCGACCGTAGACAGAATCATTCCCGACACCGGCGATGTGGAAGTCAAGATCGGCGATCACAATGTCCTGCTTACCAAGAATGAGCAGGTAGGCAACGAACATTTTGAGGTGGGCGATCTGATCAAGGTTTACGTGGTAGATGTAAAGATCGGGGAGAGAGCCCTGCGGACCACCATCTCCAGAACGCATCCCGGCATGGTCAAGCGCCTGTTCGAGATGGAAGTGCCCGAGATCTTCGACGGCACCGTGGTGATCAAGTCGGTTTCGAGAGAAGCCGGAAGCCGTACGAAGATCGCGGTCTGGAGCAATGACGAGAATGTCGATCCGGTGGGCGCCTGCATAGGTCCGAGAGGTTCCAGAGTCACCAAGATTGTCGACGAACTGGGCGGGGAGAAAATCGACATCATCAAATACAGCGACGACCTTTCGGAGTACATTGCCAAGGCGCTTTCACCTGCCGATGTCACCAACGTCGAGATCATCGACGAATCCGCCAGATCCTGCCGCGTGACCGTTCCCGCCAGTCAGCTTTCCCTTGCCATAGGCAACAAGGGCCAGAACGCACGCCTGGCGGCACGTCTTACAGGCTGGAAGATTGACATTCGTTCCGAGGAAGAAATGCTGGCCGAGGCTGAAGCCGCCGCACAGGAGGAAGAAGATGAGATTCTCTTTGACGATGAGGTGACAGAAGAAGAGAATGCTCAGGTTGACGCATCCGAAGAGGAAAACGAAGACATCACAGAAGAAACCGAGGAGTAATCCCGTAATATATAAAAATGCATGAGGAAAGGAGAATACAGTCGTGCAGCAAAAAACAAAGAAAATACCTATGAGGACCTGTATAGGCTGCGGCACGGAAAAGCCGAAAAAGGAGCTTGTGCGTGTCGTCCGTGATCCGGACGGCCATCTCAGCGTTGATCTGACAGGAAAGAAGAATGGTCGCGGCGCGTATATATGCCACAGTGTGGAATGCCTGAAAAAAGCGCAAAAGGGCAGGCGGCTGGAAAGATCCTTTTCCATGCAGATTCCGGAAGAAGTTTATGATGAATTGATGAGGGGGATTGCCGCAGATGAATAACAAGCTGCTTTCGCTGCTGGGCCTTATGCGCAGAGCAGGGAAGCTATCGCTGGGGTTTGACGCTGCGGCGGACAGTGCGGAATCGGGCGAAAGCTGCCTGATTCTCACCACCGCGGATATTTCACCCAAGACCTTAAAGGAGCTGAATTACAAAATCAACAACAAAACCGACGTCATTGCCTTAAACTGCAATCAGGACGACATGCAGCACGCAATAGGCAAAGCCGTCAAAATCATCTCGATCAATGATAAAGGATTCGCTCAAAAGGCTAGACTTTTGATGGAAACAGATAACGGGGAGGAATAATATTTGGAAAAAATCAAGTATAAAGTAAGCCAGCTGGCAAAAGATATGGGTATGACGGGCAAGGTGCTCGTGGAACTTCTCAAAAAGAACGGGGTTCCGGATAAAAAGTACACCACCACCACATCTCTCGATGGCGACGAGCTTGATATGGCATATGAGCTTATCACCAAAGAGAATTCCGTCGGTAGCTTCGACGAATTTCTCTCGCAGGCAAAGCGCATGGAGGTTTCCGAGGTGACGGAAGAGCAGATAGAAGAAAGCAAGCACGCCAAGGCGGAAGCCAAAAAGGAAGAGGCAAAGCCCGAGACAAAGACGGAGGAAAAGAAGCCCAAAGAAGAAAAGCCCGCCAAAACAGCGAAACCCGTCGCAAAGGAAAAAGCAGAAAAACCTGCCGCCGAGAAAAAGCCGGTCAAGGTAAAGACCGAAAAGCCGGTCAAGTCAGATAAACCGGAAAAGCAGGAAATCAAATCCGATACCGTCAAGCCGGAAGTTAAGCCGGAAGTTAAGCCGGAAGCCAAGCCGAAGAAGGATAAGGTCGAATTCAAACCGGAGGTCAAGCCGACTGCCAAGAGCGAACCCGCAAAGGAGCCGGTCAAAGAACCGGCAAAAGAGCCAGTCAGGGAAGTCAAGCCGGAAAAGCCTGCGGTACAGGTCAAGACTCCCGCATCCACGGCGGGTCAGCGTGCCGCCGTTATCGGCCAGATACAGATAAAGCCGCAGCAGAAACCCGAAAAGAAAAAGGAACCCAGGGATTCCTTCAAGGATAACCGCGACCGCAAGGCCCCTGTTCAGGATGGACAGAGACGCGATAAGGGCCAGCAGCCGCCGAGGCAGCCGATTTCACAGACCGGCTCCAAGAGCACAGGCGCTCCCCAAAAGGTGCAGCCTTCCCCCGTCAAACCGGCGGCGAAGGTTCCGGTCAAGGCGGCGACCAACAAGCCGATCGATCCCACCTTCCGCCAGCCGCAGAAGCAGAAGAATCCCTCGCAGCAGCCCAGAAGGGTCGAGCCGCCCACAACCAGAATCGTCGATACCCGCACCACCGATCTCAACGCGGATAAATACAACACCCGTTATGACGACATGGCGATGGAGAAGGAATTCGGCAGACGCAACGAAAGCGCTTCCAACAAGCAGAAGCTCCATCAGAAGTCGCAGGACTACCGCAAGAAGAAGGGCGCCAAGAAGGAAACCGAAGCCGAGCGCATGCGCCGCATTGAAAAGGAACGCAAGAGCAAATCCATTACGATCACCGTTCCGGATGAAATCACCGTGGGAGAATTCGCTCTCCGACTGAAGGTGACTGCCTCTGAGGTCATCAAAAAGCTGATGCTCATGGGCATGATGGTCACCATCAACGACGTGATTGACTTCGATACCGCCTTCCTGATCGCGGAGGAATTCCACGCCAAGGTGGAGAAGGAAGTGGTCGTCACCATCGAGGAACGCATCATCGACGACAGCGTGGATACAGAAGAGAATCTTGTTCCCAGAAGTCCGGTTGTCGTTGTCATGGGTCACGTTGACCACGGCAAAACCTCGCTGCTTGACGCCATTCGAACCACGCATGTCACCGCGACCGAAGCCGGCGGCATTACCCAGCACATCGGCGCCTATCGCGTGAATATAGGCGATCGCGAAATCACCTTCCTCGATACGCCCGGTCATGAAGCCTTCACCACCATGCGTGCCAGAGGTGCGCAGGTCACCGATATTGCCATTCTGGTTGTCGCAGCCGACGACGGCATCATGCCGCAGACCGTGGAAGCCATCAATCACGCGAAGGCGGCGAATGTCCAGATCATTGTGGCCATCAACAAGATCGACAAGGTCGGCGCCAATCCCGACCAGATCAAGCAGCAGCTCACCGAATACAACCTCGTCCCGGAGGAATGGGGCGGCGACGTCATGTGCATTCCGGTTTCGGCAAAAACTCACGAAGGCCTTGACGACCTGCTGGAAGGCGTCATTCTCGTAGCCGATGTCATGGAACTCAAAGCCAATCCCGACCGTTCCGCCAAGGGTACGGTCATCGAGGCCAGGCTCGACAAGGGAAGAGGTCCTGTTGCCACCGTGCTGGTACAGAACGGTACGCTGCACACAGGTGATATTATCGTTGCCGGCACTTCTGTCGGACGTGTCCGAGCCATGCTCAACGACAAGGGCGAAAAGGTCGAATCCGCCGGTCCATCCATTCCGGTGGAGATCACGGGTCTTGATGAAGCTCCCACAGGCGGCGACACCTTCGACGCGGTCAGCGATGAACGTCTTGCCCGTGAGCTTGTTGAGCAGCGCAAGCAGAAGCAGAAGGACGAAATCTTCAAGCAGCGCACACAGGTGACGCTCGACAATCTCTTCAGCCAGATGCAGGACGGCGAGATGAAGGAACTCAAAATCATCATCAAGGCGGACGTGCAGGGCTCGGTGGAAGCCGTCAGACAGTCGCTTGTCAAGCTCTCCAATGAAGAAGTCCGGGTCAATGTCATTCACGGAGCGGTCGGCGCTATCAGCGAATCCGACGTCATGCTCGCCGACGCTTCACAGGCCATCATCGTGGGCTTCAATGTACGTCCCGATCCTGTGGCCGAGGAATACGCCAAGCGTCAGGGCGTCGATCTGCGTCTCTACCGCATCATCTACGACTGCATCGAGGAGATTCAGGACGCCATGAAGGGCATGCTCGCCCCCAAGACACGCATTGTCGAGCTGGGCAAGGCGGAAATCCGCATGGTCTACAAGATCACCAATGTCGGTATCGTCGCGGGCAGCTATGTCACCCACGGCAAGATCCAGCGCAACGCACAGATCAGAGTGGTGCGTGACGGCATTGTGCTCGCCGAGGATAAAATCGCCTCACTCAAGCGCTTCAAGGACGACCAGAAGGAAGTCGCCGAGGGCTACGAATGCGGCATTACATTGGAACGCTACAACGACATCAAGGAGGGCGATATCCTCGAAGCCTTCCTTGTGGAAGAATACAGAGATTAAGCACGCTATCAGCGGGAGGATTATTGAACCATGTCAGGACACAGAATCGACCGCATCAGCGAAGACATAAAGCGCGAGCTTTCAGCAATATTCAGAACCCTCAAAGACCCGAGAATCAGCAGCATGATCACCGTACTGCGGGTTGATGTGACCAACGATCTCTCCTACGCCAGTATCCACGTCAGCACGATTGAAGGCGAGGAAAAGACAAAGGAATCGGTCAAGGGGCTGAAATCAGCACAGGGTTATATCCGCCGGGAACTGGGTTCAGCGTTGAAACTGCGTCATGTGCCGGAGCTGAGATTTGTGGCGGATAACTCTATCGCCTACAGCGCGGAGATTAACAAGATCCTCAAAGGTCTGCATATTTCCCACGACGAAGAAACGTCGGAGGAGGAACAGCCCGACGGGGAAGAATAAATCAAATAAATTCTTTATCAATTGGACTTTTCGGTCTTGTGCCGGAAAGTCCAATGTGCTATAATGTAAGTATCCAATATTAACAGGAGAGTGAGTTGTAATGGCGTCAATCAAAAAGAGAACCGTAAACGCATTAAAGCTCTGCGGAGAAGTCGATAAGGCTTATACAAAGCAGGTTGTCAAGACCGCGAAGGCCTTGCGTAAAATGAATAATGTACTGATTCTTTCGCACAGATCTCCCGACGGAGATACCCTCGGCTGTGCCTTCGCTCTCTGCCGTGGCATGCGTTCGCTAGGAAAAAAGGCAACTGTAAAATGTGCCGATGAGATTCCGGAGAAGTATGCCTTTATGAGAGAAGGAATGGAGGAGCAGACCTTCGAGCCGCAGCATTTTGTGACAGTGGACGTTGCGGGAGCACATCTGCTCGGTTCGCTAGCTGAGGAATACGAAAAGAAAATTGAGGTGTGCATCGATCACCATCTCAAAAACACCGTTGAAGCACCCGTCAAATTCGTGGATACCGACGCGGCTGCCACTGCGGAAGTGATCTGGCTGATTCTCTCCGCGATGGGCGTTCCGATGGACAAGGAGATTGCTTCCTGTCTTTTCGCCGCCATTTCCACCGATACCGGCTGCTTCAAATACAGCAATGTCAAGCCTCGCACACACCTCATCGCGGTGGAATTGATGAAGTACGGTGTGGATTGCGCGGGTATCAACTTCAAGCTGATCGACGAAGTCAGTCAGTCACAGCTGGAACTCAAGAAGCAGGCGCTCGGCACGCTGGAATACTGCTGCAACAACCAATGCGCGATTGTGACCGTCACTTCCGAGATGATTGAACAGACCAATGCTTCCCCCGAAGATCTCGACGGCATTTCCAACATTCCGAGAAGCATCGCCGGCGTGGAATGCGGCATCACCATGCGGCAGATTGCGGACGGCTGGAAGATCTCCGTCCGTTCCAGCGAAAAGGTGAATGCCTGCGAGCTTTGCGGTAAATTCGGAGGCGGCGGACACAAGGCGGCTGCGGGCTGCAAGTTCAGCGACAGCTATGAGGATGCCAAGAAGCAGCTGGTGGATGCGGTGAGCGAAATCCTGAAGTAAAACACAATGCAAAGCAAATGAGCTTTGCATATATCTGACATGAAAAGTTAAGGAACTTTACATAAATTCGGAGTGATAAATGCAAAATGGGTTGGCAAAACAGCTCGATAAACGGAATATTGCTGCTCGACAAGCCTTCTGACTTTACATCATTTGATGTCTGCGCGGTGGTGCGGGGAATGCTTCACACCAGGAAAGTAGGGCATTCCGGTACGCTTGATCCCATGGCAACAGGAGTACTGCCGATTCTGATCGGCTCGGCAACCCGTGCGCTGGATCTGATTCCGTCGCACGACAAGACCTATGTGGCGGGCTTCCGTCTGGGAATGACCACAGACACCCTTGACATTACCGGTGATATCATCTCGGAATGTAATCCCGACGTGACGCAAGAAGCGTTGGAGGACGCAATGGCACAATTCAAGGGGAATATCATGCAAGTGCCGCCTATGTATTCGGCAGTATCGGTGGGCGGCAAAAAGCTGTATGATCTGGCGCGGCAAGGGGTTGAAGTGGAGCGTGAAGCGCGTCCCGTCACCGTTTACAGTCTGACGCTGGACAGCTACGACAGAGAAAGCGCTTCGGGTGTACTGACCGCCTCCTGTTCGAAGGGGACTTATATCCGCACGCTGATCGACGACATAGGCAAGGCGGTGGGCTGCGGGGCTGTATTGACTTCGCTCCGTCGCACGTCGGCTTCCGGCATTACCATCGACCGGTGCATGACGCTTGCCCAGGCACAGGAATACAAAGACAGCGGCATTCTGGAAAGCAAACTCCTGCCGGTCGATGCTGTATTTGAAGAATATCCCGCCCTGTATATTTCAGGGAATCAGGCTGTTCGTTTCCGCAACGGCGCAACGCTCGCGTTGGAACGGCTGCAACCGCCTGTTGTCTGCGGCGTCAGGCAGTCCGAAAGGCTGACCGATGAAAAATACCCGCAGGATTCCCTTTACCGAGTTTATTCCAGGGAAGACAACAATTTTCTGGGGCTGGGCGTCAAAAAGACCGACGAGCTGAGAGTGATGAAACGATTCTGACTTTTTTCGGGGGCGAAAAGCAAATGAACATCTACAAACGAATACCCGAATTAAAAGCCACGGCTATCGCTCTGGGCTGTTTTGACGGTATACACCTCGGGCATCAGGCGGTTATTGAAAAGTTGAATCAGGCAGACTTTGACGGTCTGGATAAGGCGGTTTTCTCATTTTCTGATGCACCGTCATTCAAAAAAGGAGCAGAACTCATTGCTTCATTTGAGGATAAGTGTGAAATATTATCGGAAATGGGAATTCATGAGCTGATCCTTCCTTCGTTTGAAAGTATCAAGGACTATACACCCGAATCATTTTTCCATGAGATTCTGGCGAATAAGCTGGACGCGCGGCTGCTTGTCTGCGGTGAGAATTACCGTTTCGGCCAATATGCCGCCGGTGACAGCGCCATGCTGCAAAGGCTGTGCGCAGCGCAGGGAATCAGATGCATTGTGGTGCCTTCAGTGATGTACGGCGGCAGCATGATTTCATCCTCCCGCATCCGGGCGGCACTCAGCGCGGGCGACGTGGAATCCGCCGCGAAAATGCTGGGACGGCAGTTCAGCTACCGTCTGGAAGTAGTGCACGGGCGTAAGCTGGGCAGGGAACTTGGCACGCCCACCATCAATCAGTATTTCCCTGATAATTTCCTCATTCCGGCCTACGGCGTGTACGCTTCCGTGACAGAGATCGACGGAAAGCTCTATTCTTCGGTCACCAACATCGGAGTGAAGCCGACGGTCGGCTCCGATAAGCCGCTCAGTGAAACTTGGGTGATAGGATACAACGGCGATCTCTACGGACAATTGATCCGGGTCCGCCTGATCAGTCATATACGCGATGAATGTAAGTTTTCTTCCATAGAAAATCTGAAGGAAGCCATATACAGCGACAGCGTAAAGTCGGTCAGCCTGACAAGGGATTACCTGCAATAAGAGGTGACAAATTGGATATTGAATTGGAAACAAACACCGTGTCATGCGTTGTGACGGATGAAATGCTGGAAAGCAGCATGGGCTGCGGCGACACCGAAACCTACGCCATAGGCATGATGGTTTCGCTGATGGAACGCGCGGCAAAGCAGCTTGCCGACCGGCACATTACGGAAGGATTCACGACAATCGGGGTGCTGCTCAACACCACTCATGTAGCGCCGACGGTATGCGGCAAGGAAGTCACCGCGACCGCTACGCTTCTTGAAAAATCCGAAGGGCAGTTTTATTTTGAGATCATCGCCAGCGACGACAGGGGCGTGATCGGAGAGGCGACTCATCAGCGGGTGGCCGTTCCGTTGGAAAAATTCAATCAGAAGGCAAAGCGACGCGGAGGTGTGCAGTAAAAATGAAGGGATGCGTGATGTTTGATCTGGACGGAACGCTCTTTGATTCCTCCGAGGGCATCAAAATGTGCTACCGCAAGGGTCTGGAACACTTTGGAATAGTGGTGGAAAATGACAGCGAACTGGACAAAGTGATCGGCCCTTCGCTCTACGACAGCTATCACCGGTTCTTCGGGTTGAACGGCGACGATATTCTGGAAGCGGTCAGAATTTACCGCGATCTCTACAGCAGCGACGGCATTTACAAGATCAGAATGTACGAAGGCGTTGAGCACATGCTTGATTCACTGAAGAAAAACGGTTTTATTCTCTGTCTTGCGACCTCCAAGCCGTATGTCATGGCGCATAGGATTCTTGAGTTTACAGGGCTTTTGAAGTATTT
Organism: uncultured Clostridia bacterium; assembly: GCA_946186245.1. Classification (GTDB taxonomy): domain Bacteria; phylum Bacillota; class Clostridia; order Oscillospirales; family Acutalibacteraceae; genus RUG762. Next base: position 138,996 of record CAMHMN010000001.1, read on the forward strand.
TGACGTGGTATGCGGCGCGAACCTGGACGGAAGCATGAGCGACAAGGTGGAACTGATCACCGAATGCCTAAAGCAATCTGGCTTTACAGACAAGAAACGCACCTACATGGTGGGCGACAGGTCTTATGATATGGTAGGAGCCGCCAAAACAGGGGTTCATTCCATCGGTGTGACCTATGGCTTCGGAACGCGGATAGAATTAGTGAATGCCGGAGCCGAGTTTACGGCATATGATCCGGGCAATGTGGTGAGGATACTGATGGAGCAGGCAAGATGAATCACGTCATTTTTTTCTCACGTAAAATTCTTTCATTTTGATATTGACATAGCGTGACATAGTGTGTAAAATAATATTGTTAAGTTTTTGTCAATGCCTTCCGTAATGGCTTGAAGGGAGAAGTGGCGTATGCTTCTGGCTGTGGATATCGGAAATACGAATATTACCATCGGCGTTTATGACGGTGAATCGCTGTTTTTTACCGCGAGGACGTCCACTGACGCCGACCGGACGGGCGATCAGTATGCCGTGGAGCTGATGGGAATTTTCGCTCTGAACAAGTGCGACGTGTGCTTGATTGACGGAGCGATCGTTTCGTCTGTCGCTCCTGCCGTAACCAATGCCATCTGCAGTGCGGTTACCAAGGTGGTCGGCATTGTTCCGATTGTTGTCGGCCCCGGCATCAAGACAGGACTCAATATTGCCATCAACGACCCGGCCGAGCTGGGGGCCGATCTGCTGTGTGCTTCGGTCGCGGCTCTGAATAAATATCCGCTGCCCAATGCGGTGTGTGATCTCGGCACGGCAAGCACCATCTTTGTGCTGGACAAGGACGGCAGGATGATCGGCGGCATAATATATCCCGGCATCCGCACTTCCCTCATGGCACTGGTCAATAACGCTGCGCTGCTGCCTCAGATCAGCTATGAAAAACCGAAGCAGGTGATAGGGCGCAATACCATTGACTCCATGCGTTCGGGGCTGATACTCGGTGCAGCGTCTCTGCTGGACGGCATGCTCGACAGGATAGAGGAAGAGCTCGGCATGCCTGTCACGGCAATTGCCACAGGCGGTTTTTCACCTGATATTATCCGCAACTGCCACAGGGAATTTATCCTTGACGAAAATCTGGTGCTGGAAGGCCTTCGCCTTCTCTACAAGAAAAACGAGAAACCCAGAAAAGCCAAAAATTAAAACTCTACCGGGCATAAAAATGATACTTTGATATTGCGGGCGGCAACGCCCTCGATATATACAAAATTTGCGCTGTATCAGGCGATAACGCTTCATCGCGTTTGATCGCGGAACGGCAGCAGGAGGTATTTTTTATGAACAAAGGTTCAAAGAAGACTGACATCGTCAAGCTCGTCGGTGTCGCGCTGTTCACGGCCATTGTCGTCGTGCTTCAGTATCTGGGCAGCTTTATCAAGTTTGGCCCCTTTTCCATTTCGCTTGTACTCGTGCCGATCGTCATCGGAGCAGCGCTATACGGCAGGACCGCAGGCGCATGGCTCGGTTTCGTATTCAGCGTAGTAGTACTTCTCCAGCCCGATACGGCTTTGTTCTATCAGGCGAATTTCGCGGGTACGATCATCACCGTACTGCTCAAAGGCACACTGGCTGGTTTGCTTGCCGGAGTGGTCTACAAGGCGCTGGAAGGCAAAAATGTCACCCTTGCGGTCATTGCCGCCGCCTTTACCTGTCCTGTAGTCAATACGGGCATCTTCCTGCTCGGTTCGGTCGTATTCTTTATGGATACCATCAGGACATGGGCGAACGGTACGAATGTGTTCGTCTTTATGATTGTGGGTCTTGTGGGCTTCAATTTCCTTTTTGAGCTTGCGGTCAACATGCTGCTCAGCCCGGTCATCGTGCGTCTGATTCAGCTCGGCACAAAGGCAAAGATCAAGTCCGTGTAATTTCAGATCATTGTGTCCGCACCTGTGAGGCAAACGGACATTTCCGTCGCATTGTACAGAATGCATCTATTCAAAACACATATCCAATCAGACAGGGGCTGCCGCATTATGATAACGCGACAGCCCCTTGTGAATGGTATCGCTTCATTCCAAAACCGCGATTGCGCAAAACATCCGCGTCTGCCGGTTACGTCGGCGGAAGGCCAAAATCCGCTGTCTGCCAGCGCCTGTAGGAGAATCATCACAAAGGGGAATTATACCTTGAAAACCATGAACCACGTAAAAATGAGCATATCCATCCTGCTGCTGTCTGCAGTGCTGGTCGTGATGACCGCCTGCGGAGAGAACACGCCTGCCGTTTCTTCACAGCCTGTCAATAGCAGAATGGCATGCATTGTCGGCCAATGGAACGAAGTATCCGTCAATCCCAGATTGCTTACGGTCAATGAGGACGGTACTTACACCCTTGACGAGGAGCATGGCAGAGTCAAACTCGATTATGAGAACCATTCCGACGGGAGTACTTCTCTGTGGTACGTTTTTATCCATGACGACGGGGAAGTGTTTGCCTATTTTCCGAAGGATCCAGAAAACGAAGTGCAGACGATTCTCCTGTCAGACCAGAACGGAGAAATCCGTTTTATGCGTGACGGCATGGACGAACACCTGACAGCCGACGACTATCTCCATAAAACCTGGAGCAGCGGCAAATGCTGCATTACCATGAAGAAGGAGAAGAAGGGATATCGCGTCTCGGTCAGTCGTTCAGACAGCGCGTCGGGAAGCACCCTATGGACTTACTACTGCACCTTTGACAGGAAGACTTCCTCTATGATCTGCAAAGAAGGTGCGATCCGCGTCGAGGTTTCTCATTCCAAAAGGGGCAAGAAAAAAACAAAGACCGTCTACAAGGACGGTTCCGGCACCTTCTTCATCAAAAGCGGCATCCTTCGCTGGATCGACAATAAGGAGAATGCCGGCAGTGAGTTGTATTTTGTGGAAACAGAAACGGCAGGCTGATGCCAGGCCGCGCGGTGTGCGTTCCTTGATGATAAAAACGCTGGGGCAGGGGAGAAGGGTGCCTCTTCCGTCCTTCCTCTTTGAAACGGTGCGGCAGAAGGTCAGACCCGATCACATACTGCAATAGAATGAATTCACATTGTCTGTCCCGCAATGAACAGACAGCAATCCCCGATGTGGACGAAATTTCCACATCGGGGATTTTTTTGAGATTTTCAAGACAGTATGCCGATATGCAGAAAGGGCGAATAATGCTATGATCTGGTTACAAAATAGTATAAAAAACAAGTTAGTTATTGACTTTTTTTATTACTTGGTGTAATATCATTTCTAGAAAAGTGTCTGCTTTTTCAGATACTATATTTTTTTGAGAGTATAATTCTTATGAATTATATATATTTTTTTATTTTTTGAGGTGGAGCTTGATGAAAATCTCTAAAAGAATAACGGCCTTGTTTCTGTGCATGGCAATGGCGGTTGCTTTTTCTTTTAATCTGGTTACCAATGCGTCCGAAGCCAATCAAAACAAATTCAATGTGGTGATCGTTCTCGACGCCAGTCATTCAGTTGCCAATACTGATCCGAATGGGTTGAGATACGAAGCAATTGAACAGTTTGTCGGACTGCTGGCGGAAAAAGGGAATTACCTGGGTTCAGTGGTCTTTTCTGACGGCATCGAGGCGGAGAAAAAGATTTCGCTGATTGACGGTCAGGAGGATAAGGCAAAGGTCATCAAGTCGCTGAAATCCGTAAAGCCGCTGCATTATACCAATATCGGTGCCGCACTCAGCAGAGCGACCGAGATGCTTGATCAGAACGGAGACGAAAATCTTCCTTCCGTCATTATTCTTGTCAGCGACGGCAATACCGAGATGAAAAACGAAAAAGAGCTGAAAAAGTCAAAAGCTCTTAAAGCTGACGCGATCGAGGACGCACGCGACAAAAAAATCAAGATTTACAGCGTGTGTCTGAACGCGAATAATAAAGCGGATTTTTCAGAGATGAAGCAGATTTCCAAAGCCACGGGAGGCGTAGCGAAAGAGATCAAAAAAGCGGACGACCTGAAGCCTGTCCTCAATATGTTTTACAACGTCATCTACAACACCTCCACCAAGGTACTGGTGGACGAGGATTTCCCAAAAGACGGCGTAATAGAAAAGACTTTTGAGATTCCTCCGTCGGGCGTGGACGAGGTGAACATCATTATCAGCGGAAATCCCAAGTCCTACTCACTGAAGGACCCCGACGGGAAAAAATTCACTGACGTAAAAAAATATGCCTCAAAGTCTTTCCTGCTTCTCAAGATTACTTCCGTAAAGCCTGGAATATGGACATTTGCTGTCAAGGGAATCGCCAAGGAGCATATCAAAATCAACATGGTCTACAATATAGATATGAAGGTAGACCTGAAAATTATGACAAGAGACATGCAGGACAATATCGTGAATGCGGGAGATAAGATCAGGATTTCTGCGTCAGTCAGTTCTGCGGACGGTCTGTTTTCTTCGGAAGAATACAACGGCTTCAAATGTGTGCTGAACGTGACAGACGACGAGGGTGAGCTTGTTGATTCGGTTGATATGAAGCTGAAGGACGACCGCTTTGTCACCGACTACACATTTGATACCGGCAGCTACTCGCTGCAGGCCGTTGTCAAGGGATTTGACATGGAGCTTCTTTCTGATAAGATCGAGCCTGTCACGGCCGTGGAAAAGGAAATTGTCAATACGGCGCCCAAGGCGGAAAAGAATCCCGTGTCCCGCACCGTGTACATTCTGCCTTTTACGGAAAACCGCAAGACGTTCGATCTTTCCGAAATCGCAAAGGACGCCGAAAACGATCCCCTGCGGTACAGCATTCTTTCTTCCTCGTTTGTAGAGGGGGAGGATTACAAGCTCGAGGGGGACAAAATCATTCAGAGAGGCTTCAGTCTTTACAAGGGTTCATATGACATCCGCGTTACCGATGACAAGGGGCTTTACTGTGACGTGGAGCTGAAAGTGACTTCCATTAATGTCGGAATACTCACACTGATTCTTCTCGGAATAGCGGCGCTGATTGTCGCGGCGATTCTCGGCACGCTGTTCTACATTGCGATCACCAAGCCGTTCAACGGCACCATTACCGTCAGCACAGCCTTCAACGGGGTTACATCCTGTCAGCCGAGGCGCGGAAGGTGCAAGCTGATCAACTTCACAAACATCCGCGACTTGGGATTGAACCTGAATAAGTGCTATTTCCAGGCCAGCGGCAAGGATTTCGTCACGCTTGTGACGGATGTGCCGGTGTACAGCGGCGGAATGCAGACAAAGAAAATCGATATCAGAAATTACGATGTGACCATCAGTCTGGATCCGAATTACACACAGTCTTTCGAGGCAAAATTCGAGAGTTTCAATCAGTATGGAAGCAGCTACAGAAGGCGCGGAAACTTCCTGACGGATATCGGCGATTTCTTCTCCGATTTGTTTGGCGGACGCCGTCGCTGATTGTAATATGTCAGTGATGTTCAGGTTTCTGATTTTTATAGCACAAAAAAGCAATCCGGGATTATCGGCTTGCTTTCAATAATCCAATCTATTTTCAGGAGGACATTTTAATATGCCAGATATTTATTCCAGACTTCTCCTTTCCACAGGAGGAGGCATCATCTCCGAGCAGCAGCAGGCCGTGCAGGAGCCTAATATAGCCAGCGTCATGATCGGTCTCGGCGGTACAGGTATCTCCGCAATCAGAACGCTCAAGACGCAGGTTTACGAGCGTCTCAGACCCGATGATCCTCAGGCACTTGTGCCTACATATGACCACATAGTATTCCTGGGCATTGATACGGACAAGAGAAGCTCGGGAATCGTGGAAACCAATGCGGGCAGACAGGATAAGTCACAGGATGATGTTTCCATCTTTCCGCTGGATGAAACAGAGTTTTTCGATATCGGCAACAAGGACATTGCCGGCATCATCTGCAACCCCGATATCCGCAGCAGAAGAAAGGAACTGGCTTGGATCAACAACAGGATCCCTGCCCCGGACCTTACCGACGCAGGCGCAGGCGGTATCAGACAGGTCGGTCGTTCCATGCTTGCGGATAAATCCCGCAGCTTCATGTCAAAGGTAGAAAACGCCCTGCTGAGCGCGATGAACGGACTGACCGGCCCCAAGGTGTATATTCACATTTTTGCGGGTCTTTCAGGCGGCACAGGTTCAGGCTGTTTCCTCGATGTGTGCTATCTTGTCAGAAAGATTCTTGACGATAAGAATCTGAAGGCCACCATTTTCGGTTACTTCTATCTGCCTGATGTAAACCTCAGCAAGATTCCCACCACAAAGCCGCATGTTCGCGACTATGTTCCGATCAATGGATATGCAGCCATGCAGGAGCTTGATTATTGCATGCAGATCCCCGGAAACGGCGGTTCATTCAGGCAGTATTACAAAGATTTCGGCGACGTGGAATGGAATCGTCCTCCTGTGGATATGTGTCACCTTATCTGCGCCACCAATGAAAACGGCGACGTCATTCCCAACGCATATGATTATGCCATGAACGTCACCGCCGAGTATGTAATGGACTTTCTCACCATGGCTGACGATGAGGAACAATTCGGCCTGACATCGCAGCTTTCCAATTTCAGAACAATGGTGATTCAGGGCAACACAAGAAAGCAGATTGCTTCCGCCCTGGACTATTGCGTAATAGGTGCTTCCTGCAGCTACGTTCCGATGCGTGAGATAAATACCTATCTTGCGGCCAGGGTCTTCGGCCTGTTTGCCGCCAGACTGTCCAACAACATTCCAAATGAACTGGATTGCAGAAGACTGTCCGCCATATCACTCACCAGGAATTTCAACATGACCACAGAGGATCAGATGTTCAATGCCCTGTGGCGTGAAATGACAAAGGGCGCTCCGAATGACTTCAACCGCTTCCCCGGCGACTATAAAGGCGTACGTGACATGGGCAACGCTGCCATCGTCACACATTACACCAACCAGAAGGCTGCCAAGACCGGCACCGTTCAGACCAACTGCAAGAGCATGCGGGAAGGCAATGCGGAATCACTCGTCAACCGTTTCCGCGTCAATCTGGAAGAAGTGCTCAAGGATATTTCCAGAGGCCCTGGCTTTGCCTATGCCATGCTTGCCGCTTCGACCAGCCATAACATCTTCAATATCATTGACGGCATCATTGAAGTAAACAGATCCCGCTGGAACCAGGAGGCCTATCAGGAGGATCTCCGCGTGGGCGAATATGACGCGGCTTGGGAAACATTCAGAAGACATTCCAACAGAAGGAATTTTGAAATCTATGAAGGAAAACTCATCGCCAGAATGAATCATGACTATGACATGAGCAATTACGAGCAGATGAACAACCTCCTTCTCAAGCTGAAGCAGCAGCTCCAGGCGCTGGCGGATAACTATTATCTCAAGCTCGCCAGAGTGATGAACACCCTTATCAGGACATTTGCCGAGAACCAGCAGACGCTGTCAAGCGAAAAGCATACCCTCAGAGTCAAGACTGGGTTTGCGGAGCCGATGATGACGATTTCGGAGCTTTCGGGCACACTGGACGAGCAGATCAGATCGCTCAATATTCCCAATGCCCTCAATGCATTTGTCACTGCCCTGATATCCAATGAAGAAGTGTGGATTCAGGAAAATGAGAGAAACATCTCCAGATTTGTCCGCAATTTCTTTGTCAAAAACCTGTTCAGCGGATTTGCGGGTCATACAATCACCGAATTCCTTATCGACAAATACGGGCTTGATCCGCACGACGGAAACGTGTATGAACAGCTCACGGAAAAAGTGTACAATGATTACATCGATCCCCTTACCAAAAAGGCGAAGCCTCTCTTCTACTTCAACAGCAAGATCTGGGGTTCCGACAAGATAGACAGCCTGGCCTATGTTTCGGTTCCCTCCATCGCGACTCCCATTGTCAGCGCTGCCGCAAAGAAGGAGAAGAACGATCCCACATGGAAGGTGAAGAAATCTGCCCTTACCGACCGTATCTTTGTTATGTACAGCGCATGTGTGCTGCCGTTCAGCGCGTATAACAACGCGGCGATTTACGAGAGATCCTTTAATGAAACCGGTACAAAAATCGGCGTGCATTATTATGAAGGCCTCGGCGTAGTGGGCAATGAATTCAATGACTGGAGCAAGCTGCCTTCCCTCATTCCCTATAGCTATATGGACAGCGACGAGGAGATAGATGGTCTATACAAGAAGGCCAATGAGTACGGTGTGCTTGACAGTGAAATGCATATTTGCTCACCGAAAGCCTCCGATCTGGCCGAACTCAATCAACTGATTGCCAACGCGGAGACCATGCTATCAGGCAGCATTTCTCCTGACAAAGCCGATGAATGCAGAGCGCTGGCTGACAAGCTGATGAATTACAAATTCTCTGGAATGGAGCCAACCGGCGAATTCTTCAGAAACGACGGAACCAATGAAGCCGAGAGACGCGAAGACATCCGCAAGGAGCATTTCTATCTCGAACCGTCACATCGCATTACCGTGGCGGGTGTGGTTGAGAAAATGGACGCCACGGTGGTCAGGGCAAAGGAAATCGGCGAGAAACTGAAGAAGATGGTCAGCAGCATGCTGTCCTCGGCAAATGATTTTGCCAATTACAGTGAAGCACTGTTTGCGGGCGTGTTTGAAATCACGGGACGAAACATCGTTTACAAGCATGACGATTTCGGCATGGAAGAGGAATATATTCTTTCCAAACCGGATGTCTCCTTCCCGTTTGCCGCGATCCCCGTATATCAGAGCTATCTGACCTATAAGGCTCTTTCTGAGGAGCTGAAAAACGAGATCAGGGAAAAAACCGATGCCAATATTGACACTGATCCGGAAGCGCTTCAAAAAGGAATCAATACTGTAAAGACAATGCTTGACGGTGCGAAGCTGAACGCATATAAGGCAGCGGCTTCGAGATACGAACAGAAGAAGGAAATCGAGAAATTCCTGATTGATCTGAACAAGAAGTTTAGAAACGAATTCCTGTTGCTCTACGGCAACTGATATTATTTCTGATGTAAAGGTGTGTGTATTATCCTGGTCATACGCACACCTTTGCTTGGAGAAGAGGGTTGAATTTGAGTATATCTATCAATGACTATATAGAATATTTTGAAAAACGTGTCAGATCAAAGGAAAAAGACATGCTTGGCCATGGAAATCTGCCCCGTTATCCTATGCTTATGTACTATCTTGGCGCCGGAGCGGACAAAGATGCAGGATGGGCAAATGAGAATCTGCTTCTCGTCTGGCCGCAGTATGAAAAGGAGCTTCATTCCTTTTATGTTCCTGATTTCGAATGCGGGGATATTTACCATCTTTCAACCGATGGAGAGCGCAAAAGGGTTGATCTGGGAGAGATACAGGATATTACGTCTACGATGTTTGATGAAAAATCGCATTTCAAGGATCTCACCGGCATACAGATTTATTTTCTGATTGACACATCGGAAGTAGAAACAGAGGATGAGATCAACAAATGGATCGGATTCATCAATGAGATGCTCTCCAGAATCAAGCGCAGAAAAAAAGTATATCTTACGCTGCTTCTTAATGAAGATTTCCGTCACGAAGACAGGGGTACGGCAAACCGTATACTCAACAGCTTTGAAAGCTACGATCTGAGCAGCATCAATAATACCTATATTCTGAGCAACCGTCTGGGCGACGGAGTCATTCTGCGCGATATGTCCAATTGCTGCCGCCTGTATTCCGATATCATTATGCTCACAAACGACAGCGGGGAAGGCCTGTCTCTTCCGTCCGGAATCTATACCGCAGGATATTCTTATCTTGGCAAGCCCCTTGAGGAAATAGCGAAGGTAGTGGTGGAAACCGTTATCGACAGATGCACCGAGTATAAAAAATCCGGCAGCGCCGGCAGACTCTTCAATGACGCCCTTCCGGCCCGTCTGGGCATTATGGAAAACGGCGTTCCAAAGCTCCTCAACGACTATATCACCAATTCCGTGACGCTTCCCACAGAAACAGAGCTCATGCTGTTTCCGCGATCCAACGACAGCGATGAGATTTCATCAGAAATGACTGCCGAGGCTCTGGATCATGTGACAATGGGCGCATGGAGCTGCTATCTGAAAATGATAGAGAAAAAGGTGGAAAAGGATCTCAGCACGGACAGCCAGTTTAAAAGGGTCTGGTATGACAAATACAAAAAGCTGATTACGGAAAACTTCTCTACCGATGAGATATTGGAGCTGGTGGAAAACAAGGACAAGCTGCACGATTTGTATTCAGGGCTTTCCAGACCCTCCAAGAGCCTGAAAGCATTTGTGTATGCCAAGGCACAGATCGGTTATTCCATGTGCAGCAATCCCACTATCATCAGTCTGTTTATGGATGTCATTTCCGACATGGCGGAGGACGCCAATAAAATGAATCTGCTGTGGGATCAGCTTCTCAATTCCAGACGCGTGGTGTTTGAAGTGGACGACCGCAATCTCTATGAGTTTTACAGAAAGAAAACACTGCAATACTTTGATGATCAGTCGGGCGAAAAACGTCATGCGTTTGAAGTTATCCACTCGGAAAAATCCCTGTCCGACTATTTGCAAGCGACATTGGACGGTATTATTTCATTTGACAGTATTTTCACCAAGCCCTTTTATCAGGAGCTGGAAGAGCGTCTGGAAAAGAGCGAAAATCCTGTGGATAACAGAATCTATATCCGAAACAAGCTGCTTAATACCGTTCCCTATCTGAGAACAACCGGTGGATTGAATGATCCTCTGGCGTCAACCATTTTGCTGAAAACCAGTACCGCCATACACAGCAGTCTTAAAATGAATCTGCCTGAATATTATTATTATGATACGGGCGATGACGATAAGGCCGAGTCAGTACTGCTTTATCAGCTGGATATTATACAGCATTTATCAAGATGAGAGGCTGACGTGATATGAACTTTACCTATAAACCAAAGAACCCGTCAAAATATGCGGTCAATCTTCGTGCGCTCAAAAATTCAACCACGATGGACTGGGATATTCCGAGCGGACAGACTACCCTGATCATTCAGTGTCCCTTCGGTGAGCGTCCAAATGAATACATGGAAAAAATCTGCCTTGCGCTGAATGATTACTTGGGTGATATTACTTCTGACTGTTTTTTTGAGATAATGCCTGACGTCAAGGCACGTTTTATTACGGCTGCGGAAAAAGGGCGTCAGCACGGTTGTCTGATCGAGGCCCGTTCACGTACATATATGGTTTTTGCCGCGGACATCAGCGGCGATGACTGCGTGATCTACGAATCACAGATGCAGGCCATGACGCCTCCCTACGTGGATATTTCCACTGAAGTCACTGTGACAGTCGAGCAGCAGACCAAAAGCAAGGGCTTTATCAGCAAGAGTATTGTGCCAACGGGTTATTATATCATCCGATTTGACAAGTCGACCTTTATCAACTACACAGATGGCGATCTCGTGTATAAGATCGGTTCATTGAGCATTCCCATCACATCTCAGATGATCTCACTGGGAGCTATTTATATAAAAACGACAGTGAAGCCCGAGGTCAAACCGGGCAAAAAAGGTATACGGTTACTATAATCCAACCAGGCGATTGTAAAAAGAAATAAAGCATAGCGAAGTTTGTAATTAGCGAGCGTTTTTTCTCCAGGCATGCGTGGGAGTCCAGGGGGCCGCTGTCGCATGTCGACAGCTTGATCTCCCTGCCGGGTCAAGGGCAGCGCCCTTCGCTGAAACGCAATTGGAAAAAAACGGTCTTGGACGCCAGCAATATGGAAAAGGCTTACGATTTCCTTCCCCCCGATGGAGAAAAAACTTGCCGATTGCAACTCGCTGGTTCCCCGATTTACGCTGTTTTTCAACTTTTACAATCGGCAATATAATCCAACGAGTAGGAGAATGCACAATGTATAAAATTACTTGCCCGTATTGCTTTGAAACCTTTGATGATACGGCGGTTCATTTCAGATCGGAATATGTTTCAGACGAAAATGACAACCCGCTTCCGGACGAATACAGCGATATAGAAGAATTCAAAGCGAATTTCAGAGGATCCGACGAGGAAAGACAACGGATCATGCGGGAATACGAAGAGTGGAATTTCTTCCGTGAAGGCGAAGACAAAGGCTGGAACGGATGTCTGGGATATCAGGGATTCTGGGCGAGATTCAAAGACGGCAACGGAACCACAGAAAAGAACCCTGAGGACGATGTGCTTGGCGTAAAGGCGTACCACCGCCGGATCATCAATCCCTATAATCCTATGCACAACAAGTACCTGATTTACCAGGGAAATGATTTCTTCATCCGAGACAGTCAGGGCATGGTATACCAGATTGTTCTGAAAAACGGACAGAAGTGTCACAGACGTGTCTGTCCTCACTGTCATAACCCGTTGCCCAATCAGTACGGTTTGTCCAGCGTGAAGTTTATTACGGTGGTCGGTATTACCGGTGCCGGTAAAACGGTTTATATCTCCCAGCTTCTCAAGGGAATGCAGCAGTATGTCACAAAAGTCGGTATGTCTGCCAGAAGGACCACCCCCAGTCCCCGTATTTATATCGAGGCCAACAAGATCGCCGCAGGCGAGCCTGTTCCTGCTTCGACCCCTGCGGGCGATTTCCAGCAGCCGCTTTTTTATGACATCGTGAGTGAAAACCCCAGAAATCGCAACGAGAAAATCACCGAAACCTTTGTTATCTACGATATCGCCGGCGAGCTTTTTAAGGATCAGTATAAAGAGAGTCTGCCGGTTTTTGCCGAATTCATCACAAAAGCCGACGGCATCATTCTGCTGATAGATCCGTCGCAGTTCCAGAGCATCATCAATTCGGGAAGTACGAACAACGATGAAAAGGTCACGCCGAGTTCCGCACTCAACGCGATACACGAGCTTATCAATCCCGACACCACGATAAAAAGCAGAGTGCCGATTGCCGTATGTATTTCCAAGATCGATATGGAAGAAGTCCAGGAAGTCCTGGATGACAATCTGAAGAATCTGCTTGTCGAATCGGTGGAAGGCATTGAAGGACGGGACGGATTCTGTATGCCTGTCTTTAAGGCGGTGTCGCACAATCCGATAGCCAAAGGACTGCACAATTTCATCAAAGCCGAGGATATGGATCTGGCGATGACGCTGCACAGGAACTATCTGCACTACAGCTTTTTTGCCTTTACCGCCCTCGGATGCAATACCAGCGAAGTCAAAAAGGAAATTGACGGCAAGGAAGTGGTATATTCCGTACCGATCGGACCCGTTCTTCCAAAGAGAATCGAAGAGCCGCTTTTCTGGCTCTTCAAGAACTTCGGATATATCACAAGCGATGTGCGGTGTTATCTGGAACCGGTGAAATGCCCCGTGTGCCATTCGCAGAATGTGCACGAACTTCCTGAGGAGCAGCAGACAATTGTCGAAAAGGTCGGTCTTTTCAAGAAAGTGGAGCGAAAGGTCAATTTCTGCTGCGAAAACCCGGGATGTCAGTATAAATGGTGGCAGGATAATTAACGGTTACATATAACTTAGCTAATGGAGGTGTTTTTTTGTCCGAGAAATTTTATCAGTGTTGTTATACCAATCTGGTTTCGCAAGAAAACAGCATGGCGCGTGCCGGGTGGCAGACGGTAGCCTGTTCGCCGGCTATGCCCAGAGGACTGGATAACAGCTGCTCGTCGATACAGGGCGGATATTCGTCAATCGCCAAGAATGTGATGGACGCCTACGGCAAGGCAAAAGTGTGGAATTATTCATGTGACGGGAAGTATATGTACGTCACCTGCTGTGATTTTGGCAGCAGCCTGGACGTGAGAGGCAGAGCCAATATGTTTGCACATACGTTCTGCCTTCCCTGTGACGCAAACGGCATTATTTCTGATGCCAATGAATTTTTGGGAATCAAAGAAGAAAATTTCAAATCCAATGTCAAGGACGCCGAGGTAATCCCTGAAAAGCTGGCATACGATGTCCCTATGAACATTCAGTCTGCCATGAAGAAGGCTTCGCTTACCGAGGAATCATACCGGACCCTGATCAGGTGTGTTTACACGCAGCTTTCCGATAAAAAAAGCCCTGATTCCCTGTATATCGGCTACAGCGACGATATTGACGAGATGAAGGCGATCTTATATTGCATTTACAATGCGATGCCGTTCTTTGTGAGAAAGAAGCTCACCGTTGAAACCGAAAGCGTGCAGAAGGCGAAAAACGCCAATCTGATATTCAGTAAGAACGCGCCTTCTCACAAGCGATATGTAATTCCGTCCACGGGAGACAACAGCATTCTCGGCAAGAGAGAACTGAATACGGTTGTCAAGAACGGCTTTGTGGATTATGCGGTCAATATGGTTTTTTCGGAACATTGGGACGAGAGAGCTATGGAGAGCTATTTTGACTCACTGGAAAAGGGCGCGATCAATTACGGTGATGTTTCCGCCTCCGATAACAGGGTATTGAAAATCGCTCATCTTCAGATTGTGGAAGGCAACAGCAATCTGAGCCAGATGGATGACGATGATTTGCAGTCCCGTCTGAGCGACGCGCTGTTTGCCGCCAGGAATAACGCCAGTCCTGCCATGACTGCGTATATCAGTGCGCTTATGAAGGAAATCATGGGCAGAAATATCATACTGACAGACGGCATGGAAGAAGCGCTTTCAGAACTTGCGGGAGGCAGTGAACAGGGCGGAATCAACAAAGTATTTGAAGAATACAGCATTTATCGGTTTACGAATCTTGAAGTGGCGGAAGCAGCCAGGAAACTCCAGCAGATGCCAGACTCGGCGCGTGACGTAATGATCAGAAATCTGATATCGTATCCCAACGGCGTCAAGATTGTCCAGTCTTATTATTTGAATTACGCTGTGTCGGAGACCTCGTCATGGGAAGACTTCGCCAAAGTGTTCCGCCGCCTGATCGTCATAAAGAATATGGCTGAGGTGTGCACCAAAATCTGGGGCAAAGCATGGTCAAAATATCAGCACGAAGTGGTGGGAAATCCTGTTGCATCTTTTCAATCATTCATGGAGCTTGTCAATGAGTTTTCTCCCAGGCAAATCAACAGTGCCCGCTTAAACGCACAGGATTTTTACTGGAAGAAGATGAATCTCGACAGTTTTTCATTCGACCTTGAGCAGGAATACGCAGTTTTTGCCAGGACGGACAATGCTCTTTCGTGCTTTATCAGTGAATTGTTCTCGGTTGTCAAAAGCTATGACGGCCGCAAGAAGTCTTCCTTCTGTAAAAATCTGAATGCCCTTTTCTGTAAGAACAAGGTAATCTCAAATCCCCAGCAGGTTTCCGTGTGGTTAAGCAAAATCATCCGTTATATCGGCGTGAACGGCAATACGGAGGCTGTCTTTGTCTCATGGATAGAGCTAGCGCTTTCCATTTCGCAGGATGTTTTTGAAAAACTGTATACTCTGTCCCACATGATCAAGCAGGATTCTTCGGGTGAATTCCTGTCATTGCTCGCCCAAATTCTGTCTTCCGTCGACCAGCTGGAGTCAGGACAGAGAGTCCGCGCATTGATATTCATTGTTCTGATGGATATGTGCCGTTTATACGATGTCGATGAAACGCAATTCGTCGGTCTTGATATATGGCTTGGAGTTGCAGGAATCACGCACAGCAATCCCTTTAGCCTGTTGGATGAACTGGAATCCGCACAGATCTTCGAGTCTGATCCGGAACGCACAGCTCTTGAAAGTGAAATACTCAAAAAAGAGGAAGGAATCAAGCAACTCAGCGAGTTTGTTTCCCAGAAAGGCAGCAGATCAAAACTTGCAAAGGAATGGCTTTCTGCTGTCACCAAGCGGGCCAAAGCTCAAGAAAAAGAAAAAAACAAGAGCAGCGGAAAAGGCTTTTTGGGCTTTATCGGCGGAAAAACCAACAAGGCAGACCATAATCGTGACAATAATCGCGACGCGGAGGAAGACAGCTATCCGACCGACCGGTATGCCGATATGGGAAGGACTTCCGGCAGGAACCGCTACGAGGAGGAAGACAGCTATCCGACCGACCGGTATGCCGATATGGGAAGGACTTCCGGCAGGAACCGCTACACGGAGGAAGACAGCTATCCGACAGACCGGTATGCCGATACGGGAAGGACTTCCGGCAGGAACCGCTACACGGAGGAAGACAGCTATCCGACCGACCGGTATGCCGATATGGGAAGGACTTCCGGCAGGAACCGCTACATGGAGGAAGACAGCTATCCGACCGACCGGTATGCCGATACGGGAAGGAATTCCGGCAGGAACCGCTACGCGGAGGAGGACAGCTATCCGACTGACCGGTATGCCGGCACGGGAAGAACTTCCGGCAGAAACGGGTCTTTTAGGGAGGATTATTTTTCCGATGATGACTACTCCCAACCGAGCCGACAGCCGGATAGAAGCAGTTATCTCCGGGATACGCATCGCCAGACAACCGGGAATAGGGAAGGGAACTTCACCAGACCGGAAGATGATAAGGAAAGCGATAGCAAACGCTTCGGCGGCATAAAATCGTTTTTGGGCAAGAAGAAAAAAGACGACTAGATGCCTGAATGACTGGATAACTAGATAATTAAGTAAATTTTTTCGTTGTAATAAGAAACTGATTGATCGATTCTATGAATAGAGCAATCAGTTTCTTCCTGTACAATAATACATTTTTAGGATTGATTAGTAGATGCGAGATTATTTCAAAAAAACGGTAATTCTTGCAATGATCAGTGGAATCGCCGTAGCGCTGTATTTTTTGCCTGAATTCTTTTATCTGAATACAGATGGTAATTCGTCAGCTCATGATCACGTCTACGGAGAATGGCAGATAATGAAACCGGCGCGTTTTTTCCTTTTCGGTGAAAAATACAGAGTCTGCACGGAATGCGGACATTCAGATTACAGTTTGATTGTTTTTCCGACGCTGACACATTATCTTAATGCGATTGGGGCCATTATCGTCATTGTTCTGATCATCCGCCTTTTATGGAAAAGTGAAAAGATCAGATTCAGGACGACGCCTTATTATTCGGAAAGTGATCTTGTTTTCAGCACCATTCATGGGAACGGCGTGTATGAATTAGTAGATGAAGCCTATTTTGATCCCCTGAATCCAAAGTCAGATCATAAAAAGAGCTATATTCTGAGAAATATCAACACCAAGGAAGAATTCTTTGCCGAAGCGATCGGACTTCAGGAGCAGAACCGATATGCCGAGCTGGTTATGATGCCTGTGTCGAGAAAGGAAATCCTCTGGCCGTTTGATATCGCTGTCAGCAGTCGGAATGACCTGAGTGATATTTCGGTCATGACGTACTATTCAGATATTCCCTGGGAGGATAAACGCAAGACGAAGGCGTTTGTTCTTTTCCCGGTAAACGGTTACGGCAACATGATCAATACGGAAACATGGTTAAGAAAGCTGAGCCATTCCGCAAACTGGAATAATGCCAGGGTAATGGAATACATCAAGAGCTTATTACTGATTATCAGCGGACTGAATCATGCGGGGTATCTTTATTATGATTTCCATATGGATAAGGTGCTGGTTGATCAGGAGGATCATGTGATGCTCAATTTTTCTCATCTGATATTCAGTCAGAATCCATCAGATGATAAGCGTGTTTCTCAGGATTTATCCAGGTACCCGATAGAAACTGCCGAACCTGCTACCTATGCGCGGAAAAACAAAACGCTGGACGTTCAGTGCCAGAATTACAGCTTGTGCGCCTATTTATTCCGTATCATGTTTAACCGCTGGCCTTACGACGGCAGGCTGCTGGATTATCTCAGTGATATAAATCCGCAGGAGCACTACACCAAATACCGCAAATACCAGGAAATGCCTGTTTTTATTTTCGATCCGTCAGACGATCGGAATCAGCTGGGCACCTTTACGGAGGAGCTTGCCCTGATAGAGCTCTGGGAAAAATGCCCTGAAATCGTAAAGGAAGAATTCATCAGAATATTGTGCTGGGACAATGCGCAACGCACGAAAGAACCTTACAGCCGGAGCGCGGATGAATGGCTCTCCTTGTTGTCTCAGGCAGGGCTGATAAAATTAACTAATAGCAAATAGTATTCAGAAAACAGGAGGAATATCAGCTTGAGCAAAAATATGATAATGGATGATTTGATAAAGAATTTCTTTATAGAGCGAAAAATGGAATTATCCGCCAACGGCAATCTGCTGAATCTTGTAGTGCACGAAAACGGCAAGGATATTTTAAAAGATGAGGAAAAGCTGATCCGATGCCTGGAGGACAAGCATGCCGAAAAAGCCTATATTTATCGCCTTTGTATCATGACGGGAATTCCCGGTTTTGACGATCTGCTGCTTTGTGACATGCGCACGATCAATGTGGATCTGACCCGATATATCAGAAACGCTGTCCATCAAACGGGTTTTGAGATGAACACCATTCTTTCCTTGGTGACGGAGCTTCTGGTCTCCATGGACGCCTATGAGATGATTTCGGCAGATGTTCGCTCGGATGAGGAGCTTCTGCCGGACAACTTCAGTTATCCCATTCCGGAATGTATTTATGAGGACGAGCTGCATGCGGTTTCTTCCGAGTTTTACAGATTCAACAGAATGATCAGATCCGGCAAGATGACGATGGATGAGATCGATCTGGATAAACTCACGCCTCTTGTCAAAGCAGGCATTCCGCAGGCCAAGTACTTTATGGGATATTACATGCTTTACGGCGGTCCGACGCAGGAGGTTTGTCAAGACGGAATCAGACTGATCAAAGAATCTGCCGTTTCGGGATGCGCGGAAGCTGCCGCGGCACTGGGCGATTATTATTACCAGAAAGGCGGATTGTATTACTGGAGCGAGGCGTATCACTGGTATACCGGTCCCGGCGCGCTTGCGCTGAATGAATACCAGAAAAACGCGGTCAAGAACATACTGAATCATAAATATTTTAACAGAAAAATACTGATTTTCACATTGGCGGTAATTGTAGCGTTTTTCATAATGATTCTGATTGCACCGGCAGCGCCGTTGTATGCGCCGATGCGTATCCTCGGCGTCATATGCACGTTGCTTCAGGTCGGCGTCTTCTTGGTGACGGCGAGGAGATTTATGAAATATCCTTATGAATTCATTTATTACTTGCCGTTGTCATCATTTTGTATCATGTTTGTATACTTTATGATTAGAATGTTTTGAGAGGTCTTTGAGATATGGAAGAAAAAAAAGAAATAGCATCAGGCATAGCAAACAAAAGAAACAGATATGTCTTTCTTGTACTGAATCTGGTTTTTACCCTATATGTGTTCTTTCACAATCCGACACTTCTCGGAGCACTAGTGGTGGCATTTCTGAACATTTTTCTTGTCGTGACCGTTCTGAATAAAAAACGGTCCTCCAGATATGCCTTGTGTGAATTGGGAACTTTTCTGTTGGCTGATCTTGTGATTATGACGGGAGTCAATCTGAATGATATCATTGTCTATCAGAAACAGGATCTCACTGAGAGTTTTGGCTTTAATGTGAGCAGCCCATTTCTTCTGATCGGGTTGATTATTGTAGGTCTGGCGCTGTTTATCCTCGGTTTATCGGGAGTTCTCAATCCGATCGGCGCTACTTTGATTCTTGTGGGCTTTATTTATAAAGATTACGGTTACAGCTCTGCACCGTATTTTTCCAGAACAGGGTTGCTGATTCTGGTTCTCAGCGTTGCGTTGTACTGGGTCTGGTATTATCTGTCTGTCCTCATCAGAACCGTAGACAGTAATTGTGTCTCAGACTGCAAGCGGATAAGCATCGGACTGATTGTCTTCCAGGTTGCGATGATCAAACTGGAGAAGGACTTTATTGTATTCAAATTGGGAGAGCTTCTCCGATTCTTTGGCAACGCGGAGAATGATTTTCTTCCCTGGTGGAAGCTGCTGATCTTTGAGGTGGTGCTTGTTTGTGCTGCCATTAGCGTCTATCTCAATAGCGGAAAAAACAAGACGGATTTTTTGATGACATCCGCGATTGCCTTTTTTCCTTTGATGCTCAGTATTCTTGTGAATGCATATTTTACGTATAATATCCTGATGGCGCTGTTTTTCGGGGCTATTTTGTATGAGTGCATTTCACATGAAGCCAGCGGAACAAAAGGTTTCAGATACGGCAATATAGCGCTTCTCACAACTGCCATGGCGGGTTTCCCGATCATCGTGTTCCTGACGCGTCGCGACCTGCTGGGAGTGGTTTTGGTTACGCTCGTATTCATGATCCTCTATCATCTGAAGTTCGACGATATCAAGGAAGACCTCGGCTCCAACCTTTTCTGGTTATGTGTTCTGTGCAATATATTCCTGGAAACAGTTGCGTTTGTCTCGGTAAAGAAAAGCAGCCTGCATAATATATCCATTCTGACAGTGGCGTTTATTTTTTCCGTGGTGACATTATATGTCATCAACTGGCCGCATCCAAGCAAGAAAAAAGCGCCGGTGTATATGAATATCGTCATATGCGTATGCTTTGCTTTAATTTGTCTTATGCCCGTCATCAAGTACGGAATTCATCTGAACCTGACGGTAAAGAGCGGTACAGCTTCTGAATTTGTGCTGAAACGCAAAGATAAAGCGAAATCCGGAGGATCGGTGTTATATTACTGGAATGACCAAGGCTTTAAAAGAACCAGTGAAGACACCGTGATGGAAGGCTCTCAGATGACGATTCCGGTAGAATCCGAAATGCTGGTTGTCAAAGCGCTTGATAAACACGGTGTAACGACAAATTACAGATATTGGTACCCAAAGGCGTATATGGATTATCTTCAGAATACCGTCGATGAACTCTCATCCGTTGAGAAAAATTATGAAAAAAGCCTGAGTAAATCCTACAGCATTGATGTCCTTTCCCAGGATGTTCCTGAAGACTCTCCGGTTTCCTTCAAAACGCCCTCTGTCGGTGAAAAATGCACCATCAGCTATGAGTGTGACGAGGCATTCACCGTCCAGACAGACGCGTCAACATCGGATAATCTTTCTGTAAGGATCATCAGCCGTGCCAATGTCGATTATTCGCGTTATTTCAACATTCTGGTTGACGGAGAAAAGAAGACCATCACGGTGAAATTGCGGTTGATTCCGGACGACAATTTCTTTACCTTGATCGTGGACTGTCTGGCAGCCGACGGCAAACCTGTTTCCTCATCGGAATTCAGTCTGATTGCCGGAATGAGAGACAGCGTTCTGACGCTTGAAAAGAATTATGAAGTGAAGGACGGCTTATATGTCTTCAAAAACAGAGAAGCCAAGAAGTCCCTGCACCTTAAAAAGGACAGCAGTATCGATCTGACCAAAGACGGTTCCTGGTGGCGTGTGGAGAAATCGCGTGAGAATCACTATAAGCTGACAAAATACAACGGAGAAAAAATGGTGTACCTGCATGCGACGCCCACCAATTACAGCCCGCTTTATGTTTCAAAAGAACCGTTTGACTCATGGGTGATCAGCGAGTTTTGGATTCCCGGCAAAGGCAAAGCATTCGGATTGGCCATTGATATGGATGATATCAACAAGGATGGCGGTAGTTTCTCGCTTAAGGGCTACTATTATTTGGACTATCAGGATAAAGAGCTGAGGATGATCAGCGAAAAAGAAACCAACAGTTCCTGTGTATGGTCAGTGAAGAAAAAGGAAGATAACTGACAATTCAATCATTTTGCGTAGATTTTAAGAAATGCAAGCACCTCGGATAACCAATTTATCAACGAGGCGCTTGCATTTCATTACACAGATCACCGTGCGCTCGCATCCGAATTTTTCCGACATATCGGACGCGTCAATCGTTATATAAATGAGGAGGGTTGAAACATGTCGAAAATCCCATTGAACAGTGACGTGGATTTCGAGTCGTTCTATGAACGTCACTGGAAATACGTGTACAGGTTGTGCTTTACCTATCTGAAAAGTGAGACCGACGCGGAGGACTGCGCGGAGGATGTCTTTGTCAAAATCCTGACAGGCAGCTATGAATTTGAAAGTGAAGCCCACGAGCGCAAATGGCTTACCGTCACGGCTGTCAATCTTTGCAAGGACATGCTCAAAAGCCATTCCAGAAAGAACGTCGGCTCTCTGGACGACGAAACATCGCCTGAAATTGCAGCGCCTGAACCGGAAGATTATTCCGACGTCCTTGATGCCGTGATGAATCTGCCCACGAAGCTGAAGGACGTGATATGGCTCTATTATTATCAGGGGTACAGCACAGACGAGATAGCAGGCATACTCGGAAGACCGCCCTCCACCGTAAGAAATCAGATGAGAGACGCGAGGGAATTGCTCAGAAATGTGTTAGGAGCTGATCTGAAATGAGCGAAATGAAAGAAAATAATCTGCAAAAGGCGATCGACGGCATAGAACCGTCCGAAGGCGCCAAGGAACGCATGCTTGCCAATATCCGGCGCAAGGCTGCTCAGCAGTCCAAGCAGGAAGAAGCAGTCCAAAAGCCCCCGGTGCTTTGGCTCGTTTCCGCTAAGAAATGGGTTTTGCCGTTGGCTGCATGTCTGGCCATAGCTGCATTCGGAGCGACGGTGATGCCGCAGTTGTTGAAATCACACAACGAGCATGAAGTCGTGAGCGCAGTGGAAATGGGGAATCCGTTTGTCGAAGTAAAGGACGCACAGGATTTCGAGTCCCGGCTGGGAATCAAAACAGACGCGCCCGATGGGGCGGAGGATGTTGTCTATCACATCATTGACGGCCAAATAGCGGATATTGATTTTTTGTCGGGTGAGCATCGCTATAATCTCCGTGCTTCCAGGCAAAAGGATGATTTTTCCGGACTGTACGGCGAAGAAGCCGGTACCAAGCAGCTGGATTCAGGGAAGAATGCCCTTCTTACCGTTCTGCAATGCGAACCAGAGGTATTCCTCAAGATTACATGGACAGAGGGGGACCTTCATTTTGTGCTTTCCAATACCGACGGAGCTTCGGAAAAGGAATTGGTGGAGATTTTTGAAAGGGTAAAATAATTTTCAAAAATATTTTAAAAATCTCCGACATTTTCTCTTTCTCAATCGTTATATATACAGAAAGGCAAAAAACCGCAGCGTACGGACGGTTGATTGTCCTTTACAAAACAAGCGAATTCGGACAAAAAAAGAAAGAGAGGCAATTAAAAATGAAAAGAAACAGATTGATAGCGACAATGGTGATTATGATGGGACTTGCATTATGCGTACAGACCGGCTGCTCCTCCACTCCCTCAAAGGGCGGAGATACGCCTAGCCAGCAGGTGAACGAGAATGTTCAGATTGCCAATCCCTGGCGCGACATTACCGAAGCGGAAGCAATGAAATTATTCCCCGGTTCATTCCGCGTCCCGTCCGGAGCAGAGAACGTCATGTGGAGCGTCATGGAAACCTGGTCGGAAACGCTGGTTCAGCTTTCATTCGATCTGAACGGAGAGAGCTTCACTGCGAGAGAACAGGTTACCAAAGATAAGAATGCGGATATTTCCGGCATGTATTACGATTGGACGCAGAAGGATGAAATTACCCTGAAAAACTGGGCGGACGGCAAAATGAAGGGTACCTACTATCGCTTTGTGGGCGATGACGAATGGGCGGATCTCTGCACATGGTATGACGCAGAGAAGGGAATCTCCTATTCGGTGAGCGTCACTTCAAAGGATCTCGACGGATTTGATCTTCAGGCGATTGCGGAAGCATTGGGTGCATCTGAGAAATAATCGTCTGCCATAGGCAGTATCGGGTATCGTTATACAATTGAATAAAGGCATTAAGGCTGTCATTTTTCACTCGATAGAATCGTTTGTAAAAATGACAGTCTTTTTCGTATGTCCCTTTTGACAGTAAATATAAATATGATAAGGCAATAGCTTGATTTTTTAGTAATAATAGTTTATAATGGGGTTACTGTTACTAAACTGCAATGATGCTCATCCCATCTGTTTGTGAAGGATATGATTCATTTATGCCCAAAATCATCCTGATGATGTACGTCACATTACTTCCGGTCATTCTCGCAGGTATCGCGAATATGATGTGGTGCAAATCCGGCATTCTTGTCAGCACCGCAAAGCCCATCGACAACGGAAAAAGCCTGCCTGACGGCAAGAGGATATTCGGTGACAACAAAACGTGGAAGGGCGTGATCGGATACGTTCTCTTCAATACGATCTTCACCCTGTTCTGGGGCTTTCTTTGCAAGGTCACGCCACTGGAAGGGCTGGATTTCTTCTATGCCGGTCATGAAAACACGGTAGCCTTCAATGTAACGGTCGGCATCCTTCTGGGGCTGGCCTATTCGCTCTTTGAGCTTCCCAACAGCTTTCTGAAAAGACGGCTGGGAATCACCCCGGGAAAGACGATCAGCGGTTTTTTTAAAGCCTTTTTTGTATTTCTCGATCAGGCGGATTCGATTTTCGGATGCGCACTGGTGGTCTGGCTTTTTTACGATCTGGGAATATGGCTTTATCTGCTTTATGTGCTGATCGGTGCGGTGACGCACATCATTTTTAATATGGTTCTTTATTTTGCAGGGCTGCGAAAGAATATGTTTTGACAGGACGGTGGACTGAATGATCGCTTCATTGAACAAGTCGGAAATCCACAAAGATAAGCTGGGCAACAAAGGCAAGTTCCTGCTGGAAATGCTGAAGGCGGGATTCCCTGTTCCGGGAGGATTCATGCTGGACAGCGATGTCTATGAAGAATTCACGGAACAGAACGGCATCAAGCAATCCATTCTTTCCGGGCTGGAAAAGCTTGACAAAGGCAACACTGCGGCCGTTTCACGGGAATTGACCGCGTTGTTTGACAACACGGCGCTTTTTGAGAGCATCCGGAACGAAATAGCCGACCGTGCAGACAAAAACGTCCTGTACGCTGTCAGAAGCAGCGGCACACTGGAGGACATGGCGGATCATTCGTTTGCGGGTCAGTATGACACCTTCCTCAATGTGGCAAGCGGCGATATCTGCGACAGAGTGATCGACTGCTACAGATCGATGTTCCGCGAGGTCATTCTGTCCTATGTCGTGGATAACGGGATTCCTGCGGAAGAGCTGGGCATGTCGGTCGTGGTGCAGGAAATGGTGGACGCGGATCTGAGCGGCATCTGTTTCACTGTGGATCCTACCACCGGCAACGACAAGGAAATGCTGATAGAGGTTTCCGAAGGTCTGGGCGAGAATATCGTCAGCGGCAGGACCGCACCGCAGCAGTATTATTTCAACTGGTACGACGATGTGGAAGTCAGGAAGGACTGGCAGCCCGGACACAGGCTGCTGTCGGAGGAAAAGCTCGCGGAATTCGCCCTTTGCTTCAAGCAGATACAGCAGCATTTCGGCTATCCCTGCGATATCGAATTCGCGGTGAAGAACCAGAAGCTGTACATACTGCAATCCAGAGCCATCACCAAGCTGCAATACAGCTTTACCCCTTACATATGGTCGACGGCGGATTTCAAGGACGGCGGCGTTTCCGCCACGGTCTGCACCCCGTACATGTGGTCGCTCTACGAATACATCTGGGAGTATTCCCTGCGAAAATTCATTGTCGATTCCGAAATTCTCAAAGACGAGGAGCTTCCGCCCAAGCTGGGCGACATGTTCTACGGCCGGCCCTACTGGAACATGAGCGCCGTCAAGAAAACCATGAGCCAGATCATCGGCTACAAAGAAAGGGAATTCGATAACGAGTACGGCATCCGGGGGAGCTACGAGGGGGACGGACAGACCACCGGCATTTCCCCGAAAATCCTGCTGAAAATGACAAAGATCATTTATCATCAGACCAGGCTGCTCAACGACCGCCGCAAGAACGCCGAAAAATACAAGGCCGAGCTGCTGGAGAAATATTCCGAATACAGGAAGAAATACGACGCACACGAAATCACCGGCATCACCAAGGATTTCGTGGAGCTTACACATAACATTTATCTCCGGAGCGAAACGACCTACTTCTGGCAGATTTTCATCAACACCATTCATCAGTCGCTTTACAAGGACAGCCTGCTGAAATATGTCTCGGAAAGCGAATACCTTTCACTGCTGGCGAGCATAGACAATATCTCTCATCTCCTGCCCTTTTACGGCATCTGGGACGTCACACGCAAAATCAGGAAGGACCCCGGCGCGATGGAATTCTGGCAGAACAGCGACGCACAGGCGATTGCCGGAGCGCTGGACAGCGAAGAATACTTCCTTCCCGACGTCCGGAATCTGATTGACGAATACGGCTATCATTCCGACAAAGAACTGGACATCACCTACCCCTGTTATTACGAAGAGCCGAAGACCGTGATTCAGATGATCAAGGACACCGCGCTGCTCGACGATTCCTTTGCGCCGGAAAAGGGCCAGGAAAGAGGCAGACAGACCTACACAGAAATTCTTGCGCGCATTGAGGGCAGCGTGTCCAAAGGAAAGTATCAAAAGATCGTCAAAAAGATCAGCGGCATGCGGCGTATGCTCTGGTGGAGGGAGGAATTCCGTGACGTTTCCACCCGGTTTTATTACCTGCTGCGTGTCTACACCATTGAATACGCCAAACACCTCAAGAGAAAGGGCGTTCTGGAAAACTGGGAGGACGTCTGGTTCCTGAAAGTGGGCGATCTGTGGAATTACATCCGCAAAAGACGCACGCCAGACGAATTCACGGCGGTCAGGGAACTGAGAACCCTCGTCCGGAAGAACCGGCTCTATTACAACGCTTACCGCCATTACATGAGCGAGAACGAAATCGGCAGCAATTTCTCGCTCGTCAATGAAACGCCTTCCGGCGATGTCATCAAGGGACTGGGCGCCAACAACGGAACCGTGACCGGCGTCGCCCGGGTCATCCGAGACTTCTCCGAGATCGACCGCCTGCGGGAAGGCGATATTCTCGTCACGAAATTCACCGATACCGGATGGACGCCGAAATTCGCCATTCTGTCCGGAATTGTGACGGAATACGGCGGCATTCTCTGCCACGCGGCCATTGTGTCGAGAGAATACGGCATTCCCGCCATCGTCTGCTGCAAGGACGCGATGAGCAGAATCACCGACGGGCAGATCATTACCATTGACGGCGCCGCCGG
This sequence comes from uncultured Clostridia bacterium, assembly GCA_946186245.1. Taxonomy (GTDB): domain Bacteria; phylum Bacillota; class Clostridia; order Oscillospirales; family Acutalibacteraceae; genus RUG762. Next base: position 166,006 of record CAMHMN010000001.1, read on the forward strand.
AATTGTCAGGCTTGACGGGGAGCAGAACAAATGAAAATCTATGACAGACACAAGAAAGAATACATCCGGACCGAGCAGTACGGACAGGGGAAGCTCGAATTCCTTTACGGCAACCCCTTCGGCCGGCTGCTGCTGAAGCTGGTGATTTCACCCTTCACATCCAGGCTGTACGGCTATTACAACAGCCTGCCGATTTCGGCGAAAAAGATATCCCCGTTCGTCGAAAAGTATTCCATTTCCCTCGATGAATATGAGAAAAGCGAGTACAATTCATTCAACGATTTCTTTACGCGGAAACGCCGCCCCGAAGCGATTCATATGGACATGAACCCGGACGCCCTGATCGCTCCCGCCGATTCCAAGCTGCTGGTTTACAATGTGACCGACGACACGAAGATATCGGTCAAGGGCAGCCTTTACACGCTGGATGAACTTGTGGACAACCGGCTGGATGTGTCGGATTACGGGGGCGGGCTTTGTCTGGTTTTCCGGCTGTGCATGGACGATTATCACCGCTACTGCTTCATCGACAGCGGGAAGGTCGCCTCCGGCTTTACGGTCAAAGGGAAGCTGCACACGGTCAGTTCCATCTCCAAGAACTACAGGATCTTCAAGGAAAATTCCAGGGCGGTTTCGGTCTGCGAGACGGAGCATTTCGGGCGGATCATCCAGATGGAAGTCGGCGCGCTGCTGGTGGGCAGGATTGTCAACCACGACGTCGGAACATTCCGCAGAGGGCAGGAAAAGGGCTGGTTTGAGCCGGGCGGCTCGACGGTCATTCTGCTGCTGCAAAAGGACGCTGCCGTCATTGACGGGGATATTCTGGCGCAGAGCCGGGACGGAATTGAAACGATTGTCAAATACGGTGAAAGGATCGGTAAGAAATATGATTGATATGTTGAAAAGATGGCATATTTACTACAAGGAAAGATACCCCATTCTTCCCCGGCTGCTGCTGGGTGTCATTGTATTCGGCGAGATACACTTTATTATTCTGCTCAATGCCGGCATCACCAAATTCCATATCGGCGTTGAGGAATTTGTCGGCGCCTTTACGGTCTTTGCCTTCCTGCTGTGGCTCCGAGATGCCGACGACCTCAAGGATTTCGAGACAGACAAGCAGCTTTTCCCCGACCGGCCTCTTCCCAGCGGCAGGGTCTACAAAAAGGATCTGATGATCAGCAGCACCATCGTGCAGGCCATCACCGTGGCGCTCAACGTGATTTTTATGAACAACCTGATCTTCTTTGTGATACTCTACGCCTACGGGTATCTCATGAGCAAGTGGTTCTTCCAGCGGGCCAAGATTCAGCCCAGCCTTCCGCTGGCGGTCGTCACCCACAACCCCGTGCAGATGATCGTCAATCTCTACATCATTTCCTTCACCGTCATCAAATACGACATTCCGGCGTTCACGCTGTATAACTGCATGGCGCTGATGACGCTCTATTTCCCTGCTCTGATCTGGGAAGTCTCCCGCAAGATCAAAGCCCCCAGGGACGAAAACGACTACACCACCTATTCCAAGCTCTTCGGTTACAAGAAGGCCACCCGGTTTGTCATGATACTGACCATCGTGGATATCATCACCAACTTCATTCTCGTCTTCAACCTGAATAAAATCTCGGTAGCGGTCCTGTTTCTGATGGTTTCGTGGATGACATGGAAATTCATTCAGTACATCAAAGACCCCGAGCGGTTTGTGATCGTGGACAAGGTGGAAATCTACACCTATCTCCAGGAATCGACGATGCTGCTGACAATCGCCGCCTTCCTGCTGTTCGGTAAGATATGATGACAGGACAGAAGGCGATAAACCTCGAAAAGCTGAGAAATGCCGGCATTGCTGTTCCGACCTTCTCGGTCATCAGGCATGATGAATTATGCGGCGGCAGGCTTGATCTTTCAGCGTTGCCGGTGCTGGAGGACAAAAGCTGCGAGCGATTCGCGGTCAGAAGCTCCGCGTCGGCGGAGGACAGTGACACTGCCAGCTTTGCGGGACAGTTCCGGACATTCCTCAATGTGCCGCGGGAAGAAATCGAAAGCAAGGCACGCCTTTGCTTTGCGTCGCTGCATGCGGACAACATCAGGCAATACGCCGGGAAAAACGGCCTGGCTCCCGATGATCTGAGGATGGACGTGATCGTGCAGCGGATGGTGGACGCGGAGCTTGCGGGGGTGATCTTTACCTCCAACCCGCAGGGTCTGCTGAATGAATCGGTCATTACGGTGGGCAGAGGTCTGGGAGAAAACGTCGTTTCAGAGAAGGGTGAAACGACATCCTATTACTACAGCACCACCGACAGGCTGTATTATTACGTCGGCCGGGAGAATCTTCTTTCCGATGATAGGGTGGAAGAGCTGATCGCGGTTTCCGAAAAAATCAAGACCGTTCTCGGCGATTATCTCGACATTGAATTTGCCATCGAGCGCGGACGGGTCTGCATTCTCCAGACCCGAAGAATCACCACCCTATCGGGAGAATCGCCGCTGATTCTCGACAACAGCAATATCGTGGAGAGCTATCCCGGCGTGTCCCTGCCGCTCACCGTGTCGTTTGTCCATATGGTGTACGCCGGCGTATTCAGGGGCGTGTGCCGAAGAATCGTCCGGAATGAGAAGGTGCTCGACCAGAAAAAGGACGTTTACAACCACATGGTAGGCAGCGCTAACGGCAGGTTATATTATAAGATCAGCAATTGGTACACCGTTCTCCGGTTCCTTCCGCTGAGCAAGAAGATCATTCCCGTCTGGCAGGAAATGCTCGGCGTGAAGGCGAAAAGCTACACCGGGGAGGAGGTTTCCATTCCTCTCCACGTCAGGGCGATGTCGTATCTGAATTGCGTCGTGGAGCTTCTCAGCGCGCCGAAGAATATGGCACGGCTGGAGAAGGACTTCCGCGAGGTCAACGAGGATTTCTACCGCCGGTTCAGCGAATCGATGACCGGCGTCGAGCTTCGTGCGATCTATGACGAGATCAAGCGAAAGCTCTTCGGCGTATGGGACGTCACCCTGGTCAACGATATGTACGCCTTTCTCTTCACGGCGCTTCTCAAGAGCCGGCTCAAAAAGCGCGGGAGAACCGTCGACCAGATCAACGCGTTCATTTCCGGCATTTCCGATATCGAGAGCATGAAGCCCATGAAGGCGCTGATTGACATTGCCTACCACAAGGACGACTACACCGCGGAGGAATACGCGCAGGCCAGAGCCGATTACATTCAGGAATTCGGAGACCGTTCGCTGGAAGAGCTCAAGCTGGAGAGCAAGACATTCCGCACCTCGCCCGAACTGTTTGACGAAAGGATCGAATACTACCGCGCCGACAGAGAACGCCTTGCCAAGATGTATGACGACCTGCAAAAGCACGGTGCTGCACAGCCGGAGAAAGTCGGCCCTCTGACCGATTTCCTGCAGAAAAGAGCCGCTCTCGGCATCAAGAACAGGGAAGTTTCCCGCCTCAACCGAAGCCGCGTGTACGGCATCGTCCGGCAGATATTCCTGACGCTCGGCAAACAGGCGGCGGAAAAGGGCTTGATAGGCGAAACGCGGGATATCTTCTATCTCACGGTGGACGAAGCCTTTGCCGTTCCTGCGAACGCCAGGGAACGGATTGAGCAGCGCAAGGAACAGCACAGGCTGTACGCACGCCTCCCCGCCTACACCCGGCTGATCTTTGAAAATGCCGAGTTTGACAAAAACCACGCCAGCGTCAATTCCTTCCGGAAGCACCTTTCTCAGAACAGGCTCAGCGGAACGCCCTGCTCCTTTGGCGTTGCCGAGGGTGAAGCCTGTGTGATCACCGACGTGAATGCCGTGGGCGACGTCAGGGGCAAAATTCTGGTCACCAGAATGACCGACCCCGGCTGGGTGTTCCTGCTGGCGTCGGCGAAGGGCGTGATCTCGGAAAAAGGCTCGCTGCTGTCCCACACCGCGATCATTTCAAGGGAATTGAAGATTCCTTCCATCGTGGGGGTGGAAGGCCTGCTCGACACGGTGCGCGACGGCGACCGCATCAGGATGGACGGCAGAAGCGGCGAAATAGAGATCATTCAGGAGAAGCAGACCAAATGAATATTGTTCATTTTGATAAAGAAAAAAAGTACATCAGGGACTTCCTTTCGCTTCCCAAGTCGCTCTATACGGCGAAGGACAACATGGAAGATCCTGATTCCATAAAGAAATTTCTCAACGGCACCCATCCCCTTTCCAAATACTTTACGCTGGCCAAATTCCTCGTCTATGACAACGGCAAGCCCGTGGGACGGTTCGCCGTCACCACCTACCCGGACAACGACACGGCTTATCTGGGCTTTTACGAATGCACGGATGACGACAGGGCGGCGAAATATCTGTTTGAGCAAGCCGTCTCGTTCTGCCGGGAAAAAGGATATGCCAAAATTGTCGGGCCGGTGGACGGCTCCTTCTGGCAGAAGTACAGACTGAAGATCAACATGTTCGACAGACTGCCCTATACGGGAGAACCTTACAACAAGCCCTATTATTTCAGGCAGTTCACCGACAACGGCTTCACCGTCGCGGAGCATTACACCTCCAATCAGTTCCGGGCGGTGGACGAAAGCTATCGGAATGAGAAATTCGAGGAGCGTTTCAAGGAATTCCTCAGCCGCGGCTACCGCATAGAGAGTCCTACCGAAGAAAATTACGACAGCATCATCGACGAAGTGTACGACATGATCATGCATCTCTACAGCGACTTTCCGATCTTCAAGTCGCTTACGCTGGAGGATTTCCGAGAGATTTACAGCAGCTACAAGCTGATCATGAACATGAGCATGACCAAGATCGCGTTTTATAAAGACAAGGCGGTTGGCTTCTACATCAGCATTCCGGATTATTCCAACAGGGTTTATCACGCCGGCTTATTCAGCCTTCCAAAGCTCATGAAAATCAAAAAAAAGCCATCGCAATACGTCATGCTTTACATGGGCGTGCGTCCTGAACACAGGGGACTTGGCAAGGCGCTGGTCTACAGCATCATGCAGGAGCTTGAAAAAAGCAGACTCCCCAGCATCGGAGCGCTTGCACGCGATGGCAAGCCGACGCAGCGATACGCCTTTGACGATGTGACCGATGTCTACGAATATGTGCTTCTGGAGCACACACTGCAAGGAGGAGAACCGCAATGAACACACTTGACACATTCCTGAAAAGCGCCTGTTCCCAATGGCGCGACAACGATTACCTTCATCAGTCCGGAAGGACGGAAACCTTCGGCAGCTTCGCAGAAAAGGCGAATTACTTCGCCGCTTATCTGAGGGAAAAGGGCTTCGCCGGCAAAAACATCGGCATCTTCAGCCCCAACAGCATCGAATGGATGATCGCCGACATCGCCATCATGAATTATGTCGGCGTGAGCGTCGGTCTTTCCAAGGACTGGAAGTACGACGACCTTGTCTACGCCCTCAAAAAGTGCGATATCTCCTGCCTTCTCTATTCCGAGATCAATTCGGAAATGATCGCATCGGCGAAGGATGTATTTCCGGACGTCACGTTTATCTGCATCGAAAAGGAATTTGACCGCTGCGTGGCCGAGGGGAAGCCACTTGTGAAGGAGCTTTTCTCGCTGCCGACAAAAACCGACGACGAGGCTGCCAAGATCGTCATGACCAGCGGCTCCACCTCCTTCCCGAAGGCCGTTCTGCTTTCGATAAAGAACATCTTCTCCGGCTGGAAGGCGCTGGGACGCAGGATTCATGTCACCCAGGACGATATCTGCTACCTCTTCCTTCCTCTGAGCCATACGTACGGCTCGATTTACAACTTCATCTATTCGCTGGTCTTCGGCTTCAAAATCTACCTTGCCGAAAGCATCATGACCATGGCGCAGGAGATGGGCGCGATCAGACCGACGCTCTTCTCCGCCGTTCCGATCGTCTTTATCAAATTCCTGGAGGCGGCAGGGCAGTATTCCGTCCCTGTTAAAATGCTGCTCGGGGGCAGAATCAAATATCTTTTCTGCGGTGGCGCGGATCTCACCCTGGAGCTGCGAAACCGGTACATTCAGGAAGGACTGTATCTGATGAACGCCTACGCGCTGTCCGAAACGGCGTCCGCCTTCAGCCTGGACTATCCCGACGACACGAATCTGACCAGCGTCGGAACGCTGTTTGAAGAGCTGGACGTGAAGGTCATTGACCCGGCGGAGGACGGATACGGCGAGCTGGCGGTGAAGGGCGACAATGTGTTCATCGGCTACTACAACGACGAAGCCGCCACCAGGGCGGCCTTTGACAGCGAGGGTTATTTCCGAACGGGCGATATCGGCTGCCTGAAAGACAATCATGTGTACGTCAGAGGCAGAAAAGACACCATGCTTGTCCTTCCCAACGGTGAAAACGTGTCGTCCAACGCGCTTGTCAAAAAGCTCAAACAGACAGACCAATCCATCCGCTCGGTAAAGCTGTACGTCAGGGACAACGCGCTGACAGCCGACATTTACAGCTCGGCGCAGCTTGACTGGGAACGTCTGATTGAGGAATTCAATCATACCCTGCCGAAGTATGAGCGAATCATCCGATTCAATATCATCGACCCGTCGCTTCTGCTGAAATAATTCTATAGCCTGAAATGAATGTAAACCATACGAAGACGATTGATTAAACGGAGGAGAACCCAATATGAATCTGATACCAAGTTTTTCCGTAGACCATACAGCCATTGTGCCCGGCATATTTACCAGCAGGATGGATCAGGTCGGGGAGGGAGTGGTCACCACCTATGACATCAGGCTGACCAGACCCAACAGAGAACCTGCGGTCGATGTGGCGGCCATGCATTCGCTGGAACACATCATCGCCACATTCCTGAGAAATGATCCCGACTGGCAGGATGAAATCATCTACTGGGGACCGATGGGATGTCTGACGGGATTTTACCTCATTCTCAAAGGAAGCCGGAGCTCCCGGGAGATTTACGATCTGATACGCAGCGCATTCCGATCGGTAGAGGATGTTCAGAGCGTTCCCGGCACCACAGCCAAAAACTGCGGGAATTATCTCATGCATAACCTCGGCATGGCGAAATGGTACGCGGCCAGATTTGCAGACTACCTGGAAGCCAATGCCGATAAGCCTGAAATCTTTGAGTATCCGGCCTCGGACAGACTTGTCACGGAAGACGGACAGCAATTCTACGATTCCTGAGTAACCCCGGCCATCCCTTCACAATGCAAAAAAAGGCTGTCGCACAGTGCGTTTTCCTTGTGCGGCAGCCTCGCTTTGTTATTCAATTATTTTTTTCCTGTGGTTGGATTTGCGAAATATAAACAGTATGGCATTGAGATTGGGCTGTTTATCAATTTTCAGTAAACCCGTCATCACATGCACGCCGATTTCCGTCACGAGAATGGCTCCCAGTATATCCGCAATGGCATGCTGCTTCACAAGAAGCACCGATGCGAACACCATGACGGTCACAAAGGGAGTAAGACACTTGTACCAATGAGGAGCCTTTTTCAGTTGTGGAAGAGTGCGCCAAAGCAGATAGCTTTCAAGGCAATGGATGGAGGGGAAGAGGTTGCAGGGGGAATCGGACTTATAAAGAACCGTGACCAACCTGCTGAAAAGATCCGTTCCGATGATCTCTCCTCTTTCCATCGTCGTGGGAAAAACAAAAAAAATGATCATGCAGAGAATCTTTGCGATTGATTCAGCGCCGAAAACATACAGGACGGTCTTTTTATCTTCTCTGGCTGCCGTATAATATCCAAACCACCATTGCGCATAAGCGACTACGATATAGACAATAATAAAACTCGGAACAAAGGGGATTTTTTTATCCAGAGTGGAAGCAATGTCATAATGCCGCAGCGAATCAGTGATAATGGTGGTTCCGTAATACACGATCAGATTCAGTGAAACAATCACAAAAATGGCAGCCCATCCATAGATCGGAATGTGATCAAGTAAGAATTCCTTTATTTTTTTCACGACACTTTTTCCTCCTCTGCATAAGATACCCCACAAATGTGATCAGTCCGCTGACGGATACACAAATGTAGAACGTCATACCCCTGCTCAGCATTTCCAGATGAAACGCCATATTGCGTTCCATAATGTCAGAAAAGCCTTTTAACATGAGGTAATCCGCAACGCCCATGGCTCCGGGCAAGGGGACAAAATTATAGCCGATCGTGATCAGACATTGCTTGGAAAACAGCTTGATACTGTCCATCGGTGTGCCTCCAAGAGAAATAAAAAGCAATGAAGGTACGATGATCTGAGAAAACCGCTGCAGGAGATTCCATAGAAATGCCTTTATCAGCAGGGGATAATTACCGGAGAACATTTCGGAGCAGGATGAATAATCATGTTTGGCTTTGCGCAATCTGCTGATTTTTTTGGGTGTGTTGCGAATGATGTTTTTTCTGTCCAGAAAGAGAATCAGCGATTCCAGACAGTTAAAAATGAAGTCGCCTTTTTTGAGAACCGCCATAAAGAACACAGCCAAAGCAATCTGAGCCGCCGTTCCTGACCAGATGAGCAGTTTTGAGGGAATGTTGAACTGTGTAAAGGTGCTTGGCGAAATAAAGATGGAAGAAATTCCCAGCACCACGATGGAAAGGGTATACATCATCAGATTGAGCATCAGCACAGCGGTGGCTACGCCGCCGGAGATTCCGTCCTTGATCATAAAATAGGCGCTTGCAGGCTGCCCTCCGGTAGCGGACGGTGTAATGGCGGAAAAATAGATATCTGCCGTGCCGTAGACCAGGCTGTTTTTGAATTTTGGTTGTAACTCGATGCCTTTAAGAATGGAGCGAAGGGCAAAGCCTTCAAAGAAAATATAAAAAATTGAACTGATTACCGCTGCCAACAACCAATGCTTGTCAGCGCCTGCTGCCGTATGAAGGATATCTTTGATGGAAACGCCCTGGTTTTGTTTGAGCAGCAGCCATACAGTCAGAACAGCAAACAAAGGTGAGCATACAGCCCAGAATATTTTTTTGTGTTTATCAGTGAATTTACTTGCTTTTGCCATTTGTCAAAACTCAACCTCAAATCAATTAATTTTTATATAGGATGTAGAATATTCTCATTGACATACGAATTCTTTTAGTATATAATAAATCTAATGTATTATACACTATTGTGTGTGCTGATTTCAATATGATATTGCTTTTAAATATTGAATAATTCTTAAACTATTTTTACAGTTTTTCATCTTTAAAACAATACGGCACAATAGTGAAAATTTTATGTGTTTTTAGAATGTCATAATCGGAGTGTTAGTAATGAATCGCAGGATCATAGGTTATTATAATTATACGGTAGTGCTTACCTATCTCGGAATGATTTCGGCTTGCATCGGAATGTTTCTGGCAATCGACCATAAGCTGTGGCTATCTTTATGGTGTCTGATGGTGGCAGGGCTTTGCGATATGTTTGACGGGACGGTAGCCTCAACAAAGCCGCGGGATGAAAACCAGAAAAGATTTGGCATTCAGATCGATTCTCTCTGCGATTTGGTCGGTTTTGGTGTTCTTCCGGGCGTGATTGTTTACACCGTATCGGAAAACAAGCTGACTTCCGCCGTCACAGCTGTTTTTATCACGCTGGCTGCGGTGATCCGGCTTGCCTATTTCAATGTCCTTGAGGAAAACAGGCAAAAGGAAGAAACCGGACACCGCAAGAGTTATCTTGGGGTTCCGGTTACAACCATAGCACTTTTATTGCCCATTGTGTATGTGCTTAATGTAAACGGTATACTGACAAGCACATACTGCTATCAGATAGCGGCTGCTGTGGTAGGTATCGGATTCCTGACGCCGGTTTACATAAAGAAACCGCAGCTCATCGGAAAGATTGCGATCGTAGTGCTGGGATTGATGGAAGCCGTTGCGATGGTATTCTTCGGCAATCCGTCATAATATAGATGACCATCTGGTTGAAGGAGATTGTGATATGGAAGAGAAAGTCTTGAAGCTGTGTGAAAGCTTCATTGAAAACAGGGACGTCATTAAAAAGGTCTTCAGGGGCGAAAGTGTTTTTATCTATCCGGTAGCCTCCAATGCGATTACCTCTCACGGAGAAAAGGCAAATGAAGAAAAGCTCCGCGAATGCAAGAAGATTATCAAAAAGAACCTGGGATCGTTTTCTTATCTCCGGGGCAATGTCATGCTTCCGTTTGCGGCGAATCTCTCGATGAAAGAAGATCCCAAGGCACATTTTGATAAGGTGACACAGATTTACGCCCTGGCCAAGAAACAATTCAAACGCTCCGAATACTCCGCACAGCTTGCGATTATGCTGGCTGACCTCGTTGAAGACGACAGATTCGAAGAAGTCATCAATCGAGGCAAGGAGATTTATGATTTAATGAAGAGCCAGCATCCCTTCCTCACGAATGAAAAGGACAGTGTGCTGGCCGGATTGATGGCTCTGTCTGAAAAGGGCAATATCGAGCTTGTCGACGATATGGAAAAATGCTATGACCTCCTCAAAATCAAGTTTTCTCACAAGAGCAGCATCAATATGATTTCCCATGTGCTGTCTTTGACAAACGGTTCGGCCAGAGAAAAGGTCACCCACCTGATCGATCTGTATGATTCTCTCAAGGCTTCGGGCAAGAAATTCGGGGTATATACGCAGCTTTCCACTTTGGCGGCGGTCTCCATTCTTGATGATGACATAGAGAAAATGCGGGATTACATTATTGAAATTGATGATTTCCTTTCCAATCAGAAGGGCTACGGTATGCTGGGGCTGGACAAAAAGACCCGCCTTATGCATTCAGCTATGCTGACGACCGATATCTACGACACAGCACAGAATGCTTTGGCCACATCCACCACTTCTGCAATCGCCATGGCGGCGGCACAGCAACTTGCCATCTGCATTGTTATTTCCACAACGCTGGCCTCATCGGAAGTTTATTCCGGGGACTGAGGCGTTCGGAATTCATTCTTGTGTGCGTTATGAAACGGATCAGGTAGAAGTTCTATTATCTGATCCGTTTTTTCTTTTCTCTTCTTCTGAACTGGCAAAATAAACAAAAATTTACAATATCAGTTAAATGATTGACATACTTTTCCTCACGTGTTATACTATTACCAATAGAAACTCCGCTTTGGCGGTTGTTGATATTGGTTGTGCAGGCGATTGTGAAAGTAAAAAGAAAAAGCAAGCGAAGCGCCATAATTAGCGAGCGTTTTTTCTCCAGGCGAGCGTGGGGTGCGGGGTAATGTCATCAACTTAAGAAAATGTATCGTTTACTATATTCTGAATCGGGAACCGTGCCAGTGCCATAAGTCTTAAGTTGATGACATTGCCTTGCGGGGAGTGGGGCAGAGCCCCATGAGCGAGACGAAGTCGAGCGAGCAAGATACACTTCAATAATCAGCAAACTCAGGCGAATACAGAAATAGCCCAATTCTACGATTCGTCTTGCACCTAATGGAGAAAAACCTCGTTTTAGCAAACGCACCACCCCACTGATTTCAGGCATTTTCTGCATTTTACAATCGACTGGCAAAAATATGTGCAAAGGAGAAGGAATTTACGTGGAAAATATTGCGATTATGAAGCCGTTTAATCTTACATTTTTTATTGTCACAGTGTTGTTTGCTCTCTTACTGGTAGGCGCAAGCCTTTTGATGCGTAACAAGAGCGACCGTGCCAAGCGGATTGTGATTTCATCTTCGGCGGTACTGACGCTTGTCGGATTTATTGTCTATAAGTATTTTATTTCCATCGACACGGCCTACCATGCTATGTCCGCTTACAAGGGTGATTTTAACTGGTGGGGAGAGCTTCCGCTCCATCTTTGCAACATCAATATGCTGCTGATTCCGATTGCCGTGATGTGCAATCTGCAAATGCTGATGAGCTTCTGCTTTTTTGTTGGTTCTCTGGGAGCTTCTCTCGCCATTGTCATGCCGGGAACAGGCTTTGACCACTATTCCATCTTTCTGCCAAGAATGCTCGGGTATTTCGGTACGCACTATATGGTAGTGATCATGGCCGTCGCCATTGTATCATTCGGTCTGTACCGTCCGAAGTTCTCCGATCTGCCAAAGACCTGCGTTGTGATCATGTGCATTTCCTTCTGCGTATTTTTAATCAATCTGCTGTTTATGAAGACGGGGCTGTACGCCGACGCCAATTACTTCTATTCCATCAATCCCGAAAGCAATCCGCTTCTCCGATTATTCTACAGTATTATTCCCGTTCCTTTCCTTTATCAGATTCCCAGCCTGCTGATACTGGTGCCATATATGGCACTGATTACTTTTGGGTTCTGGCTTTTCGACAGGAGAGAGAAGGGCGTTACAGAAAAATCACCCGCAGCGGAAACACAGTCTGAATAACAAACAGGAAAAGAGTTGTATTGAAATGAAAAATAAAGCGTTTTCGATTATTGTCGGCCTTATTATTGTAGGAATTGGCATAGGTTACGGATTACAGGCGTTGAACTACATAGATCATTTTACGGTTTTCATCAAGGGCTGGTGGACAATTTTTATCATTGTGCCGGGTCTTGTGATGCTGTTTACCCGAGGGGCCAATAAATTTGTATCCCTGTGCCTGATAGCGCTGGGAGCCGCACTGTTCCTGCATCAGCAGAACATTCTGGGGGATTTCAAGAAATACGTCATTCCGGCGCTGATTATTATATTCGGGCTGAGCATCATCATCAACGCGTTTGTCGGAGGAAGAAAAAAAAACAATACCTTCATCCCCGAAATCCCGGAGGACGGATCTATCCCGGTTTTTGAAACCTCATTCGGAGAAGTTAAGCCTGATTATTCCGGAAGAGTGTTTGAAGGCTGCAGCATGGATGTTACGTTTGGCTCCGGCACGCTTGATCTGCGGAATTCCATTATAGACAAGGAAGTAACAATTAATGTCAATACGGCGTTTTCGGGCATAGACATCAAGCTCCCGCAGGGGTGCAGGGTCGACTTACAGACTTCCACCAGTTTCGGCGGAGTGGAAAACAAATATTTGTCTTCGGATGCTCCGGATGCTCCTCTTGTTCATATTACGGTCGCCGTCAGCTTTGGCGGGGTCGAAATCAAATAATGCTGTATTCGGGCGGCGTTTCCGCAGCATCATCTGCGGACGCTGCCTTGTTGTTTTTGAAGGAGAAAAGAATATGATTTATATTACGGGAGATACGCATGGCTATTTCCAGAGATATTTTGAATTCACCGCGAGAATGCAGCCCACTCCTAACGACACAATGATCGTATTGGGTGACGCAGCGCTGAATTACCACGGTGTGGAAAGGGACGCGAGCCGCAAGTATTTTGTCAACAGCTTTCCATTTACCACTTTCTGCATCCACGGGAATCATGAAATGCGTCCGTGGGATGTTCCGGGGATGAAGACAAAGGCATACCGTGGCGGTACGGTGTGGTACGAGGAGGAGTATCCCAAGATACTGTACGCGAAGGACGGAGAGATTTTCGATTTCGACGGGATAAAATGCCTCGTGATCGGCGGAGCATACAGCGTCGATAAGTATTACCGCCTTGCAAGGGGTTGGAATTGGTTCGACAACGAGCAGCCTTCGCAGGAGATCAAACAGTATGTCGAGCAGCAGCTTGACAGGGTCGGGCGGAAAGTAGACGTTATTCTCAGTCACACCTGTCCGCATAAATACGAGCCGATTGAGGTATTTCTCAGCGGAATCGATCAGACACAGGTTGACAGCAGCACCGAGGAATGGCTTGACACTATCGAAGAAAGTGTGGATTACCAGAAATGGTACTGCGGACATTTCCATACAACCAAAAAGACACACAGACTTCAATTCATGTATGAGGATATAGATGTATTGAGTTTATCTTGCAACGAAAAGAAAGAAGAGGAAAAACAATGATGAAAAAATACAGCAGATGGGGGAGAGGACTGCTGGCAGCGGGGCTGGCTTCTCTATGGATTGTGCTGGGTCTATGTTCCTGCGGTTCCGACGGAAAAGAAGACCCTTCTTCCGGTGCGTCGCAAGGCCGGGAAACAGTTTCTGAAAATTCACATACGAATGAGGATCCGGCTTCTTCTGATCCGATCGAAAGACTTTCCGGAAGATTTTATATAGACGGCGATACCAATGCGGCTTGCGTGGAAATTCTCGCTGACGGCAGCTTTATCGCCTATTACGCGAGCGGCACAGAGGAACAAAAAGGCACGGTACGTTATGAAACTGATGATACAGGGGAAAAAAGCTTTCATGTCTATGTGTTTTACACCGAAGAAGGCAAGCCGTATATGGGGTTTGTAGACAGCGGAGAGCAAAGAATATCCGAATTTGAAACAGGCAACGGGGATTACAGATACGTCCGGGTGGAATAATTCCCTCCATTACACAACAATCCGCTCTGTTTTTGCTTCAGGCAGAACAGAGCGGATTGTTGTTTTTATTCTGATCGATCAGGAAATCAGAGCTTAGACCTGAAAACTTCCGCCTGTTTTTCTGCAAATTCGGCGGTAGTTTTTACTGTTTCATCACAAAGCGGCATGGGAATACCTGCACGTGCAAGGGTTTCCTTGTATCCGTACATTCCGCCAATGGAACAGAGCTTGAGGTAATGTTCCCAGGCACCGTCGTTTTCCACCTTTCTGCGGAAGAGCGAGAATGCGCCCATTTGAGCCATTGCGTAGTCGATGTAATAGAAGGGGTAAAGGAAGATATGCTGTTTCTGCATCCAGAAAGCCCCGCTTTCAAGGAATTCATTTCCGTCATAGTCACGCCACGGCATGTACTTCTGTTCGATTTCCTTCCAGAATCTTCTCCAGTCGGCGGGAGTGGAATCGGGATTTTCAAAGACCCTGTGCTGGAACTCGTCAACGCACACGAGATAAGGGATGGTTTTAAGCGCTTCCGTAAAGTGCGCATAGCGGTACTTGTCCGCATTCTCGCCGAAAAAGCTGTCCATGTAGGGATAAGCGAACATCTCCATGCTCATGGAATGAATTTCGCAGATTTCACTGGTTGAGTGTGCAAGCTGGGGAAGAGGAAGCTGACGCGACGCGTAATAGAATTCAAACGCGTGTCCTGCTTCATGGGTGAGAACGTCCACATCGGCGGATGTGCCGTTGAAATTGGAAAAGATGAAGGGAGCCTTGTTTGACGGCATGGAAATGCAATAACCGCCGAGATGCTTATTGGGACGGGTCACGAGGTCAAAAAGCTGGTACTGGGTCATGAAATCAAAGAATTCCTTTGTTTCAGGGGAAATATCCGCGTACATATTGCGGGCTTTTTCTACCAGTTCATCCGGCGTGCCAATGGGCGTGGCGTTTCCGTCGGGGAACACAAGATTTTCATCATAGTAGCGCAGTTTGTCAACGCCGATTCTTTGCGCCTGTTCCTTGTACATCCTGTCACAAACAGGGGTAATATACTTGCGGACGGCTTCACGGAATTCGGCCACTTCTCCGGCGGTGTAATCATATCTGCCGCGTGCCGGGTAAATGTAGTCAATATAGCTGTTAAACCCCAGGGACTTTGCGATCCGGCAGCGGACTTTGACCAGCTTGCCGAACTGTTCTTCCAGTGTGGAAGAGACGCTTTCATACAGCTTGGCCCAGGCTTCAAAAGCATCCTTGCGTTCCTGACGGTCGGTGGACTGCATATGGCGGAGAAGTCCGTAGAAATTGCAGGTTTCTCCGCGGAATTCCGTCGAACAGGACGCTGCTGTTTTGGAATACTCGGTGCCAAGGTTGTTCTCCTCAATGGAAGGCTCAATGATCTCGTCGTTGAGAAGTTTATTCTTTATCTCGGTGGAATAGAAATAATGCTTTCCGTAAAGCTCTTCCAGTTGGGGACGGAATGGGCTGGCGGTGATAGCCTCACCCCATTTTTTCATAATGGGTGTGAGCATGGGCATAGCCTCATTGAAATAATCGATCTCACCGTTGTAAAACTCGTCTTTCATATTCGCCGTATTCCGGACGTAGGCAACGACATACATTGTTTCCAGCTCTTGGTTAAAGCTGTTCCATTCGAGAAAAGCCTTATGTGCGGTTTCAAAGCTGTCAGCGTTTTCAAATTCCTTTATCAGTTTGAGCATCTTTGCCTTTGACTGCTCACTGTCGGGACGGCAGTATTCAATTTCATTGAACTTTTTCATAAACAAAACCTTTCCATAACAAATTCAACATATGGATTCGCAACCGAAAACCGCAGCGCATCTCTGCCAGGAAATGATACGCTGCGGTTCTGGTTAATAGCTGATTAGTAACGAAAGATATCAGCCGAAGTATCTCTTGAGCAGACCTGCGAATGCCTTGCCGTGACGAGCTTCGTCACGGGCCATTTCATGAACGGTGTCATGGATCGCATCGAGATTGAGTGCCTTTGCACGCTTTGCAAGGTCGGTCTTGCCTGCTGTTGCGCCGTTCTCGGCTTCCACTCTCATTTCGAGATTTTTCTTGGTGGAATCGGTGAGCACTTCGCCAAGAAGCTCTGCGAACTTGGCGGCATGCTCTGCCTCTTCAAATGCGGCCTTCTCCCAATAAGCGCCGATCTCGGGATAACCCTCGCGATATGCAACTCTGGACATTGCCAGATACATACCGACTTCGGAGCACTCGCCGTTGAAGTTGGCTCTGAGATCTTCCTTGATATCCTCGGGAACATCGGAAGCTACACCGAGAACATGCTCGGCAGCCCAAGTCATTTCGTCACCCTGCTTGACGAACTTGGATGCGGGAACTCCGCAGACCGGGCAGGTTTCAGGGGCAGCGTCACCCTCGTATACGTAACCGCAGACTGAACATACAAATTTTGCCATAGTAAATTACCTCCATTTTCTATATGCACAACATATGCAGCATGGAATCATCACCGACTACTGCATCCTGTACATTTTACTAAATTATAACATAATTCCCATTGCAAATAATCAATAAATTGTAAACACATACGTATCCGCGTAAAAATAGCAATTCACTCACAAAAAAGCCGCACTTCTTGTCAGAGAATGACAAAGTGCGGCTTTGATCAGGATAAGATTACGCTCTCTTTTTCTTGGGCTGTTTTTCGGCGTCCTCGCGGGTTTCGCCCTGATAGATTCTGTAATTGCCCTTAGTAGATTTCTTTACAACGTACAGGGCGCTGTCGGCACACTTCAACGCTTCGGAAACAGCAGACATGCTGGCTTCCTGTGAAGTGGCAATACCGATAGAGCAATTGACTCGTCTGTTCTTAGGCACTTCAAAGTCATGACCCATCTTGGACTTGATTTCGCCCTCAAATCCGTTGGATTCGTTGAGCTTCTGATAAATCGCCTGCGCCGCTTTTTCGCCCTCTTTTTCATCGGCGTCGGGCAGGATCACAAGGAATTCGTCACCGCCGTAACGCACGCTGTAGCCGGTATCACCGATGATGCTCTTGAAAAGATTGGCAAATGACACAAGCAGCACGTCGCCGATGTCGTGACCGAAGGTGTCGTTATAGAACTTGAAGTTGTCAAGGTCGATATACAGTACGGTGGTCGGAATCTCGCGGGTTCTCTTCTTGGCTGCCAGCTTGTTGAATTCTTCCTCAAGATACTTGGCGAAGCCCTGACGGTTGAGCAGACCGGTAAGCATATCTGTCACCGAGGTCTTTTCAAGCTTTGCGTTCATTTCCTGAATTTCCAGACGTGCCTGCAGACGGCGGGTGGAATCAATGAGCTGACGGAATGTGAACCTGATAATGCTGAGATCGTCTTCATCGAGCAAATCGTAGTTATGGACAAAATTGTCATGAGATTCAATGTAACCGACCAGGAGATGTGTGAGCTGATCTCTGTCATAAACCGGTACGCAGAGCATCGAGAATACGTTGTTGATGCCAAAATTCTCGATAAACTGTGAGTAATCGTAGAATCGCTTTTCTGTACGGGTGATAACAAACGGCTGCTGAAGAGAACGGAAGAAGTCCACCATTTTGTTGATGCGGAAGTGGCTGATATCCAGATTTTTCTCTTCATAGTCGGTGGTGATATTGTCGCCGTCAATGGAGAACATAAGCACATTGTCCACATTGAAATTGCGTTTGATGAGTTTGACGGATTTCTTATACAGTTCCTGAACGTTTTCGACTGTATCACTGTTCATCAGCTTCTGCCATGATGAGAGGAAGCGAATGTTCTTGTTTTGTCTGTCAAGCTCCAGCTCAGAGCCGACGCGCCTTGCAAGCTCGATCAGCTGGAAGGAAGTGACGTTTTTCAGTCCGGAGCCGATCTTTTTGGTTGCGACGTTTTTATTGTTCAGTATGGCAAACAGTCTGTCGGCTTTTTCATTGCATCCATGCTTCTTGAAATGATCAATGCACTTGTTGAGGACTTTTTTGAAGTTGTCCATGTCGCCTTTTTCCTTGTAGAATGCGGACTGTTCAATGGCAAAGATCATGTAAACGAAGAAGTAAAGGTCATCGGCGCGTTCCATGTGGTACTTTGCTTTGTCGAAGTAATTCTGCGCCTCTTCGGGATTGTTTTTTTTCAGGAGAAGTGCCTTGCTGATGTAGAAAAGGAACAGTTCGTTATCCCAGGCGGTATAGTCGGGCGTTTCTTCGGAATAGAGCAGGTGATGAAGAATGTACTCCATCTTGTTGAGATAGAACTGCGCGTTGTATTCGATATGCAGCTTGTAGTTGCAATAGACCATCATACCATAGAGCTTGGACATATTACAATATTTGAGGTTGATCTGATCCAGATATTTCATAATGCGGATTGTCGTGGAGATCATATCAATGGCAACGCTGTATTCATCCATGAGTATCTCGTTGATAGCCATGTTATAGAGGGTCATACCGATTTCATCCGCGAAGCCCAGTTTATACCAGACGTCAATCGCGGAATTGAAAAAGTCACTGGCGTAGTTATAGTGACCCATGATGATCCTGTTGTAGCCCAATCCGTTGTAAATAATGCCGGCTTCACGCATGTTATCGGTCTGCTCGTAAACCTTGAGCTGACACTTGTAATAATAATCGGCCACGTTGAAATAACCGTATCTGATAGTGAATCGGATATGCTTTTCCCACATGAGAAGCAGCAGATAATCGTTCTTCAGCTCCTTGGCGATGTTGGTGCTGGTGACGACATGATCGCGGCTCTCACAGAAATTCAAGGAATCACGGTAGAAGGTCTGGTCGTTGCCGTAACCGAAAGCGACCACATAAGCCAGGTTATTTAGATATTTGTACTTCCGGGCAAGGGAAAGGAAGTCGTTGTCGATTTCATATGTCACGCCGAACGCAGAAACCAGATAATCCTGATTCCAGCCTCTCATCATTGCCTTGTAGCGGAGAAGATCCGCCTGGAACATGAGGAAGCCGTCGCCGCTGCCGTAAGCAATCCGCTTGCATTCCAGGACATAGTCCATGGCCTTGGATTCATTTCGTTTGTAGATGTTGGCCAGACAAGCCAGCTCGTTAAAGTTATATTCGTAGTTGATTTCATGCAGATCCTTGTTGGTGATATAGATCCCGCGCATGATTTCGCTCATTTCGATGGCTTCATCGTAATCTCCGTTCAGAAAATGAGCGTTGCCGTAAATGTTGTAGAAAATATATCTTTCCTTTGCCGTAACGAACATATCGCCCGATTCCAGCTTCTGACGAATGACTTCAAAATACATCAGCGCCTGTTCCAGACAAAGCAGATTGATCATGTTGTTGAGCATGATCAGATAGACGGCAAAGAAGGCCTTATCAGGGACAAAGGGAATATGACGGTTATCCGACACGATCATGCTGTCGAATTCCCAGTAAAGCATCATATTCTTGGTTTCGATACGTCTGGAGAATAGATCCCACATATCCTGAATATAATCGTCGACCTCGTACTTTTCGTTGAAGTCAGCCAGCACCGAAAAATGCTTTTCCGTGCTGGTGTGAGTGAGCTTCTCCAAAAACACCAGGAGAGATCTTTCGCAGTACTGGAGGTTGTCAAAAATCATGAGAAGAGGAACTGCGTCTGCGATGGTATTGAATACCTTGATAATGTCCGAGATAAACTGATTGCGCTCAAATTCGGCTTCGTTCCGCACAATGGTTTCCACACGGCGGCAGGTACCGCATTCAAAATAGGTTTTGAACACATTGATATGCAGCGGGTACACGTCACAGTCCGCCAGAAAGGACGAATACTCCATCTCGGAAAAATACCGCTTGTACAGCGCGCCGATCCAGTCGAGCAGCGGGGCATAGGCGCCCTGCATCATACCAGGTTTGAATTCGTGATAAAGTGTCTGAACGGCATTCTCATTATCAGTCGAGGCAACAAGGACGTCTTCAAACTTAATCGTAAAAGTATTGCTGTATTTAATGAAAAGCAGCTTGCCGTTTTTTTGATAGGCGTCGTTCATCAAAGAGGCAACTAAGCTGTTAACGTCTTTTTTTGAAGTACCTTCCACTTATGATCATTCCTTTGCGCAATTGATGAGAACTTATATATAAATAATTATATCAATAAATCGCAAAAATTTCAACATTTTTTTAAAATAATTTGTTATTTTTTTGAAAGAATTCGGTTATGATTTCCGTTATCGGATTTACTTGTAGAAACCGGCGTTGTTAAGCAGTTCTTCGGCGGTTTGGAGCATGGTATCGGAGATGATTTCACCGCCGTTGATACGGGCAAGCTCCTGCTTTCGCTGCTCAAAGTTCAGAGGGGTGACGGAAGTAAATGTCCTGCCGCCGGAAACATTCTTTTTGATCAGCAGATGGGTGTCAGCCTGTGCGGCCATCTGTGCCAGATGAGTAATGCAGATGATCTGCCGGGTACTGGAAACCTCGTGGAGCTTGACGCCTACCTTGTGAGCCGCTCTTCCGCTGATGCCGGTGTCGACCTCGTCAAAAATCATGGTGTCGATATCGTCTATTCCTGCGAGGACGGTTTTGATGGCAAGCATGATTCTGCTCAGCTCGCCGCCGGAAGCGATTTTGCCGATGGGTTTGGGAGGTTCTCCGGGATTGGCGGAGATAAGGAATTCCACTGTGTCGGCGCCGTTCGGAGTCAGGCTGCAAGGCTTTATCTCGACTGCCAGTCTGACGGAAGGCATATCAAGAAAAGAAAGCTCACGCCCCACATCCTCACAGAATTTTTCAGCGGCAGCCCTGCGAAGTTCGGTCAGCTCTGCGGCTGCTTTCAGCGCGTTGTGATAGCATTCGCGCGCCTTTTGGGTCAATTCCGCAAGCAGCTCGTCCGAACGCTCGATGGAATCCAGCTCGGTACGGGCTTTTTCAAGAAAAGCCAGCGATTCCTGTTCGTCGCCGTATTTGCGGCTGATTTTAGACAGCGTTTCAAGGCGGCTCTCTATATCGTTTAGCTCGGATGGGTTGAAGTCATTTTCGTCATTTCTCGAGCTGATTTCGGATGAAATATCCTCCAGTTCATAGACAATGCCGCTGAGCCTGTCGGCAATATCAGAGGAACCTTCACAGACTGAAGAAATGTCCAGCAGAAGCCCGCAGCATTGCTGAAGCATGCTGATTGCACCGTCTGTGTCGTCTCCTCCGTTGAGAAGGGCGTAAGATCCGCTCAGAGAGTTGGTAATGCGCTCGGAATTTTCTATGGCGTCCCTGCGTTTTTTCAGCGAATCGGTTTCTCCCACCGTGATGGCGGCGTTTTCCAGTTCGTTAATCTGGAATCTCAGAATATCGGCGCGGCGTGCTTTTTCAGCGTCGTCCGTTCGCATTTTGCTCAGCTCATGCGCGGCGGAAGCATACGCCCTGTAGATGCCGGCGTATGCGTTGAGTTTATCGCTGTAGCCGCCGAAACTGTCCAGATACTTCCTATGACGGTCAACCGACATAAGCGCCTGGTTCTCGTGCTGACCGTGGATGTTGATCAGCAGCCGACCCACAGCGCGAAGGTCGGAAATGCTTGCGGGCCGGTCGTTGATTCTGACGGTGTTTTTTCCGTCAGAGCGTATCTCACGGCGCAGCATCAGAAAGCCGCCGTTATCCGGATCAGGATCAAAACCCAGCTCGGAAAGCTCGCCCAGCGTGGAAGGGGAGAGGCAGTCGAATTCGGCGCAGACAAAGGCCCTTTCGGCACCTGTGCGAATCAGCTCGCGGCTGGTCCGTTGTCCCAGCACCGCATTGATGGAATCAACAAGTATCGATTTGCCCGCGCCTGTTTCGCCGGTCAGCACATTGAATCCCTTGCTGAAGTCTATTTCCGCGCGTTCGATAACCGCTATGTTTTCAATATACAGCTTACTTAACATTTCTGAATAACCGTCCCGGGCCTGCAATTAATTGAGGCGAAATTAATGAATATTTATGACCGAAGAAGCATCTTCTGCATTTCTTCTGCGAGAGCTTCCGCTTCCTTTTCGGATTTGCAAAGCACAAAGATTGTGTCCTCTCCCGCCAAGGTGCCGACGATAGGCTCCCTTCCTACGCTGTCCAATGACGCGCAGACAGCCTGTGCCATACCTGTCAGGCATTTGACGCAGACAATGTTCTGACCGCATGCGACAGATGTCACGTTTTCCGTAAACATCGCGAAAAATCTGGATTTCCCCGACGGGTCTTTGATCCCGGTTTCGGCGTATTTATATCCGCCGGAGCCGTCCGGTATCTTGACCAGCCTCAGAGAATTGATATCTCTGGAAACCGTCGCCTGCGTTACGTTGTAACCTGATTCACAAAGCCTGAGCAGAAGCTCCTCCTGTGTGGCGACATTCTGAGTCCGTATGATTTCAAGAATTCTTTTTTGCCTGCTGTTTTTCAAACTGATCACTGTCCCGCAAGAATTATCAATGAAGCATTTTCTCGGTGAATACCCGTGAAAAGCTGTTTTGTTTAATAATAATGAACTTTGCGTTTACTTTGGAACGCTTGATATGAATCGTGTATTCCTTTTCCATCTGGAATACGCCGTCTCCGTCGATAGTGAGGTAAAGCTGATTGTCGAAAGAAATGTAAGGCTCGATGTCAAGAAACGAATCGCTGGCAAAAATGACCGAACGGTTGCACATTGAATGAGGACAGACCGGTGTGAGAATGATGCTCTTGACACTCGGGTCCACCACAGGACCTCCGGCGGAAAGGGAATAGGCGGTGGAGCCGGTAGGCGTGGAAATAATAATGCCGTCGGCGCGGTATTCCAGACAGGCGTCGCAGTTGTGCATGATCCGGAAGTCGATGATATGCGACATCGCACCGCGGGAAAGCACCACGTCGTTGAGTGCGATGTTGCGGTATTTGCATTTGCCGTTGTGCCGTACCGAAACATCGAGCATCATGCGGCGCTGAATTTCATATTCCTTAGTAAAAAGGCGCGAAATGAGTTCCAGTTCGCTCATTTCCAGACCCGCCATAAAGCCGAGCCTTCCCTGATTGAGTCCCAGAACGGGCTTGTCGTAGACCGCGGCAATGGTGGCGGAACGCAGGATTGTTCCGTCGCCGCCTAAAGCAATAACCGCGTCGCTCTTTTTTGTCAGCTCGTTGATATTGTTCCCCGAAATGTCACAGCAGCCTTTGTATTTCTCTTTGTCGGAGTTAAGCATGAAAACCGTTGCGCCGTACTTGTGAAGGGCTTTGCAGAGATTCTGGGTGCTTTCGTAAATGCCGACCTTGTCGTTGTTTGGAGTAACCAGCAGATTCATAATTCATTCCCCGTTTGAACAGCAAAGGAGATCAACCACTCACAGCCTGTCGTGTGATTCACTGACAAGCTGCTCTACATCAAATTCAAAGGAAGGAGCGTTTTCATCCTTTGCAGCGTATATCAGATATTCAATGTTCCCTTCCGGGCCTTTTATGGGAGAAAAATCCAGCCCTAAAATCCGGAATTTTTGCTCGGTCATGAGGTCGATGATTTTTTGAATGACCTCACAGTGAATTTCGGGCTCACGAACGACGCCCTTTTTGCCGACCTTTCCTTTTCCGGCTTCAAACTGAGGCTTGATCAGACACATGATTTCCCCGTTTTCCTTCAGGAGCTGCCGAACCACAGGAACGACGAGCGTCAGCGAAATGAAAGAAACGTCTACGCTGGCAAAGTCCAGCCGGTCGTCGATCTGATCGGGGGTCACATAGCGGATATTGGTGCGTTCCATGTTGACCACCCTGGGGTCATTGCGGAGCTTCCATACAAGCTGCCCGTAGCCCACATCGACCGAATAGACCTTGCTGGCGCCGTTCTGGAGCATGCAGTCGGTGAATCCGCCGTGGGAAGCGCCGACGTCCATGCAGATTTTGTCCTTCAGATCAATGCCGAATACCTTGACGGCTTTGTCCAGTTTCAGCCCTCCGCGGCTGGCGAAGGGAAGCTTTTCGCCGCGAATCTCGATTTTTGCGTCGGAGCGGATCTGTGTACCCGGCTTGTCCTCCTTCTGGTTGTTGACAAAGACAATGCCTTCCATGATCATCGCCTTTGCCTTCTCGCGGCTGTCGGCAAGTCCGGCTTCGAATACGGCGGTGTCGAGTCTGATTTTATCGCTCAAATCTTACCATCCTTTACGCGTTTTGCGGCTTTGCCGCAAGCGGATATTGTTGCTTTAATGTATGATACATTCCGTCGGTATCCAGCCCCAGCTTTGCAAGCGCTGAATTGACAGACGCGTGAGGAATAAATCTGTCGTCTACCGCGCAGATCACAAAATTGCCCTTCCAGCCGCTTCCGCAGAGAAGCGAGCAGAAGTCTTCTCCCACGCCGCCGTGCCTGATTCCTTCCTCAAAGAAGACAACGGTGGTGTAAGCCGAAGCCGCCTTCACGGCTTCTCCGGGAACAGGTTTAACCAGGCCCAACTTCAGAAGGTCGGCCCTGCCTCCTTCTGCGTTCAGTCGTTCGGCGGCCTGACAGAGGTTGCCGAAAATCCGGCCATAGGTGACTGCCAGAATATCGCCTCCGCTGCCGATGAGATCGTAATCGTTTCCCTCTGCGGCAAAGCCTTCCGGTTTGTATTTTTCGGAGCCTCTGGGATAGCGGACCGCGGAGGCACCGCTGTACAGATACATACTCTTGTACAGCATGGGTTTCATCTCGCTGAAATAGGCGGGACAATAGATGTGAAAATTCGGAATAGTGCCAAGCATGGCCGTGTCGAAAAGTCCCTGATGCGTTTCCCCGTCCTCGCCGACAATGCCTCCGCGGTCAATCGCGAATGTCACATTGAGGTTCTGAATGGCAACGTCGTGAATGAGCTGGTCATAACCTCTCTGGAGAAAGCTGGAATAGACCGCGAAAACCGGACGCATTCCGTTTGCCGCCATTCCGGCGCAAAAGGTTACCGCGTGACCTTCGGCGATTCCCACATCGTAAAATCTTCTGCGGTAGGTGGAGGCAAAATCCGATAGTGCCGTACCGGATTTCATAGCGGCAGTTACGGCACAGACAGTTTCGTCTTCACCGGCAAATTCGCTCAGGCACTGTGCAAAAACCTCTGAAAAGGTTGTGCTGCCGTGCTTCGGTTCACCGGAGTCGATGTCAAAACCGGAAATACCGTGGAACACCTTGGGTTTCAGCTCAGCGGGCTCATATCCCTTGCCCTTGACGGTACAGATGTGAATGAGCACAGGCCGGTCGCTCATTGATTTGGCGACATTCAGTGTGCGTTCAAGGAGCTTTTCGTTGTGACCGTCGACCGGACCGATGTAAAGGAAACCCATGTCCTCGAAAATGGTACCGCGCCGATGCAGAATGGCGCCCTTCAGCGCTTTCTTGGAGCGGAAGAAAAGCCCGTTGATCTTTGCGCCGATGAAGGGCACCTTCTGCAAGGCTCTGGAAATTTTTGTCTTGACGCGGATATAGCCCCGGCGTGTGCGGATTCCCGCCAGATAGCGGGCCATGGAACCGACATTTTTGGAAATGGACATTTTGTTGTCGTTGAGTATGACAATGACACGCTCGTGCATGCGTCCCAGATTGTTGAGACCCTCGTACGACATGCCGCCGGTCAGTGCCCCGTCGCCGATTACCGCGACCACACAGCCGTCGTCGCCCTTGAGTTTTTTGGCAGCAGCCAGACCGGTTGCCGCGGAAATGGAAGTGCTGCTGTGTCCGGAAATCATCGGATCGTGTTCACTTTCGGACGGCTTGGGAAAACCCGACATGCCGCCTTCGGTACGCAGCGTGGAGAACTGCTCCCGGCGTCCGGTCAACAGCTTGTGGGTGTAGCACTGGTGTCCCACGTCAAAGACGAACTGATCGTGAGGCGAATCGAAAACACGGTGCATGGCAACGGTGAGTTCAACCACGCCCAGATTGGAGGCAAGATGCCCGCCGTTCTGGGCTACCGTTTCAATAAGCCGTTCCCTGATTTCCGAGCAGAGTCTGTCGATTTCCTCTCTGGTGAAATGTTTGATATCGGCAGGTGAATTTATCTTATCCAATAATGAATCAGACATTACTTTACCACCCTTGAAGTGATTTTAATAAACGGATTATCAATTGTATTAGAGCACAGGAATAATCAAAGGAACCAGAATGCCTGTCATGACGCCGCCGACAACCTCGATGGGGGTGTGTCCGAGCATTTCCTTCAGTTCCTTGAAATCCGGATCCTCATTGTCGTCGGCACCTGATCTGGATTCCTTTATCATCTGATTGATGATCTTGGCGTGTTCTCCGGCTTCGTGCCTGACTCCCATCGCATCGTAGATTACAACCGCGGCAAGCGCAACCGCGATCGCAAAGAAAGTCGAACCGATCCCCTCAAATCTGGCGCAGGAAATGACCAGCGCTGTGACCGTTGCCGAATGCGCACTGGGCATTCCGCCCGCGCCGGAGAGTCGTTCGAGCTGAATCTCGTGATGAATAAAATAATTGATAATGACTTTGCATATCTGTGCGGTTGCCCATGATGAAAGGGTGCATACCAATACATAGTTATGAAGCAATGCCATCAGTGTTTTCATTGCAATCCGCCTCCAAGCTCATTTAATCCTGCTCCCGAGCATTTCCGCAAAGGCTGCCAGAAACGCTGCCTTTTCACCGATCGCGGAAACCGCTTCCACGGCAAGCGCCGTGTATCTTGCGGCTTCTTCACGGGCTTTTTCCAGTCCGAGGAGTGAAACGTAGGTGGATTTGTCGTTGCCGATGTCGCTTTCCACCGGCTTGCCCAGAACCTCTGCTGTGCTGGTGACGTCGAGAATATCGTCGGTAATCTGGAAGGCGATGCCGATGTTCTCGGCGTATTTTTCGGCGATGGAAATCATTTCATCGCCGCCGTCGGCAGCGATCACGCCCATGACGCAGGCGGCCTTGATGATGGCGCCGGTTTTTCCGGAATCCATTACGCGGAGCGAATCCAGTCCCACGTGCTTTCCCTCGTTTTCCAGATCGATCACCTGTCCGCCCACCATTCCGGCTGCTCCGCAGGCATGGGCGAGAACGGCGGCAGCGCGGAGAGTGAGATCGGGCCGGATTCTGCTTCCGGAAAGCATGGTTTCAAAGGCGAGCGGCTGCAACGCGTCGCCCGCGAGAAGGGCGTTTGCTTCGCCGTATTTCACATGACAGGAGGGCTTGCCTCTGCGAAGGTCGTCGTCGTCCATACAGGGCAGGTCGTCATGAATCAAGGAATAGGTATGTATCATCTCGACGCCGCAGGCGAAGGGCATGGCGTCCTCGGGATTTCCTCCTGCGGCGCGGCAGAATTCAAGCGCGAGGATCGGGCGGATTCTCTTTCCGGCGTCGAGCAGGCTATAACGCATGGCCTCCAGCAGCAGGGGATGCATAGAGCCGCATTCGGCTGTATATCTGTCAAGCTCGGCTTCGATTTTGGGAAGCCATTCGTTCTGTCTTGCTTTTACGATGTCATTCATGTCAGTTGTCCTCCTTGTTTGAATCAGAATAGCTCTCTTTGGAGAGCAGGTTGACCTGTTGTCTGGCGTCCCTGAGCTGCCGGGTGCAATAGGCGGCAAGCTCCGCGCCTTCTTTATATAATTCGAGAGACTGCGCCAGTTCCGTTTCGCCGTCTTCGAGGAGATTGGCTATCTCTTCCAGTCTGCGCATGGCAGCTTCAAAGCTCTTGGGGGTATTGGATATGTCGCTCATATTAATTTACTTCCTCCGTTGAAGTGTTTTCCACACGGCACGCTGCGCTGCCGTCCTGAAACTGTATTTTAATGTGATCGCCGCACCGGAGATGATTCACTGAATGCAGCGGTGCGCCGTCTTTAAACGCCACCGCGTATCCTCTCGCGAGTACGGAGAGAGGATTGAGTGCGGCAAGTCTGGAGGCGCATTCCCTGAGGTCTGATTCACAGGAATGAAGTTGCTCGTTCATCGAGTTGTCGATGCGTGAAAGGACCTCGTCCAGCTGTCTGGTTTTGTTTTCGGTGAAAATAAGTGGATTTTTCATGCACTGCGTGTTCATGACGGAGGTGATCCGATGCTCGTACATGGTGATTCTGTTTTCCAGGGCGGCTGTGGTCTTTGCCCTGAAATGGGTCAGGTAGCTGAGAACAGCATCGCTGTCCGGCACCGCAAGTTCCGCCGCAGCCGAAGGGGTAGGCGCGCGCAGGTCGGCGACAAAATCGCTGAGTGTGAAGTCGGTTTCATGCCCTACGGCGGAAATAACGGGAATTTCGGAATCAATGATCGCCTTGATGACGTCAACGCTGTTGAATGCCCAGAGATCCTCCATCGAACCGCCTCCCCGGCCGGTGATGATGACGTCGCAGTCCGCCTTGCGATTGACTGCGCAGATAGCGGCGGCCAGCATGGCGGGGGCGTTTTCTCCCTGTACCTCCGAGGGATAAATCTCCACCTCGGCAAGCGGATAGCGCCTTCCGAGAATATTCAGAATATCGCGGATCGCCGCCCCGGTAGGAGACGTGACAACTGCGATTTTTCGGGGAAACTGAGGAATCGGCTTCTTTCGCGAAGGATCCAGATACCCTTTTCTTTCCAGCGCGCGTTTGAGCCTTTCATACTGCTCATAGAGTGCGCCTACGCCATCCGGCTTAATGCTGTCGGCGATGATCTGATACTGCCCCGAAGGTTCATACACCGAAATCCGTCCATGAACCAGCACCTTCATGCCGTTTTCCGGCAGGAAGTTCAGCGTGCGGTTCTGCCATTTGAACATTGCCGCCGAGATGGCTGAGCCCTGATCCTTGATGGAGAAATAATAGTGTCCCGAGCTGTGCCGTTTGAAATTTGATATTTCACCCGAAACAGTGACGTCGCGCAGAATGCTGTCACCGTCCATCAGCCCTTTGATATATTTGTTGATCTGACTTACCGAATATAGTTCCAATCTGAAATCCCTGCCGTTTATAAATTGAAAATACCTTTTGCTCCGAGCAGAGCGATTCCCGCCGCGTTGTCACACGAAAAAGCAGGCTCCGCGAAATTTGCCGCTTCGTATCTCGAAGTGATACCGCTGCGTATCATCGCATCCGACATGACGCCTCCCGCATACACCAGAGGCAGTTGCCCGTATGCGGCAATGATCGCGTCGGTGATACCGATAATGGAATTCATCACCGCCGTCAGGCAGAATTTGGCGACATACTGCTTGGACGCACCGTCCGCCAACAGCTTGCGGCACTTGTTTTCGATGCCGGAAAGAGAACAGTCGCAGCCTCTCATGGTGGGTTTGAATCTGATCGTGTCGTCACATTCCACTGCCAGCTGCTCCAGATGAACGCCGCCGGGAAACGGGAGACCCATCATCACAGCCGTGCGGTCTATCGCCTGTCCGGCCTTCAGATCGAGCGACGAAGCGATCAGTTCACAGTCAAATCCTGATCCGTTGCCGCTGACAATCAGCGCCTCTGTCGTCCCGCCTGAAACGTGAAAGGCGATGAATCGGCTGTTCATCAGCTCAAGCCGGCCGGAAGAATAGAGCGCGGCGGCGATATGCCCTTCCTGATGGCTGAATTCCCTCATCGGCACGTTGAGAATGTCTGACAGAATGCGGGCGGTTGAGTGTCCTACGGTAAAGCAGGGCATATACGAACCGTCAATATTTCTGGGGCGTGTGGAAACGCTGACGCCGTCGATCCGCGAAAAGCCGCCTGCCTTTTCCCTGAGCGAAGAAATCACCTGCGGCAGCTGCACGGTGTGATGAAACACCGCGTCGCTCTGGCGGACGCCTTTTTCACCCGGCTTGACCGGAAGCAGCATTTTGCTCTGAAAAACCTCAGCTGTCCGGGTGTCATACAGTGCCGCCGACGTGGTGTAATTGCTTGTGTCAATGCCGAGAACAAAGCTCATTGGGCATCCCCCTCAGCCGAGGGGGACGACGCAGACGGTGCGAATTCCCCGGACTGATATTTTTTCAGGAATCCTCCGAGCACGCCGTTGACATAACCCGATTCGTCCTTGCCGGAAAATCTCTTTGTCAGCTCCACCGCTTCATTGATGGAAACGGTAGGATCGAGGTCCGGTATGTATATGATTTCATAAACAGCCAGTCTCAATGCGGCAAGTACGACCTTGGAAAGCCGGTTGATGCTGCGTCTGACCAGTAAAGATGAAATGTAAGAGTCAATTTCCTGTCGATGTGCAAACACTCCGTTAAGCAGCTGCCTTGCATAGTCGGAAATCTCGGAATCCCTTGCATCTCCGGCGTTTTTGAATATTTCCTCCGGTTCGTTGCCGTTGAATGATTCCTCAAAGATAAATTCAAAAGCCTGTTGTCTTGATTCACGTCTGTTAAGCATAAATCTCCTCCGAAATATGGGATTAGTTTCTAATACACCCTTGGTTTATGAATAAAGCCGATACTTACCCATTTTTATTTATACCTATTATAGCACATCCGTTTATGCTTTCACAACACTTTTATGATGATTTTTATTTTTATTCATTTTTTATTCATTAATGGATCATATCATGTCGGAAGTCAATGCCGAAAAAGCATAATTGCTCCTTTTTGTACTTGACATATCGGTTGGAATAAAATATAATATACTTTATAATTTAGACACTATAAATATGATAGGAGAGTTGGCTGTATGACTACGGCATGTGTTGCCATTATTTTTATTGTATTGATTTCTTCCTATATATGTTCGCGCAGGGGATATGTGACGGTGGGTCGTTCCATCTTGCCTATTGCACTGGTTCCCGTGGGGCACATCATCGGCACGGAAGTGATCGTCCGCCTGATGAAGGTGGCCGGCCTGCTAAAAGAAATTGCCGCGGCAATGTCTATTGTGACAGCGGTGGACGTAGCGGGATGTGTCGTAGGCTGCACCGTTGTTTTTTTCCTGTCGCATTCCATTTTCAGGAGAAATGCGACCCGACGCACCTATTATACTACTCTGTCGGTCTTCATGGTCATATTGACGCTTGCACTTCTGATTAATTATTACAACGGTTTTTAATCATTTGTATTTTGTCTTTTGCGGAAATCGCAGTCCGGTCAAGCTGCCGCATTCATTGCCAGTGATTGCAGCGGCTTGTTTTCTTTTTTTTTTTCTTTCTGACGTGAAAATGTAAACAAAATGTAAATTGATCGGATCCGTAAAGGGAAACGTCACTCATTTTTCGTATATAATCAATAAGCGAAAAAAGGGAGGAAGGCGTATGAGCGAACCCATCAGACAGACGATTCTAGACGACAAGCTTGGAATTAGGGAGCAGACCGAGCAGATAGAAAAGCTGATTCTATCTCCCTACGCAACGCTTTCCTGCCAATCCATCGGACGTGACCGCAAAGAACCTCCATGTGAAATGCGCACGGTTTTCCAGCGGGACAGGGACAGGATCATCCATTGCAAGGCATTCAGGCGACTGAAGCATAAGACGCAGGTTTATCTTGCCCCCGGCAACGATCATTACCGCACACGGCTGGTGCACACGCTGGAAGTGTCTCAGATTGCCCGCGCCATCGCCCGTTCACTGCGGCTCAATGAAGATCTGACCGAAGCGATCTCGCTTGGACACGACCTGGGGCATACGCCCTTCGGACATGCAGGCGAAAGGGTGCTGGATATTGTACTTGCTTCGTCGGGCGGTTTCCGGCATTATGAGCAGGGCGTCCGGGTGGTGGAAAAGCTGGAAAACGACGGAAAAGGGCTGAACCTAACCAAAGAAGTCCGGGACGGCATCATGTGCCACACCAAAGGCCCGGAAGCATTTACCCCGGAAGGCAGAATCGTTCGCATCGCGGACAAAATCGCCTATATGAATCACGACATCGACGACAGCATAAGAGCCGGCATTCTCAGCGAGGAGGATATTCCTTCCCACCTCAGAGATATTCTGGGGACAGGCTCTTCCAGACGCATCAACAATATGATACTCAATGTCTATCAGAACAGTCATGAGGGAAACATCGGCATGTCAGAGGATTTCTCCAAGGCATTCTATGAGCTGCACTCATTCCTTTATCGCAATGTATACAGGGACAGCGCCGCAAAGGTAGAGGAAGGGAAGGCGGAGGAGCTGATCGAGATTCTCTTCCATTATCTGTGCAACCATCCGAACAGGGTGCCGGTTGAATACCGTCAGATCATGAGGGAAGAGGGCGTCAACAGGGCGGTCGCGGATTATATTGCCGGAATGAGCGACACCTATGTGGTAGAGCTTTACAAAGAAATCTTCATACCAAAAGGCTGGGAGGTTCATTCCTGACCTTATTCTTTTATCCCATCTGAGGAAGGAGTAATGCATCTCTTGCTTTCGCAGGAATTTATCAACGAAGTCAAGGACAGAAATGACATAACCGATGTGATAAGCGGATATGTCAGCCTGAAGAGAAGCGGACGCAATTCCAAAGGACTGTGTCCTTTTCATTCGGAAAAAACGCCGTCCTTCACGGTGTACGGAGATACGGCGTCGTTCTATTGCTTTGGTTGTCAGGCGGGCGGCGACGTGATCGGCTTTATTCGGAGAATAGAAAACCTGGATTACATCGAAGCCGTTAAGTTTCTTGCCAACCGGGCGGGGCTGGCGGTTCCCGAAGAGGGAAAAAATGACGGGCTGTCTCACATGCGGCTGAGAATACGTGAACAGAACCGGGAAGCGGGAAGGTTTTTCTACAAATCCCTTTATTCACCCGCCGGAAGGCAGGCGCTGGAATATTTTCATTCACGCGGTTTGTCTGACGAAACCATCCGGCACTTCGGGCTGGGCTGGTCGCCTGACGGCTGGGATTTTCTGGCGCGTCATCTTCAGGAACTGGGGTATAAGCGCGATGAAATACTGGCAGCCGATCTCGGTTACACATCGAGGAAGGGAGGCATCATCGACCGTTTCCGCAACAGGGTGATGTTTCCGATCTTCGATCTGCAAGGCAATGTGGTAGCCTTCGGCGGCAGAAAGTTTACCGAGGACGTGGTCGGCGGCAAGTATGTCAATACCAGCGATACCCTGATTTATAAAAAAACCAACCATCTATTTGCCATGAATCTTGCCAAAAACTGCAAGTCACGCGAGCTGATACTCTGTGAAGGATATATGGACGTCATCGCTCTTCATCAGGCGGGATTTTCCAATGCGGTGGCGGCTCTCGGCACAGCCGTCACACCACAGCAGGCCAGAGTCCTTCATAAATACGCCGACAGGGTGGTTCTCTCACAGGACGGGGATGAGGCAGGTCAGAAATCCATTGCCCGTTCCATTCCGATCATGAAGGAGGAAGGTCTGGATGTGCGGGTGCTGCAGATCACCGGCGCGAAGGATCCGGATGAATTTATCAGGAAATACGGGCCGGAGCGTTTCAAGAGCCTTCTGGAGGGCTGCTCAAACGATATTGAATACAGCCTCATGCGCATAGAATCAAAATACGACGTCTCGACCGACGATGGCCGGCTTCATTACCTGCGGGAAGTGTGCAACTATCTCAGCGGGCTGGGAGGGCTGGAGCGTGAAGTGTACGCGGCGAGAATCGCGGACAAGCTCCACATCGAAAAATCCGCCGTCATCAGTCAGTCGGAGGCTTCCGCACGCCGCAGGGCGAGAATGGAAAAGGACAAGGAATTCCGCGAAATGGCAAAAAACACCGCCGGCATCGGCAGCAGAATCAACCCTGAACGCAGCGCGAATCTCCGGGCGTCAAACGCCGAATATTCCCTGCTGTCAATGCTTTTTCTGCATCAGGATATGATTGATAAAACGGCAGTCCTGCTTCCTCCGGAGGATTTTGTCACGGAATTCGGCAGAAAAATCTATTCCGAGTTTATCGAGATTCACTCATCCGGCCAGGAGATCAGTGTATCACTGCTTTCCACCCGATTCAGCGAAGAGGAATGCGCCGAAATCGTCCGTATTGTCAACTGCTACGACTCGGTCGCAAAGGATGATTACGATACGCTGATCAGCATTATCAAAAACGAGAGATTCACTCCCAAGCCGCAGGACGCCGCGAAGCTCTCTGCGGACGAGCTTCTTGAGCAGATGAACCGCCTAAAGAAGAAAAAAAACTGATTTAAAATCCGGTTACCAAAAATCGGGTTGAATATAATAAAGAATGACTTTTTAAGTCGCAAAGCATATTCCCAAAGCAACGAAAGGTTGATAAAACACATGGCAGCAACAAACGCAAAGTCTATTCTCAGGGAACTTGCCGAGAGAGCCAAGGCCAACGGCAGGATTTCTCATCAGGAAATTATGGATGCACTGGCAGACGTCGATGTAAATCCCGAAACCATCGAGAGCTTTTACTTAAAGCTGGAAAGCATGGAAATCGAGATTATTGAAAACGATGAAGACAGCCTGTCCATAGAATCGTTGGAAATCAATGAAGACGATGACGACGAGGAAAGAGGCAGCAATTATTATAATGACGCCGAAGCAATGGGCATCTATGTGGAGGATCCTGTCAAGGCATATTTAAGAGATATCGGAAAAATCAGGCTTCTTTCAAACGACGAGGAAAAGGAGCTTGCCGCAAAAATAATGGCGGGCGACAAGGAAGCAAAGAAAAGACTCAGCGAGGCCAATCTCCGTCTGGTAGTCAGCATTGCAAAGAAGTACATGAATCGCGGTCTGCAATTCCTCGATCTCATCCAGGAGGGAAATCTGGGTCTGATCAAGGCGGTGGAGAAGTTTGATCCCAGCAAGGGATTCAAATTTTCCACGTATGCTACCTGGTGGATCCGTCAGGCGATCACCCGTGCCATAGCGGATCAGGCAAGGACCATACGCATTCCTGTCCACATGGTGGAAACCATCAATAAAGTCAAGCGAGCCAAGGCACAGCTCACAGCGGAGAACGAGAAGGAGCCGCGTCCCGAAGAAATCGCTCAGCTGCTCGGAATGGATGCCGAAAAGGTGCGGGAAATCATCCGTATTTCACAGGAACCCGTTTCTCTCGAAACCCCGATAGGGGAGGAAGAGGACAGTCATCTGGGAGATTTTATCAAGGATGAAGATCAGGCGGCCCCGGAGGACGCGGTGGGCAACATGATTCTTCACGACCTGATTTCCGAGGTGCTGGATACGCTCACTGAACGCGAGGCGGAGGTCATCCGTCTGAGATACGGTCTGGAGGACGGCAGATGCCATACGTTGGAGGAAGTGGGCAAGCAGTTTGACGTCACAAGAGAACGCATCCGTCAGATCGAGGTAAAGGCGATACGCAAACTCAGACATGTCACACGCAGCAGCAAGCTCAAAGGCTTTACATAATTGCTCATGGTGTTTTTAAGGGAGGGATTGTTTAGTGAGTACGTCAGAAAAAAAAGAAACGCTTAGAAAGATTGTTGAATCGGGAAAATCCAAAGGAAGTCTCAGCAACAGGGAAATAATAGATACGTTGGCCGACGTCAATATCAGCGCGGAGCAGCTGGAAAAACTCTACGACAAGCTGGAGGCAAACGGCATTGAAATCGTTGAGGATTCACTGGACGATGTCATAGATGATATCTCCTCTGATGCCGGCAGCGATGAAGTTCTGGTGGACGATTCGGTTAAAATGTACCTCCGAGAAATCGGCAGCATCGAAATGCTTACTCCCGAAGAAGAAAAGGATATTGCACGCAGGATTACCGAAGGGGATAACAGCGCCAAAAAGCGTTTGAGCGATGCCAATCTCAGGCTGGTGGTCAGTATAGCCAAAAGATACATGAATCGCGGTCTGCCGTTCCTCGACCTGATCCAGGAAGGTAATCTGGGTCTGATCAAGGCAGTGGATAAATTTGATCCTACCAAGGGATTCCGTTTTTCGACTTACGCGACATGGTGGATCAGACAGTCCATCACCCGTGCCATCGCGGATCAGTCCAGGACCATACGAATACCTGTTCATATGGTGGAAAATATAAATAAAGTAAAGCGTGCAAAAGCACAGCTTCTTGCGGAAAATGAAAAAGAACCTCGTCCCGAGGACATTGCCGATCTGCTCGGCATGGACGAGGCAAAGGTGCGTGAAATCATACGCATTTCCCAGGAGCCGGTTTCTCTTGAAACACCTATCGGAGAAGAAGAGGACAGCCACCTGGGGGATTTCATCAAGGACGATGAACAGAAAGCACCCGAGGACGTGGTGAGCAATATGATGCTGCACGACCTGATTTCGGAAGTATTGGAAACCCTCAGTGAAAGGGAAGCCGAGGTAATCCGCCTGCGGTACGGTCTGGTTGACGGAAGATGTCACACTCTGGAAGAAGTGGGACTCAGATTTGATGTGACCCGCGAACGTATCAGGCAGATAGAAGCCAAGGCTTTGAGAAAACTCAGACAGTTTACCAGAAGAAACAAGCTCAACGGATATACATAATCGAGGCTTTTTCGACAGCAACGAATCATGAGGGAGGGAATATCATTGAATCCGACCGATAAAAAGGGCACTCTGCGCAAACTTGCCGAAAAGGGGAAAGAAAAAGGCAGTCTCAGCAATCAGGAAATCCTTGACGCGCTGGCAGAAATCAATTTCAGTCCGGAACAGCTCGAAAAGCTATATGACAAGCTGGAAGCCAACGGCATTCAGATTGTGGAGGACAGCGTTGAGGAGGAATCCCTGGAAGAACTGGGGTCAGGCGAAGGCGAGGCTTCCTATGACGGCAGTTTGATCGACGATCCTGTCAAAATGTATCTCAGGGAAATCGGCAGCATTCCCATGCTCAAATCCGAGGAAGAACAGGATATTGCCCGTCGAATTGCAGAAGGCGACGAAAGTGCGAAAAAGAGGCTCTGCGAAGCAAATCTCCGGCTGGTAGTGAGCATCGCGAAACGATATATCGGAAGAGGAATGCCTCTGCTTGATCTGATTCAGGAGGGAAATCTCGGACTAATCAAAGCTGTGGACAAGTTCGATCCGTCAAAAGGGTTCAAGTTTTCGACCTATGCGACCTGGTGGATCCGTCAGTCTGTATCGCGTGCCATCGCAGATCAGGCCAGAACCATCCGGATTCCCGTTCACATGGTAGAGAATATCAATCGCGTAAAAAAGGCGCAGAGTTTTCTGCTTAACGAAAAGGGAAAAGAACCGACTAACGCAGAGGTGGCAAAGTTTGTTGATATGCCCGAAGAAAAAGTCGTGGAAATCATGCGCATTTCACAGGATACTGTTTCATTGGAAACCCCTATCGGAGAAGACGGAGAAAGCCTTTTTGGCGATACAATTAAAGATGAAACACAGGAGGATCCGGAGGATGCGGCTTCGGACAGCATGTTGAAGAAGGAGATCAACGCCGCACTTCGTACCCTTACGCCGCGGGAGATGGCTGTGCTCAAGCTTCGTCACGGTATTGACGGCGAACGGGAGCATACTCTGGAAGAGGTGGGAGCGCAGTTCAATGTGACCCGCGAAAGAATCCGGCAGATCGAAGCCAAAGCCCTTCGGAAGTTGAGACATCCCAGCCGCAGCAAAAAGCTGAAGGATTTTCTTTCCTGACCGGTCGAGGTGAATTCTGAATAAAAAATAAATAATTGAATTCACAATCCTGTTGACAATCCGCCGTTTTTATTCTAATATAATACTGTGTGGTATCCCATGCCATTTACAAACGAAGTTTATTTGAAGGGAAGTATTATGTAATGGACAACAACAATTTGCAGCCTGAAAAGGCTGAAATCCCCTCTTTCAACACCATTCAGGATCTGCCTACCGTGGAAGTTCCCAAGCTGGAAAACACGCAGCCGGTTACGACATTTCCTCAGCAGGCGCAGCCCGTTCCGCAGGCACAGCCGTTCCGGCAGGCGCAGCCCGTTCCGCAGGTACAGCCGTTCCAGCAGACGCAGCCTGTTCCGCAGGCACAGCCTTTCCAGCAGGCGCAGCCCATCCCCCAGGCGCAGCCATATGGCTATCCGCCCAATAATGCAGCGGTATTTATTCCGGCAGCTCAGCCTGCGGGCAGAAAAAAGCATTCCGCCGGTCGCATCGTTGCTCTTGTATTCGGAATCATACTGACTGTCATAAACGTATTATTGGAACTGCTGCTCTTTATCGGAGATGCCTCCTCCGGGTTTCAGGATCCGTCCACTATGATTTTCGCCTATGTCTTCTTTGGTATCTTCCTGGTCATCGGCATAGCACTTATTGTTCTTGGCACTCGCAAATCCAATAATACGGTATATACCGGAATACAGCAGCCATATATGGGAATGCCTCTACAGACATCCCAGCCGTTCTCTGCTGTACCGGTACAGACTTCCGCTCCGGTGCAGACTTCCGCTCCGGTACAGACTTCCGCTCCGGTGCAGACTTCCACGCCGGTGCAGACTTCCGCTCCGGTACAGACTTCCGCTCCGGTGCAGACTTCCACGCCGGTGCAGACTTCCGCTCCGGTACAGACTTCCGCTCCGCTACAGACTTCCGCTCCGGTGCAGACTTCCACGCCGGTGCAGACTTCCGCTCCGGTACAGACTTCCGCTCCGGTACAGACTTCCACGCCGGTGCAGACTTCCGCTCCGGTACAGACTTCCGCTCCTGCAGCATCTGCCTTTGATTATACGCCTACTTCTGTTATAGGCGAGGATTTGGAAACATTAGGCAAGAAAACGGCCTTTAAATCCAGTCTGGGTTCTATTGGAATTGTGGTTCTGATGTGGGCGATTTTCCTGTCAATGGTGTTTTTCATGCACAAATGGGTCATGATGGCATGGTGGTTCTACGTTATTCCTATTCTGATCTCGATAGGTGCTATTAAGAACAGTCCGAAATCAGTATTTGCATGGATTTCAATGATTGTTTCCATACTGTCTATCGTGATGTATTTCGTTGTTTCAATTCTTCTGCTTCCCTATATGCAGCACTGATCGCATCACCGCTGGCTATTCGCAATCATCTGGCCGGCGGTGATTTTTGATTATCTGAATATCATGATTGCAATTGACGGTATGATGTGTTATAATCAATGCGGGAGTGTGATTTACTATGAAAACAAAACTGATTGTGTTGTTACTTGTCTCTGCATTGCTGATCTCGCTGTGTTCCTGCAATCAATCGAAGAGTCATCCGACAGATTCGCTTTCGTCAGATGCGGAGGCGCTTTCATCGTGGAATCCCCGGATTTCTGAGCGCAAAGTGATCAAAGACAGCGGAAGCATGTGCGGTGTGCTGTTTATAGGCAATACCGAAGCCGACAGGAATGATATGAAAAATAACCGCAAGTATTATGAGGAGCTCTTCCGGTCTTCCGGCAGTCTGGAAAAATTCGGTTTTTTGAAGGATATTCCCGACGAACAGTTTGTGAGCACGGCCTTGGGATGTGACCTGTACTTGATTATTCCTGCTGACCCGAAGGCAAAGGTGGAGATCCATCAGGTCAAGCTCGATGTTGATAACGATTTTGCCCAGACGGTTGAGGAAACACTGTACACCAGCGAAATCGGCGCGCCGGTGGTACTTCGGTGCAATTACAGCGATATTTTTTCCGACGCGCAGGTCAGGATCACCGACAGCGACGGAGAGGAACTGATATGGTATCCCTTTATCAGTCTGCGGAACGGCAAAGTGCTGAACAAGACCGAGGACGGCAAGAAGCTGTATGATTTTACTGACTATGGATACATGGACGACGATGATGACGACAATGACGACAATGACGACAATGACGACAATGACGACAATGACGATTAATCATCCACATTATTAATAGACAAAAAGTTAAATCCTTCTTTGTGCAATTTATACGTTCAAAGGAGGATTTTTGATTGACAAAAAATGTAATTGATGTTATAATAGCACATGACAATAACAAACTCCGAAAGGAAGATTATTTATGTATATTACCTGTCTTGATCTTGAAGGTGTATTGGTGCCCGAAATATGGATTGCATTTGCAGAAGCCACCGGCA
This sequence comes from uncultured Clostridia bacterium, assembly GCA_946186245.1. Classification (GTDB taxonomy): domain Bacteria; phylum Bacillota; class Clostridia; order Oscillospirales; family Acutalibacteraceae; genus RUG762. Next base: position 206,120 of record CAMHMN010000001.1, read on the forward strand.
TTCCCGAACTGAAAAAGACCACCCGTGACGAGCCGGATTATGATAAGCTCATGGCATACCGCATTGCCATTCTCAAGGAGCACGGTCTCGGCCTGAAAGAAATTCAGGATGTCATCGCCACCATTGAACCCATGGAAGGCGCGAAGAAATTCCTTGACGAGCTGCGTTCCATCACCCAGGTTATCATTATCAGCGACACCTTCACCCAGTTTGCTACCCCGCTTATGAAGAAGCTGGACTGGCCGACGATTTTCTGCAATTCGCTTGTGGTGTCCGATTCGGGAGAAGTAACAGGCTTCAAAATGCGGGTGGAAAATTCCAAATATTCCACCGTCCGCGCCCTGCAATCCATCGGTTACGACACGATTGCCAGCGGGGACAGCTACAATGATCTTGGCATGATCAAGGCAAGCAAAGCGGGCTTCCTTTTCCGCAGCACCGAAAAGATTATCGCTGACAACCCCGATGTTCCCGCGTATGAGACCTACGACGATCTTCTTGACGCGATAAAGAAAGCAATGGCAGAATAATACGGAATCCCGCTTGGGTTCAGGCAAATTCAGCCGGCCCCAAGCGGGATTTTTTTACGGGAATCAATTATTCCATTCTTCGCACCTGAACGGCAACGCCGATGATTTGCACATTGGCTTCTTCAAGCTGGTCAGTTGTGAAGAATTTTTCTTTCATTTTTCGGTCGAGAGGAATGATGGTCTTGCCGTTTCGCTTTCTGATGATGTGGCAGAGAAACGCATTGTCTGAGCCGATGCTGACCAGTCCGACACGGTCGGCTGGCACCTTGCTTCTGCGCTCAAAAATCACCATGTCGCCATCATAATATCTTGGAGCAAGCTCGCTGCCGGTAATCCGCAGTCCGAAGAATTCGTGCCCTCCCGTAAGCCAGCTGGAAGGAATGAATTCCGATGGTTCCTTTTCGATTTCACCGCCGTCTGAAGGATTGTATCGCAAATAAACCTTAATCAGATGCCCTGTTTGGTCCTGTTGTTCCAAAGGCTTACCGTCATCCGGCAGGTCGGTTCTGCAGGTGAGATATTCAGCAGAAACTCCGAAAATATGGGACAGACAATAGATGGTTCCGGCAGAAGGCTCGTGTATTCCGTTTTCGTATTTGGAAATCATGCCCTTGTTGGTGTTCGCTCCGTAATCCCGGTTTAGCCTGTCGGCGACTTCTTGCAGCGAAAGCCCTGAAGCTTTGCGCGTTTTTTTCAGCCGTGCGCCAACCAGCGCAGCCTGTTGTTTCTGACTTTCGGATTTCTGTGTCTTCAAGAAGAAATCATCCTTTGTATAAAGAACTCTGTTTGTTCAAGAAATTCTCATGGAAATGTCGAACGCCTGTACGGAGTGGGTAAGAGCACCTATGGAAATAATGTCGACACCCGTTTCGGCAACTTCACGCAGCGTGTCGTGCGTAATGCCGCCGGAGGCTTCCAGCAGCGCCTTGCCTCCGACCAGATTCACGGCTTCTGTCATGGTCGCGCAGTCCATATTGTCGAGCATAATGATATCTGCGCCGGCATCAAGCGCCTGTCTGACCTCATGAAGATCGCGTGTTTCGACTTCGATCTTGACCATATGTCCCAATCTGGAACGCAAAGTGCTGACTGCGCCGGCAATTCCGCCGCAGGCGTCAATGTGGTTGTCCTTGAGCATCGCGCCGTCGCTGAGATTGTAGCGGTGATTCTTTCCTCCACCCACCGTGACGGCGTACTTCTGAATGGCGCGCAGCCCGGGGAGGGTCTTTCTGGTGTCGGTAATGGCAGCCTTCGTGCCTTTGACGATCTCAACGCAGCGGGCTGTTTCGGTGGCAATGCCGGACATATGCTGTATCAGATTCAGCGCGGTGCGTTCGCCTTTGAGCAGACAGCGCATGTTTCCCGAAAATTCGCAGATCACATCGCCTTTGGTGAGTTTGTCGCCGTCATGGAAGTGAACGGTGCATTCAAAGCTGTCGTCCAGCAGACGGAACACCCTCATAGCCGCGTCAATGCCGCAGAGCACGCCGGATGCTTTCGCCACAAAATACGCCTGTCCGCGCTGCTCCTCCGGAATCACCAGATCGGCAGTCGTGTCAATATAATTGATGTCCTCTTTGAGGGCGTCTTTGATCAGATCGTCCAGATAGAAATCCAGTACCATAAATTATTCTCTCCCGTCAGTTGTTGTTCTTGGCGTTTTCAATATCCTCGTTCAGCACGATATAGGCAACCGTCACGGCGCTGCGAGCTTCAATCAGGTCCTTGCTCATGGCGAGGTCGTCGGAATAAACCTCTTTGAGCAATTCCTCGATAACCGGCATGTTTTCTATTGCCTTATCGGTGTTGAGGGTGACAAAATGAGCCTCCTGCAAGATATTGCGGATCGCGGTGCGGATTCCCTTGCGCAGCGGCTTACCGTCCTTGGAAGGCATCTTTGGCTCATCCTTGGGTTTGACACAGCCGTTCACGCAGATATTGAGGATGATGTCGGTTGCCGCGCGCCTGGAAAACACCAGCGCTTCCAGCAGCGAATTGCTGGCAAGACGGTTCTTGCCGTGAATACCGGTGTGCGAACATTCACCCACGGCATAGAGTCCCGGCACATTGGTTCTCGCCTTGGTGTCGACATTGATACCGCCCATCAGATAATGCTGCGTGGGATAAATCGGGATCCATTCCTTGGTCATGTCAATGCCTTCCTGAAGGCATTTTTCATAGATCATGGGGAATCTGCCCCGCACAAAATCGGAATCTTCGTGGGTGATATCAAGGTAGAATTTATCGCTTCCAAGACGCTGCCCTTCCTGAATGATGATGCGGGAAACCACATCGCGAGGAGCCAATTCACCGCGGTAGTCGTAATTTTCCACAAAGCGGTCGCCATTGACATTTCTGAGCACCGCGCCTTCGCCGCGAACCGCTTCCGAAATGAGGAAGCGCTCGTGAGAATCGTCCTTGGGTGCAAATCCTGTCGGATGGAACTGAATGTAGGAGAGATTTTTGATTTTCGCCCCGAGATTGTACGCCATGGTAATACCGTCGCCGGTAGCGATTGCGGAATTGGTAGTGTATTTGAAGACTCTGCCGATTCCGCCCGTACCGAGAATGACATAAGGCGCAAAGACAGGCTTTATTTCACCGTCAGCCGACAGAATTCCTAGCCAGAAGCCGCCTCCGCTGTCCTTCTGCAGGGAACAGAGCAGGGTGTTTTCCAGAAGCTCCACATTGGGCTTTTCGGCCACCAGTTCCAGAAGCTGCCGGACAATCTCGCGTCCTGTGGAATCCTTGTGGTGAGCAATTCTGTGGCGGCTGTGTCCGCCTTCGAGTGTCATGGAGAGATTTCCCTGGCTGTCGCTGTCGAATTGTACGCCAAGCTCTCTCAGCTTCAGTACATCGGAAGGACCCTCGGTGACAAGCACTTCCAGCGCGGAAAGGTCATTTTTGTAGCCGCCTGCAATCAGCGTATCGGCGATATGCAGCTTGTAATTGTCGTTGTCCTTGTCGATGACAGCCGCAACGCCGCCCTGTGCAAGCGAGCTGTTGGAAAGAGAAAGCTCACGCTTGCTGATGACCAGTACGCTGATGTCGCTGCCGAATTGCAGCGCCGCGTAGAGTCCCGAAACGCCGGAACCGACTATCACTACATCATAATTGTCTTTCATTTGAAATCCGTCATTCCTTAAACTAAGATAATGTCGATGGGCTTGATCAATACAATCAGCCGCCGTATTTGAGCATATTGTCAATGCTTCGCTTTGCTTTCAGGCGAAGCTCTTCCTCGATCTCTATCACGTCTCCGAAATTGCCGAGAATCGCGTCGTAGACATTCTGGAGCGTGGTCATCTTCATATTCGGGCAAACCAGTTTGGTCGGGGCCAGCTGGAAGAAGCCCCGCTCGGGATAATCGCGGCTAAGCTTGTCGCAGACGCCTTTTTCAGTGGCAATGACCACATCATCGCTGACGCTCTTGCAGTAGTTGATGATCTCGGAGGTGGACCCGATGAAGTCGCACAGCGCAACTACTTCCTTGCGGCATTCGGGGTGAACGGCGATTTTTGCGCCGGGATGTTTGGCCTTGGCATCCTGTACGTCCTTGACAGAAACGCTGTGATGCGTCGGACAGCAGCCGTCCCAGAGAATGATCTCCTTTTCCGGAACGAATTTCGCCACATAGCTGCCCAGATTCTGATCGGGAATAAAGAGAACCTTCTTTGAAGGCAGGGAAGAGACGATCTTTACAGCCGTAGAGGAAGTGACGCAGACGTCACATTCGGCTTTCAGCTCGGTGGAAGTGTTGATGTAGGCGCAGACGCAGACATCGGGATTCTCCTGACGGAAGGCCCTCACGCGTTCGGGAGAAATCTGTTCCGCCATGGGACAGGTTGCCTTCCTGTGGGAGAGAACGACCTCCTTTTCCGGGGAGAGAATCTTCACCGTATCTGCCATGAAACGCACGCCGCAGAGCAGCACACGTCTGACTTCCGGCATCTTGGCTGCTGCCTTGGAAAGGGCAAAGCTGTCGCCGGAAATGTCGGCAATGTCGATGATATCCGGATCCTGATAGGTGTGAGCCAGCACGAGCGTGCCGGTGTCCTTTTTGGCCTGCATGATCGCCTGCTTCAGCTCAGAAGTGTTCATAAAAATCATATCCTTTCGAGGAGAAAATGGAAAATCAGTCAAATTGATTATAGTTATCTTCATTTTAGCACAACGCAAAGCTCTTTTCAAGTATTTTGCTTGTCATTCGTTTTGTTTTTATGCGATAATTTTACAATTCTTTCAAGAAAATTCTTGCGTCTTTTACGTCCGGCTGTTATAATAGGGAGGACCGACAGAAGCGATACGTGCTATTTACGAAAGGGTCATCTATTATGCAAATGAGAATGATGAAAATAACGGATTACGAACAGGTTTATCATTTATGGCTGACCTGTTCCGGAATGGGACTCAACAATCTTGACGATTCAGAGGAAGGAATCGAGCGATTTTTGCACAGAAATCCATCAACTTGTTTTGTCGCGGAAGAAGGGAATCGGATCATCGGCGCGATTCTCGCGGGGAACGACGGCAGAAGGGGCTATATCTATCATACGGCGGTGAATCCGGAATACAGGCGGCAGGGGATTGCCAAAAGGCTTTTTGAAGAAGCGGCGTCCGCGTTGAAAGCGCTGGGAATCCATAAAATCGCGCTGGTTGTCTTTTCAAAGAACGCGGAGGGCAACGCCTTCTGGGAAGAACAAGGGTTTTCCGTCCGTGAGGATCTGGTTTACCGGAACAAGGCGATTACGGATATGATAAGAATTGACACGTAATCTTTTAGGAGAATGAAAAATGGAAAAATCAAAAGTAGCAATTTACACAGACGGCGCCTGTTCCGGCAATCCCGGTCCCGGCGGATGGGGTGCGGTGCTGATTTACGGCGAGCATGAAAAGCAGCTTTCCGGCGGCGAACCGGAAACCACCAACAACCGCATGGAACTGACCGCCGTGATCGAAGCCCTGTCGCTGCTGAAGCGTCCCTGTGAAGTGACGCTTACCACCGATTCCAAATACGTATCCGACAGCGTGACAAAGGGCTGGGTTTACGGCTGGCAGAAGCGCGGCTGGAAAAAGAGCGACGGTAAGCCGGCTCTCAATCCCGACCTCTGGGAAAAGCTGCTTCCTCTGCTCCGAATGCACGATGTAAAATTCGTCTGGATCAAGGGACACGCGGGCCACAAGTACAACGAAATCTGCGACAGGCTGGCCGTCGCGGAATGGCAGAAATTCAAGAAATAATTTTTCCGCATAAAACCCCTTTACTCGCGGCATACTAATAGCGTAGAAAGGGGCTGAATGACCAATGGGCAAGAAGAATAAACAACCCAGTCATATTCCGCAGACCGACCAGTACGGTCAGTTTGAGAGTATGGACGCAATGAACGTCGTTTCCGACACCGAATGCACGGGAATGATCCCGACGCCTCCCGGTGGCTGCGATGACTGCAATTCCTACCGCGAGATCAACGATATTCCCACGGAACCGACGAAAATCCGCGAAACAAAAGGTAATAAAAAGAGCAGGAATAACAATCGGTAAACAAAAACCTCTTCCTCCGCCGCTGAATGAACAAGCCGCGTGGGGAAGAGGTTTTTCTGTTATTTTGTTGCTATTCACGCACGAAAAGCTTTGGGAAAAATTACTCAGCTAGCTTGGCCTCAAGAGTGTCAAGCTCTGCCTGGAGCTTTGCGGGCAGCTTGTCGCCAAACTTGGCATAGAATTCCTTGATGCCGGGAATCTCTGCTTTCCAGAGATCCTTGTCGACGTTGAGAATGCCTGCGAGTGCTTCCTTGGAGAAATCAAGGCCTTCCAGGTTGATGTCGTCCACTTCGGGAACAAAGCCGATAGCGGTTTCCTTTGCGTCGACCTTGCCTTCGCATCTCTTGAGCATCCAGTCGAGGACGCGGAGATTGTCGCCGAAGCCCGGCCAGATGAAGTGGCCTTCGTCGTCAGTGCGGAACCAGTTGACATGGAAGATCTTGGGAGCCTTGTCGCCGAGCTTTTCGCCCATGTCGATCCAGTGCTGCCAGTAGTCAGCCATGTTGTAGCCGCAGAAGGGGATCATCGCCATCGGGTCACGGCGGACAACGCCGACTGCGCCGGTAGCGGCTGCGGTGGTTTCGGAAGCCATGGTAGAGCCTACAAATACGCCGTGGTTCCAGTCTCTTGACTGATACACCAGGGGAGCGGTCTTTGCACGGCGGCCGCCGAAGACGATCGCGCTGATCGGCACACCGGTGGTGGAGTCGAATTCAGACGAAACGCAGGGGCAGTTCTTTGCGGGAGCGGTGAAACGGGAGTTGGGATGAGCGAGCTTGTTGCCTGCAGCGGTGTACTCCACGCCGTTGACCTTTTCGCCCTTCCACTCGACAGCGTTGACAGGGGGATTCTTGTCAAGACCTTCCCACCAGACGGTGTTGTCGTCGAGGTTGTGAGCGACGTTGGTGAAGATGGTGCCCTTTCTGGTAGAAGCAAGTGCGTTGGGATTGGACTTCTGGTTGGTGCCGGGAGCGACGCCGAAGAAGCCGTTTTCAGGATTGATCGCCCACAGTCTGCCGTCGGGACCGATTCTCAGCCAGCTGATGTCGTCGCCGACACACCAGACCTTGTAGCCCTTCTCTTTGTAAACCTGCGGAGGAATCATCATAGCGAGGTTGGTCTTGCCGCAGGCGGAGGGGAAGGCAGCACAGACGTACTTGATCTCGCCTTCGGGATTTTCCAGACCGAGAATGAGCATATGCTCGGCCATCCAGCCTTCCTTCCAGCCCTGATAGGAGGCAATGCGGAGCGCGAAGCACTTCTTGCCGAGAAGGACGTTTCCGCCGTAAGCGGAATTGACCGAAATGATGGTGTTGTCCTGCGGGAACTGGCAGATATATCTCTTTTCCTCATCGACGTCGCACTTTGCGTGGAGGCCCTTGACCCAGTCGGTGTTCTCATTGCCGAAAGCGTCGAGAACAGCCTTGCCGCAGCGTGTCATGATGGCCATGTTGAGAACAACATAGATGGAATCGGTAACTTCAAGACCTACCTTGGAGAACTGAGAACCGATCGGACCCATGGAGTAGGGAATGATGTACATTGTTCTGCCTGCGTAAGTGCCTCTTGCGATGTCGTAGAGCATCTTGTAGGCGTCAGCGGGTTCCATCCAGTTATTGGTGGGGCCGGCTTCTTCCTTGGAATTTGCGCAGATAAAGGTGCGTGCTTCAACGCGGGCAACGTCGTTGGGCTTCGTGCGGTGCAGATAGCAGCCGGGGAGTTTTTCCTCGTTGAGCTTGATCATTTCGCCGGTCGAGCATGCTTCCTTGCGAAGCTCTTCGAGCTGTTCCTCTGAGCCGTCGATCCATACGATCTGATCCGGCTTAAGAAGCTCCGTCATTTCATCGAGCCATGCGAGCATTGACTTATTCTGAGTTAATGCCATAAAAATAATCTCCTTTCACATTCGGGCAACATAAAACTGACTAAATAATCACCCGAAGAGGTACAATTGTTTGTACTTGGCATCATTATACAATATTTCATATGCTTATTTCAAGTGATAAACTGTTAATATTTTTTCTGAAAATATGATATTTTTAACTTTAATCAAAAACTAATATGCAAAACGGTTAAAATACGATCTCACGCTGTGATCAATGACAGAAAAAAGCGGCAGGAATAACGGTCATCATTCCTGCCGACGCAATATTATTCGTTTGGCACAGCCGTTGCAAAATACAGGATGTCGCTCACTTCACGCTGACCTCCGTAGGCCGGTTTGTTGAATGCCTGTTTGTTATAGAGCATGGTGCCTGTCTGGCCTCCGTCGAGGTTGTAAGCAAATCTGACACCCATCGACTGAATCTCATTGGCGAACTCTCTGAGCGTAAGACCCGGCATTTCAATGACACAGAGCAGGTAATGCTTGTCGTAATCGAACTGACAGATACAGGCTCTCGGATAAATCTTGCTGCATTGACAGATATAATGGTCAATCTTATCTGATTCGCTGACTTTATAGTCGTCGATGAGAATCGGGCCGAAGGAAAATGTATGAATCACATCGCCGTTTTTATACATGTCAGTTTCAAAAAAGTCCTTAGAATCGGTGAACCCGTAGAAATTACCGTTCTTGTCATAGACGGCGTCTTCCAGGAACGATCTCGTGTTGCCTCGGACCACCTGACCGTACTGCATAATAATTCCCACATCACGGAAAGCCGCGTAATCGGCAGACATTCCGACAACGCCGTTGGTTCTCTTGAAGATGTTGCTCGGAAAATCGAGATGCTTGTTGCTGATGACGTTGTCGACAAGAGTACGCCTCAACTGACTGGGATGCACGATCCAGATCTCCGCGAAATTGAATACCACCCCAAGACGCTTTTCTTTCCAGCACTTTACTTCGATCGTGTCGTCTTTGTAGTAATCGATGGGCTTCTCGTTGTAATTCTTGCGCACATCATCTTCAATTTTGGTAAACTTTTCACTGTCGGGTTCCGGCGTAAGAATGTCGGTCATATCGAGGATATACTGACGCGGAATATTGTGAATATCGCTCAGGGCATCCCTGAGCAGGTTGCCGGAAGAAATCTGATAGTAGGAATTTCTGTCCTTTGACATAAGGGAAGCGGATTGCAGATTCATGACATTGCCGGAAGGCAGAACCCATGAAAACAATACCACCCACAAAATCAGCAAAACCGACTTTGCAAAAGAACCCATCACGCCGGATGATTTTTTGGCGTGGGCTGACCCGGCGGGGCTTCTGTCAGGTCTGATGTCGGAATGTGCGACCGGTTTTGGCTCTGCGGTGTCTGAAGGAATGTCTGACTGAACGTGAGCAAATCCGACCGGATCGTTTGCAGCCGTATTGGAGTCGGGATTCTCCGTGTTTCCGTAAAAATCGTCGAAGTTTAACGACTGTATCAGATCTTCCGCCTGTTCATCGGAAATGAATCTTTTTTTATTAGCGTTCCTGGACATTTTCTCATTCCTTTATTTTTTAGTTTGTTTCAGAGTGGATTTGTAGATCCAGATTCCGTTCAGTGCAGCAGCCAGCATACAAAGGAAAATCACGGAATAATTTCGGATGAAATTATGATAGGAGATCCTGTCAAGTTCCATCCAAAGGGTCAGACCTACGGCACCCAGAGGAACCATCGCAGACAAGATATGATATTTTTTGAATCCGTTTGCCTTGATTGATTTGACGACGAAAATGATCGTGACAACCGTGAAGCATACCGCGCCGAGAATCTGCTGTAATCTGACGAAGGCGTTATTCATCAGCTTGATCGCGTCCGAATGCATGCTGTCAAACAACCCCACCGAACATCCGTGCAGTAAAATGAACAAAAGTGCGATGTCACCGTGATTGCCCTTCATGCCTTTTCTTTCATTGCCGTTTCTGGCAAAGTAGACACAAAGCACGATAAAGATAATCAATTCAAAAAAGGCTTCAAAATTGAAAACCGCAAAAAGCCATTCTCCACGCTGTTCGTTATAGACGGTGAGAGGAAAAAAGTGATATTTCTCACTGCTGAAGGCAAGACCGATATTATCTCCCGAAAAATAGGAGGAAAGCCTGCCGATGACGATTCCCAACGCACCGCCCGCCGCCATGCAATCCAGTACCGCGCCGGCTTTGAAGGCGGGATTGAGCTTTTTCAGAACAGCCGCAGTCAGCAGTATACCGAATATTGCACCGTACAGTGTATAGCCGCCTCGCACAAAGTTCAGATAATCGGAGAAGGTCTTGAATTCACGCAGGTTGCAGGTCCAGTAAACCAAGCGGGAACAGATCAGACCGGCCGGCATCGAGAGCAGAATGCAATTCAACAAGTCATCTTTAATTCGTTTTTTAAAGGCGGCGTTTAAAATGAAAGCGGTCACGACGGCAAGCAACACAGCCGCCGCCATAAAGATTCCGTGCCAGTAGATATGGATGTCTCCGAGCAGCAGAGCAATATTCTTCATAATATGCGTTTTCCTTTCCGGGTAGCAGGATTAAAAAAGGGAAGATGGTCAGATTGAGGATCAAATTCTCTTATCCGGCTGTTTCGTATTTTCCGCTGATCACTTCAAATAGCTCGTCCGGAATGTAAACAAGCCATTTTTTTCCGTTGAATTTTAGTTGGATATCAAAAGTCTTCGTAGAGTAATACCGTTCCGGTTTGCTGCTCATGAGGGAGTCAAGTACTTCGGCGGCTATTTTTTTGGCTCCGTCGTCGGTCAGGGTGATGCCGTTGTCATCTTGCTTGACATATCCTTCTTTGCCCTCAGCCATGATTCTTTTGCCCAGCTTGGTAGAACCTGATTTCAGATCGTTGATCAGCAGGTTGAAATCAAGATAAGTAAAGGAGACCTTGCCCTCCGCCGAGAACTGTTCTTTGTGAAGGTCTCCGACTAATTCATAGTGATAGCTCTCCAAAAGGTATTTGCACAAAGCCTTTGAAAAAACATCTTCTTCCTGGTTCTTTACAACAAGCGACAATCCGTCAAGATATGTATCGGATTTTTCAAAATCACCCGTGCAGACACTCTCAAAGAAACCGGTTACGGACTCTTCCGGTTCGGGGAAGGTACCGATTATTTTCGTAGGAAGGCTACAGGAAGAGAGTGCAATAAGTGTGAAAAAAACGGTGAATATATATAAATGCTTTTTGAAGTGCTTTTTGCATGAAACCATAAAATGATTCTCCTCGTTAATCTTTCAAAAAGAAAAGGTTTTTAGGTACAACACAAATTATTCTAAATCACATTTGTTGAAAAGTCAATAAATAATACTTAAAAAAATATAAACAGAATAAAAACAAAAAGAGACGGAATCATATGCAAATTGTATTTGCTTCTATTGTATTTGCTTATGATTAAAAATTAAAAAATTTTTAAATGGTAGATTTTATCCGTACGGTATGATATAATGATAAAAATCGCAGAAAGGTCAAAGGCCGATTTTATCAGATCGGACATTCTGACTCGTAAAGAAGGTTATCCTATGATGAAGCTCTACCGCACTGATAACAAGGTGTTACATGAAATTGATAAAATAAAAGACGGCTGTTGGGTCAATATGGTCGATCCTTCTTACAATGAAGTGGCCGAAATCGCCGGAAGCTTTGGTATAGACGAAGCCGATATTATGGCTGCTCTCGACGATGAGGAAAGCTCCCGTATTGAGTTGGAGGACGGCTATACGCTCATTCTGATCGACATTCCTTCCATCGAGGTCAGACATGACAAGAACCGCCATACCACCATTCCTCTCGGCATACTGATCACCCAGACGGCGATCATTACCGTCTGCACCGTGGAAACGCCTATTCTCAATGACTTTATCAACAAGCGCATCAAGGATTTCAGCACCAAGAAAAAAATGCGCTTCATCTATCAGATCATCGCACGTACCATCTCGTTCTATCAGGCGACGCTTCGCACTATAGACAAAATGCGCACCGAAATTGAGGAACGCGTAGGGGACAACACCACCGACATTGACCTCATCGATCTGCACGAGCTGGAATCAACACTGGTGTATTTTGCCACGTCGCTCAACGCCAACAGCGGCGTACTCAACCGTCTGACGCGGTATACCCGCCTGGAGCAATATCCCGACGACCAGGAGCTTCTGGACGATCTCATTGTGGAAAACCGTCAGGCCATCGAGATGACGGCGATTTACAGGGATATTCTCAACGGAACGCGTGAATTGATTTCATCAATCATCGACAGCAAGCTCAACAACGTGATGAAATATCTCACTTCCATCACTCTCGTGATGGCGATTCCCACCATTATTTCCGGCCTGTACGGAATGAATGTTCCCTCGTCCGGCATGCCCTTCGGTGAATCGCGATTCGGTTTTGCCATTGTCTGTTTTATCACCCTGGTGATTTGCGTCGCCGCGATGGTGGTAATGAAGAAAAAAAGAATGCTTTGAGTTCTTTAGCACAGGCACTTTTATTAGAAACGAAAGAAGATAAACCAAGTCCGTAATCAGCCGCGACTGCGGCCAGGCTTGCGGTTTATCCACGACCCGGGGCGCAACAGAATCAGCGTAATCTCAGAATCCTCCTGACCGCCAGGGGAGATCGGATTTTGTATGTGAATATGCAAAGCACCTGATTTTCGCATTAATATAAGTATCACAACCGACAATATCATTTATGGAAAAGGAGAATCTCGCCAATGAACGCCATATTGAAGATACTCAGTGATAATCCCAGACTTTCCAACGCCGAAATCGCCGCCATGACAGGATTGACAGAGGAGAAAGTGGGTGAAGAAATCGCGCACTTTGAGAAAAGCGGCGTTATCTGCGGCTACAGGACGGTGATCAACTGGGATAAGATTGAACATACCGATAAGGTGACCGCCATTATCGAACTGAAGGTTACTCCGCGCAAGGATACCGGCTTTGAAGCCATTGCCGAGGAGGTAATGGGATTTGACGAGGTGGAGTCGGTCAGTCTGATGAGCGGCGGCTATGACTTTTCGGTCTGTGTTACCGGACGGACGTTCCAGGAAATTGCCCTCTTTGTGGCCAAAAGGCTTGCGCCGCTAGATTCGGTCACTTCCACTACCACTACCTTCGTGCTGAAAAAGTACAAGGAGGATGGCATCTTTCTTTCCGCGCAGGACGATGAAAGAGGAGCTGACGTATTGTGATGGATTATGATTCGCTGTTGAACGCCACCGCTCTTGCAATTCCGCCTTCCGGAATACGCCGTTTTTTTGATATTGCCGCCGAGATGGAGGACGTCATTTCCCTTTCGGTCGGTGAGCCGGATTTCTGCACACCGTGGCATGTCCGTGACGTGGCGATTGATTCCCTTCAGAAGGGACGCACAGGCTATTCGCCCAACAGAGGATTTACTGCCCTCTGCAGGGAAATCTGCAGCTATTACAGCCGCAGATTCGGGCTTGATTACGATTTTAAAACCAATGTGGTGGTGACCGTCGGAGGCTCGGAGGCGATTGATCTGGCGATCCGCACGTTGGTCAACCCCGGCGATGAAGTACTGGTGCCGCAGCCCAGCTTTGTCTGTTACGAGCCGATTGCCAGACTTGCGGGCGCCAGGGCGGTGCCCATTGTCACCCGTGTGGAAGATGAATTCCGCCTGACTGCTGAGGCACTGAAGGCCAGTATTTCCGACCGTACCAAGCTGCTGATCCTACCTTTCCCGAATAATCCCACAGGCGCGGTCATGCGACGTGAGCACCTGGAAAGCATTGCGGAAGTGCTTCGCGGGACGGATATTCTGGTGCTGGCCGACGAAATCTATTCCGAACTGACCTACAACGGACAGCCGCATGTTTCCATCGCGTCGCTGGAAGGAATGAAGGAGCGTACGGTGGTGGTCAACGGATTCTCGAAATCCTATGCCATGACCGGCTGGCGGTTGGGATACGCTCTGGGGCCGGAACCCGTCATTGCCGTCATGACCAAGGTGCATCAGTACGCCATCATGTGTGCGCCGACCACTTCGCAGCACGCGGCCATTGAAGCGCTGCGGAACGGCGATGACGATATCATAAAAATGAGAGACGAATATGACATGCGCAGACGGCTGATCGTGAGGGGATTCAATGAGCTGGGGCTGGATTGCTTTGAGCCGGAGGGAGCCTTTTATGTATTCCCCAGTATTAAGTCCACAGGAATGACCTCAGAGGATTTCTGCGAACGTCTGCTCAGAAAAAAGCACGTCGCAGTCGTTCCCGGAACTGCATTCGGAGAATGTGGAGAGGGCTTTGTCCGGGTCTCCTACGCCTATTCCACCGCGCACATCAACGAGGCACTTCGGAGAATAGGGCAATTCCTCCGGGAAGAAAAATAACAGATAAAGAAGGATTTATATGAAGCTTCACGCTTACGCCAAGATCAACCTGACACTCGATATACTCGGCCGGCGCCCCGATGGGTATCACGACCTCGTCATGGTGATGCAATCGATAGGATTATTCGACGAAGTGACTGTAAAGCTGATTGAGAATACAGAGATAAAAGTGAAAAGCTCATCAGCTTTACTCATCGATGACCAGAGCAATACTGCCTATAAAGCGGCGAAACAGTTTTTTTTCTACGCAGGAATCGCTGACAAGGGTGCGGATATTGAAATAACAAAGAAGATCCCTATGGAAGCAGGAATGGCAGGCGGCAGCGCGGACGCTGCTGCAGTGATTATTGCACTCAATAAACTGTGCGGCACCGAATATTCCGATGAAACACTCTGCGAAATCGGCGTGAAGGTGGGGGCGGACGTTCCTTTCTGCATTGTAGGTGGGACGATGCTGGCGGAAGGCAAAGGGGAGATTCTCCGTTCGCTGCCCGCATTGTCTGATTTTAGTACGGCACCTGCGATTCTTCTCTGCAAGCCGGATGTCGGAGTGTCTACGGGAAAGGCATACGCCGCGGTTGACCACTGTGATCCGGCCGTGCTGGTCCGGCCGGATGCAAAGGCAATGCGCCAGGCGCTTGCCGGGCAGGATGTGCGCGGTATGGCCGATCATATAGGAAACGTCTTTGAACAGGTGCTGAGGATCGAAGAATGTGAGTCAATAAAGAAGGTTATGCTGGAAGGTGGCGCGCTCGGCGCCTGTATGACCGGCAGTGGAACGACGGTTTTCGGCATTTACGATCGAAACGACCTTGCCAAGCAGACCGCCTTTACACTTGAAAAGACCTATATCAATACATTCCTTACGACAGCCGTTGATCGCGGCTGCCGTATCGTCGAAGAATAATTGAACATCGGCTGAATAAAACAACATCCTCCGTCAATAATTATTGCGAATCGATTCGGATAATTACTTATCGGAGGATATTGTTTGTTATGAAAAGATTAGAAATTTCCGTGCTGTTGTCGTTGGTGTTTTCGGTACTGCTGAGTATCTGTGCTCTTAACACGGAATGTTCCGAAATCCGCGGCAGCGTATTGAGACTGCATGTTCTTGCCAATTCCGACAGTTCTGACGATCAGGCGCTGAAACTCAAGGTTCGGGACAGACTGCTCTCCATCAGCGGAGAGATTTTTTCCGGCGCAAAAAGCAGGGAAGAAGCTGCCGCTGCGGCGCAGGCAAGCCTTGGCAGGCTTCAGCGGGAGGCGGAAGATGTCATTGCGGCAAGCGGATGCGATTATCCCGTAAGCGTCTCGCTGGAAAACTGCTACTTCAACACCAGAACGTATGACAACATCACCCTTCCCGCCGGGCAGTATCAGGCGCTCCGTGTCGTGATCGGAAAAGGGGAAGGGCACAACTGGTGGTGCGTGATGTTTCCGCCCCTTTGTGTGTCACCCGCTTCCGATGATGAAACCGAGCTAAGTGATGTGCTGAGCAGCGAACAATTGGAGCTTGTGGAAGGTGACGGCTACGAAATCAAATTCAAGTGCGTGGAGGTTTATGAGGAAGTTGTGCAGTATCTTTCCGGAAAGTCCCGAAAATAGTACAGGGAATTTTTTTCGCTTGATAATCCTGTACTTTTGTGAGATAATGATTCAATAATGAATGGAGGGGATCGTCATTGGGAATAAAATTTGTTACCGGCACTTCCGGCAGCGGAAAGACGGTTTACGCCAGAACCCGCGCGGCGGAATTGGCTGCGTCGGGAAAGAGAGTGGCACTGTTTGTGCCGGAGCAATTCTCCTTTGAAACCGAGCGAGCCATGCTTCATCTGCTTCCGCCTAACCTGGCAGACAATGTAGAGGTATTCACCTTTACACGACTTTCAAGGAAAGTTTCACGTGAAACGGGCGGAATAGCCGGAAAACGGCTGGATAACGCCGGTCGGGCAGCCGTAATGAATGTGGCGATGACACAGGTGCAGGATCACCTGACGCTTTACTCCGGCGGCAAAAAAAGGCAGGATCTCATCAAAAACATGCTCTCCGCTGTGTCGGAATTCAAAAGCTGCGCGATTACGCCGGATCTTCTCGTTGAAACGGCGGATCGTGCCGACGAAGCGGTTCTTTCACAAAAGCTCAGAGAGCTGTCGCTGATTTACGGTGCATATAATGCGGTGATGGCCAATATCGGTTCCATTGATCCGCTGGATGATCTCACGCGTCTTGCTAAAAATCTGGAGCAGAACGACTTTTTCGGTGAGACCATCGTTATTGCAGACAGCTTCACAGGCTTCACCCGGCAGGAACTTGCCGTATTGAAGCAGGTCATTGCACAGTGCGATTCATTCGAGATCACACTCTGCTGTGAGGACTTGCAAAATCGCACAGGAAAGAATGCCGCAAGCGACCTTTTTTCAACGGTCTATCACACCATAGAAGCACTCAGCGAATTGGACAGCGATATTGCATTTCAGCCCCTGGAAGGACACGCCCGTTTTCATTCAGACGCCATCAGATTGGCAGAGTCGGGGCTTTTCCGCAACCGGCCGACCGTACCCTATCCCGAAAAATGCGACGAAGTCACCGTCTATGCTGCGGAAGATAAATATGACGAAACGGAATTCACCGCCCGCGAAATCAGGAGGCTTGTACGGGAAAAAGGAATGCGGTGGCGTGATTTTGCCATTATCTGCCGCAGTGATTCCGATTACAAAAATCCGATGCTTCGTTCACTCGATCTGCAGGGAATTCCCTATTTTTGTGATAGGCGGTCGGCTGTGACCGACATGCCGCTGGTGCGGTTTGTGATGGCGGCGATGGATATTGTCAACGGACGCTGGCGCAGCGAGGATATCATGCGCTGGATCAAAACGGGAATGATCAGGGACATCAGCATGGTTGATGCGGCACGGCTGGAGAATTACTGCTTTGTATGGAGTATCAGCGGAAAAAAATGGAAGGAAGCATTTACCCAGTCGCCTTACGGTTATTCCGGTCCGGTTCAGAGCGAAGAGGATGATACTTTACACCAGATCAACAATACCAAAGCATGTATAGTAAATTTGCTTGACAAATTTGAAACCGCCGTCAGACAGGAATCCGCGACGGGAAAGGAAATGGCTGCCGCCGTTTATCATCTGATTGACGCTGCGGGCTGTGCGGAATGCATCGAAGGCATGCTGCCGAAGCTTTCGCCGCAGGAGGCGGAAGCACAGGGACAGGTGTGGAACCTTTTGATGAACGTACTTGACCAGCTCGCTGAAATTCTGGGCGACGCCAAGCTGTCATTCAAAGAATTCTCCGAACTGCTTTGCATGATGCTGGGACTGTGCGATGTCGGCGAGATTCCACAGGGAATGGATGAGGTAGTTTTCGGGTCAGCCGACAGAATCAGAACATCAGGCGTCAAAGCCGTGTTTATTCTGGGTGCAAATGAAGGCGTCTTTCCCATGCTGCCCGAATCGTCGGGTGTCTTTACCGAAAACGAGCGCAAGCTGCTTATCAGCATGAAGCTGCCGCTTGCGGGGGATTCCGAGGACACTGCCTTCAATGAACAGTTTATCGCCTATTCCGCACTGACCTGCGCCTCCGATCTGCTCTACGTAGCCTACAGCAAATCCTGCAATGGAGAGCAGCTTTACAGCTCTGAGATTGTCACGGAACTCTGTCGACTGCTTCCTCAATGTGCTAAAAAACATGGCGGTCTATCCCTTTCGCTGGATATGATAGAAAACGCCGATGCAGGCTTTTTGCTGGCTGCGTCGGCCATAGGGAATGATTCGGAATTTTCGGCGGCTTTGGAGGCGGTCTATTCCGGACTTCCGGAATACGCAGACAAGTTGTCCGTTGTGAAACAGGCGATGGCACGTTCTTTAGACGTGCAAAGCATTGAAACTTTACATGATAAGTCAAACGCGTTTTCACTTTTCGGTAGAAATATAAGGATTTCCGCTTCAAAGGCCGAATGCTTTTACAACTGTAAATTCAAATATTTCTGTCAGTACGGGATGAAGGCCAGCCCCAGACGAAGAGCCGAACTGAACCCGTTGGAATACGGCAGCGTGGTGCATTACGTGCTGGAGAATATGCTGCGCGACCATGATATCGGCGATCTTGCCGCACAGAACGACCTGACAGACCTGATCAGCCGCTATCTTTCGCGATATCTGGAGGAAGTGATGGGCGGTACGGACATGAAATCCGCCAGATTCATCTATCTCTTCAAACGCCTTACCCAATCTCTCTCGGTACTGATCAGACAGCTGGGAGAGGAATTTGCCAGGAGTCTGTTTGTGCCGGCGTCCTTTGAGCTTCCGATTGACGGGACGGATATTCAACCGCTTCAGATACCGCTGTCTGACGGCAGTCATATCACCGTCGGCGGCAAGATTGACCGGGTTGACATTTACCGCAAGGACGGCGTGAAATACATTCGTGTAGTTGACTACAAGACAGGCAGCAAGGAATTTCTGCTGAGCGATATTCTCTCCGGGCTCAATATGCAGATGCTCATTTACCTCGACATTATCTGTGACAGCCGGTTGAGCGGAACAGACTATTCTCCGGCAGGCGTCATCTATTCCCCTGCATCGCTGAAAAAGATTTCCGGTGAACGGGGGATGACTTCCGTGGAAGCAAAACAGAGGGAAATGCTCAAAAACAACGGTCTGATTGTGGACGATTCCGACGTGATCAACGCAATGGAAGTCGGCATGCAGAAACATGTCGATAAGAATGCCGTTGTCAGCGTCAAAGGGGGAGAGACCTTCCTCTCAAAAGCTACATACGTGGCCGATCCGCAGCAATTCAAGGTCATTCGTGACTATATCCGCGGTTTGCTTCGCGAGATGGGGGAAGCGTTGCACAGGGGTGAGATAGGCGCCAATCCCGCCAAAGGGATTTACGACTCCTGCCAGTACTGCGAGTACAGAATACTTTGTTCGCAGGAACGCAAGTGCTCCGGAAGGAATATCAGCAAGAAAGGCATGGCGGAAACATTGCAGCAAATGCAGGAGGAGGGGGAAGATCATGAGTGAACGAATCTGGACGCCGCAGCAGCGCAGCGCCATTGACGCTTCGGGAGGAACGCTGCTGGTATCGGCGGCGGCAGGCTCGGGAAAGACTGCCGTGTTGGTTCAAAGGGTGATCGAAAGACTGACGACAGACGATCCCCGGCGTTACTGCGACGCTGACCGTCTGCTGATAGTGACATTCACCAGGGCGGCTGCGGCAGAGATGAAGGAGCGCATTTCGACCGAGCTCCAGAAGAAGCTGGAGCAGAATCCATGGGACACGGTGCTGCGCCGACAGATGCTCCTTGTCAAAAAAGCCCAGATCTGCACGATCGATTCCTTTTGCAGCAAGCTGGTGAGAGAGAATTTCTACAAGCTCGATATTTCTCCCGACTTCCGGATCGCCGACGATGCCGAGCTGAAAATCCTGCGGGAAGAATGCATCAACGAGGTGCTGGAACGCAATTACGCCGAAGGGGACGAGGATTTCTTCCAATTGGTGGAACAGCTGATCGGGGACAAAAACGACAATGAGCTGTCCGCTCTGATCAAAAGCCTGGATTTCTATATCGGCTCGTTTCCCTTCCCGGAAGAGATGATGACCGCACTCGAAAACGCCTATTCCGAAACCGACCCCACTGAAACCGTATGGGGAAGAACCGTGCTGGAATATGTTGTCCAAGCCGCCCGGTACGGGCTGGAATACAACGCGATGGCCTGCGATGTTTCCTCATGCGATGAGAGGCTCGCCGAGAAATACCTTCCGTCCTTCGAACGTGACGCGGATATTCTGAATGGAATTCTCGACGCTGCCCGATCCGGAAACTGGGAGGCGTTATATGAGCTTTCTTCCCAAGCCGCTATTACGCCTTTAGGCAGAGTAAACAAGCTGCCGGCGGAAGCGGAAATTGCCAAAGCCGCGCGTTCGGTGGTGGAACAGACCATGAAGGACATCCGGTCCTGCGTGATTTCCGACCGTCAGACATTTGTAAATGAAATTGACTTTACAGGCAAAATGGTTCGCAAGCTGATGCAGCTTCTCCGGGAATACTACGGTGTAATGGCTGAATCCAAGGCCAGAAGGCACATTCTTGATTTTAGTGACCTTGAGCATATGGCGGTCAATTTGCTTGTGCAAAGGAAAGAAACTTTACACGATAATGCAACTCTTTCCCAGCGTACCGGCATTCTTGCTGGGTATTGCAAGACCGATACCGCCCTTGCCCTGACAAGTGAATTCGATGAAATCATGCTGGATGAATACCAGGACACCAATGCGGTGCAAAGCCTGATTTTTGCCGCGCTGGCACGCAATCCCGATGGCACGGACAGGCGTGCGCTTACCGACGGTGTGAATATGTTCATGGTCGGCGACATGAAACAGAGCATCTACCGTTTCCGCAAAGCCGTTCCGGAGCTTTTCATGGACAAATTCAGCAGGTACACATCCTATACGGCGGACAACACCCAATTTCCCGCGCTGATTACGCTGGGAACCAATTTCCGCAGCCGTCCGGAGGTTACCGGAGCCATCAACTATATTTTCCGGCAGATCATGTCGCCGCAGATGGGCGGTGTGAAATACGATGAAGCACAGGCGCTTTCTGCCGGCGCCGTCTATCCCGAATCCGACGAAATGACAGCCGAGCTGCATTTTCTGAACCGACCGAACGGGTACGAACTCAGCGGAACGGAGTTTGAAGCCGAATACATCGCTTCCCTTATTTCCAGTATGCTTTCGGAGGGATTCAGGGTGACGGATAAGGCGACGGGAAAGCTCCGACCTGCCAGATACAGCGATTTCTGCATTCTCCGGCGAGGAATCAGCACGAACGGCAGCGTCTATGCCGAAGCGCTGGAACGCAAGGGCGTTCCGTCGTGGATTTCCACCGACGGAGGACTGCTGGACACCGACGAATCCAATGTCATTCTATCCTTCCTCCGGGTGATCAGCAACCCGCTGCTCGACATTCCTCTCATGTGTGTGATGATGTCTCCCATCTACGGCTTCACCCCCGACGAAATGGCGCAGATCAGGCTGAAGGAACCATCCGCGCCACTTTTCGGTGCAGTCATGTCCATGGCAAAGGGCGGTGACGTCAAGTGTGCATCTTTTTTGGAGAGCATGGACAGATTCAGACTTTTAGCCGCTACGCAGCCTGCCGACAGGATCATCGAAGAAATCTGCTATTCCACCGGTTATCTGGCCGCCGTCATCGCCCTTCCGAACGGCGATATCCGCAGGGCGAATGTCCGGCTTCTCTGCGAATTTGCCGCCAGGTGCGAAGGTTCGGGTTACTATGGCATTGGAGCCTTCATTTCTACGGTGGACAGAATGCTTGAACAGGGCGAAGATCTTCCCGGCGCGGTTTCCGTCACTGAAAACTCGGATGTGGTCAGGATTATGACCATCCACAAATCCAAGGGGCTGGAATTCCCGATCTGCATTGTGGCGGGACTGGGAACGGCATTCAAGAAAGACGGAGAATCCGGTGGCGTGATCACGCACAGCGATCTGGGCATCGGTATGAAGATGAAGGAGAACGGCGCGTGGTATGAAACCCAGATCCGCAAGGCAATCGTCGAGCGTTCCCAGTCGGAAAGCCTGAGCGAAGAAATGCGCATTTTATACGTCGCATTAACCCGAGCCAAGGAAAAGCTCATCATGGTGGCGACGCCGACGTACTTCAAATCCTGCATAAAAAACGCGGCTGTCGCGGCAATCAATTCAGGCGACGAAGGGGAAATATCGCCCTTTGCGATTTCGCAGTGCAATTCCTTTGCCGCGTGGCTCATGATGGCTGCGATACGGCATCCCGACTGCGGCTGTCTCAGAGAGATTTCCGATATCTGCGTTGATCCCGTTCCCGCGCCGGAATGCAGATTGAAGGCTTTCATCTTCGAGGCAGACGCTTCACCGGAGAGCCGGGAACTTCCCGCAGCGGACGCCGGACTATCGCAGGAAACACCGGAATGCATTCCTGATGAGGGTCTCATGAAGGCTATCAGACAGCGGCTTTCCTTCCGATATCCGTGGGAAGCCCTTTCCGGCATTCCCACCAAGGTGACCGCCTCGGAACTGACCAAACGGGAACATTCAGGCGAATCCGTCAACCTTGCCCGTCCGGCTTTCATGATGAGCGGAGGGCTGACGCCCACCGAAAGGGGAAAGGCTCTCCACAAATACATGGAATTTGCCAACTTCCGGGCCGCCGCTCAGTCGCCCGAACAGGAGCTGAAACGGCTGAAGAAGTACGGATTTCTCACCGGGAACGAGGCAGACGCGGTGGATACTTCCAAGATTATGACTTTCTTTGAGCGGATGAAGCCGATGCTGGAGGGTGCGGAAGAAATTCTCCGTGAACGCGAGTTTTCGGTGATCCTGGACAGGGAGCATATTTCGTTTGTCACCGATGCCGATATCGGGGAGGAGCCGGTCGTGCTGGAAGGCGAATGTGACTGTGTTCTGGTTTACAGTGACGGCGCGGTTATACTCGACTATAAGACAGACCGGATTTCTGACCCCGAAAAGCTGGCAGAGCATTACGGCACACAGCTGAAGCTCTACCGGTACGCGATGGAGCAGGTGCTCGACAAGCCTGTCAAGGGAATCTATCTTTATTCCTTCTATCTGGATCAGCTCATCGAAGTATAAATTATTCATCAAGTTCATCAATGAAAACACAGGTGATCATCAATGTATCAGGATTTTGAAGAATTAAAAAGAGAATGTCTGAAATGCACCAAATGCGGGTTGTGCAGCGGCCGTCACAACGTGGTGTTCGGCGTGGGCAACCCGCGGGCAAAGGTGCTTTTTGTGGGCGAAGGCCCGGGAGAAAATGAGGACCTGCAGGGCGAGCCCTTTGTGGGACGTGCTGGTAAACTTCTCGACACCATGCTCGATGCGGTGGATCTCTCGCGGGAGAGAAACATCTACATAGCCAATATCGTCAAATGCCGTCCACCTAAAAACCGCGATCCTCTTCCGGAGGAACAGGAGGCCTGCATCGACTGGCTCCGGTGGCAATTTGCCATCATGCGGCCAAAGATTGTGGTGTGTCTCGGAAGAATTGCCGGCATGAAGCTGATGGATCCGAATATGAAGATCACCCGGCAGCACGGACAGTTCGTGGATAAGAAGGGCACGCTGATGATGGCGACGCTTCATCCGGCTGCGCTGCTGCGCAATCCCAACCAGAAGCCGGACGCTTTCCACGACTTCCTGCTGCTTCGTGACAAGATAATGGAGGTCTGTCCCGAAACCTACGATATGTGACGTTATTTCATTCTTCCGGTTCTTCCTCCGGAATGTCGGAAGCTGTGTCGCTTTCAGGCTTTGGATCCACCAGCAGGACGCGTTCTTCGGAGATTTCCTTGGTGAAGGTCACGTGTTCTGTCACTCGCACACCGGATTCTGTTTTACTCACCAGCCGGTCGCGGCTGATGATTTCGATATGGTCAGCCTGCTCGATTTTCCTGCGAACCTTCGCTTCAGCCTGTCGGAGACATTCCTCATAGGACAGCTCCTTTTCCGTATAGCACAGTTCTTGCCATTCTTCCCGGCGCAGCACCACAGGAAAATCGAATCCCATGACGCTGAGGGGGATTTCTTCGTAGGTTCTGCGATAGAGGCCTTTTGGAAGCGAGCCGAAAAGCGGCACTTCCAGACCGAAAGCCATGAGACGGTTGATGTTGATGATATGGCCGGTTGGTTCGGTCACGGTCTGTGCGTAAGTGACTGTTTCGGAAAAAGTATCTTCCACAAGGGCTGTCACGTTACCCGTTGCGTGTACCATTACGATGCTTTCTCCGAGGGAATCAAATACGCCGCTGATCAGCACGTCCCCCGGCACTACGATATCTCCCTGTCGGACAAAAATAGTTCCTTTTGAAGCGGTGGCCGAAACGATCTGGCCGCTTTCCTTTGCGATGAGGTCGCAGGGGGAATCGTTTTCCGCCTTTTGATGAACGGGTACTGCCGCATCGAACTGCACACGCGCCCTGCATCCCATGCGGGACACCTTGATCATGTCAAACTGGGGCAGTTTTTCTTCCAGCGTCAGCTCCAGCATTTCCCCGTCAATGGAAGTGCCGAGCACGCCTACCCGTATGCCCTCGTCATAAAGAAGGTCTGTCACGCTGACAGCGTATTTTTCCGGCAGATTCTCTATATCCACCGACCACACAAAAAGCGACATCACCCACAGCATCAGGCAGAACAGCACAAATCCCGCCGCAAAGCCCCATCTGGCGCGGTATTTTCTCAGACGGCAGACGATTCCGTAATGCGATATGACGGTAAGCTCCGTGTCCGCTTTTTCCGCCGCTGCGAATGCCAACGGCAGTTCTTTGGCCGTAGTGAAGGCAAAGGTTCGGCCCTCTTTGCTGCTTATATTAAAAATATTCAGCCTGCGGTGATTTGCGATATTCAGAAATCGCTCGGCGGAACCGCCGGTTATTTCAAAGCAGACCGTTTCTTTTATGATACCTCGCATCATTCATCCTCCGTTATGTAAAACTGACAGAGCGGATATTGCCGCATATTACCAGCGTGCTGTCCATCATGCGGCAGATGCACAGGCAGTTTCCGTCGATGATGACGTTTCTAGAGCAGGTGGACACGACAATGTTGTTCTCGCTGTAATTCAATATGCCCCGGCACCCCTCTATCAGCAGCCCTTTGCCGACTTCCACGGTAATCCTGCATTCTCCGCGTACGATGTCGGGGGAAGTATTCATCAGCTTTCTGAGAAATCTGTCGGAAAGAGAATTGTCGTAATTTTTCATAACTTTCACTCCCGTTTTTTTCAGTCTATGCGCGGTTCCGGCTGAATAGCACGGTTTGGAGAAGAATTTGTCAGAGAATAGATTCCGGGATTGCGACATATTCATTTCCCGGAAGGTGAGTGTATTGGAAATCGGAAAAAACAGGGGGAGAGGAATGAATTTTGCGCTTGTCGCTGCCCTTCTCACGGTTGTGGCTTCGGCGATGCTTATGATTCATTCCGACACGGCAGCAGAGGCTGTGCGCAGAGGGATTGCAATATGCGGCGGGAGCGTAATTCCGTCGCTTTTTCCCATGATGTTTATTTCGCAGTATACCGTCAAAAGCGGGGCGGCGGAACTGACGGGCAGTCTGCTGAATAAGCCGGTACAGGTGCTTTTCGGGCTGCCGGGAGTCTGCGGCGTGGTGCTGCTGACTTCCTTTATCGGGGGATATCCGGCGGGGGCAAAAGCGGCTGAAACCCTTGTCAATGACGGAATGATTACTCCGGAAGAGGGAAGACGGCTTGCCAATATGGCATTCTGTGCCGGCCCGGGGTTTGCTATTGGAATGATCGGCGGTGAGCTTTACAAAAATAAATCAATCGGTCTGTTGATATTGACAGCACAGGCACTTTCATGTATAATAATTGGAACAGTATACAGATTTTTGTCAGGCAAAGACGTTTCGCGTTGTCTGAAAAAAGCGCAGGACGATTCATCTGTCACTTCGCCAAAAAACGACGCGTTTGTGCAGGCGGCAGCGGGAACCGCTTCTGCATTGCTCAATATGTGCAGCTTTATCGTTCTGTTTCAGATAATTGTGTCGATGATCGAACTGTCGGGAATCAACGACGCCCTGGGTATGCTGTCCCTGAAAGCCGGCATGGGGAATATCGGAAAATGGCTGCTTCCCTGTATTGTGGAAGTGACGGGCGGAAGCATTCTCTCGGTGGGTGCGGGACTGCCGTTTACCGCGTTTGTAGTAGGATTCGGCGGGCTGTCGGTTCATTTCCAGAATTTCGCGCTCTGCCGTTCGATACGCCTGCACAAGGGTGAGTACATCTTCACCAGAGCGATGCAGGGACTGCTTTGCAGTCTGACTGTCTGGCTTGCGATGAAGCTGCCGTATTTTTCACGGATTGAAATGCCCGCATCGGTGAAGGTGGGCGGAAGTCAGCCGGTTTCGTTTTCGCAGATTTCGGTAGGCTTCGGCTGCGCTATGCTGGTGATGTGCCTGATGAGTGTGATCTGCCTGCCATCGGAAAGGAAGAGTGTCAAGCTATGAATCTCAGCAGATTCTACGGAAAAAACATCAATCCATCATGCAAATACTGCCTTTATTATGTTGACAGTCAGACCCAGCCGGGTACAATGATATGTGAAAAGGGCAGGAATACAGAGAACGGCTCCTGCGGTGCATTCCGCTATGAGCCGACTCTCAGGGAACCGGCGGAGCAGCCGCTTCTGAAGGAATTCAGCCCGGATGACTTCAAGATAGAGTAAAGGATGACAGAAATGAAACTGATTCTTGCCTCAGGCTCGCCAAGACGCAAGGAACTGCTTGCCATGACGGGGCTGAAATTTGAAGTGGTGACAAGCCAGGCGGACGAGCATGTCCCCGAGGATACCGATCCCGGGGTTGCCGCGCTGATACTCTGCGAGAGAAAGGCGCTTGCGGTGGCCCGTCTTGACGAATGCAAGGGCAGCGTTGTCATAGGCGCGGATACCATCGTCAGCCTTGACGGAAAAAAATTCGGCAAGCCAAAGGACGCGGAGGACGCTTACAGAATGCTGTCCGAGCTTTCCGACAGGACGCACACCGTCTACACGGGTGTTGCCATTGTCAACAGTGACCTCACCGTGAACAAGTTTGTGGAGGCCACCGAAGTTCATTTTTATCCGCTGAGCGACAGACAGATACGTGATTACATCGCCACGGGGGAATACTGTGACAAGGCGGGAGGCTATGCCATTCAAGGCGGAGGCGCTGTGTTTGTCAGCGGTATTATAGGCGATTATTACAATGTGATGGGGCTGCCGATCGGCAGACTGATGCAGGAAATACGCAGGATTCATTGACAAAGGAATGTGAAGGATATGAAAATCAAAGATATCATCAAAGAAAACCAGGCGATCTTCTCATGCGAGATTTTTCCGCCCAAGAGCTATATGAACATCGATAAGACCAAGGCGGTCGCCAAGGCAATCTGCGACCTCAACCCCGATTTTGTCAGCGTGACTTACGGCGCAGGAGGCGGCACTTCAAAACAGACAGTGGAAATTGCACGTTACATAAACGACACAGGAAACACTGCGCTTGCCCATCTTACCTGCGCGTCCTCCGACCGTCAGGAGGTAGGCGCAGCCATTGAAAAGCTCAAGTCCTACGGTATTGAGAATATTCTTGCCCTTCGCGGGGATATTCTGGAGGAAAACAAGGACAAACCGCGCGACTTTACCTACGCCAGCGAGCTTGTCACCGAGATCAAGCGTCACGGCGATTTTTGCATTGGGGCGGCTTGTTACCCTGAGGGACATGTGGAATGTGAGAGCATGGAGCAGGACCTGAACAATCTGAAGACCAAAGTGGACTGCGGCGTCGACTTCCTCACAACGCAGATGTTCTTTGACAACACTGCGTTTTACAGCTTCATGTTCCGGGCACTCAAAAAGGGCATCCATGTTCCCATCATTGCGGGCATAATGCCCATGACCAATTCCGCGCAGATCGTGCGGAGCTGCAAACTGTCTGGCGCGACTCTTCCCACCAGATTCCGCAGGATCGCCGACAAATTCGGCGATAATCCCGAGGCAATGAAGCAGGCGGGCATCGCGTACGCCACCGAGCAGATCATCGATCTCATTGCCAACGGCGTCAAGGGAATTCATCTCTACACGATGAACAAGCCGGATGTCGCACAGCAGATCATGTCCAATCTTTCCTTCATCGTGGGAGCCGACAGAATATGCATGAAGTAACGCCGGGCAGGTGGTATTCCGCAGTCAGCATAAGCGAAGTACTGCGGTATTCCGGTGTGCGAAATGAGGAAAACTGCGATGCTCCGATGCTTTCCGAAGCGGTGAAGGCAGTGGAACAGGTGGGGGAAGCGTCCCTTCCCAAGTCCATCGGAAGGGAATGTACACTGGCGGTAAAGGGGAATATTTGTGCCATCGACGGCATAGAAATTGTCAGCCGTTCACTTGCAGAACATCTTGCGGACTGTGACAGGGCGCTGCTCTTTGCGGCGACTCTCGGCAGCGGCGTGGACATGCTCATCGGCAGGTATTCCGCCGTCCGGATGAGCTATGCCGTTATGCTGCAAGGCGCTGCTGCCGCACTGATCGAGCTGTACTGTGACAGCGAATGTGCAGCCCTGGAAAGCAAGTATCAATCGGAAGGCTGCTTTCTGCTGCCGAGATTCAGTCCCGGTTACGGCGACTTCCCTCTGGACAGTCAGCAGATTCTCAACGCACATCTCAACGCCTACAAATACGCCGGTATCGCCGTAAGTGCCGGCGGGCAGATGACTCCCATGAAATCGGTTTCGGCCGTGATTGGCATTTCCCGTACCCGGGGAAACCGCCGCGGCAGCTGTGCCAGCGGCAAATGCGCCCATTGCCCGAATACGGGCTGCATATTCCGGCGCACTTGATTTTCTAAGACAGGTGGAATTTCAATGAAAAAAATTACGGAGCTTTTAGGAAAGAAAATGCTGTTTTTTGACGGCGCGATGGGCACCATGCTGCAAAACAGCGGCCTGAAGGCCGGCGATCTTCCCGAACTGCTCAATATAACCGATCCTGCGCTGATTACATCGGTTCATAAGAAGTATTATGACGCGGGATGCAATATCGCTACCGTCAACACCTTCGGCGCAAATGCCTGTAAGCTCAAAGGCAGCGGATACTCGGCGGAACAGGTGATAACAGCCGCCGTCAACTGCGCAAAAGCCGCAAGAGAACAGTCCCAGAATGACGACGATCAATTCATCGCCATGGATATGGGACCTATCGGCAGGCTGATCGAGCCGATGGGCGACCTGAGCTTTGACGAAGCATATGACCTTTTTGCGGAGATGGCTTCCTGCGGGGAAAAGGCGGGAGCCGACCTCATTCTGATTGAAACGATGGGTGCGACCTATGAAGTCAAGGCCGCCGTGCTTGCCGCCAAAGAAAACACGTCGCTTCCGGTCTTTGTCACCTGTGCCTTCGACGCTTCCGGCAAGACCTTCACCGGTGCGGACTGCGAAGCGGTTGCGGCGCTGTTGGAAGGCCTGCGGGTAGACGCCTACGGATTGAACTGCGGACTCGGACCCGATGAGCTATTCCCCGTGATCCGTAAATTTGCCGAAGTGTCATCGCTTCCGCTGATATTCAACCCCAATGCAGGTCTTCCCAAGCAGAAGGACGGCGCAACCTGCTTTGACGTCGATCCGGATTCCTTCGCCGCTTCCATGCGGAAGGCCGCGGAGCTGGGCCTGAGCGTGATGGGCGGATGCTGCGGCACTACGCCGGCGCATATGAGCGCTATGATTAATCTCTGCCGCGATATGCCTGCCCGTTCCGCTGCCGACAGAGGCGTCACGATGGTTTCGTCCTACACACATGCCGTCCGAATAGGGGAGGAGCCGCTGATTGTCGGCGAACGCATCAATCCCACCGGCAAAAAGCGATTCAAGGAAGCGCTGAAAAACGACGAAATCTCCTATATTCTGGGTGAAGGAATCGCCCAGCAGGACGCGGGCGCGCATATTCTGGACGTTAACGTGGGAATGCCTGGAATCGACGAGCCGGCAATGCTTGTCAAGGCAGTCACCCGACTGCAGGGGGTCACCGATCTTCCTCTCCAGATTGACACCTCCAACATCGGCGCTATGGAACAGGCACTTCGCCGCTACAACGGCAAGCCCCTCATCAATTCCGTCAGCGGCAAGGAGGAATCCATGCGCGCGGTCTTTCCTCTGGTACGGAAGTACGGCGGCACGGTCGTGGGTCTGGCGCTGGACGACAGCGGTATACCTTCCACTGCCGAGGGAAGGGTCGCGATTGCCCGCCGGATCATCGAAACGGCGGCGGAATACGGAATCAGCCGGAAAGACATCATCATTGACGGACTGACGCTCACTGTCAGCGCCGAGCAGGATTCCGCCAACGTGACGCTGGAAACGCTGCAGAGAGTCAAAAAGGAACTGGGCGTCTGCACGACGCTCGGCGTGTCGAATATCTCCTTCGGACTTCCCAAGCGCGAGGTCATCAATTCGGTTTTTTACACCTGCGCACTGAATGCGGGACTTGACTGCGCCATCATCAATCCGAAATCCGAGGCCATGATGAACGCCTATTATTCCTACCGCGCACTGCGGGGATTTGATCCGGCATGCGGCGACTATATTTCCGTCTACAGCGCGGCTGCGGATGCTCCCGCGCCGAAACAGTCGTCTTCCATGTCGCTGAAATCCGCCATCATTGCGGGGCTTGGCGATGCGGCGGCTTCTACCGTGCGCGAACTGCTGCAATCGGGATCTGTTGCCGATCCCATGACAATCATCACCGACGAGCTGATTCCTGCCCTCAATGAGGTGGGCGACGGATTTGAAAAGGGAACGGTATTCCTTCCGCAGCTGCTCATGAGCGCGGAAGCGGCAAAGGCTTCCTTTGAGGTGCTGAAGGATGCGCTGGCGGGAACAGGTTCCGACGAAAAGAACGGGAAGGTCATTCTCGCGACCGTCAAGGACGATATTCACGATATCGGCAAAAACATCGTGAAGGTTCTGCTTGAAAACTACCGGTTTGACGTACTGGATCTGGGACGGGACGTTCCCGCCGAAACGGTGCTGGAGAATGTCCGTAAGCATCAGATCAGGGCGGTCGGGCTGAGTGCCCTTATGACCACGACAGTCGTCCGTATGGAGGAAACCATCCGCCTGCTGCGCAGGGAAGCCCCCGATGTAAAAATCTTTGTGGGCGGCGCGGTTCTGACCGAGGATTATGCCATGCAAATCGGCGCCGATGCCTATTGCCGGGATGCCATGGCTTCAGTCCGTTATTGCCAGAAGATTTTCAATGCGGAATGAGGTTTTATATTATAAACAAATATCACCTTTTGTTCACACAATTCTAACATTATACGGTTATAATATTTTTTGACAGTTTCAGTGTATGGAGTGTGTAATCGATGGAGACAGTCAAAATGGCAACAGGCATTTCGATATTCATTATATGCTTGATTATTCTTGTTCTCATTTTTTGTGCAAAGCTGTTTCATATCAGAAAGCCGGAATTTATCATTGACAATATTGCCGCAATCGGCATTCTGACAGTGGTGTCAATGATGATGGGAGTTCTGCTGATTATCTCCTGATCTCGTATATGTAAATGCGTCTGGTTTGATTCAGACGCATTTTTTATTCTATGAATAATAAAATAAATATTTGTCTTTTTGGTTGAATTGCCTGAAATAGTATGGTATAATCATTAAGTATATTTTTTTCGCATCTTCAAATAATAAACCGTACAGATTATGCATTATATATTTTGAAGGGCGATGAATGATACGATGATACAGGATAGGATTCGTAACGAAACCGGAGAAAAAACCGACCCGGAGAACGAGATGTCGGGGAGCGAGGGCTTTTCAAAAGACGAGCTTCATCAGATTGAGCAGACCGGCACCATTACTTCCGCCAAAGGAAAGCACATCATCCACTGTCTGACCATCATCGGGCAGATAGAAGGACACCAGGAACTTCCGTCGCCCGCCAAAACCACAAAATACGAGCATATCATGCCTCAACTGGTCGCTGTCGAAGAAGCGGAGGACATAGAAGGCCTGATCATCCTGCTCAATACGGTCGGCGGTGACGTGGAAGCGGGCCTGGCTCTCGCGGAATTGATTTGCGGCATGAAAACACCCACCGTATCGCTCGTTCTGGGAGGCGGTCATTCCATCGGCGTGCCGCTTGCGGTGTCAGCGAAGCGTTCTTTCATTGTACCTTCTGCGACAATGACCATACATCCGGTCAGGATGAGCGGTCTGGTGCTGGGGGTTCCTCAGACCATGACTTATTTTGAAAGAATGCAGGAGCGCATCGGGGGATTCATCGAGAGGAATTCCGGAATGACAGCCGCAAGGTTCAGCGAGCTTTCACGCAGAACCGACGAACTAGTCATGGATATCGGCACCGTTCTCAGCGGCGAACAGGCTGTCCGGGAAGGACTTATTGACGAGCTCGGTTCGCTCAACAGCGCGATCGCCTGTCTTTACGCAATGATTGAGCAGGGGATAGCGGATTGAATTCTCATTATACCAATGACTTTCCAAGAATAGTTATTGGTTTACATAAAACATCCATATGAGAAAGAGGTACATAGTTTATGAACATCTGGGAAGCAATTATTCAGGGCATTGTGCAGGGGCTCACTGAATTCCTGCCTGTATCGAGCAGCGGACATCTGTCTCTTGTGCAGCACATCCTCCCGTCTACTGCCAGCGGCAGCAACGACGTCGGCAATCAGGCGCTTTCGCTTTTCTTGCATTTCGGCACGCTGTTGGCGGTTTTTATCGTCTACCGTCAGATCATCTGGAAAATGATTCTGGAATTCTTCAGCATGTGCAAAGAGTTTTTCACCGGTAAATTGGTCTGGAAGCTCGACAGCATGAACAAGGAGCGCAGAATGGTTATCTTTGTGGTGGTCGCATCGGCATTTGCCATTATTCTGTTCCTGCCTGTCCTCGGCTGGTTGGGGCTTGAAACAGGCGGTGAACCCGTAAAGAAGCTCTCCGATCTTGCCGAATACTTCTCCAACGACAACAGCATCATGGCGGAGGGAATCTTCTTTACAATTACAGGCATACTCATTCTGCTGGCAACCGTGTTTGAATTCCGCATCGGCAACAGTCCCAAAAACAAGGATGGCGTGATCACCATGAGAAACGCCTGTGCCATGGGCATCGGCCAGTGCATCGCGGCTATGCCTGGAATCAGCCGTTCCGGCACCACCACCACGATGGGGATGCTGACCGGCGCGGAAAAGAATACAGCGCTGGAATTCTCGTTCATCATGGGCATTCCGGCAGTTCTGGCCGCCAATCTTTTGGAAGTCAAGGATACCGACTGGTCTGCTGTCAGCGGTTCCACTATCGTCGCGATTCTGGTGGGTGTGGTTGTTTCGGCCGTTGTCGGTGTGCTTGCCATTAAATTTCTCAAATGGATCGTTTCCAACGAAAAGTTCCATTATTTTGGCTATTACTGCCTGATTCTCGGCGTTGTCGTCATCATCATCGCCACGATCGAGAGCGTTACCGGCGTGAGCTTTTCATTGGCAAATTAAATTATTTTCAGTTTTCAGAGGGAACGTATAAGCATGTCAGAAAATATAGGTAACAAAAAGAAACATCCGTCAAAAAAATCATCCAGCGGCAAAAAAAGCGGCAGCAAGCCCAAACGCCCCCGTCCATCCGGTTCTTCCGGAGGAAAAAGTTCGGGCGTCGATCTCAAAAAGAAAAACAAGCTCGCCGGCAGAACCGTGGAAATGTCCTCCGGGAGACAAATTGATATAGAGGAAGTAATGCACGAGCCGGATCATGCTTCGGATCACGATCAGCCAGAGAGGAGAAAACCGCGTCATAATCCGGATCATGAGCCTGCGGTTTCTCCTGTCAGCGGAAAACCGGACGAAGCGGATATGATTGATGGAACGGACATCAACGAACAGATAAGCTGGAAAAAGCAGCTCAGCTCCATCGTGATCTGGATGTTTTCCGTTATCCTGCTCGCACTGACGTTTTTCCCCGGGGAAAGTCTGTGGACCATTATTCATAGCTTTATTCTGGGCATACTGGGCTTCAAGGCTTTTTTATGGGCAGGGCTTCTGGTGTATCTGGGATATCTGATGACCAAGCAGAAAAATGAATTCGCCGTGATGAATATCATCCGTCCGACGGCGGGACTCATTCTTCTCACCGATATTCTGGGATACATCCTCGTTCAGTCAAACGGTTACAGAAATGTTTATAATGAGATGACATTTACGCCGTTTCAACTCATAGGACAGATTTTCCGCGACGGTTCAAAGATCGGCGGAACCGGTCTGCTTGGCGGCTCGATAGGCGAAATCTTTATTTTCATTGCCGGGAAAAACGGCGCCGCCATTATCACCTCCATTATGCTGATTGCAATGATTATGGTACTTTCACATACGGGACCGATAGAGCTGTTTGAACAGACCAAACGCAAAATCATTACTTTCTCCAATCCGAAAAACATAAAAAATGTTTTCACGTTTGATGATTCAGGTTATGGCGAAAAGACCGTATTTGACGATGAAGACAACACGGATGACAACGTCGATATTGATGTGGACGGATTTTTTGATATTGACGATGAAGATGAGAATGCCGGATCGATCGAGGTTGATCTTGGGGATAACGCAGAGGAAAACGGGGAAAACACCGCCGATTCCGACAGTGTGGATACAGACCTGAAAAGCATTGTAAATAAAGTATCACTTAGTAAGAAGAAAAAGCTCTCCAAGGCGGAAGAAATCCGTGCGGAGAGTGAAGAGATTTCGAAACAGATCCAGTCGGGGGAAGGCGCATCCACCGAGAAGGATGAAAAGGAATACAAATTCCCTGTTGCCAGGCTGCTGGTTTCCCCTAAAAACAGCGGAACATCCGAAGACCTTCGCCAGGAACTTACCGAAACTGCCGATAAGCTGATCAGAACGCTGGAAGAATACGGCGTAAAAGCGTCTATTTCCGACATAAGCCGTGGACCGACCGTTACCCGCTATGAGATAAAGCCGGCTCCGGGTGTCAAGATCAATAAGATAAAGAATCTGTCAGCCGACATCGCTTTGCGTCTGGCTGCTCAGAGCATACGTATAGAAGCGCCGATTCCCGGCAAGGCGGCTGTGGGTATCGAGATACCCAATCAGAACAAGCAGATGGTTCGTATCAGGGAAATCATCGGTTCAAGGGAATTCGCGGAGGCAAAAGGCTCGCTGGTGGTGGCTTTGGGCAAAGATATCGAAGGCAATATCGTTCTTTGCGATCTGAGCAAAATGCCCCATTTGCTTATCGCCGGCTCGACCGGTTCGGGCAAATCGGTATGTGTCAATTCCATGCTCATCAGTATGCTGTACAAGTATTCTCCGACCGACGTCCGAATGGTGCTCATCGACCCGAAATCGGTTGAGTTTGACATGTACAACGGGATCCCGCATCTGCTGGTGCCTGTCGTATGCGAGCCAAAGAAGGCAGCCGGCGCACTGCAATGGGCTGTCAGTGAAATGCTCAAGCGCTACAGCATGCTCAAGGAACGCGGTGCAAGAAATATTGACGGATACAATCGCCTTGCGGAACAGACCCATGAATTTGAAAAACTCTGTCGCATCGTCATTGTCATCGACGAAATGGCGGATCTGATGATCGCTTCTCCGAAGGAAGTGGAGGACGCAATAGCCAGACTCGCTGCCATGGCGCGTGCCGCCGGTATGTACATGGTTCTTGCCACCCAGCGTCCGTCGGTAGACGTTATCACCGGCACCATCAAGAACAACATTCCGAGCCGTATCGCATTGGCGGTTTCTTCTCAGATCGACTCCAGAACCATTCTGGATGAAGGCGGTGCGGAAAACCTCATAGGCTACGGCGATATGCTCTTTCATCCCATGGGTTCCAGCAAGCATATCCGAGTGCAGGGCTGTTTTGTGGAGGATTTTGAGGTCGAGAGAGTCATCAATTATGTCAAACAGAACGGTCTGGCGGAATACGACGACAGCATTGCCGACGAGATCGAACGCAATTCACTCGAAAACGCCGGTGAAAGCTCTGCGGAATTTGAAGGCAAGGACGAATTCTTTGAAAAAGCCGTGGAAGTGGTCACCGAGGCCGGACAGGCGTCCACGTCCATGCTGCAGCGACGTCTCGGCGTAGGCTACGCCCGCGCGGGCAGAATCATCGACCAGCTCGAGGAGCACGGCATTATCGGTCCCCACGAAGGCTCCAAGCCGCGTTCCGTACTGATCAGCAGAGCGCAGTGGATGGAAATGGCCATGAGCCGCTCTCACGCCGGTAAAAACGACCCGCTGCTCCGCAACAACAGCGGATTTGCCGCGCAGACTCTCGACAGCGGTCACGAGGAAATCACCGCCCGTCAGTCGGAATTCTTTAATGCGGACAATGTCGACGATTTTGATTATGAAGATGAATTTGAACAGGAAATTCTCGGTGTTTCTGACAGCTCTTCAGAGGGAGAAACATTTGATGATCCGGTGAATGGGGAGATTCCTGCTTTTTCGGAAACGGAGAATGACCTCGGTTTTTCAGACGAGGGAGCGGATGCACAGTCCGCAGACGAACAGGCTGAAACCGCACCGAAAGAGGAAAAGAAGGTCAGACCGAGAGATTTGTCTATCTTTTTTGACGAATCGGATGATGATCCCGATGATTTCTTTG
The DNA here is from genome assembly GCA_946186245.1 of uncultured Clostridia bacterium. Classification (GTDB taxonomy): domain Bacteria; phylum Bacillota; class Clostridia; order Oscillospirales; family Acutalibacteraceae; genus RUG762. The sequence goes on from CAMHMN010000001.1 coordinate 242,716, forward strand.
GCACGGTAAAACCGGACGAAGAGGATTCTTTCGCAGCGGCGGAAACAGCGATTGCCCCCGACGATCTTCCGCCATGGGAAGCGACACTGCCGTGGGAGGATCCTTCACCGGAATCCCGGAATGAGGAGATCGTGGTGACTTCGGATGAACCCGAAGAAACAGATGAACCGGAAGAAATGCCGGAAGACCCTGTGGCAGACAATCCGCCGGTTCAAAATGACGGGCATAGCGATGGCCGATCGGATTATTTTGATGAGGACGACGATTTTATTCTGTTCAGTGAGCCGGATAAAAAATCATCCGGTAAATCCAACAGAAGTGCTGACAAGGATGATGACTTGTCGTATTTTGGCAGACCGCAGAATAAGCCGCCGGTCAGAAAAACCATTCATCGCGATGAGTCCGACGATGACCTTTTTGCGTTCAGTGAGCCGGACAGGAATCCTCCTGCCAGAAATAAGGACAGCAGGAAAGAAAACTCCGACCTGCTCGACGACGATGATCTCTATGATGATATTCTGTCGTCTCCGTGGATAAAGAAGATTTAGATTTCAAACCATCTATCAAGTGAAATGAGGGTGAGGCTTTGTCATTCCTACCTGTTTCAAAAGACGATATCCGTAACCTCGGCTGGGATTATGTCGATTTTGTCTACGTATCGGGCGACGCGTACGTGGATCACCCCAGTTTTGGCGTCGCCATCATCTCCCGTGTCCTCGAAGCGAAGGGCTACCGTGTGGCTGTTCTGCCACAGCCGGACACAAAAAGCCTTGATGATTTCCGGCAGTTCGGCAAGCCGCGCCTCGGATTTCTGGTGACTGCCGGAAACATTGACTCCATGGTGGCACATTATACCGCCGCCAAAAAGAAGCGCAGCGAGGACGCCTTTTCTCCCGGAGGCCGTCCGGGAAAGCGACCCGACCGGGCGACGGTCGTTTACAGCAAACTCTGCCGCAGGGCTTACCCGGCTGTTCCGATTATTCTGGGAGGGCTGGAAGCTTCACTTCGCCGTTTTGCCAATTACGACTACTGGGACGACGAAGTAAAGCCTTCCGTTCTCATTGAATCCGGCGCGGATATTCTCTCATTCGGCATGGGAGAATACTCTATGATGGAAATTGCCGCCCGTCTTGCCAGCGGCGAAGATGTTTCCTCCATCACCGACGTCCGCGGCACCTGTGTCGCCATTCCGGTGGAGAAATATGTGCCGTCTTCGGTGGCGGAATGTCCTTCGTATGAGCAGGTCTGCGCCTCCAAGAGGGAGTACGCGGTGTCCTGCCGCATTGAACAGGACGAGCAGGACGCGATACACGGCAGGAAGGTCATCCAGCGACACGGCGATCTCATTCTCGTGCAGAATCCGCCCATGCGTCCCATCACCACGGAGGACTTCGACTGGGTCTATGAACTTCCCTACGAGCGGACGTATCACCCGATGTATGAACCGCTGGGAGGCGTTCCGGCGATCAGGGAAGTCGAATTTTCCATCATCCACAACCGGGGATGTTTCGGCGCCTGCGCCTTCTGTTCGCTTGCCTTCCATCAGGGACGGCAGGTATCCACACGCAGCATTGAATCCGTCGTACGCGAGGCGGAAATGCTGACCCAAAAACCGAATTTCAAAGGCTACATTCATGACGTCGGAGGCCCCACCGCCAATTTCCGCATCCACTCCTGCAAGAAGCAGGACAAGGCGGGGATGTGCCGCGGCGGCAGACGCTGCCTGGCCCCGGAACCGTGTCCGGCGCTGCAGGTGGATCACAGCGAATTCCTGGAAATGCTGCGCCGCGTCAGGGCGTTGCCAAAGGTCAAAAAAGTCTTTGTGCGTTCCGGCATCCGTTTCGATTATCTCATTCTGGAAAAAGACCCGCAGGTCATGCGGGAGCTGATTGAATTCCATGTCAGCGGTCAGTTGAAGGTGGCTCCCGAACATTGCTCCACGCAGGTGCTTGACCGCATGGGCAAGCCTCACTTTGAGGTGTATAAGAGATTCGCCAAGGAATTCTACGGCATTACCGAGGAAATAGGAAAGAAGCAGTTTCTTGTGCCTTACCTGATGAGTTCTCATCCCGGCAGCACCGTCAATGACGCGATCGAGCTGTCGCTTTTCCTCAAAAAGGAACACCTTCATCCGGAACAGGTGCAGGATTTTTATCCGACGCCCGGTACCATTTCCACCTGCACATTCTACACAGGGCTTGACCCCTACACGCTGGAAAAGGTCTATGTGCCGCGCACCCCGCAGGAAAAAGCGCTGCAGAGGGCACTGCTGCAATACTTCCGCCCGGAAAATCATGACATTGTGGAGCAGGCGCTGATCAAAGCGGGACGCACCGACCTGATAGGCAATTCTCCCTCCTGTCTGATACGCCCTTCGCAAAAATACCGTCAGGAACAGGCCCCTGCGGCAAAGGGAAACAGAAGCGGCGTCGCCCAGACGAAAAGCGGCAAAAAGAGTCCGATCCGCAGCATAGCAAAAAGCAAGAACAAAAAGAAAGGCAAGAAATAATGGTATTTCCCAACAGCAAAAGACACTTACGCACATTTGCAGGCATTACACTTTCATTCATTATCCTGGTATCCACCGCATTGCTCGCAGGCTGTACCGAGGATGAAGCCAATAAATGGCTCAACGAAATATTCGGAGTGTTCAACTACGAAATGTTCGGAGATACGATAGACGGCGAGGCAAAGCTGAAAATGCATGTCATTGACGTTGGCCAGGGCGATTCGATTCTCATGCAGTGCGGTGAATGCAACGTACTGATTGACTGCGGAGAAAACGGAATGGGGGACACCGTGCTGGATTATCTCCACAGAGCCGGCGTTTCCCACCTTGACTGGATAATCGGAACACATCCTCATTCCGACCATATAGGCGGCATGGATACGGTGATCAAGAGCAGGAATATTACTGTGGATCACGTGATGATGCCCCAGACAGCCAAAAGCGTCACACCTACCACAATGACATACACCGAGGTACTGACTGCCATCAAGAAAAAGAAGCTCAGGATAACCCGCCCTGTTCCCGGAACGGAATACGATCTCGACGGCGTGACAATGATGGTGCTGTCTCCCGAAAAGGGCGCGAATTACGAGGAGCTGAACGATTATTCCGTTGTGCTGAAATTTACCTACGGAGACGTTTCTGTTCTTACCGGCGGGGATGCTTCCAAACTGGTCGAGCGTCAGATTATCACACGCGATTACGATCTCAGCGCCGATATTTACAAAGTTTCGCACCACGGCGGCAGGGACGGCAATTCCGAAGCCTACCTCAATGAAATCAATCCAAGATACGCTGTCATTTCAGTCGGAGCGGACAACAAATACGGACATCCCAAGACCGAGATACTGAAAAGGCTGAACAGAATGAATTGCGAGGTCTACCGCACGGATCTCGACGGCGACATCATATTTGAATCCGACGGCCGGAATATTTCGGTCATTGTGTCAAAATAATCTTTCAGAAAGGAACATTAAAAAAATGAGACATCTGACAGTGGACAGAATCGACGGCATTTACGCCATATGTGAGGACAAGGATCGCAAGATGTTCGCCATCCCAAAAGCCGAGCTTCCCGCCAATCTCAGAGAAGGGGACAAGCTTGACATCGACAATGAGGGGATCATTACCGTCAACGGCAAGGCGGCGGCTGCCTCCCGCGCCAACGTCCGGCGAAAAGAGGACGAGCTTTTTGAGGGCTGAAATGAGCATTGATTTTTCAGGTTTTCCACAGGCGGCAACGCTGTATTTTACGGCGCTGCCGCCTGTTTTCCACCGTCCGGGCAAAGGAAAAAAAAGTAAAAAAATCAATATATAGTAAAAAAACACTTGCAATTGCGCATATGTTGTGTTATAATGGGCTGGAGCCAAAAAACAAGCCCATTATTACGCGGTATATATCACAATCTATTCCGCGAGATTATAAAAACATCAGGAGTTGATAGTTTTGCCGGAAAGCCCCGAGTATATTGTAAAAAGAAGCGGTCAGACCGTAAAATTCAACGCCGCCAAGATACGCGACGCCATCAGAAAAGCCGGTAACGCCGTTTCGGACGAAGAGATCACCGAAGAAAAGGTGCTCAGCCTGACCAATCAGGTTCTCGAAAAAATTCCGCCCCACAGTATTCCCACCGTTGAGCAGGTACAGGATATTGTGGAAGAAGTGCTGATAGCCAACGACCTTCCCAGAACGTCCAAGGCCTACATTCTCTACCGCGCCGAACGCAGCAAACTGCGCCAGACCGAGAAGGATCTTATGGATATCTTCAAGTCCCTGACCTTCGTGGACGCAAAGGATTCCAACATCAAGCGCGAGAATGCCAACATCGACACCGATACCGCCATGGGTACCATGCTCAAATACGGTTCGGAAAGCGCCAAGTACTTCGTTGACAACAACATTCTTGACAAGGATATTGCCGACGCCCATAACGGCGGCGACATTCACATCCACGACAAGGACTTCTATCTGCTCACCGAAACCTGCTGCCAGATCGACCTGCTCAAGCTCTTCAAGGACGGTTTTTCCACCGGACACGGTCATCTGCGCGAGCCTATGAGCATTCAGAGCTATTCTGCCCTCGCCTGCATTGCCATTCAGGCCAACCAGAATGAAATGCATGGCGGACAGTCAGTGCCGAATTTCGATTATTCCATGGCGCCCGGTGTCGCCAAGACCTTCATCAAGGAGTACTTCAAGGCGCTCGGGCTTTATCTCAAATACCGTTTCGACGTTTCGGAAAGTGCCTCGGAAGAGACGGTGGCATTCCTCGAAAAGGAAATGCCTCGCGACATCGTACGAATTTCCAATAAGGACGGTATGGAGCAGCGCCTTTTCGCCATGAAAGCCGATGGCAAACTGCCGGAGGTCATTGCGGCTTTTTCGGAGGAGGATCTCAAAAAACTGAACGACAGCGCTTTTGACACAGCGTTGTCCGAAACCGACCATTCCACCTATCAGGCAATGGAAGGGCTGATCCACAACCTCAACACCATGCATTCCAGAGCCGGCGCACAGGTTCCTTTCAGTTCGATCAACTACGGTACGGATACCTCTCCCGAAGGCAGAATGGTCATGCGCAACCTGCTGCTTGCGACCGATGCGGGTCTGGGCAACGGTGAAACGCCGATATTCCCTGTGCAGATCTTCAAGGTCAAGGAAGGCATCAACTTCAACAAGGAAGACCCAAACTATGACCTCTTCCGCCTGAGCTGCAAGGTCAGCGCAAAGCGTCTCTTCCCGAATTTCAGCTTCCTTGACGCACCCTTCAACCTGCAATACTACAAGCCGGGCGATTACAATACGGAAGTGGCCTACATGGGCTGCCGCACCAGAGTCATGGGCAATGTCCACGACCGTTCCCGCGAAATTACCTGCGGCAGAGGAAACCTCAGCTTCACCACCATCAACCTGCCCAGAATCGGCATTGAAGCCAAGGGCGACTGGAATCTCTTCTACAGCATGCTGGATTCGCGCATAGACCTCGTTTTCAAGCAGCTTCTCCACCGCTTCAAGATTCAGTGCTCCAAGAAGGTGAGGAATTATCCCTTCCTCATGGGTCAGGGCGTCTGGATCGACAGCGACGATCTCGGCATCGACGATTCTGTGGCCGAAGTGCTCAAACACGGCACGCTCAGCGTCGGATTCATCGGCCTTGCCGAAACGCTCAAGGCGATGACAGGTCAGCACCACGGCGAGAGCGAAGAAAGCTACCAGCTTGGCCTTGATATCATCAAATACATGCGCGGCAGAATGGACAAGAAATCTGCCGAAACCGGCCTGAATTTCACCCTGCTGGCCACCCCCGCCGAGGGATTGAGCGGACGCTTTGTCAAGATGGACGCGAAGAAATACGGCAGCATTGAAGGCGTGACCGACCGCGAGTACTACACCAATTCCTTCCATATTCCGGTCTATCACAATATTTCCGCTTTCAAGAAGCTTCGCCTGGAAGCCCCCTTCCACGCCCTCTGCAACGCCGGACACATCAGCTACGTCGAACTGGACGGCGATATGTGCAACAATATTGACGCGTTTGAGACGGTTATCAAGTATATGAAGGAAGTCGGCATCGGCTACGGCTCCATCAATCATCCGGTAGACCGCGATCCGGTCTGCGGCTATACAGGCGTGATCGGCAACTGCTGCCCGAGATGCGGCAGACACAACGGCGAAGGTGTTTCTGTGGAAACGCTCAAGGAACTGAAAAAGAAATATCCCAACATGCCCCATTTCGTAGGCATCGACTGATTATAATGAAATAAGAAAAATCACATGGAGGTAGTTATCATGAATGAACAGGCAACACAGACCAAGACAATAGGCGAAGGCGTTGAATTCGAGCGTATCCGTCGCATTACAGGTTATCTGGTAGGTACGGTAGACCGTTTCAACGACGCAAAACGCGCTGAGGAAAGCGACAGGGTAAAGCACGGTCTTGACGTTTCCGATAAATAATGCTTGAGAAACATCCCGCTCACACCGTTCTGCGTTTCAGACGGATGTGCGCGGGATGTTTTTGAATTATTCGTGAGAAAACCTGTACACCGTTCTGCTGCTGAAAACATCGCCAGCGCGAAGAATGGTGCTTGGGAATTCCGGATGATTCGGGCTGTCGGGAAAATGCTGGGCTTCCAAGGCGAATACCGTGCCGGGATTGCCCATTGTAAAGAGCTGCACCCCTGGCTGATCGGTGAGGAATTCAATCCTTACGCCGCTTTTCAGCCCTTTGGCGATCGCAACGGGCTGCTCCGGCCCGTGCGGATTCAACACAAAGGTGTGGTCATAGTTTCCATGCAGATCGTCCGTATCGCACGCAAGAATTCTTGGCGTGCGGAAATCAAATCTCGTTCCTTCCACCGCAAGCAATTGACCGGTGGGAATTTCACCGTCCAGCTCCATCACATGATCGGCATTGACTGTCAGCATCACATCGCGGTTGTCGTGATTCATGGGATTGGTCAGTTTATTGAATGAAGCGTCCAACCCGTTTGGATTGAAATAGCAGTGATTGGTCAGATTGATGACAGTGTCCCTGTCACTTTCCGCCTGAAAGGCGATTTCGAGACCGTTGTCTTCTGTAATGCGATAGGTGACACGCACATTCAGATTGCCGGGGTATCCTTCCTCGCCGTCAGGGGAGAAAAGGGTGAATTGTATTCTGTCGTCAATGACACAGCTTTCCCAAAGCTTTGTCTGGAAGCCGGATTGGCCGCCGTGAAGGTGATTGCCGTTCTGATTTTTGGTGAGCTGATAATCTACCCCGTCGATGCTGAATTGACCTGCGGCAATCCTTCCGGCATATCGTCCCACTGTCGCGCCTATGCATCCGATGCTGAATTTCTCGTACAGCTCTGGCGTTGGAAACGACAGAATCATATCCTTTCCACGATATAGAATTTGCTGTACGGTCGCACCCAAGTTGATGACTGACACAGACAAATCATCCTTTGAAACGGTCAGCCGTTTCACTTTCCTGCCTCTGGAAATCCTGCCCCAGATTTCTTCGGTCGTTATTTTGTAGTCCATACACCCACGATCCTTTCTGAATCGTCTATATTTTACCACATTATTCGACAGAAAGCAACGACCAAATGGAAACCCACGCTGTTTTTGCTCTTTTCCCGTATACAAAAAATTTACAAACTGCGAAAAAAATAACTTGATTTTTTGAAGGCGTTGTATTATACTATTATAGCGACTGAAGAAGTCCTGGCGATGATGTTAAAATTGCCAATTCAGACAGAATACATTCGTGCATATCGACATGCGGATGCCGGATCCTGTGCGGCAAGGCGCTGTGAACCATGTCAGGCGGGGAACCGAGCAGCATTAAGCGGTTTGCCTTGTGCGCCGCAGTCAATCTGGTGTCCGTGTGACGATGTGCATGAGGGTTCTGTCTTTTTTATTGCCCGCAAAACATTAAGCGGCGCATATTTTTGCTGGTGAGAGGGTGTACAGCATGTATCAGGTGCTTTACCGCAAGTGGCGTCCGAAAACTTTCGCCGATGTGGTCGGGCAGCCACATGTTACCGAAACGCTCAAAAACGAGCTGACTTCGGGCAGAATCGCGCACGCATACCTCTTCACAGGATCGCGCGGCACAGGCAAGACCACCTGCGCCAAAATATTCGCAAAGGCAGTCAACTGCCTGCATCCCGTTGACGGCAATCCCTGCTGCGAATGCGAAATCTGCCGCGGCATCGAGGACGAAAGCATTATGGACGTCACCGAGATGGACGCCGCTTCCAACCGCAAGATTGAAGATATCCGCGATCTTCTGGAGGAAATACGCTACACGCCGGCGCAGGCGAAATACCGCGTGTTCATTGTGGACGAGGTGCATATGCTCACCACCGAGGCGTTCAACGCCCTGCTCAAGACGCTGGAAGAACCCCCGTCCTATGTCATTTTCATTCTCGCCACCACTGAGCCGCACAAGCTGCCCGCAACCATTCTTTCCAGGTGTCAGCGGTTTGATTTTCACCGTGTCACCCCGCAGGCAATCTGCGACAGGCTCCGATATATCGCCCGTCAGGAAGGCGGCGATATGGATGACGAAGCGGGTCTGATGATCGCGCGGCTTGCCGACGGCGGCATGCGCGACGCACTTTCCATTCTCGATCAGGCAATGGGAAAGAGCCGACAGGTCAACGCCCTGACCGTGTGCGAAACAGTGGGAATGGCGGGTACCGGATACATCAGCGAAATCGCGGGAGATATTGCCAAGCGAGATCCGGCTGCGCTGATGCGGTTGATCAATGAGCTTTATGCCAATTCCAAGGATATGATCCGTCTGTGTGACGAGCTGATCGGTTATTTCCGCAGCATCATGATCCTCTGCACAGTGAAGGACTCCGACGGTCTTATCGTCGCATCGGAAGCGGAACTGACTGAACTCAAGCAGATGGCGGCACAGTTTACCCCGGCCAGAGCCATCGAGATACTGAATATTCTTCAGTCTTCCTATGAAAAAATGGCGCGCGGCGTGAACAAGCGTGTGGAAATGGAAACCGCGCTGATCATAATCTGCGGTGTTCCCGACAACGGTACACCGGCTGCGCAGCCTTCACAGCGACAGACTCCGTCTGCGAGACCGCAGCAGCAAGACCAGAGCGCTGCGATGAATTCGCTTCTTTCACGCATCGAGGCATTGGAGCGGATGGTGCGTTCGGGATTGCTGCAAAGCAAAGCGCCGGTTCAGACCGTGCCGATCTACGGCAGCACCGCCGAGCCGGGAAGCAAGCCTTCGGGCGAAAAAGGCGGCGCGTCGGTGAATGTGCGTGAGCTGAGCGACAGCGCCAGTTTATTCAGCGAATGGAACAGCGTGATTGAGGCGCTTCAGGTGGCCAATCAGGCGGCATACAGCGTGCTGGCGGATTCCAGAGCCTTTATCAACGGCAAATACCTGCTCATAGAAACCGGCGGTTTCGGCAGGGATATGCTGCGAAACTCCCAGGTCAAGGAATCCATCAAGAGCATCGTCAGACAAATTTCCGGAATCGACTGCCGGCTGGGTCCGTATACCCCGTCGGGAGCAGTTCAATATAATTCTACAGAACAGAACGATCAGTCTTCCGGCGTCCCCTTTGCGGCGGCTGAAACCATCATTCAGCGGGCGCAGCAGGCAGGCGTGGAAGTAGAAGAAGATTAGCAGGAGGAATTGAAAATGAAATCAAGATTACCCAAGGGCTACGGCTCAGGACAGGCAACCAACATGAGCCAGATCGCAAAGCAGGCCCAGAAGATTCAGGAAGAAATGGAAAAGGTTTCTGCTGAGCTTGACCAGAAGGAATACACCGTCAGCACAGGCGGCAATGCCGTTACCGTCACCATGCTCGGCAAGATGGAAATCACCAATCTCACCATCAGTCCCGAAGCCATTGACCCGGAGGATCCGGAGATGCTCACCGACATGATCACAGGTGCTGTCAACGAGGTCATTCGCAGCATCAACGCCGATAAGGAAGAAAAGATGAACGCTGTCACAGGCGGCCTGTCGCTTCCGGGAATGGGATTCTAATTGGCTTACCGGGTTGCACCGCTTTCAAAGCTGGTAGAGCAGTTTGAGAAACTGCCGGGAATAGGAAAGAAGAGCGCGCAGCGGCTTGCGCTTTATGTTCTCGACCTGCCGAAGGCCGAGGCGGAAGCCTTTGCCAACGCCATTATCGAGGCAAAGGAAAAGATTCACAAGTGCAGGATCTGCTGCAATCTGACCGACGAGGAGCTTTGTCCTGTCTGTGCCAACGCTTCCAGGGATCAATCCATTATCTGCGTTGTCGCCGAACCGAAGGACGTGATCGCGCTGGAACGTACCCACGAATTCAACGCGGTCTATCATGTGCTTCACGGCTGCATTTCGCCCATGGACGGCATCGGACCGGAACAGCTCTGCGTCAAGGAGCTTCTTGCCCGCATCAACGCCGGGGGAGTAAGCGAGGTCATCATGGCTACTAATCCCACGGTGGAAGGGGAAGCGACAGCGATGTACCTTTCCAGGCTCATCAAGCCTCTCGGAGTGAAGGTCACAAGGCTTGCCTACGGCATTCCGGTCGGCGGCGATCTTGAATATGCCGACGAAGTGACGCTCAAAAGGGCCCTTGACGGACGCAGCGAATTATGAGGTGAATCAATATGCCCAAGGAGAAAGATTCAAACAGAAGCATCGCACAGAACAAAAAGGCTTATCATGAATATTTCGTCGAGGAATCGTATGAAGCAGGTATTGAACTGACCGGCACGGAGGTAAAATCTCTGCGCCAGGGCAAGGCCAATATCAAAGAGG
>CAMHMN010000002.1 GCA_946186245.1 uncultured Clostridia bacterium
GAAACTCTTGGCGTGCCATCGCCTTCCTCGTCATGTTAGTCCGAGAATGCAGGTTAAATAGGCGGCGGAGGATACCTTCACATCGGCGATGTAAACATCGGTGTCGTTAGTCCTCACCGTGCTGATGCTGATCCGGATGTTTTCGTCGGAATAAGAATTCTCCGTGGTCTGTACTTCCTCCGGCGCGGTTGACGCGACGTTTTCGTAATAGGAATTGTCCTGCGCTTCCTCCACATATCCCTGCACCGTGGGAATCATGAATGTTTTCAGAAGCACATACCCGTTGACCGAAGTCAGCAGCGTGCCGAATACCGCCGCGTATGCGAACGGCTTTTTGAAGAATTCCGTTATTTGGTTGATGCTGTTCATATCGTTTCACCTGTTTCCTTTTGGTTTATGGCTACATTATATTCACCCCGGCTTAAATTTACTTAAAAAAATTAAAAAAATACAAAAAATAATTCCGGCCGGATTTCGTGAGTTTTATGCGAAAACATCACCCTTTTTTAAATTAACGATTTACAAAACGAAAGTTGTGTGCTATACTGAAATTTAACAATCAATTTTGACAAGGAGGAGTACTCACTATGGGTATGACTATGACTCAGAAAATACTTGCCGCTCATGCAGGGCTGGAAAGCGTGACCGCCGGACAGCTGATCGAGGCAAAGCTGGATCTGGTGCTGGGCAACGACATCACATCGCCCGTTGCCATCAACGAGCTGGAAAAAGCGGGCGTGGACAAGATCTTTGACAGGGAGAAAATCGCCCTGGTCATGGATCACTTCACTCCGAACAAGGACATCAAGGCCGCCGAACAGGTCAAGAAGGTGCGCACATTCGCCCACAAATACGATGTGCTCAATTATTTTGACGTGGGACAGATGGGCATTGAACACGCCCTTCTCCCTGAACAGGGACTTGTCGGCCCCGGCGACTGCGTGATCGGCGCGGACAGCCACACATGCACCTATGGAGCTCTCGGTGCCTTCAGCACGGGCGTGGGTTCCACCGATATGGCGGCCGGCATGGCCACCGGCAAGACATGGTTCAAGGTGCCTTCCGCGATTAAATTCGTTCTCACCGGCAAGCCGCAGGGCTGGGTCACGGGCAAGGACGTGATCCTGCACATCATCGGCATGATCGGCGTCGACGGCGCGAGATACAAGTCGATGGAATTCACCGGCGACGGCGTGAAGCACCTTTCCATGGATTCCCGCCTCTGCATTGCCAATATGGCGATTGAAGCCGGCGCCAAGAACGGCATCTTCCCGGTGGACGAGGTGACCGAGGAATACTGCAAGGGCAGATTCCAGCGCACTCCCGTGGTGTACACCGCCGACGAGGACGCGGAATATGACGAAACCTACACCATCGACCTTTCCACGCTGCGTCCGACCGTGGCATTCCCGCACCTTCCCGAAAACACCCGCACGGTGGACGAAATCGGCGAGAAGGAAGTCAAAATTGACCAGAGCGTCATCGGCAGCTGCACCAACGGCAGACTGGAAGACCTCAGAGCCGCGGCAGCTATCTTCAAAGGCCGCAAAGTCGCCAAGGATGTGCGCTGCATCATCTTCCCCGGCACACAGACCATCTACCTCCAGGCGATGAGGGAAGGTCTGCTGGAGATCTTCATTGAAGCCGGCGCGGTGGTTTCCACACCTACCTGCGGTCCCTGTCTGGGCGGTCACATGGGCATTCTCGCCGAGAACGAGAAAGCGGTCAGCACGACCAACCGCAATTTCATCGGCAGAATGGGACACATCACCAGTGAGATCTACCTTGCCAGCCCGGCCGTAGCGGCGGCAAGTGCCGTCACCGGTTACATCACGGATCCGGGAGCGCTCACCTGGAGAAAAGACGTTCGCTAAGAGAATAGAAATAGTTGAAGGGAGATATTTATAAAATATGCAAGCACAAGGCAGAGTTCATAAGTACGGCGACAATGTTGACACCGACGTCATCATTCCCGCCCGTTATCTCAATACATCGTCCCATGCCGAGCTGGCGGCTCACTGCATGGAGGACATAGACGCCGATTTCGTCAGGAAGGTTCAGCCCGGCGAAATCATGGTGGCAGGCAAGAATTTCGGCTGCGGTTCTTCCCGTGAACACGCCCCCATCGCCATCAAGGCTTCGGGCATTTCCTGCGTGATTGCCTCCACCTTTGCCAGAATTTTCTACCGCAATGCCCTCAATATCGGTCTTGCCATTCTCGAATGTGACGAGGCCGCCGAGGATATCAAGAACGGCGACGAGGTCAAGGTGGATTTTGACACCGGTGTGATCACCAATCTCACCACCGGCAAGAGCTACCAGGCGCAGCCCTTCCCGCCCTTTATCCAGAATATCATCACCTCCGGTGGTCTGATGAGCTCCATAAAGGACAGACTGTAATACTTTTGAATTAATAGACGGAACAATGAATTCAGCCGCAGTAAGTACGTGCCTGTGCTTACTGCGGCTGTTTTTGGGATAATTCAGTATACATTACACGAAGTTGAACGAGAAACCCACGTCACCGGCGATGACCTCGGTCAGGGGACGCATGTCCTCCGAAACGGTCACAACCTGCAGGCTGCCCATTTTTTTCAGCGCGGAAAGATCCTTGATACCGGGATTGCCGGAGATGTCAAGATTCCATGTGAAGCTGACGGTTTCCAGCCAGCTGATGTCGCTCAGTCCCGAATGGCGCCTGTGAACAGCTTTGCCACGCAACGCTTCCCGTCGCGCTTTCTCTGCATGAGCAGCGTGTACCTGCCGGGGTGTTCACTGATAAGCTCGGTCAGCTCATACGCTTTTTCAAGGCTTTCCGGAACAGGGAGACTGCCCTCGTGGATTGTCGATTCAGCATCTTTCATTGTCGGCTTCCATCAATTCCGTCAGCTGCTGCCGACTGAGCTGCTCCTGCGTCTGAAAGAGCGAATATCCTCTTTGTATCGCATAGATGATAACCGCGTCACGCTTGATTTTTGGATACAGCCCGCCAAATCCCGCTGCGTTCAGCAGCTTCTGCGTATCCTCGAGATTCAACCCGAACCCGATAGCCAGCTTGATAACCGTGTCGCGCGACGGCTTGCGGAAACCGTTGAACAGAGCATAGCCGAAGCTGACGCCGAGGTCGGATTTGTCCAGCGCCTTGGAAATAGTCATGTTTTTCTGCTTGCACAGCCGCGTGATATAGGCGGCAAAGGAAGGGACAACCAGTTCGCCTTCGTGTGCCATGAGAAATTCTTCGATGTTGTCCGCATTGAAGAGTTCGGAGATAAGCCTGTCGGTGGTACCCGGCTCAATATGATTGGCAATGTACATTTAAAAATCATCCTGTTCTGTCTTGCGCGAAAATTCAAAAAATCTCTGCGTCTTCCACCGATTGTGGAAGACAAACAACATTGTTTATGCTATATTCTACATAAATCGACGGTTGTTGTTAATACATTGTTACAATCAGCGACAAAAAATAACTTTCATATAATATTCATACAATAATAAACATATTGATTCAACTCGTTCTGTATTTAGGGACACGCTGATTAAAGGCGTAGCCGTCGATTCGCCCGCGCGAGAATACGTCACCGAGCGGGGGCAGAATCGACTTAATCAGCGTGTCCTTAGACTTGTGAAAAATTGATTCTTCGGAATTTGTGAAAAAGTGAGGTGCCATGAAATGTCATTACTGTCTGAATATGAGCAGAGAACGGCATGGAAATTTCAGCCGATAAAGGGAAGATTTCAAACGCACGGGGGACTTGCGCGCAAGGTCAATTCCGACGGGAGTTTTGGGCCGTTTTATGGCAGCACCGTCGTATTTCTCGCCGACAGGCAATGCGCGCAGGCCGTGCAGAAAATCCAGTGGGCACTGCATGAATCTGTGGGGAACATGCTGGCGTCGCCTCTGCCGGTTTCCTCCTGTCACATGACGCTGCACGACCTTGTTTCGCCGGAAATGTGCGTGTCCGGTTCGTGTGACGGGGAAAGCTACCGCCGTGAGGTGGCTGAAAGTCTTAGCGAGGCAGTGCATTCTGTCAATGCAATAAGAAGCGAATATGCCGGAAAGAAGATCGTAATGGAAGCCGACAGAATCATCAATATGGTGTCAAAATCGCTGGTACTGCTGCTCCGACCTCACAGTGAGCCTGACTATGAACTGCTGCTCGAACTGTACCGACGCTTTGACGGCATTGTCAATCTGCCGTATTCTCTGACGCCGCATATCACGCTGGCGTACTTCCGGCCGGGTACGATCGACGGAGACAGGCTGGGAGAGGCGGTTGACCGACTGCAGATCCCGACGGACGATGCACCGTCTTTTGTTTTTCGCACGGAAGACCTGACAGCACAGACCTTCCGTGATATGCAGACCTACATCTGAACCAAAAGACCCGCGGGCATTTCTTGTGTGTGAAGAAAATGTCTGCGGGTCTTTATTATTAATAGAATACCGTTGTAAAATTTTACAACAAATCGTATTGACTTTCCATTATGACTGAATTATAATAAAATGTATGGAAAGTCATGATTTTGTGTGACCAATATCCGTGATTTTTATTCAGAGAGGAAGATTTTTACGAAGACCAATAAGAGCAAAAAGAGCAGATTCTGGATTCCTGCTACAATGTGCGTTACGGCATTTCTGGTTGCGGTTTCCATGCTGGCGCCAAAATCAATTGCCGGTGTTTCAAATGCCGTGGCAGAAAAGTCGGCAGTTGTGAGAGTGTATGGCGAAGGAAACCAACCCACCACTCCCGACGGAGACACAACGCCTGATGGCGATACCACTCCCGATGGCGATACCACTCCCGACGGCGATACCACTCCCGACGGCGATACCACTCCCGATGATGACACCACGCCCGATGATGACGGGGAGATTCCCGAAGATATTGAAAATTATCCCGTGGCATCCTTCAGCGCGTCCGGAGAGAGCACCTATTTACGTATTAATAACGGCAATCAGGAAGCCAGCGACCTGGGCGTCTATTACACCGTTGACGGTGAAGAAACCCCTGTAAAGTGGGACTCCTCTGAAGATATTGTTTTCAACAGCGTTACCCTCTATTGCAAGGGCGATAAAGGCGTGATCCGCGATTTGATGGTATATGATGCGGGTTCCGCTGATGTCAAAGGACTCACAGGACTTGAAACCCTTGAAATCCACGGAACGCTTTCCGCACTTGATTTGTCAAAAAATGTGAACCTGAAGTTTCTTCAGTGTACCAATACAAGCGTAAAAAAGCTGGATTTAACCAAGAACACAAAGCTGGAGAGAGTGGATTGCTATGATAACAGCAACCTGTCTGAGCTGAATGTTTCCGGTAATACCGCGCTGAAATCGATGACTGCTTTTCAGTGTGCGCTGGGTGCCGTTGATCTTTCCAAAAACACCAAACTGCAGGTTCTCGATCTGAGTTACAATAAGCTGAAAAGCCTTGATCTTTCAAAGAACACCGCACTGAATGACTTAACAGTGAGCGGAAATCCGTTTGATTCCTTCAGCAGTGTCAAGCTGCCTTCCAAATTCCCGCTAGCGGATAACAGCCGCTCGTATTGTGAGCTTTCCGGCATGGAAGACGTAAAGGATGTAAAAGCGGGAGAAACGATCGATCTCTCCAAGTATAAGACCGTCGGCAAGACAAAATCCGAGTATATGACGCTGCTTGTAGAGGAAATCAGCAGTGAAGAAGGTTTTTCTCCCACCGGAAAGTCGGCTATTCCGGAAACCGATAAGGATATGAAGCTGGTCTTTGGCAACGCCTATGCCGATCAATACATCAATATCGACGTTTACAACCAGGATTCGATTTTGCATTTCAGCGGCATAGTCCATATTCTGGAAAATCCGAAAGCACCCGCAGCTCCCGAAGAGGCGGCCGGCGATATTACGGTTGACGACGTTTCCGGCACCATTACCTCGGCGGAATCCGCAAAGAATTTTGAAGCGCAGGAAGTCCTTTATGACTATGAGGAAGAAAAATTCGTTCTGGGCGAAAAGGTCGATAAGGATGATCTTACGCTCAGTATTTCCCCGATGGGTGCCGGCGAATCTCTTTACGATCAGGTGGCCGAATATGACAAGACGTTCGATAAGGATGAATGCAGACTGATCGCCTACAATATTGACCTTAAAAGCGACAGCTGCGATTTGTTCAAGCTCGAGAAGGGCATCAATCTCACCCTCAAATACCCCTCCGACATTGCCAAGGAATGGGATAAATACAATTATAAAGTCTACCACTTCAAGGATTTCGATTACAAAGCCATGAAGTATCTGAATTCACCCGATATCGAAGGAGTCAAGTGCACCGCCGACAAGAACGGCATACACTTCAATGCTCCCGGTTTCAGCATTTATGCCATTTCTGTCACGACCAAGAGCGGCAACACAGGTTCACCCAAGACAGGCGAATCCAGCGTAGGACTCAACATCGTGCTGCTCATCGTTCTGATCTCCGTCGCAGGCATTACCGGCGTTATTGCCAAGCGCAGAGGAGAACTTATCTGGGCGAAGTAAATCATACATTGCGTTTTTCCATCCGGTTCACTTCTGACCGACGCAGAAGTGAACCGGATTTTTTTTGTTGTCGATTATGTTAATTATTTGAAAAATATAGCCCTTTTGCCTGAACCGGATTGACATTCTTTTAAAGATGATGTAAAATAAATATGTATATTAATTTGTTGATTTATCGTTTACTTCTGTCATAGAGGAAAGGAATGATTTCTTATGAACAGATCATACAGTCGGTTCAATCCTCACAGACCTGCGGCTTTTCGCCCTCGTTACGGCAGGCTTGGTTACGCTGCCCGACCGGTGAGACGAATGACACAGGAAATCCGGACCAAGCAGCCGCGCAAATCCTATTGGTTTCCCATTGCAACCATGATGGCGGCGGTTTTGTTTGCGGCGTCTGCCGTCATGCCCCGTTCATTATTCGACGCATTTGCCTCCGGAGGACACGATTATGAAATCAATGTCGAATCCATGGCCGGTTCATACAGTGTCACTGTGACAGGCAGCCATTCCACAGGAATTGACCTGCCGGCTGACAGCGCGGTCAAAACGGTAAACGAGGACGGCACCGTGACATTCACCCTGACGCTGGACGATGACACCGATTACACCATTGATTCAGCCGTTCCCTTTACCGACACATCATTTGGCAGCGGCGCGAGCGCAGTCACGTCGGTGGAGGCCGATTCGTCGGGAATCAAAAATATAGATGTCAGCAACTGCACCAATCTTCAGACGCTCAGTCTCAGTGACTGCCCCATTGCGGACATCGATCTCAGCGGTTTGACATCGCTTAGCTATGTCAATCTGAAAAATACGCCGGTTGCTACGGCGGAAAATGCGGATCATCTCGTGGTTGACAACGCTAACGGATATTCCGTTTCGATCAATGCGCCCGAGTACACGGCCGGAGAGGATTGCATTGAATTTGCGGTGGACGGTCTGGGCGAAGCTAGCGACCTCACGCTCACCATCAATGACGGGTCCGCCGTTTCCAGGACAGGCGACAAATATACAGTGCCCAACAGCACCCTGCGCAAAATCTTTGGCGAGCAGGGAACGATATATGTTCGCGCTGTCAACAGCAGCAAGCCCAAAGTCACTTACCTGTTTGACATTTCTCCTGAAAATCTGCCCGACAGCAGCATATTGGCTGCATCGGGAAACAGTACCCCGTCCGACGACCAGGGCGGAACCGATACCCCGTCCGACGACCAGGGCGGAACCGATACGCCGTCCGACAACCAGGGCGGAACCGATACCCCGTCCGACGACCAGGGTGGAACCGATACCCCGTCCGACGACCAGGGCGGAACCGATACCCCGTCCGACGACCAGGGCGGAACCAATACGCCGTCGGATGAGCCGGAGGATAATTCCGGCGATGACGTTCCCAATGCTGCCCTTACGATAGAAAGCGGCAGCAAGAGCATCATCAAGAACGCCTACATCGAAAAGAACGACGAGATTGACTACAAAAATCTCAAGATCGTGGCGAAAGCTCTTTCCGCCGCCGACAAGAAGGCTTTCCTTGCGCTCATCAAGAAAGAGGACAAAGATTTCAACGACAGCGATTCGAACCTGATGGTCTACGACATTTCTCTCGTCAACAGCAAGGGCAAGAAGGTGTCTGTCCAGGACAAATCCGCTGTCACGGTCACTCTCGCCTATCCCACCAAGCAAGTGGAGTATCTCCGCGATGAATATGACTTTGCAATCTATCATCAGCTGGCCGATAAGAGCATAGACACAAGCATAGACGCGTATCCGACGAAAGACGGCATACAGTTTACCACCGACAGCTTCAGCCGTTTTGCGATTGCCTCCGTTGCGAAAGAGCAGGAATACATCCCGATCACGGTTGATCAGGGCAGCAAGAAATTCGCGAGCGCTGCCAAAGCCCATGAGGGCGCGGATTTTGTGTGTGAAGACGACAGCGCGTTTGACGGTGACGGGTTGACGCTTGTGGTCAAAAAGCCCACTGATGAGGAAAAGAAAGAATTCCTTGCCGCAATAAAGAAGGCGGACAAGAAATTCAATGACAAGGATAAGAATCTGATGGTCTATGAGGTTCATCTTGAGGACGGAGAGCAACATACCGTCAAGCTTCAGGATGGCAAGGTTGATTTTACGCTGGCCTATCCGAACGATACCGTCAAAAAGGCTTACAGCAAGTATAATTACACCGTATACCATCAGCTTGCCGATAAGAAGGTCGACACCAAGCAGCTGGCAGTCGGCGGTAAAGACGGCATCATGATTACGACCGACGGATTCAGCCTGTTTGCGGTTGCAAGCACGCCGGTGCCCGCCGGCAGCGATGTTCCGGCAACAGGCGAGGCGAATGCAGCGACCAATATCGCCGTTTTGCTGGCGCTGCTCTCCCTGTTCAGTTTCGCCGGTGTGTACGCCAAGAACAAAGCCGAGCAGTATTGATTTTTTTCCTGAATACGAGTTGAAAAGACCGGCTCCACGGATTTCTGATCACAGGAGCCGGTCTTTATTGTAATGTTGCACGGAACAGACGTTGCATATTGTTTGATGATATGCTATAATAAATTCAGAAATTCAAAATGGGAAAGGGGACAACCAAAGATATGGATGAGAGACTGCTGGGCTGCTTTGTCAGGGTGTATGAGCTGGGCAGCATACACAAGGCTGCGGAGAAGATCTTCGTCACCCCGCAGGCTGTAAGCAAAATGATCAAGAAACTTGAGGAAGAGCTGGGACGCAGCCTTTTCACCCGTTCTCCGCAGGGACTCAACCCCACGGTATACGCTCACAAGCTGTATTCCACCGCCAATGTCATTCTTAGCGAGTGCAACCGGATCAAGAGCGAATTCACAGAGGAAAGCATCAATGCCCTTTCCACCCTGCATATTGCCACGACCTATGGCGTACCCAAGTACCTGACCCTGCAATTCGTCACGGATTTCTACGATACATATCCCGATGTGCATCTCGATCTGGTGGAATACCCGGAATACCCGATTTATGACATGCTGCAAAGCGGACGAGTGGATTTTGCCTTCCTTCCGCAGCCGATCGACCTCATCAATTACGAAGCGGATTTCTGCTTTTCCCACGATTTCCGCGCCATCGTACACAAGGATCACCCGCTGGCGGGTCACACCATTATCCGTTACCCCGATCTCAACGGTTACCCGATTATCCTTAAAGGTCGTGATTTTTCGCTTTATCCGCACAATATCACCCGCTTTGTCAAGGGAGGACTCAATCCGGACATCCTTCTGGAAATCAGCGACGATTCGCTGATCGTCGAGGCGGCAAGGCAGAAGAGGGGAGTGGGCATATCCGCCACCTTCCTCGCGGAGGAATACGCCGATTCGCAGGTGAGAATCATTCCCTTTGAGGACGAAACCTTCGTGCGCCATGTCTTCCTTGTGCATCGCAGGGGGCAGAAGATGAGCCGCGCGCAGGAGAGCTTCCGCACCTTCACCACCGATTGGATAGAGAAAAACAAGAAGTAAGTGTTTCGTACAGATAACCCCAGACAGCCGCATCGGATTGCTCCGATACGGCTGTCTGGGGTTTGTTTGTATATTGGCATAAATGATATGGGGTAAAGTCTTACAGATTGTAGAGGATAAAGCTGTACAGGCTGGCAAAGTGAAACAAAGTGCCTCCCAGAACAAAGAGGTGCCAGATGGTGTGCATATACCTGATCTTTTCGCCAAGTCCGTAAAGTACGGCGCCGAGGGTGTAAATGACGCCGCCCGTTACCAGCAGGATCAACTGTTGGTGCGAGAGCGCGGCGGAAATGTCCCGGTAGGCAAAAATAATGCACCATCCGGAAATGAGGTAGCACGCCATTGAGATTTTGCTGAATTTCTTCATGTCAATGATGTTAAGACTGATTCCGACCACCGAAGTCAGCGAGACGATGGCAAAAATAATTCTGCCGGCAAGGTTATTCATCACCATCAACGTGTAGGGGGCGTAGGTGCCGGCGATCAGCAGAAAAATCGAGCAGTGATCCATTATCTGGAATTTCTTTTTTGCCCGCGTCAGCTCCCAGCCGTGATAGGTGGCCGAATTGGCGTAAAGCACAATCGTCGTGACAAAAAATACGCTCATGGAAACGGTGGCAATCGGATTGCCTGCGGGAAGCAGCAGCTTCATGCTCATGATCCAGCCCACTACACCAAGCAGCGCGCCCAGCGCGTGCGTGACGCAGTTGAGCAGTTCTTCATTGAAAGTGTATGTCGGCAGGCTCAGCGCCTTGATCTGTCTTTGGCGGCTTACCTCGTGCTGTGCGTACATCGTTCTGTAATCGTTGATGGAAATATTCATTTATCATGATCTCCTTTTTATCAGAGTTGCTTTTTCTTTACGCCTAAATTATATCATACCGATTAACGAATGTCAATACCTAGTTTTAAAAACCAGATAATTTTTTTATAAAAATAACATTACATAATCAGTATTTGACGTCAAGCGTATAAGATACAAGGAAAAATCCCCCGCATTGCGTTAAACAATGCAGGGGATTGGAGAATAATTGAAAAAATCAACGTCTGCCGCCCTGGTATCCGCGGCCGTTGTCGGTGGGGTTGAATTGATTGGGGCTGTAGCGGGAGCTGTCCGTCGGATAGTAATACTCGTAGGTGTATTCGTCGTCATCGTCCGCGGTCTGCGTTGGGACGCGTCGGTTCTGTTGCTCCAGCCTGTCAACGTGGTCGGTCAGCCTTTCTCCCGATTGACTGTAGCCTTGCGCAAGCCGGACGTTTCTGCTTTGGGGAGCGGAAGTGGCTCTGTCTTTCAGCCTTTCGTCCGGAGCGGCGTTGACATATTGGTTGGAAGGCGGCTGATTGCGAGTGACGTTGCTTTGCAGCTTGGCTAAGGAACTGTCCACTTCTCCGGTCAGTTTCTCCAGCTCACGGCTCTGCAGCTCGGAACGTCTGCGCTCGTACTGGTACTGAGCGGCAGCGGCGTCGTAAGGATTGACATACTCCACAGGCTGCGTCTGATTCGGGTAACCTGGGGCGTATCCGGAATTGGGCGGTACCATGCCCTGATAGGGATAAACGGGATAGGCAGGATAGGCCGGGGGATAATAGGGCTGCTGCGCGGGCTGGGGGTACTGTGCGTAATAGGCTGCGGGGTTGGCAATGTACGACGGAACTGAATTGGCGGGGGGCTGCTGAGGGTGCTGCGCGGACTTTGGCGGGTAGTTTTCCTGCGTATTTCTTCTGCCTGAACCGACGGTTGAATTGACTGGTATGTAAGGCGATTCGTTTATGTCGGAGTCCAGCAGGCTGTTTTCCTCCAGCTCATCCACAGGCGTGTGCAGAATCAGGTTAGGCTTGGGAAGGTCATAGGTTTCATAGAAGTAATCGTCCCATTCCTCGTCGTCGAAATACTCGGCAGGATTGGAAACATGGAAAAGCGCGCCAATCGCAAAGAGCGCCATGATTATATCGGTAAATACCAGCGGATTGCCCGCCAGATCGGCGGTTGACTTGCAGTCTTTAACCAGCCAGTTCACGCTGTAGAGGAGTGATGTCATAATGCCGATGCAACCGGCTGCAAATCCCCACTTGATGGAGTTTGAATTGATGCAGCAGAAGAGCTTGCCGATTGTGAGCAGGAAGATGGTAAAGGAACAGCACATCGCTATCACGGGAAGCTCTGCGCTGATATCGGCCATAGAAGCAGAACGCAGAAAGGCAGCGAGCATTCTGTAGCCGTACCACAGCGCCGGAAGAATCGGAATGACAGGGAATGAGAGAATCAGATTTTCTCCCTTGAAAAAGCTGACGGAATAGAACATCATGCCCAGTACGGTGAGAAGTCCGAGCAGCATAAAGACAATACCGCCCGTCCCGCTGTAAAGCGGCGAGTCGTTGCTGATGATGCCAAGGATGGACGAGAAACCACATGCACCTGCCGCCAGCATGGAAATCATTCCCAGCCCTCCGGACTTCCGTGCGGTGTATGAATGCGGAAAGTCATCGCTGAAAATAGAGAAGGCGACTACCAGCATCAGAAAAACCGTCATAAGCACATTGCTGATGATTCCCACCGTGCTGACAAATTCCTCCGACGCGTTCTCCGAAAACATATTGCGATATAGTGAAATAGGGATGACAAGAGAGGCGATAATAAACAAAACCACCATCGACCGTCTTATTTTCATCTGCTTCCCTCCCGGAAAAACGAGTGTTGAAATATAGCTGCCAAGAAAAATTTTATGTTGTGTTTGTCATTTTTCCGCAGCAAACCGCATATAATTATTAATAATCATAAAAAACAATGCTAAATTATCATCTTATATTTTATCCCAATATACAGATAAAGTCAAGTGATAAAAAAATAACAGCGGGATGATTCCAATATCATAAAACAAAGGACGGTACGGTATGGTCAGGCTGAAAAAGATTGTCTTATTGAGCTTCTTGTTTTTCATGACGCTCACGCTGCTTCCGGCAGTGTCACTTGTATGGATGGACGGCGGTGAAATGTCTGCATTGAAACTTGTGTCGCAAAGCCGGCTCAGCCTGCAAAGTGAAGGCGATCCGGTTGTGACAGTAACAATTCCGGAAACGGGAGAGCGGGAAGTAATGAGTGAAGCGGATTATCTCTGCGGCGTGGTTGCCTCCCAGATGCCGCCGGAATACGACGACGAGGCGATTAAAGCGCAGACGGTCGTTTGCTACACGATTCTGAAATACCGCAGACTTCACGGCACGCCGGGTGAAGAACAGAGTTATCTCACCCGACAGCAGATGAAGCGGAAATGGGGCGGGGATTACGCAAAGAATTATTCCCGGATGAAACGGCTGGTGAATCAGGTGTACGGGGAATACATCGCGTATCACCGGGAGCCGATTCTTGCAGCGTATCACGAATGCTCCTGCGGAATGACGGAATACGGCGGCAATATCTGGGAAGGGGATTTTCCTTATCTGGCGCCTGTGGAAAGCCGCGATGATCTTTGCGCCGAGGATTACCGCAGCACTGTCAGACTGTCGGAAGAGGAATTTTCGGTCATCTGCCGGGAACAGCTGGGACTTTCATCTGACAAGGCAGCGGGGGACTGGCTGGGAGAATGTGTGCGTTCCGATTCCGGGTATGTAATGCGCTACCGTCTGTGCGGAAAGAACTTCACCGGACAGAAACTGAGGAATGTTTTCGGGCTGCGTTCGGCCTGCTTTACGATAAAATATGAGGACAAGGGATTCGTCTTTGACGTGAGAGGCAGCGGACACGGCGCCGGAATGAGCCAATTCGGTGCCAATCTCATGGCACTCAGCGGGATGACCTATCGGGAAATACTGGCGCATTATTACAAAGAAACCCAGATAATTGAGAAATAAAACAACCGGCGGCAGAATCAACCAAGCTCTGCCGCCGGTATTATTAACAATGAGAGTCAGCGCATGATGAACTGAGAATTAATCCCTGCTCTGGGTGTCATCTGTTTCGGGCAATTCGTCGTGATTGTCCGACTTTTTGTTCCTGATAACGACAAATGCGATTGCGCAGGCAGCCAGTGCAAGCAGAATGATGGCAACTACGGTCATGAGAATGGTTTCGCCGGTACCGGGTGAAGGCTCATCGCCGCCGGATTTCTTGACGGAGACCAGACCGTGGGGGCTGAATTTGTCATTTTCAAACCATACGCCCTGCGCGTTGTATCCCACCGGAGTAATGCGCTCAACGCTGCCGTCATTCTTCTGGTGATAGACCGAATAGACATAGTTGGTGTAATTGTTTGAGCTGTCTGAGGGGAACGCAAGGCAGATTTTAACCTTTCCCTCTATGATGGTCACGGTATTGTTGTTGCCGTCAACAAGTTCAATATCATATGCCTCAAGCATCGAGTTGTCCGGGTCGTAGCTGTTGTTGATCTTCCTTATGCCGTCGCTGAGCGTCTTTTTCTTCGTGTCGTCCAACTTCGTGACGATTATCCGGATTTTGTCCAGCGCGACGTCATCGTTGCCTGCCTTTGCCTTGGCTGTTTCGGGTATCTGAGCGGATTTCACAAAGCCGTTGTTGGGATTGTCAAGCCTGACGGCAATTTCCTTAGCACGTGCCTGTGTGGCCGAAGTCTGTGTTGTTGAGGTCTGGGTTGAAGATGATTCAGACGCCGACGTTTCGGAAGTCTGTCCGGAAGCCGACGTTTCGGAAGTCTGTCCGGAAGCCGAAGTTTGGGAAGTCTGACCGGAAGCCGACGTTTCGGAAGTCTGGCCGGAAGCCGAAGTTTGGGAAGTCTGTCCGGAAGCCGAAGTTTGAGAAGTCTGGCCGGAAGCCGAAGTTTGGGAAGTCTGACCGGAAGCCGAAGTTTGGGAAGTCTGACCGGAAGCCGAAGTTTGGGAAGTCTGTCCGGAAGCCGATGTTTCGGATGTAGAACTGGAAGAAGAATTGCCCTGATTCCAATCAGGGTTGTAATCCGCTAAGCTGAGAGGAGGAAATACCAGAAGGACGCTGTTATCCACCGTTACGTAGCCGTTGGGGGTATGATTGTTATTAAAACGGTTGCTCCCCCTGAGGAAATAGTCATCGGAAATGGGATCCGTGTCGTCCCATGTGACGTCAACAGCATACCATTTGTTGTCATCCATGCGCACGTAGGTCCACATGTGCGCCTCTGTATTTCCTTTGCCTATGACCAGCGCACAGGGAATGTCAAATCTGTCGCAAAGCACCTTGAAGGATTTTGAATATCCCTCGCAGACAAAGGTTTTCTTTCCGTTGAAAAGGGGAGCGATGGTGTGAGCGTCAGAAGTAGCGCTCTGTGCGGCAGCCTCGAAGTTATAGGATGCGTTTTCGCAGATATAATCGTGAATATTCTTTACCGTTTCATATCGTGTATCCCCTGCAGGAATGGCTTCAAACGCGGTGTCAATGCCGTTTTTCACAGTGGTTATTTCG
Source organism: uncultured Clostridia bacterium (assembly GCA_946186245.1). Lineage (GTDB taxonomy): Bacteria > Bacillota > Clostridia > Oscillospirales > Acutalibacteraceae > RUG762. The sequence continues at coordinate 15,413 of CAMHMN010000002.1, forward strand.
CTTTGTGCGCCGGAATAGGCTTCAAAAGCGGTGATGTTGACCTTGTCAATGACGGCGTTGTATCCGCCGTTTCCGTCCGATTTTGCGGTCAGAGAAAGTCTGGATTGAAAATCCCTGATCCAGAAAATCTCGGGGTGATCATAGCAGAAGCAGCATGAACCGTATGCAACACTGTTTTCCACCCGGTCGGCGGCATTAATGAAATCCTCATTCTCCTTGTCAACCGAAACCGTATTGTTTTCGATTTTGCAGGCTCCTTCCACGACTACGGGCGGATCGAGTGTGACCACAAATGCCAGATTGCCTGAACCGTCAATAAAGTTGGCAGCATATCCGTCGTATACGTTTACCGCAACGGAATCATCCAGAATTTCACTTTTGTAATTGTCGACAAAGGAAACAGGAGAGGCGTTGAAGTAAAGCATGCTGTCGTCGCGGGCTCTGGCAATGCCGATATTGAGTTCAACGTCGTCGCCCTCGATCGTCTCCGTCTTGCAGATGACATTGCTGCGGTTCCTGGTGGTGCTTCCCGCGCCGGAGGCTCCCGCGATGACCACTCCGCCTGAAACTGCCAGCATGGCGGCTATCAGTGCAGAAATGAGCAGTGTCCGCAGGGCAAATGTGAATTTTCGGTTCTTCATCTTTTCAAGCCCTTTCTGTGAAATAATACATAATAATGCGGCCGTTCATCAATGCTGATTCTTCCGGAATTCCTTCAGCATTGGGGGATTCTCTTTTCATTATATTTCCTTTCTTTCTATTTGTCAAGAGTCAGGCAAATCGTTGAAAATATCCGGCAGAAAAAGCAAAAACCGCTGTTCCGATGTGAAAAGCCACACAGGAACAGCGGCAGAATGGATCAGTTAAAAAGGAGCAGCCGATCAGTTGTTGATGAACTTGGAGCTCTCATCGTTCCAGCTGTAGAGCTTTCTGACTTCCTCACCGACGATCTCGGAGGGATGCTCAGCAGCGAGCTTGCGCATGGCCTGGAAGTGAACCTGACGGCCAGCGGGAGACATGTCGAGGAGGAATTCCTTTGCGAAGGAGCCGTCCTGAATGTCAGCGAGGATCTTCTTCATGGTCTTCTTGGTCTCAGCGGTGATGATCTTGGGACCGGTGACATAATCGCCGTACTCAGCGGTGTTGGAGATGGAATATCTCATGCCTGCGAAACCGCTCTGATAGATGAGGTCAACGATCAGCTTCATCTCATGAATGCACTCGAAGTAAGCATTTCTGGGATCGTAGCCAGCCTCGCAGAGTGTCTCGAAGCCTGCCTGCATCAGCGCGCATACGCCGCCGCAGAGGACAGCCTGCTCACCGAAGAGGTCGGTCTCGGTCTCGGTGCGGAATGTGGTCTCCAGAACGCCGGCTCTTGCGCCGCCGATACCTGCGGCATAAGCCAGAGCCATATCAAGTGCGCGGCCGGTGTAGTCCTGATAGACAGCGACAAGGCAGGGTGTACCCTTGCCGGCCTGGTACTCCGAACGGACGGTGTGACCGGGAGCCTTGGGGGCGATCATGGTGACGTCGACAAACTTCGGGGGCTTGATGCAGCCGAAGTGAATGTTGAAGCCATGAGCGAACATGAGCATGTTGCCTTCCTCGAGGTTGGGCTCGACGTCCTTCTTGTACATATCAGCCTGAAGCTCATCGTTGATGAGGATCATGATGATGTCGGCTTTCTTGGCGGCCTCAGCAGCTGTGAAGACCTCTAAGCCCTGCTTCTCGGCCTTTGCCCAGGACTTGCTGCCCTCGTACAGACCGATGATGACTTTGCAGCCCGATTCCTTGAGGTTAAGGGCGTGTGCGTGACCCTGGCTGCCGTAACCGATGATGGCAATGGTCTTGCCTGCGAGCAGGGAAAGATCGCAGTCTTCCTGATGGAAAAGTCTTGCTTCTGACATAGTAAAGTTCCTCCAAAACAAAATTTAATTGACAGCTCATCCAAGCTGTATCCGGTGGAATTCTCCTGAATTCCGTGCGATGTGTCCAGTATATACCATTCCGGAGGAAATTGTCAATCAATGTTTGAGCAAGAAGAGTCAACTATAGGTTGATACAACTGTCAATCATCCGATGTCAAAATCGATTGCCACACTGCCGCAGGCGACGGAATGCATGTGCTTTTTGACCACATTGCAGTGGTAATCGTCCTGCTGGTATGCGGCCAGCGCGTCCATGTCGTCGAGCAGCACTTCCAGCGCTATGTCATAGGAACGTGGGGAATGAAGGTTGTCCACGCCGACTGTAATGCCGCGCAGCAGATCGACTTTGCCGTCCATCGAGCGGAGAATGTCGGCTGTTCTGGCGCAGTTTTCCGGGCTGTTGTCGCTCAGCTTGAAAAGTACGATGTGTTTGATCATATTAAATTACCACCTTTTTTGGATTGTGGTATTATTATATTCCTCTGCGGGAATGATGTCAATTGCTTTCTTGCGTCAGCCGCCGAAGAAGAGATGTTCCACAAGTATTTTGCCGCCGAGACAGATCAGGATAATGCCTCCGACAAGCTCGGCTTTGGATTTGTAGCGGGTGCCGAATACGTTTCCGACCTGCAGACCTCCGGCAGAGAGGGCGAAGGTAGTCGCGCCGATGAGCAGGACGGCGGGAAGTATGCTGACGTTGAGGAAGGCGAAGGTCACACCGATGGCCAGCGCGTCAATGCTTGTTGCGACCGCCAGGGGAAGCATGGTCTTGAAATCGAAGGAGCCGTCGGGTTCCTCGTCGTCGTCGCCGACAAGCGCTTCACGTGCCATATTGCCGCCTATGACCGCCAGCAGCACAAAGGCGATCCAGTGGTCAATGCTGGTGATCATGGATTCAAACTGCTTGCCCAGAAGGTAACCAATTACCGGCATCAGCGCCTGAAATCCGCCGAAATAGATTCCCACAGTCATGACGTGCCGTCTGCCTACCTTCGGCACGGCAAGCCCCTTGCATACCGAAACGGCAAAGGCGTCCATCGAGAGCCCTACAGCGATAACAAACAGGTCAAACAGATTCATTGTTCATTCCTCCGTGAAAATAACTTGTAAGAAAGCAAACAAAAAAGGCGAAACCTACCTGCCTCAAAAAAGCAGATAAGTCTCGCCGTTTCGTACAAAGCCGGAAACCTAGGTTTCAGTATGTCGACTTTATCACACGGGATCGCTTTTGCCATCCCATGCCGACTACTCCCTTACTGAGGACAAGTTTATCACATTTCTATGCGTTCGTCAAGTGTTTTCGGAGAGGGAAGGTTTTTTTGTTGACTTGACTAAAACTAAAAAATATACTAAAATAGTTTCAGCTAAATTCAGTACGGAATTAAGAAATGGAGGATTGGCCGTGACAACCGGAAACGGAAAAATACTGGTCGTGCTGACGGGAGGAACCATCGGCAGCACATGCAGCGACGGAGTGAGGGAAATAGAAGGAGATTCACCTTATATATTGATTCGGGAGTTTCGCGAAAAATGCCCGGAATATGCCGGTTGCGAATTGGAAGTGGTCAATCCCTGCAGCATTCTCAGTGAAAATCTCACCTGCGACGTATGGAATACTCTTTACAAGGCCCTGAATTCGGTGGATACGGCGGCTTATGACGGGATTATCATGACCCACGGTTCGGACACGCTGGCATATACCGCGGCTGCCATGGGAATGCTTCTGCGCCACACGGAATGCCCGATCGTGCTGACCGCCGCCGATCGCCCCGTCAATGACCCGAAGAGCAACGCCATTCCGAATTTCCGGTCGTCGGTGGACTTTATCCTCGCCGGCGGAATGAAGGGCGTATTCGTTTCCTACCGCCGGAATGCCGACGGCGCGCAAACGATTTATCTTGCCACACGGCTGCTTTCGGCCGACTGCTTTTCGGATGAATTTTCGTCCTACGACGGAGGATGCTTCGGAACGGTGAAGGATGGAAGATTTATTCCCTCATTATCGCAGGTGAATCCCTTGCCCGATTCATTCCGCAGGAAGCTGCCGCCCATTGCCGGAGAAAACGTCGATCTCGGCGAAAAAAAGGTCATGCTGCTGCGTTCCTATCCCGGCATGGAGTATGCGGCTGTTGACCCCAGAGGATTTGCAGCGGTGGTGAATTACGGCTACCACTGCGCGACGGCCTGCACGGTGGGGGAGAATACCTCGCTGCTTTCATTTGCCGGAAGGTGCCGTGAATGCGGCGTTCCGCTCTGGCTGGGTTCCTTCAAGCGGACGGAAAGCGAGATTTATTCCACCCAGGCCGAGATGGATGAACTCGGCATCAGACGCTTCTACGACATGTCTCCCGAAGCGGCTTATGTCAAGGCGGTGCTTGCCTATAATCTCCCCGTCAAAAATCCGGACGAATTCATGAGCGAATGCGTCTTTTATGAGATGATAAGTCAATAAACGGTTGAAAGGGCTGGTGAAAGAATGAGCGATAGCATCTTTACAGAACAAGGCAATGTGAAACGACTTGATACAAAATTCAACGCCGACATGCTGAAAACGCTGGCGATGATCATCATGCTGACCGACCACATCGGCGCGTTTCTGATTGAGCAGAGCGATCCCCTCTACTGGCCGCTGCGTACGGTTGGAAGACTGGCGTTTCCGATCTTCTGCTTCCTGATTGCGGAAGGGGCGTATTATACACGCTCCATGCCGAAATATCTGGCAAGCCTTGCGGCGTTTGCCCTGATCAGTACGCCTCCCTACAATCTGGTACACGGCAGTCCGTGGAATTCGCCTGACAATGTCAACGTGTTCTTTACATTGTTTTTTGGATTGGCGGCGATTTATTCCATCAGCGGTCTGCCGCAGGCGGTTTTCCGCAGGCTGGGCAAATTCAAGCTGGCCGAGAACAAAACGGCGTGTGTGATTTTCGGGCTGCCGCTGTGTGCACTTTGTTATTACGCGGCGTACTGGATGGACACCGATTACGGCGAGTACGGAGTGGCGGCGATACTGATTTTCTGGCTGCTGAGAAAGCGTCCGGTGGAAGCCTGGATCAGCTTCAGCCTGATGACATTTGTTTTCTTCTGTTTCTTTATCGTAAGCAGGAATGAAGCCGGCGGGACGGAATACCTCCGGATCAATCTGTACAATGTCGCGACGGAACTGGTGAATAAACCGGGAGCGGGTCTGTATTATTATATGCAGAAGCAGATTTACGCCTCGCTGGCAGCGATCCCCTGTCTTCTCTACAACGGAAAAAGAGGGGACAAGAGAGGAAAGGGCGTCAAATATCTCTTCTACGCGTTCTATCCGGTACATCTGTGGGCCATCTGGTTCGTGCAGCTTGCCCTCAACCAATGATTTCATTTCTATCATAAAACAATGCCCTGCCATGTGGAATTGAATCCGCAGCGCAGGGCATCTTTTTATTCTTATGTGATGGATTCGGGAAATGATCGGAATCATTCCGCGCCGTCCGATCTTCTTTGTTCGGTCATGCAGCAGCAAAGTGTCATCAGGCTGTCGTTAAGATGGACGTTTTCGGTCACCACATCCCCGTACTTCATGGAAAGGTCATAGTGACTGAAATTCCAGAAGCCGCGTACGCCGCACTGATAGAGAATATCGGCGACCTGCTCTGCGCTGTCCTTCGGCAGGCAGAGGAAGGCGGCGTCCACCTTGTGAGATTGGCAGTATTCCGCAAGGGAATCCACGTCGCGCACGGCAATTCCGTTGATGGAGGTACCGATGATTTCGGGATTCTTGTCGAATACAGCCTTGAGTTCAAAGCCCCTCGATGCGAAATCCACATGATTGAGGATGGCACGCCCCAGATTTCCCGCGCCCAGCAGAACGGCGGAGTAGCGGCTGTCCAGCCCTAAGATGCTGCTCAGCTCGTCAAACAGCTTGGGTACGTCGTAGCCGTAGCCCTGCTGTCCGAAGCCGCCGAAGCAATTGAGATCCTGCCGTATCTGTGAGGCGGAAGCGCCCATCTTTTCGGCGAGCGCCTGCGAGGAAATGCGGTAAATGCCGTTGTTTTTGAGTTCAAGCAGAAATCTGTAGTAACGGGGAAGCCTGCGCACCACCGACATTGAAATTTTCTTGTTTTTTGACATGATATTTCAATCTCCCCAGAACCGTTTTTACTTCACGCTTTCCCTTGTGTAGTCCAGCAGACCGCCGGCAAGGATGATGTCGCGCTGGCGATCCGAGATGGCGCATGTCACCTTGAAGGAAGTGCCTTTGGTCCTGTTGACCACCGTGATTTCGGATTTGCCGAGAAGCTCACGGATATCGGGTATTTCCAGCTCGTCCATCTGGTCAATGGTGTCGTAATCGGCTTCATTTGCGAAGGTCAGCGGAACAATGCCGGCATTGACGAGGTTGGCGAGATGAATGCGGGCGAAGGATTTCACGATGACCGCCTTGATACCCAGATAGAGCGGGACCAGCGCGGCGTGTTCGCGGGAAGAACCCTGGCCGTAGTTGCTGCCGCCGATGATGATTCCCTTGCCTTCCGCGCGGCATCTCTCGGGGAACTGCTCGTCGCACACGGCGAAGCAGAAGTTCGAGAGGAAGGGAATATTGGAGCGATAGGGGAGAATCTTCGCGCCGGCGGGCATGATGTGGTCGGTGGTGATGTTGTCGCCGACTTTGAGCAATGCCTTGGCGGAGATGGCTTCCGGCAGCGGTTCGCTGGTGGGGAAGGGCTTGATATTCGGACCGCGGAGGATTTTGACGGAATCCATTTCTTCCACGGGAGCGGGAGGAACGATCATGTTGTCGTTGATCAGGAAATGCTCCGGCATGGGAATTTCCACCGCCTCGCCCAGTTCACGCGCGTCGGAAAATACGCCGGCGATGGCGGATACGGCAGCTGTTTCGGGCGAAACGAGATAGATCTGACCGTCCTTTGTGCCGGAACGGCCTTCAAAATTGCGGTTGAAGGTGCGCAGGGAAATACCCTTGGAATTGGGGGACTGACCCATGCCGATGCAAGGGCCGCAGGCACATTCGAGAATTCTCGCGCCGGCCGCGATGATGTCGGCGAGAGCGCCGTTGGCGGCGAGCATGTTGTAGACCTGCTTGGAACCGGGGGCAATGCCGAGGCTGACGTCGGGATGAACCGTCTTGCCCTTGAGGATGTGAGCCACACGCATGAGGTCGAGGTAACTGGAATTGGTGCAGGAGCCGATGAGCACCTGATCGATCTTCTGTCCCTTCAGCTCGTCGATGGTCTTTACGTTGTCGGGCATGTGGGGAGCGGCTGCCATCGGGCCAAGCTCGCTGAGATTGATTCCCAGAATCTCGTCGTAATGCGCGTCGTCGTCAGGCTTCAGCTCGGTCCAGTCGGCTTCTCTGCCCTGTGCCTTGAGGAAGGCTTTGGTGGTTTCATCCGACGGGAAGACGGAAGTGGTGGCGCCGAGTTCGGCCCCCATGTTGGTGATGGTGGCTCTCTCCGGCACGGAAAGTGTCTTCACGCCTTCGCCGCCGTATTCGATGATCTTGCCTACGCCGCCTTTGACCGACATTCTGCGCAGCACTTCCAGAATGATGTCCTTCGCGGAAACCCAGGGGGAGAGCTTGCCGGTCAGATTGATGCGCACCATTTTGGGCATGGTGATGTAATAGGTGCCGCCGCCCATGGCGACCGCCACGTCCAGTCCGCCTGCACCCATGGCCAGCATACCGATGCCGCCGCCTGTGGGGGTATGGCTGTCGGAGCCGATGAGGGTCTTGCCGGGAATGCCGAAGCGCTCCAGGTGAACCTGATGGCAGATGCCGTTGCCCGGACGGGAGAAGTAAATGCCGTGCTTTTTTGCGACGCTCTGAATGAACCGGTGATCGTCGGCGTTTTCAAAGCCGGTCTGGAGGGTGTTGTGATCGATGTAAGCCACCGAGCGCTCGGTCTTGACTCTCGGCACGCCCATGGCCTCGAATTCGAGGTAAGCCATGGTGCCGGTGGCGTCCTGTGTGAGCGTCTGGTCGATTCTCAGACCGATGTCGGTGCCCTGCACCATTTCGCCCTCGACGAGGTGAGCCTTGATGATTTTTTCAGCTATCGTATAACCCATTTGCCAAAAACTCCTTTGTGACGGACCTGCTGAATTAGCCGGTTCACGCACCGCTCAAAGAGTTGTCCATTCGGCGCGGAATGGTCGGCTGCGTCAATTTCAGCATGTCCTTTAGTTTAGTTACATAAAGTATTATCTATCATTTCTGGCGATTTGTCAATGTTTTAACGAAAAATTCATGCATAACCCGGACATGGCATGAATATCTATTTGACAGAAATCAAAAGAAGTGCTAAAATGCGGCACTTCCCCAAAAGGAGAGAAGCTCATGGAATGTAAAGCTGCGGGCGAATCGGTATTCGCCAAGGACGTTATCTTTGAGGGCAATTGCGAACAGGCGGTGGACACCGAGCTGACGCTGCCCGATTACTGCCCGGACATCGGCAGGCTGCTCAAATGCCGCCTGATTCCGATGATCACCTCGCGTCAGGTGAATTTCGATTCGCTGGTGGTGGAAGGAAACGCGAGAATATCGGTGGTGTATCTCGACGACCGCGACAAGAAGATACGCTGCTGTGAGAGAGATTACCAATTCAAGGCGAGCGTACCTTATGAAGATACCGCCGAGAATGTCAGGCTGCTGGCCGACGCCCGTGTCGATTATGTCAACTGCCGTGCGCTGAGCCAGCGCAAGCTGGATATACACGGGGCATTCACGGTGCATATGACGGCGGTCTGCCGCAGAGAGAACGAGCTTGTCACCGATGTGGAAGGCGACGGACTTCGGCTGCGCAGGGAATCCCGTGAAATCAGCGATCTTGTCTGCTGCACACATACCGGCTTTGAACTCAGCGAAGCCATCGAACTGAGCGAAGGCAAGCCGCCCATTTCCTCCATTATCCGCACCAAGGCAGTCATCTGCGCCGAGGAAACGGAGTGCATTCCCGGCAAGCTGACCGTCAAAGGGAGCGCGCTGTTCACGATGGTCTATTGCACGGAGCAGGACAGCGATCCCGACCGCATGGAATATGTTATTCCGTTCAGCCAGTTCTTTGATCTTCCGGGAGTGGACGAAAGCTGCCAGTTCGACATTGCGCTGAACTGTGACATGCTGGAAGTTTCTCCCCGCACCGATTCCGACGGGGAATATCGCAGAGTGGATGTGGATCTCGGCGTGTCGGCGGATATCAGGGTCTACCGCGACAGAGAAGCCTCCTGGGTAAGCGACGCCTATTCGGTGGATTACGAGCTCAACTGCGTCAGAAAGCAGGTCAGACTGGAAAGGCTCTGCGGAACGGCGTCGGATACCCCTGTGATCAGGCAGTCGCTTGAGCTGGGGGATATCAAGATAGAAAAAGTCTGCGATCTGTGGGCAGATGTGGCTGACAGCCGCGAGGTTTACCGGGACGGCAAGACGGTTGTCACCGGCAATATGGCGGTGTGCATGATGATACGCGACCCTTCCAGGGGCGTTGTCTACAGCGAGAAAAACGCCCGGTTTGAATGTGCCCTTGCCCAGCCCTCCTGCGGGCAGAATGTCCGTCCGGAATGTACGGCAGTGGTCAGATCCTGCGGATACACCGTTTCGGGCGACAGCAAGCTGGAAATTCAGGCGGAACTCTGTGTTCGCAGCTCTCTCTATGAGGATATTGCGGCGCGGCAGATCTGTTCCGTCGAGCTGGATGAAAGCCGTCCCAAGTCCCCCGATAACCGTCCGGCAGCCGTTCTGTATTTTGCCGAGCCGGGTGAGGAACTGTGGAATATCGCCCGCGAGTACAATTCCTCGGTGGAATCCATTCAGCTCGACAACGGCATAGAAGGCGACGCCGTGGAGGAAAGCCGACTGCTGATTGTCACGGCGTAAATCTTCTGGTAGGAGAGCGCGCAGCCCCAATAATGGGAGCCCAGGGGGTCTGGACCTCCTGGCAGGGGTCTGGGGGCATCGCCCATCGCTTCAACGTGCTTGGAAAAAACAGGCTTGGGCGCAACCAATAAGGTGAAAATCCAGATATCCCTTGCTCCGAGCGCAGAAACAACTTGCAAGTATCCAGTTTTACGCTATGATTAAAGTTTTACAATCGGTTAAAAAACAATTCCCGGAAGGAGAGCGCATGAAAAACATGGGAGATACCAAAATCTACAGAGACATCGCCGAACGTACCGGCGGCGATATATATATAGGTGTGATCGGCCCGGTGAGGACGGGCAAATCCACCTTCATCAAGCAGTTTATGGAAACGCTGGTCATTCCCAACATGAGCAGCAAGTACAAGGTGGAACGCGCCACCGACGAAATGCCGCAGTCGGCAGCCGGACGCACCATCATGACCACCGAGCCGAAATTCATTCCTGAGGAAGCCATAGAAATCAGCCTGGACGATACGGCTTCCTTCCGGGTGAGAATGATCGACTGTGTGGGCTACATCGTGCCGTCATCCCTGGGCTATATCGAGAACAACGCGCCCCGTATGGTCAAAACACCGTGGTATGACGAGGAGATTCCCTTCAATCTCGCCGCGGAAATCGGCACCCGCAAGGTCATCACGGAACATTCCACCATCGGTCTGGTGGTCACCACCGACGGCAGCATCAGCGACATTCCCCGCGATGAATACGAGGAAGCGGAAGAACGTGTTATCAACGAGCTCAAGGAAATCAAGAAGCCTTTCGCCGTGCTGCTCAACTGCGCCGACCCGACCAAGGAAGAATGCATCGAGCTTGCGGAAAGGCTGACTGTCAAATACGGTGTGCCGGTCATGGCGGTCAACTGCCAGGAAATCACCGAGAGCGAGATTCAGGGCGTGCTTTCGGAAGTGCTGTATGAATTTCCGCTGCGCTCGGTCGCCATTGACATGCCGGGCTGGATCAATTCCCTCGACCGCGACCACTGGCTGAGAACCGACATAATGACTACCATCCGCTCGGCAGCCAAGGGAATCCGCCGCATCAGGGAGATGGACCGCCTTGTGTCGGCACTTTCCGAGAACCAGTATGTGACAAGCGCCGTGACCCGCAGTATCGATCTGGGCACGGGCAAGACGCGTGTCAGAGTGGAATTCCGGCCGGAGCTGTTTTACCAGATCATCGGAGAAAAGACGGGACTTCAGATCAGAAACGAAGCCGACCTGATGAATTCCATCGCGGAGCTGGCGGCCATCAAGACCAGGTACGACAAGCTGAGCGACGCGTTGGACGAGGTGGAACGCACGGGCTACGGCATTGTGATGCCTTCGATGGACGAACTGACGCTGGAAGAACCGGAACTTATGCGCCAGGGAGGCAGGTACGGCGTTCGGCTGACCGCTTCGGCGCCTTCGCTCCATATCGTCAAGACCAACATCACCACCGAGGTCGCGCCGATTGTCGGTTCGGAGAAGCAGTCGGAGGATCTGGTGAAGTACCTGCTGCGCGGCTTTGAGGAGGAGCCTTCTTCCATCTGGCAGTCCAATATCTTCGGCAAATCGCTGCACGAGCTTGTCAATGAAGGGCTTCACAACAAGCTGAGCAAAATGCCGATGGACGCACGGGACAAAATGCGTGAAACCATTGAACGCATTATCAACGAGGGCTGCAGCGGACTGATCTGTATTATTTTGTGATTATTTGTTGTAAATATGATAAAGCGCGGAGACGATCGTCATTTTCCCGGTCGTCTCCGCGTAGTTTTTGTCGAATCAAAGAAAAGGAATTTATGCAGCTGCACAAAAGAATTGAATCGTCCGCCGACATGGCCCGAGCTGCTTTCTGATCACACATTATTTCGATGAAAAGATAATTCAAATATAATTGTGATTATTTTTGTGCAAAATCAAGACGAATTACGCAAAGAAAATCACAAAAGCAATAACGAGACAAATTGCATACATATAAGATGTATTGAACCATAAATTATGTTTGCAATTCATATTTTCTGATAGAAATTTTTGTTTCTATTGACGCTGTGTTACATATTTTCCAAAATAGAAAAAAGAAGCACATCCATTTGCAGCAGACGATTCATAAATGGTGTGAAAATACAAATATTCCCTGAAACGGAAAATTACCGTCGGAAAATATTGAAAAACGCCGCATCCTGTGGTAGCATTATTCACGGTAGGATTCGTCGACGGAATATTGCCGCAAGCACAGAATAGTCTTTGTTTGTAACCTGATAATAAAATTTTAGTGGAGATGCATGCTATGTATAACAGTTATAACTGTGCAAGTGTAATCATGTCGCATAAAAACAAGGCGTATCTTATCAATAAGCTCACCGAAAACGAGCAATTCAGAAATTCACCCATGTTGGGCAAGCTGATCAACCGTTTTATCCCGGTGACGGATGACGGTGCCTCCTTTATGGCTGAAATGCGGAAACACCCGGATTCCGTCGTTTTGCTGGATATGAATTTCGGCGACGAAGACGCGGTATCCTTTATCAGAAGAGCAAAAAGAGAAGCCGATCTGTTTCACACACAATTTGTCATTCTCTGCGAGTTCTTATCCTTCCGGCTGGAACGTGAGCTTTACGGAGCCGGAGCAGAGTGCGTTGTTTCCAGAGAAATGGCGGCGGACACCGTCTGGAATATGCTGTCTTTTCCGTCGGAACGCAGGCAGCCCGTCCTCAGGGACAGTTCATGGGAAAGCGCAGAATATCCGGCGGATTCGGTGGAACTGGAAATCATGGTGACCGATATTCTGCATAAGCTGGGAGTGCCGGCTCATATCAAGGGCTATAAATATCTGCGCTGTGCCATTGTGAAAACGGTCCTTCGTCCGGATATCATCGGAGCGGTTACCAAAGAGCTGTATCCGGGCGTCGCGGAATGTTTCGACACCACGCCTTCCCGGGTGGAACGAGCGATGCGTCACGCCATCGAAGTGGCATGGGACAGAGGTGACATCGATTTCCTGGGAATCTATTTCGGCAGTACGATCCACATATCCCGCGGCAAGCCCACAAACAGTGAATTCATTGCCATGATAGCCGATCGGCTCAGAATATCCCTGCATACCGCGTCGTAAAAATCAAGCCGGACTAAAGCAATCTGCCGCTGCAGTAAGCTTTAGTCCGGCTTTTATTGGAGGAAAAACTAATGTCTGTACATACGCTTGCTGCCGCCAAGTCCACAGCCCGCAAGCACAATTGCCGTGATGGATATGACAGTGCCGACAATGCCCAGGGACAGTGCAAAAGCCGCCATAACATTTCTTCTCATGAACCAACACCACCTTTCAACATGATTATAGTATAGCCCATAAATTTGACTAAATTGTGTCTATATTAAGTATTTTAAGAAAATTCCATACAAAGTCAATATTGTTTTCAAAAAAATGATTGAATTTAGCAAAACTATTGGGTATAATATGCATTAAGGGATGAGGGAAAAATAATGATTGACATGGCTTGAAAAGTTTGTTAAAATATTAACAAAGAAGTGATTATTTCTTTTGCACCTGTCCTTCCGGACGGTCGAGGAATGTTACATATTACCAAAGAAAGATTGGAGAAATTCACTATGGCAGACTACCGTATTGTAGACAGCGTGGAAGCGCTGGAAGAGAAGCTCGCAGAGGTCAGAGCGGCTCAGAGGATTTTTGCGACCTACACGCAGGAGCAGGTCGACAAGATTTTCCTTGCCGCTGCCACAGCCGCGAATATGGCAAGGCTCCCGCTGGCCAAGATGGCAGTTGAGGAAACCGGTATGGGTGTGGTTGAGGACAAGGTCATCAAAAACAATTACGCTGCGGAGTACATCTACAACGCTTACAAGGACACCAAGACCTGCGGCGTTATAGAGGAGGACAAGGCCTTCGGTACCCAGAAGATCGCCGAACCGATCGGTGTGGTCGCGGCGGTTATTCCCACTACCAATCCCACTTCCACCGCGATATTCAAGACGCTGATCTGCCTAAAGACCAGAAACGGCATCATCATCAGCCCTCACCCCAGAGCCAAGAAAAGCACCATCGCTGCCGCGAAGATTGTGCTTGAAGCGGCGGTCAAAGCCGGTGCTCCCGAAGGAATCATCGGCTGGATAGACGTTCCTTCTCTGGAGATGACCAATCTGGTCATGAAGGAAGCCGACATCATCCTTGCCACCGGCGGCCCCGGTATGGTCAAGGCGGCTTACAGCTCCGGCAAGCCTGCTCTTGGCGTCGGCGCCGGCAATACGCCCGCCATTATCGACAAGTCAGCGGACATTCTGCTTGCCGTCAATTCCATCATTCACTCCAAGACATTCGACAACGGCATGATCTGCGCCTCCGAGCAGTCTGTTATCGTGGATAAGGAGATATACGACGCGGTTCGCGCTGAATTCGCCGCCAGAGGATGCTATTTCCTCAAGGATGACGAAAAGGACAAGGTGCGCAAGACCATGATCATCAACGGTTCTCTCAACGCCAAGATCGTCGGTCAGAAGCCTGTGACCATCGCGGCTCTCGCGGGCGTGGAAGTTCCCGAAGCCACGAAGGTCCTCATCGGAGAAGTGGAGAGCGTCGATATTTCCGAGGAATTCGCCCATGAGAAGCTCTCTCCCGTGCTCGCCATGTACAGGGCGGAGGACTTTGAGGACGCTGTCGCCAAAGCCGAGCAGCTGATTGCGGACGGCGGCTACGGACACACTTCTTCCCTCTACTGCAACGCCCTTACCGAAAAGGACAAGATCGCCGAATTTAGCGCCAGGATGAAGACCTGCCGTATTCTGGTCAATACCCCTTCTTCTCACGGCGGCATAGGCGATATCTACAATTTCAAGCTCGCTCCGTCTCTTACACTGGGCTGCGGCTCATGGGGCGGCAACTCCGTTTCGGAGAACGTTGGCGTGAAGCACCTTATCAACATCAAGACCGTTGCCGAGAGGAGAGAAAACATGCTGTGGTTCAGAGCGCCTGAAAAGGTTTATATCAAGAAGGGCTGCCTGCCCGTTGCACTTGACGAGCTTAAGAACGTCATGGGCAAAAAGAAGGTATTCATCGTCACCGACCAGTTCCTTTACAAGAACGGCTACACCAAGGGCATTACCGACAAGCTGGATGAAATGGGCATTGTCCACGCGACATTCTTCGATGTGGCTCCCGATCCGACGCTGGCCTGCGCTCTGGAAGGCGTGAAGCAGATGCGCGCTTTTGAGCCTGACTGCATCATCGCGGTCGGCGGCGGCTCGGCAATGGATGCCGGCAAGATCATGTGGGTGCTCTATGAACATCCCGAGGCAGACTTCCGCGATATGGCCATGCGCTTCATGGATATCCGCAAGAGAGTCTACACCTTCCCCAAGATGGGTCAGAAGGCTTACTTCATCGCGGTGCCGACTTCCGCCGGTACAGGTTCCGAGGTTACTCCCTTCGCTGTCATCACCGACGACGAAGGCATCAAGTACCCGCTGGCCGACTATCAGCTGCTGCCGAATATGGCCATCGTCGATGCCGATATGCAGATGACCGCCCCCAAGGGACTTACTTCCGCTTCCGGTATAGACGCCATGAGCCATGCGCTCGAAGCCTATGTTTCCATCATGGCAACCGATTACACCGACGGTCTGGCACTTCAGGCAATCAAGACCATCTTCGATTACCTGCCGACCTGCTACGACGACGGCAACAACCAGCCCTTCGCCAGAGAGAAGATGGCTAATGCCGCCACGATTGCGGGCATGGCCTTCGCCAATGCCTTCCTCGGCATCAATCACTCGCTTGCTCACAAACTGGGTGCCTATCACCACATTGCACACGGTATCGCCAATGC
Source organism: uncultured Clostridia bacterium (assembly GCA_946186245.1). Lineage (GTDB taxonomy): Bacteria > Bacillota > Clostridia > Oscillospirales > Acutalibacteraceae > RUG762. The sequence goes on from CAMHMN010000002.1 coordinate 31,085, forward strand.
TCTCGTCCTCACCCACGTCATGCGCTACAACGCCGCCGAGGTTCCCACCAAGATGGGCACCTTCTCGCAGTATGATCATCCCAAGACCCTCAGAAGATACGCCGAGATCGCCGAATATCTCGGAATTCCGGGTGCGGATGACAATGAGAAGCTGGAAGGCCTTATTGCCAAGCTGGAGGAACTCAAGGAGAAGATCGGCATCAAGAAGACCATTGCCGATTACGGTGTAACGGAAGAGGACTTCCTTGCCACCCTCGACGAAATGAGCGAGAACGCCTTTGACGACCAGTGCACAGGCGCCAACCCGAGATACCCGCTGATCAGCGAACTCAAGGAAATCTACAAGAAGGCATACTACGGGGAGTAAAAAGCGCTGCGCGCTGAATATATGATCAATCCTGATAAGGAGGACAATATAGATTATGGAATTTGATATAAGCAAAATGGAAGTAATCGCCACCAGACCCAACAAGGTGATCTACAGGTGCGGCGATTACACAGTGAAAGTGTTCAACGAGGATTTTTCCAAATCCGACATACTCAACGAAGCTCTCAACACCGCCAGAGTGGAAGAAACGGGTCTGCCGATTGCCAAGGTGCAGCAGGTCACCATGATTGACGGCAAATGGGCCATCGTTTTCGATTACATCGAGGGTACCACTCTCGCAGAACTGATGGAGAAGAATCCCGACAAGCTGGACGAATATCTCGAACTGTTTGTCAATCTTCAGCTTGAGATACAGAGCAAGAGAGCGCGCCTGCTCAATAAACTGAAGGACAAGATGGAGAGAAAGATTTCCGAAACAGGCCTTGACGCCACCACACGTTATGAGCTTGATACACGTCTTGCCGGTATGAAGAAGCATGTCAAAGTCTGCCACGGCGACTTCAATCCCAGCAATATCATCATCAATCCCGAAGGCAAGGCGTATGTGCTCGACTGGTCGCACGTCACCCAGGGCAACGGCGCTGCCGACGCGGCCAGAACATATCTGCTCTTCTCGCTGGAAGGCAAGACCGAGCTGGCCGAAAAATATATGAAGCTCTACTGCAAAAAGAGCGATACCGCACGGCAGTACGTGCAGCAGTGGCTCCCGATCGTCGCCGCTTCCCAGTCGGTCAAGGGCAAGCCGGAGGAGAGAGAATTCCTGCTCAAATGGGTCAATGTGGTGGAATATCAGTAATTCTCTGAGATTTCCTCTTTTATGAGCAATCTGTAAATAGAATTCAGAAGCATACGGTGCAGAATTGCGCGTCGTATGCTTCTTTTTTACATGTAAAAAATTTCTTAATAATATATTCGACAAATCATAAACTTTTATTTGACAAAATGGCGTCTGTATGGTTTAATATATAAGATGTAAAGAGTGTATCGACATACAGAAGAATTGTTTAGTAACGACAGATAAATTTTTTTAACAGCCATAGAAATAATGTGATACCAGAAGGGAAAATGAAAAAAATGAGCAAGAATATAGCCATCATCTTTGCGGGAGGCAGCGGTGCGCGAATGGGCTCCGGTATGCCGAAGCAGTTCCTTGAGGTTGCGGGTAAGCCTATCATCATTCACACACTGGATTTGTTTGAGGAACACGACATGATCGATAAGATATACATCGCCTGCAAGGAGGAGTATATCAAATATCTGAAAAGGCTGATTGAGAAGAATCTCATCAGAAAGGTCGCGGGAATCGTTCCCGGCGGTACCACCGGTCAGGATTCCATTTACAAGGCGCTGAAGCTTGCCTATGAAGAAAACGACGGCGATGACATCGTTCTCATTCACGACGGTGTGCGCCCTCACATTACTTCCGCGGTCATCAGCGAGGATATAGAATGCGTCAAGCAGCACGGTTCAGCTGTCACATGCACACCTCTCTTTGAAACGCCGGTCATCAGCACAGACGGCAAGACCATTGAAGACGTACCGTCGAGGGATAAATTCTTCACCGCACAGGCACCGCAGTGCTTCTACCTCAAAGATGTGATAGCGGCACATGAACAGATGCGTAAAGACAATCCGAAATACGAGGGTATTATCGACACCTGCACGCTGATGAAGAAACTGGGACACGATGTGGTCATGGTGCAGGGCAACAGAGGCAACGTGAAGGTTACCACGCCGGAAGATCTCTATATTTTCCACGGACTGGTGCAGTACCATGAGGTCGAGCAGATATTTGGTTTCGGCGAGAAGGAAGTTGTACGTAATCTGAAGAAGTAATCTATTGTTGCCTGTTTCACAGGCGGATTTGTATTATTTTAATAATGACATGAGGTTTTATGATGCGTAAAGATAAAGAGCTGTTTACCGAAGCGTATGATGAAGAAACCCAACAGATCACACTCATCAAACACGGCAGGAAGGCAATATTGACCACCGCAATGGCGGAGGGCAATTTCATGAGAAAAGCCAAGTTGACTGTTCACCGCAAGATCGTTCATTTTTTCCGCCCCGTCAACCAGTTCTTTATTGACCGTGACGAAGCGATAGGCGCACGCAAACGCCGACAGCTGCTCAAAGACATGAAGGTGGTTCCCAACCGTATTGTCTTCGGCACCTTTCAGAATTGCTACACCTGCAACTGCAAATATGTCGCGGATGAGATACTCAGACGCGGGCTGGATTATGAGCTGATATTCCTTGTGAATGGCGACGTCTTTTATCACAGAGAAAAGTACGGCATTCCCAGCGGTGTCAAGCTGGTCCTCAGAGGCTCGCTGGCAAGCTATTTTGCGTTGGGAACCGCAAAATTCTGGGTGGACAACGCCCTCAACTGCATCTGGAAGAAGATTCCGAAAAAGCCGGAGCAGATCTATATCGATCTGTGGCACGGGTCGCTTGGCATCAAGCGGCTTGGGGGTGAAAAGCGCTGGATCAATCTGGCAAAGAAGTCTGCCGAGGTCATCGACTACTTTGTGACCGACAGCGTCTTTGAAGAAGGCGTGTTCCACACCTCCTTCTGGCCGGAGGTGCCTCAGCTGAAATTCGGTCATCCGAGAAATGACGTCCTGTTTGACAGGGAGAAGCTGAAGGAACTTCGCGAAAAGGTGTATGCCTTCTACAAGATCGCGCCGGATGTGAAAACGGTGCTTTACGCGCCGACCTTCCGCGACAATAAATCCGACGTCAGCGCCATAAGGATCGACTGTATGCAGCTGAAGGAAACGCTGGAACGGAAATTCGGCGGCGAGTGGAAGGTGATCGTCAAGGCGCATATGCACAATCGCCACAACAGCGAGCTGCGACATATGTTCGCCAACCGCGATTCCATCATTGACGCCAGTGACTACATAGATATGCAGGAGCTGATTGCCGCGGCCGACGTGGGAATCACGGACTACTCCAGCTGGATATTCGACTTTATGCTCAAAGGCGCGCCTGCGTTCATCTACGCCCGCGACATAAAGCAGTACATCAATTCCAGAGGTTTCTTCTACCCGCTGGATCAGACGCCCTTCTCCATTGCTGAGAATGACGACACCCTTTCAAAGAATATCATGGATTTTGACGAGGCGGCCTATGCCGAGGCCGTCAAGGGATTCCTTGACGAAAAGGGCTGTTATGAAGACGGTCACGCCGCAGAACGCATCGTGGACTTTATCTGTCAACTGAGCGACGAGTCAACACAAACGAAATAAAATGGATAATGCAAACATCATCATCAAAACGCTCCGCTGGGACAATATTTACCTCAAGGCGGGGCTTGAGGGCAATAGGGAAGGCGTTGAGTTTGCCGTTGCCGACAAAAGCTCCCGCCGGGTCTTTCCGATGGAATACTTTGACACGGAGACAGGTGAGCTGACTGTTAATGTCACCAATGTCGGCGGTGCGAAAATGCTCTCCAACGGAGTGTGGTACCTGAAATACAGAACAGATGGAGGCGAGTGGAAAACTCTCCCCATCAGCATGGAAGTCGGCTATTGCCTGAAGGATATGGACAAGGTTTACCGTTACGCCGGCACCTGTTACGCCTGTGTATTTACGTTTGTTCCTGTCCGAGAGGACGAAGATCTTATCTTTGAGATGACTTTCACCTACATGGTGCGCAACGACAATATCCGCAAGCGAAAATTCAAGGTCGAAGCCCCGCGATTCAGGAAGAGATTTCTCAAGAAGCTGATCTATTTCCTGGAAAGTGTCATCAATGTCATCTATCAGATTGTGTCCCATCTCACGCCCAAGAACGGCAGCCGAGTGCTGCTCATGTCGGAATCCAGATGTCCCATGAACGGCAACCTCAAAGCGCTTAACGACCGTATCAGACAGCGCGGTCTTGATAAGAAGCGGCTGAAGATGTCCTATTGGTTTGTCAAGACGCTGGAGGATGACAGTAATTTCAAGATTCTCTGGATCTGGCTGAGACTGGCGTTTATTACCGCCAGACAGGACTACATTTTTGTGGACGATTATTCCATGTTTTTCAACAACGTGAAGCTCAATCCGAAAACCACGCTGGTACAGGTGTGGCATGCCGGGGTTGGCTTCAAGGCGGTAGGCTATGCCCGTTTCGGCAAGAAGGGAACTCCGAATCCCTGGCGCTGCTGCTACCGTCAGCTGGATTACGCCATTGTGGGCGGTGAATTCCTGCGGGAGGTCTACGCTGAGGTGTTCGGCATTGACCGCGAACGCTGCCTGCCCTACGGACTTATGCGGCTGGACAATTACCTCGACGCAAAGAAGGTTGCCGTCTTCCGCCGTGATTTTTACGATAAAAATCCCGACTGGCAGGGGCGGAAGATCATTCTCTTCGCACCCACCTTCCGCGGTCCCAGTCAGAGAACCGCCTATTATCCCTACGAGATGCTCGACTGGGACAAATTATACGATTTCTGCGGTGACGAATATCTCTTCGTCATCAAGCAGCATCCGTTCATACAAAAGCCGGTCACGATAGAGCCGAAATATGCCGGAAGGATCATTGATTTTTCCAGCTATCCCGATATCAATGAGCTTTTCTATGTCACGGATATTCTGATCACCGATTACTCGTCCAATATATACGAATTTTCGCTTCACCGCAAGCCCATGCTCTTCCTTGCCTTTGACAAGGAGGAATACGAGCTGATGCGGGGACTGCACCGCACTCTTGACCGTCACGCGCCCGGCAAGGTCTGCCGCACGACGGAGGAGCTTCTCGAAGCCATTAGAAAGGGCGATTTTGAGATGGAGCGGCTGGATCGCTTTGTCAGAGAGAACTTCGACCATACCGAAGGGCTTGCCGCCGACAAGGTGATAGACAATATCATTCTATAAGACTATCCGTTTATGTTTCTCCTTTTTGTGACGCGCACGGGCAGTTTCAACAATGGAACGTCCGTGCGTCTGTCTTTTATTGTTTCACTTTAACGAATTAGCGTGATAATATGATAAAGCACACTTTTTCTCTTGCAATATGGAGGTTCAGGTGATAAAATATACTCATTCCTGATAAACTATTCAAAGGCGATGATAAAATGGTTGCAATTATTGATTACGGAGCGGGCAATATTCTCAGCGTTCAGAAGGCGCTCGATCATATCGGCTGCGAGAATGTGGTGACTTCCGACGCGTCCGTGATTTCGGGAGCGGACGGAGCAATTCTGCCGGGCGTCGGTTCCTTCGGTGACGCGATGGATCATCTGACAGACAGCGGACTTGTCGGCGCGGTCAGGGAGTTTGCGTCGAGCGGTAAGCCCTTTCTTGGCATATGCCTCGGGCTGCAGGTGCTTTTTGACGCGAGCGAGGAATCACCGGATGCGACGGGTCTTTCGGTATTTTCCGGCAGGGTCAGACGCTTTCCCTCTGATATGGGGCTCAAAATCCCCCACATCGGCTGGAATTCCATTGAATATGACCGGGAATGCCCGATATTCAAGGGACTTTCCGATCAGCCTTATGTCTATTTTGTGCACAGCTATTACCTTCAGGCGGAGGACGAGGGCGTGGTGAGCGCGGTGGCGGAATATGGCATTCCATTCCACGCGGCGGTCTGGAAGGACAATGTGTTTGCCACGCAGTTCCACCCGGAAAAGAGCGGAAGCGTCGGCCTGCAGATACTGCGCAATTTCGTCGGATTGATGTAACGGGGGGTTAGAAAATGTTTGCAAAGAGAATCATTCCCTGTCTGGACGTGAAGAACGGCAGGGTGGTCAAGGGCGTGAGCTTCGTCAACCTGCGCGACGCGGGCGATCCGGTGGAATGTGCCGCCGAATACGACCGACAGGGCGCGGACGAGCTGGTGTTTCTCGATATCACCGCATCCTCGGATGCAAGGAATATTGTGATTGATATGGTGCGCAGGGTGGCCGAAACGGTGTTCATTCCCTTCACCGTAGGCGGCGGCATACGCACGGTGGATGATTTCACGGCGCTGCTTCGAGCCGGTGCCGACAAGGTGTCGGTCAATTCCGCCGTCATTCTCCGGCCGGAATTCATTTCCGAAGCGGCATACAAATTCGGCAGTCAGTGCGTGGTGGTGGCCATTGACGCCAAGCGACGGGCAGACGGGAGCGGATGGACGATCTACAAAAACGGCGGCAGGGTCGATATGGGGATTGACGCGGTGGAATGGGCTGTGGAAGCGGAAAAACGCGGCGCCGGAGAGATACTGCTCACCAGCATGGACTGCGACGGGCAGAAAAACGGCTACGATCTGGAGCTTACCCGCACCATCAGCGAGAATGTGGGCATTCCGGTGATCGCTTCCGGCGGCGCAGGGGAGAAGAAGCACTTCCTGGACGCGCTGGATTATGGCAAAGCGGATGCCGCGCTGGCGGCTTCGCTCTTCCACTTCAAGGAGCTGGAAATACCCGACCTCAAAAATTACCTTGCCGGCAACGGGGTGTCCGTCAGAAGGTAGATTTTCCCTTCGGATCATAACCAAAAAGCGCTGTTATTCATTGAAAGTTTTTCATTGAAAGGACGGCGTTTTTTTCTTGTTCATTGACTTTACCGGGAATGAGTGGTAGAATAGTTGTATATGAATGTAACGGAGGAACTGCCATGAAAATCAGAACCCGGATATCCGTTGTCGCTTTGCTTGTCCTCTGGCTCTGCTTCAGCGGACTCAATGCCTTTGCCGCCGCAGACGCCGAAAACATCGGAGGAAAAATCGAACAATTCGTTTCGGAGCATGAGGACACCACCGCCGGAATGGCAGTGGCAGTGTTTGACAGCGAAAAAGAGCTGTATTCCGGTTTCTTCGGACATACCGACAAAGAGCAGGGAATCCGCACGGACAAGGATTCCGTCTTTGAATGGGGTTCCACCACCAAGCTGCTGGTCTGGACGAGCGTCATGCAGCTTTACGAGCAGGGGAAAATCGATCTCGACGCCGATGTACGGGATTACCTGCCGGAAGGATTCCTACAGAATCTCCGCTTCGAAAAGCCGGTAACAATGACCCATCTGATGAATCACAACGCCGGATTTCAGGAAATGCTGTGGGACGTTTTTTCTGACAACGAGCATTATATTCCGGAGCTGGGAGATCTGCTGTCCCGCCGCCAGCCGGAGCAGGTGTTTGAACCGGGCAGCGTCACGGCCTATTCCAACTGGGGCGTCGCCCTTGCGGGGTATATTGTGGAATGCATTGCCGGACAACCTCTCTATGAGTACATCAACGGCCACATCTTCGCGCCGCTGGGAATGAAGCACACCTCCCTCAAACCCGATTATTCCGACAACCAATTTGTGCGCAGCGCATGGGACAGGCTGGTATGCTATACTACTGACTGCAAGCGGCTGGAGCCTTCGCGGTACTTTATCATCCTGTATCCGGCCGGGAGCTGCGTATCCACCATAGGCGATTATCTGATTTTTGCGCAGGCACTGCTCAACCGTGAGAGCGCACTCTTTTCAAAGCCCGAAACGCACGACCTTCTGTTCCAGCCGACGCTGTATTACGAGGGCACCGATATTCCGCGGAACTGCCACGGCCTCTGGATGATTCCCTACGGAAAGCCGGTCTACGGTCACGGAGGAAACACGGCGGGCTGCTCGGCGAATATCCTTCTTTCTCCGGAGGACAACCTCGGCATGGCGGTCATGACCAATCAGTCGGGCGAGGAAACATTCAACTGCAAAATGCCGGAGCTGCTTTTCGGAAAATTTGAGGAGTCGAAGTATTTCGGCTCGGAGCGTGAGCTGCCCGCCGGAATTTACAAACCCGGCAGAACCGTGCTGACCGGGCCGATCAAGCTGTACAGTATTGCCTTCATGGGCTTTGACGATGAATCCAAAGAGGAGTTCTGGACATGGGATCAGGAAACCGGCAGAGTCAGAGCACCTTACGGGGATTATCTCAGCGCACCTACATGGCAGATTGTCTATGAGCTTGGAATTGTGGGGCTCTGGGCAATTTCGATTGTTCTGGTTCCGGTCATGCTGCTTGTCATGCTGGTCTGCAGGCTTCGCAGGGGAGAAAGCCGGCCTCTGGGCAAATGGGCGGTTGCGGCGATGCTGCTCCGGCTCGCGGTCGTGGGAACGGCTGCCTATATCATATTCAGCGGATTGACCTACCGTCCTTCTGACACCTATTTCTGGGGATTTGCCGTGATTGCAGCATTGGCGGCAGCGTTGGCGGCAATGGCGGTCGCCGGAATGGTGGGATTGAGCCGGAATGCTGTTTCCATGAACAAAGGAACAGTCTTTGTGAGAGTCATGACTCTTTGCGGGATTATCGTTACGGTGATAAACATTCTTTACTGGAACATGTTCGTATTCTGGGCGTAAGCCACAGACTATGGCGATCTGAAGATTGAATAGTGGGAAAGGAAACGGAGTGAAATAATGAAACAGAAGAGAAGCAAGCATGGGTCTTTCCCGGTGATGGTGTCTTTTATCGTGTTGATCGCAATATTTGCTGTTACGTTGATTACCACACAGACGGAATTGGTAAACAGCTTTATCGTGAGGAATGACAATACGTATGACAGCGTTTCTGATACGGAGTATGATTTTATCGAAACCGAGGGAAAAAACGGGGTTAAGTATTATGTGATAACAAAAAATACCACGCTGCCGACATCCGCGGCACCGATTTCAGAGGAAAGCAACCGGGAAACATTGGCGACAACGACTACTCAGGGAACGACATCCAGCACCACAAAGGCAACAGGGAAGGCGACGTCGGAAACCGTCGCTCCCTCCGCCAACAAAACGACCGCTGCCACAAGCGCGGTCAGAAACAGCGATGAAAAAATCGCCTATCTCACCTTTGACGACGGTCCTTCCATCAACACGGAAAAGCTGCTGGATATTCTTGATGAATATGACGTGAAGGCGACGTTTTTTGTCATTTACCACAAGAACATGGAAAAGAAATACAAAGCCATCGTGGATCGGGGTCACACCATTGCACTGCACAGTTACACGCACACCTACAGTAAGATTTACAAGACCGAAAAGGGCTATTACGAAGATCTCGATAAGATACACGATTATATTGAGAAGGTGACGGGCGTCGATTCCCATATTATCCGTTTTCCGGGAGGTTCAAGCAATACCGTCAGCAGGAAGTACAACAAGAATATCATGAAAGTTCTCAAACAATCGGTGACAGAAAAGGGATATGTCTTTCACGACTGGAATATTGACAGCACGGACGCCAGCGGCATCAACCGTGACCCGGATCTTCTTGTGGAAAAGGTCAAGGCAGGACTCAAGAAAAAGAAGCCGGTGGTGGATATACTGATGCACGACACGGGCAAGTCAAAAAACACGACGGTGGAGGCACTCCCGCGCATTATTGAGGCGGTAAAGGCACAAGGCTATCGTATAGAGCCGCTCACGATGGATTCGGAACCTATACAGCATAAATGGTGACGGTCAGGTGTATAATTTCAAATCAAAACAGAAATAATAGAGCTGATGAAGAATAAACGAAGGGAGCAATTGTTTTTTGGATAAAAAAAGCGACTCGGGTATTTCGCTATATATTCCGATGGTACTCATAACGGCTTTTTTGCTGGGTACTCTTTCTGTTTCGCTTCTGAATGTGAGGGAGAATGTTTACCGTATCACAGGCGGCGGAAGTGTTTCGGAAAGCGATATTTCCGACGAGAAAAGCGCAGTCAGAAAGTCTCACGTTTACGAGGATAACGGCCTGCGTTACAGAATGGTCAGTTCATCTGATCTTGGTCTGGGTGACAATGCCGATTCGCAGGTTAAACAGGCTTCCGCATCACCCGTATCTTCACAGGAAGAAGATTCCGACAGGGAAGAGGACGAGAATCAAAACGGCGGTCTGGAACTTCCCTATGACCATTATATCAATTTTGTCCCGGCCCGAAAAGGATATACGGCCTATCTTACCTTTGACGACGGCCCTTCGGAAAACACCGAGGCAATTTTGGATATTCTTGATTACTACAATGTCAAGGCGACGTTTTTTGTGATTTATCATGAGAATATGGAAGATAAATACAAGGCGATCGTGGATGCGGGCCATACAATTGCGCTTCATTCCTACACGCACAATTACAAAAAACTGTATTCGGGCGAAGCAGCATTTTTTAAGGAAATGGAAGATATCAGCGATTTTCTTTATTCGCTGACCGGAGTAAGGACAAAACTGATGAGATTTCCGGGAGGTTCGAGCAATACCGTTGCCGAAAAGTACTGCAAGGGTCTGATGCCTGTTCTGAAAAAATCCGTTACGGAAAAAGGCTATGTTTATCAGGACTGGAATGTGGACAGCTGCGACGCGGAAAAAGCCAATACTTCTCCGAAGATGCTGCTGTCCAATATCAGCGAATCGTTAAAGGAGTATAAAACGGCGGTTGTTCTGATGCACGATGCCGGCAAAAGTACCGATACCACAGTGGAAGCCCTGCCGCAAATAATCGAGTTTTTTTATGGCAAAGGCTATTCACTCGAAAAGATGGACTTAAATACAGAAGAAATCCATCACAATTGGTGATGAACAAAAAGAAAAAAGCGGCTCTCCGAATCCTTTCAAAGGAACAGAGAGCCGCTGATTCTGTTTTACGAAGAAATAGGGATTTAAGCTGTTGAGCCGATCAAAAATCGCTTACTTCAGACCGAAGCGCTTCTTGAATCTGTCAACACGTCCACCTGTATCAACCAACTTCTGCTTGCCCGTAAAGAACGGATGACATTTGGAACAAATTTCAACACGAATGTCCTTTTTGGTGGAACGTGTGTGAATGACATTGCCGCAAGCGCATGTAATGGTTGTATCCTCGTATGTGGGATGCATCTTCTCCTGCATGGTTGTCACCTCTTTCAAAAATCCCGTACAGCCGCTTTGACCTTCACGGCTGCCGTCCAATAGATTTACCAAACTATCTTACCACACGGGAAGGAAAAAATCAAGTGTTTTTCAAAAAATATTTTTTCTGGCAGGGTAAAGCAATGAATTACTCGACGACGGGAAGTTTGGCAAGGCTGGCGGCAAGCTCTTCGTCGGTGGGAATGTAGTCGGTCATCTGACCGTTGTGGAACTTTTCATAGGCTACCATGTCGAAATAGCCGGTTCCGGTAAGTCCGAAGAGAATGGTCTTTTCCTCGCCGGTTTCCTTGCACCGGAGAGCCTCGTCGATGGCGGCCTTGATGGCGTGAGAGCTTTCGGGAGCGGGCAGGATGCCTTCCACTCTGGCAAACTGTTCAGCTGCCTTGAATACGTCGGTCTGGCAGACGGAAATTGCCTCCATGCAGCCGTCGTGATAGAGCTGGGAGAGAATGGAGCTCATGCCGTGATAACGCAGACCGCCGGCGTGATTTGGCGCGGGAATGAAGCCGCTGCCGAGGGTGTACATTTTTGCCAGCGGGCAGACCTTGCCGGTGTCGCAGAAATCGTAGGCGAATTTGCCTCTGGTAAAGCTGGGGCAGGAAGCAGGTTCCACGGCGATAAAGCGATAGTCGGCTTCACCCCTGAGTTTTTCGCCCATGAAGGGAGAAATCAGACCGCCCAGATTGGAGCCGCCTCCGGCGCAGCCGATAATCACGTCGGGCTTTACGCCGATCTTGTCAAATGCCGCCTTGGCTTCCAGGCCGATGATGGACTGATGGAGAAGCACCTGATTGAGCACGCTGCCCAGCACATAGCGGTAGCCTTCGTTTTTGGTGGCGGCTTCCACAGCCTCGGAAATAGCGCAGCCCAGGCTTCCGGTGGTGCCGGGGAATTCGGCGAGGATCTTCCGGCCTATTTCGGTTTCGGTGGAGGGAGAAGGAGTGACGGACGCGCCGTAGGTTCTCATCACTTCACGGCGGAAGGGCTTCTGTTCGTAGGAAACCTTGACCATGTAGACCTTGCAGTCCAGCCCGAAGAAGGAACAGGCCATTGAGAGAGCGGTACCCCACTGACCTGCGCCGGTTTCGGTGGTGACGCCCTTGAGTCCCTGCTTCTTGGCGTAATACGCTTGTGCCATGGCGGAATTGAGCTTGTGGCTGCCGCTGGTGTTGTTGCCTTCAAATTTGTAATAAATCTTTGCCGGCGTGCCGAGCGCTTCCTCCAGGAAGTATGCTCTGACCAGCGGAGAAGGACGGAACATTTTGTAGCAGTCCCTGATTTCCTCCGGGATCTCGATATAAGCCGTGTCGTTGTCAAGCTCCTGCTTGATCAGTTCATCGCAGAAAATAGGGGAGAGTTCCTCGGCCTTCAGCGGCTTGCCTGTGCCGGGATTGAGCAGCGGCGCGGGCTTGTTCTTCATGTCGGCGCGGACGTTGTACCATGCCTTCGGCAGTTCGTCCTCAGAAAGATATACCTTGTAGGGGATGTTTTTGTCTTGTTTCATAGTGATTCTTCCTTTCGTTGATTGATGATGAAAAATGTGGATGTCGTGGGAAGGGAACAAAAAAGCGCTCCTGTCCCAACTGCTTACTGCTGGGACAGGAGCGCGAAATCTACCGATTCAAGCTCCTGCGGTACCACCCGGCTTGCCGGTTCCTAAGAAGGAACAGACCACCTTTGCACGTACTTGTCATACGTCTCGCCATGATAACGGGTGCGAATTCCCGTCGATTGCTACTTGCGCGGATGCGCTTTCGTTCGCCCTCATAAGTCCATTCGCCGAAGTATACATTGCGCCGTCACACCAACCGCCGCTCTCTGGAAATGCAGGTTCTCCGGTTACTATTCTTACTCTCAGGTTTTAATGTGGTGATTATAGCACCATAAAAAATCGTTGTCAAGTGCTTTTTCGATTTTTTAATAAAAAACACAAGAAATAAAAATAATCTATGTACGGTTTTAACATAATGGTGTCTGAATATAACTGCACTAATGGGGTTTTGAAAAATGAATGATTAAATTAACGCAGAATATCCGATTTCATGACAATAATATAGCCTTTACTTCCCTGACGGCATATGCTATAATTGATATGGCATAAATAATCTGTCTACAAATAATAAGGAGTGAAGGCCTATGAAAAACCGTTTGACAGGTCTGATGTGCATGCTGCTGAGCATGATGATGATTCTGTGCATTGCCGGATGCGGCAGCAGCCGGAGCAAATCCGGAGGATGGAGAACACCGCACGACGTCAGCGACATGGACGATGACGATGACGACGACGATGATGACGATGAAAAGGTAACGATTGTAAAGAGCCCGTCCAGCAAAATAAAGTATGAAAAATACGACAACGGCCTTGTGAGTCTGGATATCCCTTCGGGCTGGAAGGTCGAGGTTGCACCGGTGGATTACATTCACTATTCCTTCAAGGTGTACAATCCGAAGGACAAAGATTATTGGTTTCTTTTCGGTCTGAAGCAGGAGGGGTTCCTCAAGAGCGAAAAAGCGCGCAAGACCTTTGCAAAATACTATCCCGACGCCTCCTTTTCCAAACTCGCGCCGATCAATCCCCAGACTACCGAAGCGTTTTACAAGGTGTGGAACAAGAATGTCAAGTTCAGCAATGAAACCGAGCTGAAAACCCAATACTTCCCCTATCTCAACAAATTCAAGGTAATTGAGAATTTAGGAAAGTCAATGCTGGGGGGAAATATACTCAGAGCGAGTTTCAAGAATGACGGGGGCGAAGCCATGCAGGGACTGTTTACTTCCACCGTCATGTCCTCGGGCAAATATATGCTGAATGTTGACCCGTGGAACCTCAACAGCAAAAAGGTGGATGTGGCGCCGCTCAACGTGTATCATATCATTCTGATGACCGCTCCCGACGATGAATTCAACAACTGGCAGAGAATAATGGATCACTGCATAGGCACCATCACATTCAGTCAGACATTTGTCAACGGATTCAACAGTGAGGAAAAGCAGCTTACCTCCACGATCATTGCCAATCAGAAGGTTTATGACGGAATTTCGGATATGATTATGGATTCGTGGGAGAAGAGAAGCAGTTCGTACGATATCACCAGTCAGAAACAAAGCGACGCCACGCTGGGCTATGAGAGAGTCTATGATACCGAAACGGGCGATGTCTACCGGGCGTACAACGGATTTACAGACGATTACACCGGCAGCCGGTATCAAAGCATACCCGACGATATGTACACCAAGCCCATTGAGGGATATATTCAGAAATAATTCAGGTATCATATCCGATTGATTCAAACGCAAGAAAAGAGCATAGCGATTCTGAAGACAGGATTGCTGTGCTCTTTTTTGACTGTCTGCATTATAAATATCCGTCGACGATATCTATCATTCTTTGAAAAAAACCGTAAAGCCTTCCGCCTGACGAAAGCAGCGTTTCATTGGCGCAAAGCTCGATATAGCACAGCGCCGCGGCGGCGAGGCATAACAACACCGTCAGGGTGAATGCGAAAAGATAGGCTGAAACGTCGACATGAAGCTGAGTGAGTTTTTTCACTGTCAATTCTCCCCGTTTCGAATGCGTTGGTGTGTTTTCTTCGGATTTCCTGCTTGCCATGACAATCGCCTGCTTGATGGTTTCGTTAATTGACGACGTACTTTTCCAGCACTTCCACCAGACAGTTTCCCACCAGCTGACCGGAATACTTCGCTTCGGAAAGCGTGTTGACGTCGGTGCCGAATTCAATCAGAAGCGAGTTGGGAGTGAGATCCATGTTGTAGCGGAAGGGGGCGAAGTAAAGCGGGCGGGCGAGACCTTCGTATTTGTCAGTCATCTTCTTCTGGAGCTGTACCGCCATGATGGAATTATTCCGCCAGCCGCTGAATTCCAGCTTGCCTTCGTTGTCGCAGCCGGTAATGATCATGACCTGCGCCGCCTTTTTTCCTTTGATTTTCGCGGTGGGCTTGATTTTGGTGCCGTCGTCGCGGGTGATGGCATCGCGATGCACGTCGATCACCATTTCGATGGAAGGATATTTTTTCAGATAGGCCTTGACGGTTTTTCTGGCGCGGTCGTATGCCCCCGGATATTCGGGATAATCGTGGTAGGTCGTGATATGCAGGGTGCGAATGCCTGCGGCGCTGAGCTTTTTCTCTATCTCGTCTGCCACGGCCACCACGCTCTCCGATTTGTCGGTGGTGCGGGGATTGTATTTTTTACTGTACCAGTCGCGGCTCTTTTCGGCGTAGCTCTCGGTGGTGTGGGTGTGTATAATCAGCACCTGATACCCCGCGTTTTTTTTGATCTTGCATTTGGCGCGGGAACTGAGCAGCTTCTTGATATTCAGGTCGTAGTTGGAATTTCCGTCCTTGACATAGACGCTGCCGTAGTTGTAGCCGGA
The DNA here is from genome assembly GCA_946186245.1 of uncultured Clostridia bacterium. GTDB lineage: Bacteria > Bacillota > Clostridia > Oscillospirales > Acutalibacteraceae > RUG762. The sequence goes on from CAMHMN010000002.1 coordinate 46,716, forward strand.
ATCCCCGATTTGCTTTTCAATCACCTTTCCCTTGCCGCTGTTCTTTTTTTCGGAAACCGTTTGGGAAGACGATTGCTCTTTTTCTGCGCTGCCGCTTGCCTTTTTCTTTCCGGATTCATCCCCGGATGAATCTTCGGATGAATCCTCGGATGATGCTGAATGTTCCGATTCAACCGTCGGGAAATCATCCCGAGATTCCGCCGGTGACTCTGATGAGGAAATTTCCGCCTGCGGCATCATGGTGTGAGCCGAAAAATCGGACACCCTGAAAATCAATGTCCCCACTGTCCCGACTCCCAGAATAGTGAGAGGAAGCGCGGCCGCTGTGATTCCGGCGGCAATAGCGGCGATTGCCTTGCGGCACCGGGATATGCCTGAATGCACTGAAAAAGACTTGTATCTGCTCATATTTTTACCTCCGCAGCGGTTGAATACCGCTTTTTTATTCTTTCAATGCAATAAATATGCCTCCGAGGGTAAAAATATGATGGCGTCAGGCTAATATTATACCCGATATTATGAAAAATATTCGAAAAATATGACATAAATCCTTTACAATGTGACATGAATTATGTATAATATATTCTGTCGAAAAACGCTGAAACCAAACGGAGGAAACAGTATGAGCAGTCAAGTCAGAGGATACGGTGCAAGACCCGTGATAGAAGCCAATAAGAGCAAGTACCTTCCGGTGTCGAACAAGCTGAAACTGGGATTGTTCCCAAAGGCGGAAATAAAGAATCACATGGAAAAATACAGTGTCGATCTTTCGGTCTGTGACCCGGATGATCCGGCGGCATATGAAAATTTCGGAGATTATCTCGCAAGGAATTTCAAGGAAGGAATGCGCCCTCTCGACCAGTGGCACAACAGCCTGATCTGTCCCTGTGACGGCTGGCTGACCGCGCATTTCATCAACAATCTCTGCACCATACCGGTCAACGGGCATATGTATTCGGTGGATAAGCTGATGGGCGGTGAGGGTGACGCGAAGGACTTTGCCGGAGGACTCGCCCTGATCATCCGTCTGGACGAAGCCGACCCGCACAGATTTGTATTCATCGATGACGGAGTAGTCTGCGATGTACGGCAGCTTGACGCCGAAAAGAACCAGGAGGATTCCATGTTCTTCGGCCCCAGAACCTGCACGGTGATGAACACCAAGCGTTTTCACGGTGTGGTGCAGGTGGAAGCCTGCGGCAATTCCAAGGGCGTGGAGCAGCTGAGCGACAGCCAATCCCCGGCCTTCAGCCGCGGCGAAGTGAAGGGACGTTTTCTCTGCTCAACGGCGGGCATCATCCTGCTCTTCAAAAAGGGAATGATGTTCCCCGATGACGAATTCATGGTGAACACCCGCAACTCACTCGAAACCCGCGTCAGAATGGGTGAAAAGCTGGGCGTGGCGATTTCGATGATGGGCTTTTAATTCTTTATCTTTTCTTTAGATTTGAATGATTGAATTCCGCGCCGCTGTGGGGTACAATAAGTATCGCACGGCGGCGTTTTTTTCAAGAAAAAAGGAGATAAGATTAAAGTAATATGGAACAGACAGTAATCGGAAAATACAATACCGCAAAGGTATTTACGGATGTGGTGGAACAGTCGGCTCTGGACCAGATCAGGCTGCTCTGCGACCAACCCTTCACACAGGGTGCGACGATCCGTATCATGCCTGACGTTCATGCCGGCGCAGGCTGCACCATAGGAACGACAATGACGATATCCGACACGGTCGTGCCGAATCTGGTGGGCGTGGATATCGGCTGCGGCATGGAAGTCATCAGGCTGAAAAACAGGTTTGTGGAGGTGCAGCAGCTCGACAAGGCGGTGAACGCGCTGATTCCCTCGGGATTCAGTGTCCGGAGCAAGGCACATTCCTTCGCGGAAGAGATCAATCTGAGTGAATTATTCTGCGCTTCCAGAGTCGATATCGGCAAAGCCTATCGCAGCCTCGGCACTCTCGGAGGCGGCAATCACTTTATCGAAGCCGACAAAGGGGAGGACGGCAGTCTTTATCTGGTGATTCACTCCGGAAGCCGGCACCTCGGTCTGGAAGTTGCGTCCTATTATCAGGAACAGGCGTGGAAGTCACTTAATTCCGTGCCGCAGGATGAGATTCGCAGCCTTATCGGACGCTGCAGGGAGGAAGGCAGGGAACAGGAGATTCAGTCTGCGCTGAAAGCCCTCCGTGACGGGCTGGAATGCAGCGTGCCGCGACAGCTTGCTTATGTCAGCGGTTCTCTGTTTGAAGCCTACATTCACGACATGAAGATCGTGCAGCGTTTCGCCATGCTCAACCGCAAGGCAATGGCGCACGAGCTTGTCAAGGGCATGAAATTCAAGGTGGACGGGGAATTTACCACCATTCACAATTACATCGACACCGACAGCATGATTCTCCGCAAAGGCGCGGTGTCTGCCCGGTCGGGAGAAAAGCTGATCATTCCCGTCAATATGCGGGACGGATGCCTGCTCTGCACCGGCAAGGGCAACCCCGACTGGAATACTTCCGCTCCCCACGGCGCCGGTCGTCTGATGAGCCGGAAGGAGGCGAGGGAGAGCTTTACGGTTTCTTCCTTCCGCAGGGAAATGCAGGGCATCTATTCCACATCCGTGAGCAGTGATACGCTGGATGAATGTCCCATGGCCTACAAGCGCATGGAGGACATTATGGACAATATTTCACCCACAGTCGACGTTGACGAAATCATCAAGCCCATTTACAGCTTCAAGGCGGGCAACGAAGAAGATCCCCGGCGCGGCAGGCGAAAATAACAGGGATGGCATGGCTCATTCGGGTGGAAAAGAAAATTATTAAAAAAACTCTTGTTTGTTGCGCCCGTTTGTGATACAATAAATATCATGCCGTTATCGGATGAATTATTAGCAGGGAGATGAGTCAAAGTGGAGCTTAAACGGCCGGAATTCATTATGTTCGACTACGGACAGACGCTTATCAAAGAGGGCGCATATGACGGCGCCGCCGGATTCGACCGTATGCTGAAATACGCCTCGGCCAATCCTATGGGCGTTACCGGCGCTGATCTGCAGAAGGAAGAAGAGAAGCTCAACGCCGAGCTTGGCAGATTCAATGCCGAATCGCGTCACAAGCGGCTCATGGAAATCCCTGAGGAAAGCATCTACCGCTGGCTCTTTGCGAAATTCGGTGTGGAGTTTCCGCCCGGAACCGATCTGCGCCAGCTGGAACCCGAATTCTGGGAGACGGCCAACCCATGCGAGCCGTGTGAGGGAATCGGCGAGCTGCTGCTTTTTCTCAGACAGGAAGGTATTCCGACGTGTGTGGTGAGCAATCTCTCCTTTTGCGGTAATACTTTAAAAAAGAGAATTTACAGCCGGATTCCCGAAGCGGATTTTGCCTTTGTACTTTCGTCCTGCGACTACTTATTCCGCAAGCCGTCCAGACATATCTTTGAAGCGGCTCTCAGCAAGGCGGGAGTCCCTGCGGAGAAGGTCTGGTTCTGCGGCGATCAGTTTATTCCCGATATAGAGGGCTCATCGGCGGTCGGAATGACGCCGGTCTGGTACAAGGGGAATCTCAGGTATGACAGCGAATGTCAGATGAAAGACGGCATTGAGATTGACAGCTGGAGCGAACTGACGGATATTATCAGGTCACTGGATAAGTGATGCGGCAATATCGCGAATACACTATTTTTGAACAGGAGTTTTTACGAATGAAATATGATCTTGAAAAGATGACGACAGACGAACTCAACGAGCTTTGCGACAAGCTGCTTTTCGGCGCGGACGGCGTGGAGAAGGATGCCGCCGGAGCCGCCGCCGTTGCAAAAGCCGCTGCTGACAGGGGCGACGCAAAGGCACTCTGCAATTACGGCTCCTTCCTCATGGACGGAACCGGTGTGGAGAAGGACGAGGCAGCCGCATTGGAATACTGGGGAAAATCAGCCGATCTTGGCTTTGGCCCTGCGTTCAATAAGGTGGGACTCTGCCATCTTTTCGGCCTGTGCGGAGTGGAAAAGACCCCGTCAGAGGCAGTCGGCTATTTTGAAAAGGCAGGCGAGAAGGGCGTGGCGGAATCCATGTTCCACCTTGCCATGATGTACCAGAACGCCGTCGGTGTGGAAAAGGATTCCGTGACCGCGGACAAGTATATCGCCATGGCGGCCGATCACAAATTCCCGACGGCATGCCTTATGCTTGCGCTGAAGAAATTTGCTGTCAAAGACGGCAACGGCAATGAGCCGAAAGAAGGCGCGGCGCTTATGCTGACGGCAGCCGAAGGCGGTAATCAGCAGGCGCAGGTGATGTACGGTATGTGCTGCGAAAACGGCATCGGCAGGGAAAAGGATCTCTCCGAGGCTGCCGGATGGTATCGCAAAGCCGCAAAGGCCGGCAACAAGCAGGCAAACGACGCCCTGAAAAATCTCGGGTTCCCCGGTGTGATGTAATTCCTTTGACAATGGTGGAGGGCAGGAAATGTTGATCTGTATATTGAAGAGAATGGGTGTGCCCGATAACAGAATGATAGAAATCCTGGAGAAGTATACGCGTGTCAAAACGGTGCTTTCAGCGGTTTTTTACACATTAATGGTGTTTATTGTGATACTCGGGATTTCAGGAGATGTATATGCCGGATTTCCTGACTATGCCCCCTATATCATCATAGCGATCTTTCTTTTTATGGCTTTTATCAGAATGTATCAGTGTATGGTTGATGAGGAATATGTGAGCAGAACCGTGGCAAAAAGATTGGACGACCTGGAAAAAAAGCGCCTGAAAAAAGAGGAAAAGGCGGCAAAGTCCGCCGCTGCATCGCCGTCTGACGCCGGCGGGACTGCCTCGGAATAATGCTTTTTGCCCATCAATAAAGAAAATGTATGACCGATGAAGTATTCTCAGATTGCTTCATCGGTTTTTTGCGTTCGCAGCCGCCTGAAAATCATCATAGCAAGCGGCATGGCGAATATCCCGGTAATCCCGAACAGCTTGCCCCCCACGTATACGCCGGCAAGGGTAAACACCGGGTGAAGCTCCAGTTTGACGGAAATCAGCTTCGGTTCGACAAAGTTCCTGACAATTTCGATCATAGCGAATAGTGCGATCAGCATTGTGCCGGTGCCCGTTCTTCCGGAAAGCACTTCAAACACTCCCCACGGAATAAGCACCGTTCCTGTTCCCAGCACCGGCAGAATGTCGATCAGCGATATCAGGAGCGCGATTGAAACGATATTTCCGGTGCGGTGACCTGCCAGCGACATGATGCCCAAACCGGCGGTAAGCTCGGCGAAGGTGATCAGCATGATGGTGCCGTATGTTTTTATCAAAGCAGCTACCGTGTCGGCGGACACTTCGATTACCGTTGAAATCCTCCGGACGGATTGCTCAGGCAGCCATTGCTTTACGGCGGCTTTTACCTTGTCAAAATCACCGCATCCGAAAAAAGCCGACAGCAGCGCGAATAGTGCCGAGGTCAGCAGGGAAGGAAGCCCCGAAATGAGCTTCGTGGAGCGGGCGAGTACGGATGGCAGGTATTGACGGTAGTTTTCAGTCAGGAGATTCAGACACCAATCCGCTCCCGAAGCGACGAACGCGGTAAATTTTTTCCACGAGTCAGCGTCTTGTGTTTCGGAGGATGCCGAGGCAACCAATTGCCTGAGCCGGCTGAGCTGCTCGGGTATTCCGGGACAGACAGAGATGGCTCCGTTGACGGCGGCACAGAGCGAAAGGTATAAAATCGACGTTCCTGCAAAGATTACGGCGGACGTCAGGATGATGCAGCATGTTTTCCGGTTCAGCCGGGGAATGCGCGACGAGAGGAGATTCGCCGGCTTTTGCACTGCGGCTGCGATGCCCAGGCCGATGAGAAACGGCGCGGTCAGCGGCAGCGCATATTTCACTCCAAAGTAAAATACGATGAGATATACGGCGGCTCGTATTATGTTTTTTGAATCATTTAGCATTGTATCGTCACATCACTTTTTATTGGAAAATTTTCATAAAATTAATCTTGTAAATTGAAACGATATGATATATAATACCATTGTGAGTAAAAGCTCATGGTTATCTCACATTCATATTGTTACCCTGAAAAGGAGAGAAGCGATTGATTTTTGCCGGAAATAAATTCCTGCGGAGAGTCCTGGCACTCATCATTCCGGTTGCGATGTTGGCTGCCATGCTGCCGGTGCTCAGCTCCTGCGGCGGCAAGAGCAAGATCATCGTCTGGGTCTATTCCGATGAATACCGCGATGAGCTGGAGAATTACCTGAAGACCACTTCCCTTGACGTCAGCTTTGTGGCCGGTATCAGGGCGGTCAATTCCGCCGATTTTGAATCCGAGCTTCACAAGGCGGTAGAGAGTGGCAAGGATATTCCCGATGTATTTATGCTTTCGCCGGACAACATAAAAAAATACATAGAATCTGACGTGACGGCGGATGTATCCGAACTTGACCTGGAAGTCACGGGTGACCGGTACTTCCCCTACGTGGTAGAGGCTGCCACCAATGAGCGAGGCACAGTCAAGGCAGTCGGCTGGCAGGCGGATCCCGGCATCTTCATGTACCGCCGATCAATGGCTAAGGCCTACCTAGGCACGGACAATCCCGATCAGATACAGGCAATGGTGAGCAATTGGGACGATTTTTACGCTACCGCGCAGAAGGTGTCGGAGGTTTCCGACGGCAAGACCAGAATGCTGGCGGGGCAGGAAGATATGCTCAAACCCTTTCTCGCGTCGGACGACCAGCCGTGGGTGAAGGACGGCAAGCTGGTATTCAGTCCCCGGAAGCAGGCTTATGTCGATTATGTCAAGAAAATGTCATCCGGTCACCTGATTTACACTGCGGAACAGTGGTCGGAGGCATGGCTTCGCGGAATCAGCGATACGCAGAGCGTATTCGGTTATTTTTCCTCCGGAATCTGCATGCTCTACGTGATGAAGAAGGCGTGCGGAGGTAAAATGAAGGGGGAAGGCAGCTACGGCGACTGGGCTGTAGTGCCGGGACCTGCCAATTACTGCTGGGGCGGCAGCTGGTTTGCGGCTTACAGCGGCAGCAGGAACAAGGCCGCTGCGGGCGATTTTATTTCGCTTTTCACGGGCTGCACAGACGATGAAACGCGGCTTGACCAGTCGATACGGTATTTCCGCACCACGGGCGAATTTTCCGCAAGCAGCGAGATTGTTTCGCAAGTGCGGTTTGACCCTCAGTTTGAAGATACCTTTATCGGCGGTCAGAATTATTACCAGCAGCTTTCTGTTGCGGCGCAGGGAATATCACAGAACAGCATGACGGTCTACGACAGCGATATCGGAGGCATATTCAATACTTATATGAACCAGTGCGCAAGCGGTCTGAAAACCGCGGAACAGGCGGTGAGCGATTTCAAAACGTCGGTCAGCGTCGCCTTCCCTGAAATCGCTGTGAATTAGCACGATGAATTCAGACAATTATTCAAAGGAGAGATTTTTTATGAACAACAGATTTTGCACACGATGCGGGGCGCTGCTCAGACCGGACGATACCTGCCCGAATTGCGATCCCTCGCCGGCTGCAAGTCGGGGCAGCGGCAAATTCGATGTAAAGAACATGGGCATGGGCATTATCGACTGTGCCAGGGCATTCTTCTCCAGGGAGCCGCATAAGGCGGTGGACGCTGTGACGCAGAGTCATTTCATGTGGATTGTTTTCGGCCTGGTCAATGTCATATTTGCCGCACTCGGCACATCGGTTATTTTCAGCAACGGCGTCGACTGGGTCATCCGCAAAATGACGGGTCTTGACTCGTTCATGCTTTCCAATCTGATTTCTAAGGACGTTAACACATCCGGCGTCGGTATATTCTTCTTCTCGCTGCTGACGATGGCGGGATGCCTTGCCGCGTTTGCCGGAATACTGTATTTCTTTTCCTTGCTGGAGGGAAAGAGACTGCCGCTGTTCAGGACCTTCAAGGCGGTTACCATCTGCTTCTTCCCGATGACCATCATGAGCCTGGTTGCGTTTCTCTTCTCCTTTTTCCTCTTCACCGTATCGGTGGTCTTTGTGCTGATCGGCATGCTGGGCAGCATTACCATGTTCAATGATTACGCAAAGAGAGCCGGCTGCGAGATGTCCTTCTGGGGCAGAGTGCTTTGCAACGCCGCACAGATTGTGGCCGCCGCCATGATTCTCGGCATTTCCGTTTCGGTCTGATTCATTTTATTTCCATACGGTTTTCTCCGCGCATCGGCAAATTCCGCCGGTGTGCGGAGTTTTTCATTTAAGCCAATAATTGTATGGAAACGTGGACGGGTAATTATTCTATCCCTGACAAACAATAGATGTGACAATCATGAGGGGGTATAAATGCATTGAAAAACAAAAAGGAATATGCGGGGGTCTTTATCACGGGAGCGGTTCTTTACAGCCTGATTGAAATACTCTGGCGAGGCAGGACGCACTGGACAATGGCGGTTACGGGAGGCGTCTGCCTGCTTCTCATCCACCTCTGCAACGAACGGCATCAGAATTTGGATATGCTCAGCCGATGCAGCCTGAGCAGCTTCTATATCACGGGCATGGAGTTCGCTGTGGGATGGCTCCTCAATGTCAGGCTGCATATGATGGTATGGGATTATTCCGACAAATACGGCAATGTCATGGGGCAGATCTGCCCGGAATACTGGGCGTACTGGTACCTTCTGTCGATACCGGCGATCATGCTCAGCACGGTTATTCTCGCCGTCCGCAAGGCAACGGGAAAGAGCGTTCATGCGAATATTTAATAATTTAGCACTTTACAGGACGGCATAAATATGGTAAAATATTTGCTATGAATATTATCCCATTGGTTTGCATTTCAAAATATTAATGAAGGATATGATACAAATGAGAAGCAAGGTTATCAGGGAATACGACGAGCTTTTGAATCAAGTCAGCCGCGTGCACTTCATCGGCATCGGCGGCTCGGGCATGTGTCCGCTGGTGGATATTCTCAGGGGCGACGGAAAGATCATCACCGGCTCCGACGTGGACGACAATTCCGACACGGTCAAGCGCCTTCGTTCCTTCGGAATAAAGGTTGCCATCGGCCAGTGTGCCGAGAATATCGGCGATGCCGAGCTGGTAGTCTATTCGGCAGCCATCGCGAAGGACAATCCCGAGCTGGTTGCGGCGTTGGAATCGGGTGTTCCCACCATTGAGCGTTCGGTGCTGCTGGGCGCTGTCTGCCGCAGGTACAAGCGGGATATCGCCATTTCCGGAACACACGGCAAAACCACCACCACTTCCATGGTCACGACCATATTGATGGCCGGACAGCTTGACCCGACCGTGGTCATCGGCGGCAAGCTGGCACTCATCGAGGGCTACGGCAGAGCCGGCAGGAGCGACCGCATGGTCTGCGAAGCCTGTGAATTTGTCGATACCTTCCTTCAGATTACGCCGGAAGTTGCGGTCATTCTGAATATCGACGCCGACCATCTGGATTACTTCGGTACGCTGGACAACATCATCGCGTCCTTCCGTCAGTTTGCCGACCAGACCACCGGCGTGGTCATTGCCAACGGTGACGACGCGAATACCATGAAGGCACTCGACACTACCAAGGCGCAGATCATCACCTTCGGACTCGATCCGAAGAACGATTATTACGCCGTGAACGTGCAGCAGGCGTCCGGCGGTTTCTGGAGCTTTGATCTGATGCATCACGGTGAGAAGCTGACGGATATTGCCCTGAAAGTTCCCGGTGAGCACAATGTTCTCAACGCGCTGGCCGCGGCGGCGGCTTCGATTTATGTGGGAGCTACGCCCGACGACGTGAAGAAGGGTCTGGGCATGTTCTCCGGCGCATCCAGAAGGTTTGAGATACATACCGTACATAACGGTATCACCATTGCCGACGACTACGCGCACCATCCGACAGAGATCGAAGCGACGCTTCACGCCTGCAAGGAAATGAATTACAAGCGGGTCTGGGCGGTTTTCCAGCCCTTCACCTACACCCGAACCAAGGCACATATGCAGGAATTTGCCGATGTGCTTCAGATCGCCGACAAAGTGGTGCTGACCGACATTATGGGCGGCCGGGAATGGGATGATCTCGGCATCAAGTCCGAGGATCTGCAGGCGCTGATTCCGGGCTGCTATCTGGAACACACCTTGGAAGAAGCGGCTGATTTCGTGCTGGCCAATGCCGAGGAAGGCGATCTGGTGATCACGATGGGATGCGGCGATGTCTACAAGTGCGCCAAACTCATGAGCGCCAAGCTGAATGAAAGGTAAGAATAGTACAATGGAACTGATAGAAGGTATCAAGACCCGCCGCAGCGTGCGGAAATTCACCGATGAAAAGGTGAGCCGCGTTACAATCGAAACCATCATCGACGCGGCGAGATTTGCTCCTACGTGGAAAAACAGCCAGACCGCGCGTTATGTCGTCGTGGACAGCCGCGAAGTGATGGAACGCATTGCGGATGAAGGCGTGATGGGCAGAGAACACAATGCCGGCATTATCAGGGGGGCTGCTGCACTGGTCGTGCTGACTTCGGTCAAGGGAATCAGCGGATATAATCCCGACGGCAGCTTCTCCACCAGCAAGGGCAATGAATGGCAGATGTTCGATGCGGGCATCGCGGCGCAGACATTCTGCCTTGCGGCGCACCATTACGGTGTTGGCTCGGTCATTATGGGCATCTTTGACGAAAAGGAAGTCGGACGGATTATCGGACTTGAGCCAAGTCGCGTCGTTTCCGCTCTGATCGCCATCGGCTATCCCGCGCAGAACCCGAATGAACCCAAACGCGACGAAGTCGGCGCATACGTCAGATTTATCTGAAAACAGAAAAAATAATCGGATCATTCCCGTTGTTCACAGACCGAGCAGCGGGAATTTTTATATTTTCAAACTCATTCAACATCAAAAAAATCCATATTCCCTTGACAAAATAATCGGATAATTGTATACTGTAATAGAAAAGTGCTCATTTGGTGATATCACCTAACAATTTGATGCTTTGGATAATTGGCAGATTCAGTGATTTTGGAAATTTTTTTGACGAAAGAATGCCCTATGAAAAAACTCAAAAGCAGATTCAGGCTGCGGACGCTGCTTTTGACGGCTGTCACTGCGGCGCTGATCGTTTCATCCGCTGCCTTCGCGGCTGTCAGCGCGGCGGAAAACGTCACTCCCAGTGACATAACCCCGTCCGACGCGATGGTGTTTACGGGAGAAGTTTCCCAGAAAGACACCGCCGAACTGCCCGAAAATCTCGGCGACCCTGTTATCACGATGACCACAGAGAGAATTCGGGGCAGAGTTTGATCCGTATATTGTCGGAAACAATGTCTATATCGACTACGGTGACGGCAATCCATTGGCGTACTCAAATGACGGAGATACTGTCAAAGGCGCCAACATCAAGATTTACGGCGATCATATCACTCTGTTTGCTTGTGACTGTAATGAACTGACTTCGCTCGATGTATCCAATGGAACATCGCTAACGAAGTTGAATTGTTCTTGTAATAAACTCACTTCTCTCGATTTGACAAATAATGCCGCTTTAGAGAGACTTTATTGCGGCTCAAACCAGTTGACCGGGATTGACGTTTCGACCCTTACGGATTTAAGGGTATTGTCTTGTTCAGGCAATCAACTGACTACCATCAGTGTTTCTTCAAATAGTTTATTAGAGGAACTGAATTGCATTGACAATCAGCTGACCACACTCAATTTGGCCAATAACCCCGCGTTGACAATGTTGTGTTGTGACGAAAACAAATTAACGACACTGAATGTATCGAATAACACATCACTTACAACATTGAATTGTATTCGAAATCAATTGACCGAGATTGATGTCTCAAATCTTACCGCCCTGCAACAATTAGCTTGTTTTGAAAATCGGCTGACAGCTCTTAATGTGTCGAACAATACGGCTCTGACAGAATTAATGTGCGGTGATAATCTGCTGACTACGCTTGATTTGTCAAACAATACAGCTTTGACAGGGCTTAGCTGTGATGGAAACCAACTGACAACGCTGGATTTGTCTTTGAACACCGAATTGACCTGGTTGGTTTGCGAAAAAAATCAGTTGTCCTCACTCGATCTGTCGAACAATACTCTTCTGACAGATTTAAGGTGCAGCAACAACAGATTAACCTCATTTATCCTTCCTGCCGGCTTTTTTGAAAATGAGCTGGAGCCAGCGCTCTTTTGCTTCGACAATCAACTGACACTGTCGTTTTTATACGGCATTGACTGGAGTCGTTTCCCTGATAACAGTGATCCTTACAATCTCTCATATATTTATGTCCCCCAGACATACGTCATCCCATCCTCTGTCAGCGTCGGCGCTGAGATAGACCTTTCGTCAGAATATTGTGTGGACGGTACGGTCACCCAATTCACATGGTACGATGCGCAGGGCAACGTCGTCACGCCCGCCACGGCAGACGGCGGTGTATTTACCTTCGGTGATGACGCTGCCGGCAAGACGCTCACCTGCAAGATGACCAACGCCAAGCTGCCTGATTTCAAGGTTTCAACCTATACCTATTACGAGGATTACGATGAAGACGGCAACGGAATAGGCGAGGAAAAAAACGGTGAAAGTGACGATCGTTTCACCACCACCGAAGTGAAGATATTGGGCACAGACAGCCGGTATCTCTCGGTGAAAGCCGGCGTGCCGCTTGACCTCGCAGCATTGTTCATCAAGCCCGATAACGTCACCGGGACAGTCACATGGTCCTCCTCCAATCGCGCCGTAGCGACGGTGGACGGCAAAGGCGCGGTGAAGACGCTCGCCGGCGGTACCACAACCGTCAAGGCAAGATGCGGCTCTTATCTCCAGAGCTTCATCATTGATGTTGAGGATGCCTTCATCCTCAATAAGTACGCGCTTTCCTTTACCAGAACCACTGCCAGGAGCAGCCCCATTTCTTCTATCTCTGCGAAAAAGCCCGACGGAGTGAATACGGTTGTGTGGCGCAGCGATAATCCTTCCGTCGTGACGGTAAGCGACAGCGGCGCGGTCAAGGCGGTCGGAGCTGGCACCGCCAATCTCTACTGTGAGGACGCGGAAGGCCATTTCACCAGCGCACCCTGCGTTGTGACGGTGGAAGACTTCATTATCGCAAGCGAAGGCATCAGAGGCAACGCTGCATTCGTTCTGACAGGTGACACGCTCGGACTCGCGCTGGATAATTCCAATCACGGCGCTGTGTCGTGGAAGTCCAGCGACACCCGCATCGCATCTATTGACAGCGAAGGCAATGTCACCGCAAAGAAAAAAGGAACCGTTACGATTTCCGCAACCGCTGCCGACAAGAAAGCCTCCGACAGCATCAAGCTGAATGTCGTGCAGCCCACCGAAAGCGTTACGATTTCCGGCGTTCCGCAGATTCTCTATGCGGGAAGCATGGCTTCACTCAAAGCGATTCTTACCAGCGGCTCCAACGACAAGGTGTTCTGGAGTTCTTCGGATGAATACGTTGCCACGGTAGACGCGACCGGCAAAATCAAGGGAATCTCGCAGGGTGAAATCACCGTTACAGCCACCACATTCAGCGGCAGAAGCAGTTCTGTCAGCATTCTGGTCCGCACCAAGGCGACTGCCCTGAGTTGGGTAACCACTCATCCGGATATGAGTATTTCCAAGACGGTCAAATTCGGCATGAAAGCCGGCGAAACACTTGATCTCGCGATCCGGATTGATTCTCCGGTCGATTGCAATGACACCGTCAAATGGACGATAAGCAATAAAAAGACAGCCACGGTGGAACCGTTGGAAGACGGCAGATCCGCTACCGTAACCGGCATTGCCCAGGGAACGGCTGTCATTACAGTAAAGACAGGCAGCGGCAAGGCGCTTACAGCGACGGTTTCCGTCGTCACCGTGCCGGCCGCATCGATTACCCTGAATAAAAAGAACATATCGCTTTATGAGGGCAGCGCAGTGGCGGTTTCCGCGAAGCTTGCGCCAAAGGGCTGCAACGACGCGATTATCTGGAGATCTTCCGATCCCGAAGTGGTAACGGTAAATGAAAACGGCGTTGTCAAGGGAATCATTCAGGGCACCGCGACGATCACAGCTTATTCTTCGGCTGACGGCAGCATCAAGGACACCGCCGAAATCGTCGTCCGCAACAAGGCCACTAAGCTCGAATGGACCAGCCTGCCCTGGATGGTCGTGTCCAAGGAATACAAGACCTTCATTCCTGTAACAGAGTCCCGTTTTCTTTCCATTGTGATGACAGGCGGCGAAACCTGCAACGACACGCTGAATTGGACGACAAGCAATCCGAAGGTTGCGACGGTCACGCCCAATTCGGATGGCGTGGCAGCCCAGGTGACAGGCCTGGCAAAGGGTACGGCAGTCATTACCGTAAAGAGCGGAAGCGGCAAGAAGCTGACCGCCAGAGTGACCGTCGGCAGCGTCCCCGCGACAGAAATCATTCTCAAGACCCATGAAGCCTGGGTCTATGAGGGAAGCACCGTAAAGCTTTCCGCCAGCAAGCAGACCGGCAGCGACGACGTTGTCATGTGGAGTTCCTCAGAGCCGGATATAGCGTCTGTTGACGAGAACGGCACTGTAAAGGGATTAAAGCAGGGAACCGCGACGATCACGGCCTATTCGTCGGTTGACGGCAGTATCAAGGACACCGCCGAGATTACAGTCCGCAGCAAGGCGAAGAAGCTTGCGCTCGGCGCGACCGACGCAAATCTTGCCAAGGACGAAGAGCAGACGGTATATGTCACGCTGGCGCCCGCAGATTGCAACGATACCGTCACATGGTCGATCAGCGATAAAAAGATTGCTTCCATCGTGCCTGCACCGGACGGTCGGACGGCGGTCATCAAGGGTATTGCCAAGGGCAGCGCCGTTGTGACAGTCAAGACCGGAAGCGGCAAAAAGGCGACGGTCAAGGTCGTTGTCGTGGGCTGATGAAGGGAATTTTCCATAATCATTGCTGAATCCTCAGCTTATTCCTAAGATAGAATCAGAGCCGGAAGGCGTCCGGAAAAGGGTGCCTTCCGGCTTGTTATTTTTCCTGATTAAGGAATACCGGTGAAGGACAGGGAAAAAACGTCATTTGCCTTAATTTGTTCATTGCCCGAAAAAAACACTTGACATTGCGCGAATCATGTGCTATACTTACCTAGACAATAAAGAAGCTGGCGGCATTTTGCCTCCCTCACCTCCGTTCTGATCTTTTCTTATAGACGGTTGGTCAATATTCCTTTGTAAAGAGGCGCTTTTGGGCGTGTTTTTTGCGGATGTATTGCACGGAGGACGGTAAAATACCTGCTCCGTGCTTTTTTGTGTACAAAAATACCATTTTATTTGGGGGTGCTTGGTCATAAGCAAAGAACAACAGGTGCAGATCAACGAAGATATTCGTGACAAGGAAGTGCGAGTCATCGGACCCGACGGCGGTCAGCTCGGTATCATGAGCGCGTCGGAGGCTCTCGATAAGGCGGCGGAGGCCAATCTTGACCTGGTCAAGATAGCTCCACAGGCAGTTCCTCCCGTCTGCAAAATCATGGACTACGGCAAATACCGTTTTGAACAGCAGAAGCGTGAAAAGGAAGCCAAAAAGAATCAGCGTACGTTTGATATCAAGGAGGTTCGCCTTTCGCTGGGCATAGACACCCACGACTTTGACACCAAGGTCAAGCAGGCGGCTAAATTCGTTCAGGGCGGCGACAAGGTCAAGGCGACAATCCGATTCAAGGGACGCGAGCTGGGACATCCCGAGCACGGTCTGGTTATCATGAAGAAGTTCGCCGAGGCGCTGGCTGACGTAGCGGTAGTGGAAAAGCCTGCGAAGCTGGAAGGCCGCAGCATGATGATGTTCCTTGCGGCTAAGCCCAACAAGTAAGATTACATTAAGGAGGATATTTCAAATGCCCAAGATCAAGACACACAGCGGTGCAAAGAAGCGTTTCAAGATAACCAAGAACGGCAAGGTACTGCACAGCAAGACAAACAGGAGACATAAGCTCAACAGCTCCAAGAAATCCACCAAGCGCAAGAGAAACCTGAGAAAAGTTGCGGTTACCGACAAGACCAATGTAGCTCAGGTCAAGAGACTTCTTCCTTATAAATAATCCTTGTTGATTGGGAAGCATCATTATTAAGACTATTATTGGAGGTAACATATAAATGGCACGTGTAAAGGGTGCTCTTGCCACTCGCAAGAGAAGAAAAAAGACATTAAAGCTCGCTAAGGGATACTGGGGCGCAAGAAGCAAGCACTTCAAGATGGCGAAGGAAGCCGTCATGAAGTCCGGCAACTACGCATACGTCGGCCGCAGACAGAAGAAGCGCGATTTCCGCCGCCTGTGGATCACCAGAATTTCCGCCGCCTGCAAGTTCAACGGCATCAACTACTCCCAGTTCATGAACGGCCTCAAGAAGGCAGGCGTGACACTCAACAGAAAGATGCTCTCCGAGATCGCTATCGCCGATCCCAAGGCATTCACCGCTCTGGTTGAGACAGCCAAGGAAGCACGCAAGTAAGTGCATCATACTTTTATATAAATCAGACTGCGCTGCTGAATTCTTTTCGGTGCCCGCGCAGTCTTTTTTATTGTTCGGTCGTGGAGGAATAACCTGATGAATAAGATCACATCAAAGGACAATGCTGCTGTCCGCCGTGCTATGCGTCTGATGACAAACGCCAGAGAACGCCGCAAGGCGGGACTGATTATCTGCGAGGGCGCAAGACTCTGCAGCGACGCCTCTGACAGCGGTGTGGAAGTGGAGGAGCTTTTCTGCACCGCGGCGGCAATGGAGAAATACTCCGATTATCTTGAAAAGCTCATGGAGAAGGCGCATGATGTCTATGAGATAACCGATGAAATAGCAAAGAAAATCAGCGATACCGAAAGTACGCAGGGCGTTTTTATCGTGGCAAAATCGCCTGTTGTAGAGAATGACCTGTATCAATTGAATCCTACGGGACAGTATGTGCTGCTGGAAAACCTGCAGGATCCGTCCAATGTGGGCTCGATCTTTCGTACAGCTGAAGCGTTGGGCGTGGACGGAATCATTCTGACCGAGGGCTGCGCCTCCTGTTTTTCTCCGAAGGCGCTTCGGGCGGGAATGGGCGCAATGTTCCGCATACCGATATATTTTACGGATGATGCCCCGGCTGCGATGACCGCCGCCGTTCAGCGAAACATGCGCCCGATGGCTGCCGTTCCGCGTGAAGGAGCAGCTGACGTGACGGGGATCCGCTTCTTCAAAGGGGCGATCATGTGCATCGGCAACGAAGGCAACGGGCTGACCGACAGACTTATCGGAGCCTGCCCCGAAAAGGTCACCATTCCCATGAACGGACGCGCCGAATCACTCAATGCCGCGACAGCCGCTGCCATTCTGATGTGGGAAATGATGAGATCATACATCTGAGCTTGTTTTTGTTAATAAAAAGTTTATAAATTCACGGAAATAAAGCGATATACTATATATTAATTGTATTTTGGAAAACTGCCCGCTGCGGAGGTGTGTTTTACAGATGAGTGAAAATGACATTTACGGCGTATGGATGCAGCAGGCTTTGGGAGAGGGGAGCCGGAGGGTTCCTTCGCTGCTGGAATACTTCGGTTCCTGCAGGGCGGTGTATGAAGCCGACGAGCAGGAGATACGGCTCAGCGGAATACTGGGGCCTAGGGAGCTTCCACGTTTTTTCGATACACCGCTTGATATGGCGGCCGAGATAGTGGAGGCCTGCCGGCGTCTTGGTTACACGATCATTACGCCCGACGATGAGGAATATCCGACCAGGCTTCGCAACATTCCCGATTATCCTGCGGCGCTGTATATATGCGGCACGCTGCCCGACATTGACGACGAGGCGTGTATTGCCATGGTCGGTACCCGGCGCGCAAGCCGCTACGGATACTCCACCGCGACAGCCATTGCAAAGGATCTGGCCGCCTGCGGTGCCATTGTGATCAGCGGATGCGCCAGAGGAATCGATACGGCCGCGCATCAGGGCGCGCTGCTTTCCGGCGGCAGAACCATTGCCGTTCTGGGCTGCGGTATCAATACCCGCTACAACATGGAAAACGAGGGCCTCCGCAAGGTCATTTCCACCAGCGGGGCACTGATTTCGGAGTATCCTCCCGGCTCACCGCCGTTGAGCTACCATTTCCCGATACGCAACAGGTTGATTTCCGCACTGTCACTGGGGGTTATCGTTGTGGAAGCGGGTGCCAAAAGCGGCTCGCTCATTACCGCCAATCTCGCTCTGGAGCAGGGCAAGGACATCTTTTCCGTGCCCGGACAGCTCAACAGCTATCTTTCCAAGGGAACCAACAGGTTGATATTTGACGGCGCGATCCCCATTGAATCGGCTGCCGATGTGCTGGATGAATATGTTGTCAAATTCCCGCACCGCATTGTATCCAATAATCTGCGGGACCGGAATTCACGGGTTTACGAGAAGCATGTCCGTCCCAAGTGGGATAAGGAGGCACTCGCCGACAAATATGGCATATCTCCCGAGGAACTTCCGAAGAAGCCGTCGAAACCGCCCAAACCCCAAAAGCCTGCGAAAAACACCCCGTCTGCAAATGGCGTAACGAAGGCAGAAGCTCAGCCTGCCGTTCAACCCGCTCCGCTCGGAATGTCCGAAAGCGCGCAGAGGGTGTGGCATGCGCTGACAGCGGCCCCAAAGCATTTTCAGAATCTCATGGCGGAGCTGGGCATGGATTCTTCCGAGCTTTCCCGCTGTATTACCGAGCTTGCGCTTTACGGCGCGGTCAAGGTGCTTCCCGGCAACAAATACGCCAAGGGCTGATTGTTTTACATAGTTAAGATATATAAATGAAAGGCATGATATAATTTGTCTAAGCTAGTTATCGTTGAGTCTCCCGCCAAGGCAAAGACCATCAAAAAATACCTCGGCTCCGGCTACGATGTGATCGCTTCCATGGGTCATGTGCGCGACCTGCCCAAAAGCAGGCTGGGCGTGGACGTGAAGCACGAATTCAAGCCGAAGTACGAGATCATCAAGGGCAAGGAGGAGCTTGTGGACAAGATCAAAAAAGCCGCAGAAAAGAGCGATTTTGTCTATCTCGCCACCGACCCTGACCGCGAGGGAGAAGCGATTTCGTGGCACCTTGCCTACATTCTGGGACTTGACCCGAATGAGCGCAACCGCGTCACATTCAACGAGATCACCAAAAACACCGTCCAGAACGGGATCAATAGCCCCAGGACCATTGACATGAAGCTGGTCAACGCACAGCAGTGCCGCCGTCTGCTCGACAGAATCGTGGGCTACCGGCTCAGTCCCTTTGTTTCGCAGAAGATACGCCGCGGTCTTTCCGCCGGTCGTGTGCAGTCGGTTGCCGTGCGCGTGATATGCGACAGGGAGGAGGAAATCCGCGCCTTCGTGCCGGAGGAATACTGGTCCATCGAAGGCAAATTCATTCCCAAGGGAGGACGCAAGGCCTTCCCGGCCAAGCTCTACGGAATGGCCGGCGAAGAGGAAAAGCTCCAGATCTCCGACAAGGCGCAGGCGGATTCGATACTTGCCGAGCTGGACGGAGCGGATTTCAAGGTGGACTCCATCAAGAAGGGCACCCGCAAAAAGACCCCCGCGCCGCCCTTCATCACTTCCACGCTCCAGCAGGAAGCCAGCCGCAAGCTGAATTTCCAGAGCCGCCGCACCATGAAGGTGGCGCAGGAACTCTACGAGGGTGTTGAAATCGCCGGAATGGGCGCTGTCGGTATCATCACCTATATGAGAACCGACTCGCTGCGCATCTCGGATGACGCGAGGAATGAGGGTACCGAATACATCCGCAGCCGCTGGGGAGAGAAATACCTTCCCGCAAAACCCTACAATTTCAAGACCAAAGCCGGTGCGCAGGACGGTCACGAAGCCATCCGTCCCACCATGCCTTCGCTTGACCCGGAAAGTATCAAGGACAGCCTGACCTCCGATCAGTACAAGCTCTACAAGCTCATCTGGTCGCGTTTTACCGCCAGCCTGATGGCGCAGTGCATTCACAACACCGTGAGCGTCGATATTCTCGGCGGCAGGTATCTCTTCAAGGCCTCCGGTTACACGGTGAAATTCGACGGCTACACCGTGCTTTATGAAGAGAGCAAGGATGAGGACGAGGAGGACAGTGCCGCCCTTCCTGCGCTGGAAGAAGGCATGCCGCTCAAGGTCAAGGAACTCAGCGGCATCCAGCATTTCACCCAGCCGCCCGCCAGATACACCGAAGCGACGCTCATCAAGGCGCTGGAGGAAAACGGCATCGGAAGACCTTCCACCTATGCTACCATCATCACCACCGTGGTGGGCAGGGAATATGTCACCCGCGACGGCAAATCGCTGGTTCCCACGGAGTTGGGCGAACTGGTCAACAAGCTGCTCAAGGAGCGATTCTCCAAGATCGTCAATCTCAAATTCACCGCCGGCATGGAGCGCAATCTCGACAACATCGCCGACGGTTCAAAGGAATGGATTGACACGCTGGGCGAATTCTACGGCGATTTTGAAAAGAACCTCGCCGACGTCAAAAAGGCGATGGAAGGGATCGACATGAAGATACCCGACGAGGAAACCGACATCGTCTGCGAGAAATGCGGCAGAAAAATGGTCATCAAGACGGGACGCTACGGCAAATTCATCGCCTGTCCCGGCTTCCCGGAATGCCGCAACATCAAGAAGATCGTGCAGGAAATCGACGCCGACTGCCCCAAGTGCGGAGGCAAGGTCGTCATCAAGAAATCCAAGCGCGGCAAGGTATTCTACGGCTGTTCCAACTATCCCGAATGTGATTTTGTTTCGTGGGATGAGCCGACAAGAGAGAAATGCCCCCAGTGCGGCAAAATTCTCTACAAAAAACAGACCAAGAAGATCAACAAGCTGTACTGCGCCGAAAAGGAATGCGGCTACAGCGTCAATATAGATGAAAACGGGGAGAAGGCGCAATGAGCGGCAGCGTTACGGTAGCGGGCGCAGGGCTTGCCGGCTGTGAAGCGGCGTGGAAGTGTGCCGAAAGCGGCGTGAAGGTCAGGCTCTATGAGATGAAGCCCAAGAAATTTACTCCCGCCCACAAGAATCCCGACTTCGCCGAGCTGATCTGTTCCAACTCCCTCAAAGCCGCAAGGCTTGATTCCGCTGCCGGGCTGATGAAGGAGGAAATGCGCCGGCTGGGTTCGCTGCTGCTGAAGGTGGCCGATGAATGCAGCGTTCCGGCAGGCGGCGCGCTTGCCGTGGACAGGAACATCTTTGCATCCAAGGTCACGCAGGCCATCCGCAGTCACCCGAATATCGAGGTCATCGAGCAGGAGCTGACCGAAATCCCGCAGGATGACGTTGTGATTATCGCGACGGGACCGCTGACCAGCGAGCCGCTTTCCAAGGCGATTGGCGAGCTGTGCGGCGAACAGTTCCTCAATTTTCACGACGCGGCAGCGCCTATTGTCACAGCCGAGAGCATCGACATGACCCGCGCCTTTGCCGCCTCGAGGTACGATCGGGGCGACGACGATTACATCAACTGCCCTATGAACAAGGAAGAATACGAGGCCTTTCAGGATGCGCTGGTGAATGCGGAAAGAGCGCCGCTGCATGAGTTTGAATCGGACGGCGTGAAGGTCTACGAGGGCTGCATGCCTATCGAAATTCTCGCTTCCCGCGGCAGGGACGCGATCCGCTACGGCCCGATGAAGCCGGTGGGGCTGCGCGACCCGAACACCGGACACCGCCCGTGGGCCAATCTCCAGCTCCGGAAGGAGAACCGCGAAGGAACCCTTTACAATCTGGTGGGCTTCCAGACCAATCTGAAATTCGGTGAGCAGAAGCGGGTGTTCGGCATGATTCCCGCCCTGAAAAACGCGGAATTCGTGCGGTACGGCGTGATGCACCGCAATACCTTCCTGAATTCACCCAAGCTCCTGAACGGAGATTATTCCATGATGGAACGCCCGAACATTTTCTTTGCCGGGCAGATCACCGGCGTGGAAGGGTACATGGAATCAGCGGGTTCGGGATTGCTCTGCGGCATCAATGCCGTTCGCGCATTACGAGGTCAGGAACGGCTGATTCTGCCGGAATTCACTATGCTGGGCGCGCTGCAGGGGCATATCTGCAACCGCGACACCAAGGACTTCCAGCCGATGGGAGCCAATTTCGGCATACTTCCGCCCATCGAGCCGAAGATCAGGGACAAGCGGGAACGCTACGCTGCGCTGAGTGCAAGATCGCTTGATGCGCTCGCAAGCTCGCTAACTGAAAACTGAAGACTTAAGATTGAATAAAGAAAAATAATGGAGTGTTGCACGCTGAATAAAACAGTTGTGGGTAGGAGGTGGATGTAATGCCGGTTTATGAACTTGTGTCTGTAAAAAAACAGGCTGATCTTGACATCTGCAAAGCCATTCGCCGCAGGGTGTTTATTGACGAGCAGGGCGTTGCGGAAGCACTTGAAATCGACGAACACGACATTTTGGGCGGCAAATGCAGGCATTATTACGCCCTTGCGGACGGCGTTCCGGCGGCGGCCTGCCGTGTCATGGACAAGGGCGAAGGAATTGCCAAGCTCCAGCGGTTCTGCGTGCTGCCGGAATACCGGAAAGCCGGACTCGGCAGATTTATGCTGGAAAGGCTCGAGGACATCTGCCGCGCCGGGAATTTCAATCAAATCGAAATGGGCGCACAGTGCTATGCCGCGCCATTCTATGAAAAATGCGGCTACCGCGTGGTTTCCGGTATCTTTCTGGACGCGGGCATCGAGCATGTCAAGATGGAAAAGGATTTATCATTTCTCATATTCAATCATCCGATTCAATAGTAAAATCGGAAATAACAATGAAAGGGTTACGGTAAAAGATATGAAAATCATAGTTGACGCATTCGGCGGCGACAACGCGCCTCTTGAAATCATCAAGGGCTGCGCCATGGCTGTCGAAAAATTCGACGACGTGGAAATCATTCTCGCCGGCGATGAGGAAACCATCCGCAAGGTCGCGGAGGAAGAAGGAATTTCGCTTGACCGCATGGAGATCGCGCACGCTCCCGACGTCATCGAGATGAGCGACCATCCCACCGAGCTGATGAAGTCCAAGAAGAACAGCTCCATGGCGGTCGGACTCCGCCTGCTTGCAAGCGACGGCGGCGACGCGATGATCAGCGCAGGCAGCACAGGCGCCATGCTCACGGGAGCAACGCTGATTGTCAAGCGCATCAAAGGAATCAAGCGTCCGGCGCTCGCTCCGGTCATGCCCAATGCCGACGGCAAATTCATGCTCATCGACTGCGGCGCGAATGCCGACTGCCGTCCCGAAATGCTGGTGCAGTTCGCCCATATGGGTTCGGTCTATATGAAGAATGTGCTGGGCGTGGAGAATCCCCGTGTCGGACTTGCCAACATCGGCACGGAGGAAACCAAGGGTGACGAGCTTCGCAAGGCGACCTATGCCCTGCTGAAAGAGGAACCCAACCTCAACTTCATCGGCAACTTTGAAACCAGAGAGATTGCCGACGGCGGCGTGGATGTGCTTGTCGCCGACGGATTCACCGGCAATATCATCCTCAAGACCTACGAGGGCGTGGCTTCCATGTTGTCCGGCAAATTCAAGGGCGTTTTCAAGAAGAACATCCTGAACAAGCTCGGCGCGGCGGTCATGCTCAAGGACCTCAACGACATCAAGAAATCCATGGACCACAACGAATACGGCGGCGCGCCCTTCCTCGGCGTGAAGAAGCCGGTATTCAAGGCGCACGGCAGCAGCAAGGCGATTACCATCTGCAATGCCATCAGGCTGACACGCGAATTTGTGTCAAGCGACGTCATCGGCAAGATCGCCGAGGACATCAGCGTGAGCGCCGACAAAGCGGAAGAATAATTCTGGACGGAGTGTGGAGCGCGCGCCTGCCAGACTCCACACTCCCGTCTGAAAGAAAGGCTGATATGAAATTATGACTGAAATCAAAAGCCTGGATCCCTCCTATCTGGAGGACACAATTGGCTATCATTTCAAAAACAACAAATACCTTCTGACCGCGCTGACACATTCGTCCTACGCCAACGAGGGCAAGCATTTGCAGAGCAACGAGCGTCTGGAGTTTTTGGGCGATGCGGTGCTTAGCATAGTGGTGTCGGAGCACCTTTATGCTAAGTTCCGCAGCAAGCAGGAGGGCGACCTGACCAAGCTGCGTTCCTCGCTTGTCTGCGAGTCAACCCTCTGCGGTTTTGCCAGAAAGATTCGGCTTGGCGATTATATCATGTTCGGCAGAGGCGAACGCCATTCGGGCGGCGACAAGCGCCCGTCGATTCTGGCAGATGCTTTTGAAGCGCTGATCGCGGCAATCTTCCTCGACGGAGGCATGGAGAAGGCGCGGGAATTCGTCATGGGCTTCATTCTGGAAGAGCTGGAGCACCCCAATCTCTATCGCAGCAAGGATTACAAGACCATGCTGCAGGAGATCATCCAGCAGAACGCCGAGGAACGGCTGAGCTATGTCCTCGTGGGTGAAAGCGGTCCCGACCACAACAAGCATTTCTTGGTGGAGGTGCATCTCAACAGCAACGTCATCGGCAAGGGCGGCGGCAGAAGCAAGAAGGAAGCCGAGCAGAACGCCGCCAAAGAAGCGCTGGAACTCATGGGCTATTGATATGGCAGGGAATCATCATTCCAATATTGCTATCTTCATTCCGCACAATGGATGTCCTCACCGGTGCGCCTTCTGCAACCAGCGCACCATTTCCGGCGCGGTTTCCCAACCGACAGCCCAGGACGTCAAGGCGGCCGTGAATACCGCCCTTTCTTCGCCAAAATTTGAAGGCGGCAACGCGGAAATTGCCTTCTTCGGCGGGAGCTTTACCGCCATCGACCGGGAATACATGATCGAACTGCTGGAAGCGGCGCATGAATTCATCATGTCCGGGCAGGTTGCCGGCATCCGGATTTCCACCCGCCCCGACGCGATTGACGATGAGATTCTGAGAACACTGAAAAAACACGGCGTGACTTCCATCGAACTGGGAGCGCAGTCCATGCGGGACGACGTTCTGGAATTGAACCGGCGGGGACATACGGCGCAGGATGTCATCAATGCCTCGCAATTAATTAAGAAATACGGCTTTTCGCTGGGTTTGCAGATGATGACGGGACTCTACGGCGACGACAACGTCGGCGCGAGGTACACCGCCCGCCAGCTGGCTGCCCTTCGCCCCGACACGGTGCGGATTTATCCGACGGTGGTGCTGGAAGGCACCGAGCTGGCTGAGAAAATGCGTTCGGGGGAATATCTTCCGCAGGGGTATGAAGCCGCGTCGGAGCTATGCGCGCAGCTTCTGCGGTTCTTTGAGCAGAAGCGGATCAAAGTCATCAAGCTGGGACTTCACGCCTCCGACGGCGTGGAAGGCAGCATGGTCGGCGGCGCCTATCATCCCGCCTTCCGCGAGCTGTGCGAAGGCATTCTGTATTACCGCCTGATCAGAAGCACACTGTCGGAACAATACCCGGACGGCGGCAATTTTGTCGTGTATGTTCCCAAGTCGGACATTTCCAAGGCGACCGGACAGAAAAAGTGCAATATTTCCCGTCTTGCCCTTGACGGATGGCATGTCGTGATTAAGGGAGAGGATGCCATAGATGGAAAAGAAAGAAGAAAATGTAAAATTGAGCCGGTTCATCAGCAAGATTCTCCGGCATCAGCCGCAGATCATCGGCATTGAGATAGAAAGAACCGGCGCGTGGGCGGACGTGAATGCGCTGATGGAAGGCATCAACGCAAAGAGTAAATTTCACATAGACCGCCCGCTTCTGGAGCAAATCGTCGCAGCCGACGGCAAGGGGCGATACAGCTTTAATGCCGACGGGACTAAAATCCGAGCCAACCAGGGGCATTCCATCGATGTGGTGATCCAAATGGAACACCGCACACCGCCGGAATTTCTCTATCACGGCACCGCGTGGCGATTCATGGGGAGCATTACGGCAAAGGGCCTTTTGCCCGGCACCCGTCAATTTGTGCATCTTTCGCCTGATTATGCCACCGCCGTGACGGTGGGCTACCGACACAGCAAGCCGGAGCAGCCGGTCGTGCTGAAAATTCATGCCGGCCGGATGGCGGCTGACGGCTATGATTTTATGATTTCCGACAACGGCGTGTGGCAGATTGCGCATGTGCCGCCGCAATATATTGAAATAACGCAGGGGGAGCAGACCGATGAGTAAACTGAAAATCCGCTTTGCCAAAAAGTCCGACCTGGAGGAAGTCAATACGCTTCGCAGGCAGGTGCATATGGTTCACACAAAGGGCAGACCCGACATATTCCGCAGGAAATTCGGCAGGAAGCTGGCGGAACACGTCTATGATTTTTTCGGCGGAAAGCTGTCAAAGATCATCGTTGCAAAGTCGGAGGGAGCCATTGTCGGCTTTGCCTCGGTTGAAATGATCGAAAAGCCCAAATCTCCCTACAACAAAGCCCGCCGATATCTCAGAGTGACCGAATTCGGTGTGGATAAAAGCCACAGACGGCAGGGAATCGGCAGCGCGCTGTTTTGTTTCATTAAGCAGTACGCAGCCGACAGCGGCTTTGACACCGTTGAGCTTGACGTCTGGGAATTCAACCAGGGCGCGCT
Source organism: uncultured Clostridia bacterium (assembly GCA_946186245.1). Lineage (GTDB taxonomy): Bacteria > Bacillota > Clostridia > Oscillospirales > Acutalibacteraceae > RUG762. The sequence goes on from CAMHMN010000002.1 coordinate 73,309, forward strand.
GCAATTCTACGAATCACAGGGCTTTACGACCTACCGCAGATATATGGAATACAAATCATGAATTATTTCCGCAAAGGAGCGAAACAATGCATTTAAAATCGCTTGACATCATGGGCTTCAAGTCTTTCCCCGACAAGGTAAAAATGAGCTTTGTTCCGGGAATCACAGCGGCGGTCGGTCCCAACGGCAGCGGGAAGAGCAATATCAGCGACGCTGTGCGCTGGGTTCTCGGCGAACAGGCGACAAGAATTCTCCGCATCAAGTCGATGGAGGACGTGATCTTCGGCGGCACCTCGCAGCGCAAGGCGTTAGGCTTTGCGGAGGTGGTGCTCACCATTGACAACACCGACCGGGCGCTGCAATTCGACAGCGACGAGGTGGCCGTTACCCGAAGGTATTACCGTTCGGGTGACAGCGAATACAAAATCAACGGCAAGGCGGTCCGTCTGAAGGACATCAACGAGCTTTTCATGGACACCGGCATGGGACGCGACGGCTATTCCATCATCGGACAGGGTAAGGTCGCGGATGTCGTCAACGTTCGTTCGGAGGAACGCCGCAATATCTTTGAAGAAGCCGCCGGTATCTCCAAATATCGCTACCGCAAGCAGGAAGCGGAGCGCAATCTCGCCCGCGCGGAGGACAATCTCGTTCATCTCGACGCGATCATGTCGGAATTGGAAGGCCGTGTCGAGCCGCTTCGCAAGGAGTCCGAAAAGGCGAAGAAGTACATAGAGCTGATGGAGCAGAAGAAGAATATCGAAATCGGCCTGTGGCTTGCCACGCTGGACAAATCCGGCGCGCAGCTCCGCGACTGGGACTACAAGGAGACCCTTGCCCGTTCCCAGCAGGAGCAGATCGACAGGGAGATAGAAAAGACCGAGGCGGAAATCGAAGCCAAATTTCAGTACAGCAATCAGCTTGCCGCCAGGCGCGATGAGATAATGCGCCATTCCGCCGAGCTGGAAGAAGCTGCCGCCCGCATCGACGGTGAAGCCGCCGTTCTGGAGAACGACATCGCCCACCGCACCCAGCAGATTGAACGCCTGAAAGCCGACATCGAGGAATACAGAACCAGCGGCGACCTGATGAAGCATGAAATAGAGCAGAAACAGCAGGAGATTGCTGCCAAGAAGGCAACCCTTGCCGAAAAGGAAGCGCTTGCCGCACAGTTCCGGGAGCAGCTGGAAGCCCTTCGCACCGACGACAGCGAATTCAACGAGAAGATCAGCGGACTGATGTCACGCCGCACCGAGATCACGGGCGGCATTTCATCCGCTCAGGTGGAGATGGCTTCGGTGCAGTCCCAGATGAACGAAATTTCGGCGCGCATGGAAAATGTGGACAGCGAGATCGAACGCCGCCAGAGCGACATTGAAAAGCTGACCGAGAGCGAAAAGCTCACCAAAGAAGCCATTCAGGGCGCGGACGAACGCATCGCGGAGCTTGACGGGGAGAACCGGAAGCTGGGCGAAAAGCTGCAATTGCTGCGTCAGCAGGGTGCGCAGGTCAAGCGGGACAGCGAAAACGAAGAGCTTGACGCGAAGGGGCACGAACGCAAAGCCCGTATTCTGGAAGATCTGGAAAAGAGCATGGAAGGTTTTGCCGGCAGCGTGCGTTCGGTGATGAAGATGGCGGAAAACGGCACATTAAAGGGCATTCACGGCCCGGTGTCCCGTCTGATCGACGTACCCCACGAATTCGCCACCGCCGTTGAAATTGCCCTGGGCGGCAACATGCAGAATATCGTCGTGGACAACGAGGACGACGCGAAACGCGCCATTGCACAGCTCAAACAGAGCAAGGCGGGACGCGCGACCTTCCTTCCGTTGACCACCATCAAGCCTTCCAAATTCAACGAAAGCGGCCTGGAAGGCTGTGAAGGATACATCGGCATCGCCTCCGGGCTTGTGACATACGATAAGAAATATTCCAATATCATTTCCAACGCCCTCGGCAAAATCTGCATTGTGGACAACATCGACAACGCGGTGAATATGGCGCGGCGATTCGGCTACCGATTCCGCATCGTTACCCTGGACGGTCAGGTCATCAATGCAGGCGGTTCGCTCACCGGCGGTTCGCTCGCCAAGAATACCGGCCTTCTTGCCCGCAAGGGAGAAATTGAAGCCCTCCGCAAAAAGGCGGCCGACTGCATGGAAAGCAGCCGCAAATTAAGGGAGAAATTCGCCGAGCTGGAACAGCAGGCAGGCGAAGTCAAGGCGCAGATGCGGGAAAACGACGAGAAGCGCACGAGCGTCGGCAACGACAAGGTGCGTTTTGAAACCGACCTCAAGAACGTTTCCGCTAACCTTGCATCGCTTATTTCCGAGGTGGAACGTCTTTCGGACGAACGCGGCAGCGCGGGTGAACGCACTGAAGCCCTCACGCAGAAGATCGAATCGGCACAGAAAACCGTTTTCGATCTGGGCGAACAGCTGGCGGCTGTCGAGCAGGAGATTTCCGGCGTGGGCAATATCCGTGCCGAAACTGCGCGCAAGCGGGAGGAGCTTTCTTCTAAGCTCAGCGATACCGGCATGACGGTCATGTCGCTGTCGAAAGATATCGAAGCGGCGGAAAATTCCATCCGCGAGGCCGAGAGCCGCAGAGAGCAGCAGACTGAGCGTGCGGAAGGCATGAAGGTGGAAATCGCCGAACTGCAAACCCTGAATACCGAGACCACCGAGAACGCAAAGCAGATGAGAGAAACCGCCGAGAACAACCGCCAGCAAGCGGCTGCTTCCAAGGACTCAATGGCGGAACTTGCCTTGCAGCGCGAACAGGAGGAAAAGGAAATCCGCGACCTTCGCACACTTTCCAGGGAGAAATCTGCCGACAGAGAGAAGATCACCGGTGAGCTGACCCGACTGGAAGAACGCCGGGCTACGGCTCAGAAGGAATACGACCTCATCATTCAGAAGCTCTTTGAGGAATACAACCTTACCCGCAGAGAAGCGCAGGAGCAGTTTGAACCGGCGGAAAATCTGCGCGATTCGGAAAAGAAGGTCAAGGAGCTGCGTGGACAGATGAAGCGTCTGGAACCCGTCAACCTCGGCGCGGTGGAAGAATACAAGGAAGTATTCGAGAAATACACCATGTACAAAACCCAGATCACCGACGTGCAAAAGTCCAAGGCGGAGCTTAACAAGCTCATTGAAACGCTCACACAGCAGATGAAGGAGCTTTTCGTGCTGAAATTCGATGAGATCAACAAGCACTTCAAGGTGATCTTCACCGAGCTGTTCGGCGGCGGCAGCGGCTATCTGGAGCTGACCGACCGCAACGACGTGCTGAACTGCGGCATAGAGATTCACGCGCAGCCGCCCGGCAAGACCATCAAGAACATCGACCTTTTCAGCGGCGGCGAAAAGACGGTTATCGCGGTTGCCATTTACTTTGCGATCATGAAGGTCAATCCTTCGCCCTTCTGTATTCTCGACGAGATCGACTCGGCGCTGGACGAGCGCAATGTGGACAACATCGCGGAATACTGCCGGAGGATGAGCGATTCGACGCAGTACATCATCATCACCCACAGACGCGGCACGATGGAAGTCGCCAATATGATCTACGGTGTGACGATGCAGCAGGACGGCGTGTCCAAGCTGCTGGAGCTGAAAATCGACGAAATCAGCGACAAGCTGGGTGTGAACTGAAGGTGATGTTATGATATACGGCTTTTTCGGCGGAAAGTTTCTGCCCATGCACAAAGGACATTTATATTGTATCGACACTGCTTCAAAACAGTGCGATCATGTGACGGTGATCATGTTTACGGGCGGGGATGAAGAGCTGCGAATCTGCAGCCAACGCCGCGATGAAATACTTGACGTAAATTTCCGCACGAAGCAGCTGGAACGCATCTGTGCGTTATATCAGAATGTTGAATGTCACGTGGTGGACGTCACAAACCTGAAACTTCCGGATGGTACAGAAGACTGGGATGCGGAAACGCCATTGGTAAGGCGCTTTGTGCCTAAGATGGATTATGTTTATTCCAGCGAACCGTCATACGGCGAATATTTTGCAAGAGCGTATCCCGAGGCAATGCATATAATTGTCGACGCGGAACGTAAAACCTATCCCATTAGCAGCACGTTGATTCGTGCAATGAAAGAACTTAAGGAGCAGAAAAAATGGATGGTCTGAAAAAAATAGGAAAGGCGTTTTGTTCCCTCAAATGGTATGAGATAGTCATGTGTGTCATCATGCTTGGCATCTCCGTTTATTACGCGATACTTCCGCAGGAAGGCACTCCCCAGTGGCTTGCCGTCATCAACTTTGTTTCCGGACTGTGCGGCGTTATCTGCGTGTTTTTCACCGCCAAGGCAAACCGCATGAATTTTCCGTTTGCAGTAATCAATACGGTTGTATTTATCATTTATCTCGGATATTTCGGCATTTGGGCAACATTCTGGCTTGAAACACTGGTTTATTTTCCCATGAATATTATCTCGTGGGTCAAGTGGTATCAGCATAAGGATGAGGAAGACGCGCTTTTGGCAAAATCCAAAAAATTTAAATGGTGGCAGCACCTTCTGGTCACATGCATCATTGCCGCTATGTCGGCGCTGGTATATTTTACCCTGTCAGCCGTTGCGGGAGATACCTGGATGAAATTTGCCGTGCAGTTCGGCTGGAACACGACCGTAATGAAGTGGCTGGATTCTGCGATCTTCGCAATAGGCATTGTCGCGGTTATCCTTGAAGCGCTGCGCTACAAGGAGCAGTATGTCTGGTGGCTTGTGACTGACGTGATTGCGGTGGCGCAATATGTTCTGAAGCGCGATCCTGTCTATACCACCAAGAAAGCGATTTATCTGATAGAAGCGGTGATTGGAATGAGCAACTGGCATAAGCTTTCCAAAAAGAATCCCGAAAATGAATAGTCCCTAAGCTGTTTCATTAAAAACTTACTTTATGAAAGAGAGGTACACAAAATGTCAAAAGTAGTTATCATGGATCATCCACTGATCAAGCACAAGATTTCGCTCATGCGGGATGAAAACACCGGCACCAAGGACTTCCGCGTGCTGGCGGAGGAAATCGCCATGCTGATGGGCTATGAAGCCCTGCGCGATCTGCCGACCGAACTGGTGCCGGTCAAGAGTCCGGTTGCCGAATCCATGCAGCCTATGATCTGGGGCAAGAAGCTGGCCGTCGTGCCGATTCTCCGCGCCGGACTGGGGATGGTCAACGGCATTCTCGCCCTTGTGCCTACCGCGAAGGTCGGACACATCGGACTCTACCGCGATGAAGTGACCCACGAACCCCACGAATATTACTGCAAGCTGCCTGAACATATCGACGAGCGGCTGGTCATTCTTCCCGACCCGATGCTCGCGACAGGCGGCTCCGCGATTCAGGCAGTGGATTTCATCAAGGCGAAGGGCTGCAAAAACATCAAATTCATGTGCATTATCGCAGCTCCGGAAGGACTCGAGGCTCTGAAGGAAGCCCATCCCGACATCGACATCTATGTGGGCAACCTCGACGACCATCTCAATGAGGACGCCTACATCGTTCCCGGCCTGGGTGATGCAGGCGACAGGATCTTCGGTACGAAATAATTCATCAAGAAGGTGAGATACGGCCAATGCGATTAGTTATCGGACATCTGTACGGCATGCTCCCGTACATGGCGATGATCGTTCCCTTCCACGTTTTTATCAGGCTGATCGTGCTGAATCTGAGGGGGCTGAGAATCAATTGGCGTCATGAAATCGCGCTGTCTCTGTTCGTCATGTTTGCTGTAGGACTCGCTTCGCAGACGGTTTTTCCGGATATTGTTATTACCCGAAACGGCATGGACTTTGATATGAGCGGCCAACACAATACCGCCTTGATACCTTTCCGATTTTTCTGCTACTTATACAGAGATCTGTTTGAGTATCATGTCACGGACAGCCTGCTGATCGATTACCTGGGGAATATCGTGATGTTCATTCCGATTGGTTTCTTTATTCCGCTGCTGTGGCGTTCTTCGGATGAAGCAACGGTGACCGCCGGCTTCCTCACCTCGCTGTCAATTGAGATCATTCAGCTCTTTCTTCCCAGATGGACGGATATTGACGACATCATTCTCAATACGGTCGGCACGACACTGGGATTGCTTTTGTATAAAATGCTGGATATGGGCTGGAGCGAATCATTGCGTAAATTCAGAATCAATTCAAAGGGAGAGAATCACATGAACCGCAAAAAGAAGATCATAGCGTTAATCATTGCCATTGTCGCTGGCTTCTCGCTTGCCATGCTGGCGATGTCGGTTGTCATTTACTTCGGCTATACCGACGCATACGCAAGCGGCGCGGACAACCTGAATGTGTCGCTTTTTGGACTGGATATTTACACGCTGACCAAAGCCGGAGAACAGTATAACGGCGCCTCCATCGGTCAGAATATGGGAATCATCTGCGCCGGATACGCATTGGCAGCCGTGCTGATTGAACAGATCATCATCAGAACGGCAGGCAAGAAGTAAATAATCACATAAACCAACAGCTTCGCAGGTGCGGCATATCATATGCCGCACCTGCGAAGCTGTTTTGTTGTATTTGTTTATTAAATGATTAATTACAATGATGCAGTTCCAAAAAATGCTTGCATTTTACAATTGTTGCAGCTATAATAATATGATAGGATTGCTGTTTTTTCTGCAATCGCGAATATTTATGGAGGAATGATAGTAATGGGATTTTTCAAGAGTCTGAAGGAAGGATTAAAAAAGACCCGCGACGGTATTATGGGTCAGATAGACGCGCTCTTCAAGCGGTTTAAAAAGGTGGACGAGGAGCTGTTTGAAGAACTGGAGGAGCTGCTGATTGCCGCGGATGTGGGAATGCTTACTTCCGAAAAAATCTGCGATACCCTGCGCGACAAGGTCAAAGCGACCGGTACCAAAGACCCGCAGGAGGTCCGCGACCTCTTTGTGGAAACCATTGCCGAAATGCTCGAGGGCGATATGTCGCTCAAGCTGAACACCCAGCCTTCGGTCATTCTGGTGATAGGCGTCAACGGAGTGGGAAAAACAACCACTATCGGTAAGCTGTGTGCAGGCTTCCGCAAGGATGGCAAGAAATGCGTGATCGCCGCCGCCGATACCTTCCGCGCGGCTGCGATAGATCAGCTGGAAGTCTGGGCGGAAAGAGCAAAGTGCGATATTGTAAAGCACACCGAAGGCAGCGACCCTGCCGCGGTTGTATTCGACGCCATCAGCGCAGCAAAGGCTCGCAAGGCGGATATTCTCATCTGCGATACGGCCGGAAGGCTTCACAACAAGAAGCACCTCATGGATGAGCTGGCCAAGATCAACCGCGTCATCGACCGCGAAGCCCCTGACTGCGACAGGGAAGTGCTGCTGGTGCTGGACGCCACCACCGGACAGAACGCTATCAACCAGGCGCGCGCCTTCAAGGATGCGGCAGGACTGACCGGCATTATTCTCACCAAGCTGGACGGCACCGCACGCGGCGGCGTCGTGCTGGCCATCAAGGAGGAACTCGGCGTTCCGGTGAAATACATCGGTGTCGGGGAGAAGATCGAAGACCTGCAGCCCTTCAATCCCAAGGCATTTGCGGCGGCACTCTTTGAGAATTCCGATAAGGTGGGCGATTTCGACATCAATTTCGGTGAAGAACCGGATGACAGCGAGGAAAGCGAAAATGAGTGATTTTATCAAGACAAAATACGTTGTGGCTTCCCACAATCAGAATAAATTAAAGGAATTCGCCCGTATTCTGGAGCCGCTCCATATTGAAATCGTCACGCCGTCACAATGCGGCGGAGAGAAAATTGACCCGGTAGAGGACGGTGACACCTTCGAGGCAAACGCCGTCATCAAGGCAACGGAATTCGCCAGAGCACTCAATATGCCGGCGCTGGCGGATGATTCGGGCATCTGTGTGGACGCGCTGGGAGGCGCGCCGGGTGTCTATTCCGCGCGTTACTCCGGCGGCAATGATGACGACAACAACGAATTCCTGCTCAAGAACCTCGAGGGCGTTCCCTTTGAGAAGCGAACGGCGCGTTATGTCTGTGTGATCTGCTGCGCTTACCCGGACGGGGAATACTTCACGGTACGCGGCGAATGCGAGGGCAGAATTGGCTTTGAATACAGGGGAGAGAACGGCTTCGGTTACGATCCGCTTTTCTATTTTGAAAGCGGCAAGACCTTCGCCGAAATCTCCGGTGAGGAAAAGGACAGGCTCAGTCACCGCGGCAAGGCGCTTCGTCTGCTTGCCGAAAAGCTGAGCGGCAAGCAACAGTAAAGGATACTTGTATTTCAGGAGGTTTGCATTATGTTTGATAACTTATATGATTATCTGATCGGTTTTTTCAAATTTGGATTCTTCTGGTACACGCTGGCAGGTGTGGTGCTTTTCTTTCTCTATTCCGCGATGAAAAACTATCTGGTTGACAAATTCAGATGGACCATGCTGTATATTCTTTTCGGAGGTTATATAGTGACGCTTGCCGGAATAATGCTTACTCCCTGGCTGGAAGGCGGTCTGATCTATCCGACCGAGTGGTTCAAGGCTTCCAACTGGCAGAGCGGCGCGTTCTTCACCCTTTCTGCGTCTGAGTGGAAATTCGGTCTGGCGTTTCCGGAATCCTGGGACGAGCTGCTGACAGGCAAGCTGATCTGCTCCCTTCTCTTCGTTCCCTTCGGTTTTCTGGTGCCAACGCTCTGGAAGGACGTCAAGTACAAGGTGCTGACCATCGGTATCGTTGTCGTCACAGCCTTTGAATTATTGCAGGTGCTTGTGAACAGGTCCTTCGGACTTGTGGAACTGATGATGGAAGAACTCGGCATTGTCGCGGGTTTCGTGCTGTTCATGTTCCTTTACCCCCTGGTCAAGCTCTGGATGGAGGGTAAAAAGAAGGAAGGCAAAAAGAAGAAATAATCAATACGGAGGAAATATAATATATGCTGAACAGTAAGCAGAGAGCTTTTCTGCGTTCGCTTGCAGCCGACGCCGATACCATTGTGATGGTCGGTAAGGGCGGTCTTGCGGACAATATCGTCAAACAGACAGACGACGCGCTCACCGCCCGTGAGCTGGTCAAGGGCAAAGTGCTGGAAACAGCCCCGACGGATGCGCGGGAATGTGCCGAGCAGCTTGCGGCTGAAACCAATGCCGACGTGGTGCAGGTCATCGGGCGCAAATTCGTGCTCTTCCGCAGGAACAGGGAAAATCCCGTCATCGAGCTTCCGAAGGACAGGCGCGGCAAATGAGAATAGGCTTTCTCGGAGGGACATTCAATCCGCCTCACAACGGACACATTCATCTTGCCCGTGAATGGAGCAGCCGGCTGGCGCTTGACAGATTTCTCATCACCCCCACAGGTACGCCTCCGCACAAAGCCGCTGCGGATGTGCCGGGTGAAATGCGGCTGGAAATGTGCCGGATTGCGGCGGAGGAATCGGGCGGACTGCTGGAGGCATTCGATTTTGAAGTGCGCCGCAGCGGACAAAAGAGCTATTCCGTCATCACCCTGTCGGCGCTGCATGCGCTTTATCCCGGCAGCGAGATATTCATGGTGATGGGAGCGGATATGTTTGTGTCGCTGGAAAGCTGGTACGACTTCGACCGCCTGAAGACACTTGCGACCTTCTGCACCGTGCCTCGAGACGGGATCAGCGCGCGGCAGCTTGAGAACCATCGGCTTCACCTGAAGCAACGCGGCTGCGAAGGACTTGTGGCCGACGTGCCGGAGATGGAACTTTCCTCGTCGGAAATCCGACGCAGGGTAAATGAGGGCGAACCTATCACCGGTCTGGTTCCTTCGGGTGTGGAGAGGTATATTGATTCACACGGGCTTTACAGAAAGACCCAAGAATAAAAATTCAACGAAAGGGCTGATCTGCCATGACCGACAGAGAGAGAGAATTCTATACACAGCACATAAGAGAACGTCTGAGCGATTATCGCTTCAAGCATTCGGTCAACGTATCCAAAGAGGCAGTCAGGCTCGCGATAAAATACGGCGGAGATGTGGATAAAGCCGAACTGGCCGGACTTCTGCACGACGTAATGAAGGACGTGGGCAAGAAGGAACAGCTTGCCATCATGGATAAATACGGGGTTGCTCTCAACGAAGTGGAACTGCAGGCGCCGAAGCTGTGGCATGCCATAGCGGGCGCGGTTTATGTCAATAAGGTGCTGGAAATAAGGGATGAGGATATAGTCAACGCGGTGCGGTATCACACCACCGCCAGAGCCGGAATGACTCTGCTCGAAAAAATCATTTACATCGCCGATTACACATCCGAGGAACGCGATTACAAGGGCGTTGAGAAGATGCGCAAGGCCTGCAACGTCAGCCTTGAGTACGCGATGGAGGAAGCATTGGCTTTCGGCATCGCGGTTCGTGCGGAGGAACACACCGCCATTCATCCCGATACGTTTGAAGCCTACAATGAGATCATGCTCTCCAAGCCTGAAAAGAAGAAATAAACCATCTGTTCTGTCGGAATTATCGGCAAGAAGGAGGTAGACTGTCCGATGTCTCAAGATAAAAAAGATGCTTTTGAATATGATAATCTGTTTGTGACCAATAAGAAAAAGGGTACTTCTTCCGCCGAAGAGGAAGGCTTTGTTCCGATGGGCTCCGGCAGAAAGAGCCAGTATGCTTTGTCAATCAATCCGATTCAGAATGAAACGGTTTCTGATACCCCGAAACCCGAGCGGAAGCAGGAACCGAAGAAAAAGACTCCCACGAAGAAGAAAAAAGCGGTTCCCAATAACGATTCCAAAAAGCCCGCAGCAAAGAAAAAGCCGCCTAAGAAGCCGGAGAAGAAGGCAAAGAAGCCGGCAGGAGCTGCGGTATCTCAATCTGTTGTCAGACAACCTTCTTCCGCCAAGCCGAAGAAGAACCCGGTAAATCATACTGCCGCATCCAAAAACACGGCTGTAAAAAACAGGAATGTTTCCAAAAAGCAGAAAAAAAACAGCAAGAAACGTTCTGTCAGGGAAGATTTTCTGGAGTACGCTTACCTCGGCGCTATGGTGGCGGGAGGTGGAATGAAAAAACTGTTTGGCAGAAGACGCAACAGGATTTTAATCGGTGTTTTGCTTGCAATCGTCATTCTGTTTGGCTGCTACACAGGCATGGTTCATCTATATAAATCCAATACGTTTTTGACTGGCAATACAGATGCCGTCGACGATACGGCTGCCAGAACAAAAGAGCTTACCGACGCCCAGACGCGGGACAAGGTCACGTACTTCCTGATAGTGGGTGTTGATAAGGAAAAGCATCTCACGGACTGCATCTGGATGCTCTGTTTTGACAATAAAGCACACAAAATGAATGTCCTCCAGATACCGCGCGATACTTATGTGGGAAGCTACAGCATTTCTCCGCATAAGGCCAACGCGATATTTGAAAGCAAGGTCAACGCTAACTGGTGTGAAACATGTGACAGAGCGGTCACCGATGACAAAATCGTTTCCGGCACGCACACGGTTTGCGGTCAAAGCATTTCGACCAAGCAGATTAAGGGCATGAGCTCTCTGTTTTACTTTGTCAACAACGAGCTTCATCTGCCTGTTGACTATTATATCAAATTTGACTTCGAGGGCTTTGAGAAGGTAATTGACGCGCTGGGAGGCATTGATATTGTGCTTGACAAAGAGATGGATGTGTATTATACCAAATCCAAGCATATCACCCTTCCGGCGGGACACAATCATCTCGACGGTGCCAAGGCGCTCAAATTCATGCGCAACCGCAAGATATACGCCAACGGAGATCTGGGCAGGGTGAAGGCACAGCGTCAGATTATTCACGCCATACTCGATAAGGTGCAGAAACTGTCGATTCTACAGACATTCAATATTGTCCTTGCGGCCAACGGCTGTTTTTCGACCGATATGAGTCCTGAAAACATCAAATCATTTATTGCTCCACTAAAAAAGTGTAAGTCGGATGACCTGCACATGTTCGAGCTTCCGGGCGAAGCCAAGACTGTCAGACGTTCGTCCTATTATCTGTGTGACGAGGAAAAAACGCTGGAGCTTCTCAATGAATATATGCTGCCTTACAGCGATAAGCTGAATTCGGGGGACATTGATTTCCCGGAACCGTAATAGTTCATATTTCATTCAGGCGATTGGAAAAAGAAAAGAAAAAAGCATAGCGAAGCTGGTAATCAGCGAGCGTTTTTCCCCAGGCGAGCGTGGAGTCCAGGGAGTCAAAGGCAGCGCCCTTCGATGCGACGAGCTTGGGAAAAAACGGCCTTGGGCGCCACCAATATGGTAAAGGCTTACGATTTTCCTTCCCCCCGATGGAGAAGAAAACTTGCCGGTTGCAACTCGCTGGTTCCCCGATTTACGCTGTTTTTCAACTTTTACCATCGGCTTAATATTTCATTTTAAAGGAGACCAATACATGGAATCAAAGGATTTAGCACTGAAATGCGCTAAGATACTCAGCGATAAGATCGCGCAGTCCCTGTCAGTACTCTACGTTAGCGAGGTCACATCGCTTGCGGATTATTTCGTAATTGCCAATGGCAACAGCTCCACCCATGTCAAGGCGCTTGCCGACGAGGTGGAATTCAAGCTCAAGCAGGAGGAAATCTTTCCCGACCACATCGAGGGTCACGGCACCAATTCATGGATCGTGCTGGACTACGGCAGCGTGGTGGTGCACGTTTTCAGCGAAGAAGCCAGAGAATTCTACGATCTGGAAAGATTGTGGCAGGACGGCGAGAAGCTCACGCTTGCCTTTGACTGATTGAATTTTACGATTGATTCCGAAATGCGGCGACCTCACAGATGGACTGGATTGTCTTTGGGGAAGCCGCGTTTTGATTAACGCAAGGCAGAAAAATCAAGCATGGCGCTGGTATTAGTTTATTTTTGAGGAGGAAAACAATCATGAAAAATTTGGGAACGCAGACCATTGAAACCGAGCGGCTGATTTTAAGGAAAGCCCGCCCGGAGGACGCGCAGGCGATGTTTGACAACTGGGCAAGCGACGATAACGTGACAAAATTCATGACATGGCAGACTTACACTGCTATTGAAGAGGCTCATTGGCGTATTTCTTATTTGGTCGGAGAATACGCCAATGACAATTGTTACGAATGGTTCATCGAGCTGAAAGAAATCGGACAGCCGATCGGGAGCATCGGAGCCGTTCGCGTGGAAGATGATGTGCAGCTTGCCCACATCGGTTACTGCATCGGCAGCCGCTGGTGGGGAAAGGGTATGATGCCTGAAGCACTGGCAGCTGTGATGAAATTCTTCTTCGAGCAGGTGGGCGTCAACCGCGTCGAAGCCTGCTACGACGTCAACAATCCCAATTCCGGCAGGGTCATGCAGAAGTGCGGCATGAAGTACGAAGGTACTCTCCGCCAGTCGGGATGGAACAACCAGGGCATCAACGACCGTGCCTTCTACGGAATACTGCGGGATGAGTATTTTGCGGGAAAGAAATGAAGCTTCATTTTTCCGAAGTATAGAGAAAATCATCATATAATTGTTGACAAATCGGGTAATTTGAGTTAAATTATAAATAATACATTTTTACGTTAACAAAAAATGCTATCTTTTGAGAGAAGGAATGACTGAAAATGAAATACGATTTTGCCGCCATTGAGAAAAAATGGCAGGACAAATGGGAGGAATGCGGCTGTTTCCACGCGGAGATCGACCATTCCAAGCCCAAGTTTTACGCGCTGGTGGAATTCCCCTATCCGTCGGGCGCAGGTCTGCATGTAGGGCATCCCCGTTCCTATACAGCCCTCGACATCGTCTGCCGCAAGCGCAGGCTGGAAGGCTACAACGTGCTTTATCCGATGGGCTGGGACGCTTTCGGTCTGCCTACTGAGAATTTCGCCATCAAGAACCACATTCACCCCTCGATCGTCACCAAGAAGAATGTCGACCGTTTCCGCAGCCAGCTCAAGGCGCTGGGTCTTTCCTTCGACTGGCAGCGTGAGGTGAATACAACCGATCCTTCCTACTACAAGTGGACGCAGTGGATCTTCCTCCAGCTCTTCAAGCAGGGTCTTGCCTACAAGAAGGAAATGTCGGTCAACTGGTGTACCGGCTGCAAGTGCGTGCTTGCCAATGAAGAGGTTGTCGGCGGCGTCTGCGAACGCTGCGGCAGCGAAGTGGTTCACAAGGTCAAGAGCCAGTGGATGCTCGCCATCACCAAGTATGCCCAGCGTCTGATTGACGATATAGACGAGCTGGATTACATCGAACGCGTCAAGGTGCAGCAGAAGAACTGGATCGGCCGTTCCACAGGTGCGGAGGTGGATTTCAAATCGACGCTCGGCGATACCATCACCGTCTACACCACCCGCTGCGATACCCTCTTCGGCGCGACCTACATGGTCATTTCGCCGGAGCATCCGCTCATCGAAAAATGGGCCGACAAGCTCACCAATATCGACGCGGTGCGCGAATATCAGCTTGCCGCTTCCAAGAAATCCGATTTTGAACGCACCGAGGTTGCCAAGGATAAGACCGGCGTCAAGCTGGAAGGCGTAAGAGCCATCAATCCTGTCAACAACACCGAAATTCCGATTTTCATTTCCGACTACGTGCTTGTATCCTACGGCACCGGCGCGATCATGGCTGTCCCGGCGCACGACACCCGCGACTGGGAATTCGCCAAGAAATTCGACCTGCCCATCATTGAGGTCGTCAAGGGCGGCGAGGACGTCCAGAAGGAAGCCTTCACCGACTGTGAAACGGGTATTCTGGTCAATTCCGGATTCCTGGACGGCCTGAGCGTCGAGGACGCAAAGGCAAAGATGATCGAATTCCTCACTGAAAAGGGCATCGGTCACGCCAAGGTCAATTACAAGCTGCGCGACTGGGTTTTCTCCCGCCAGAGATACTGGGGCGAACCGATCCCGATCGTTCACTGCGAGAAGTGCGGCGCGGTTGCACTTCCCGAAGATCAGCTTCCGCTGCTGCTTCCTGACGTCGAGTCCTACGAGCCCACCGATAACGGCGAATCTCCGCTTGCCAAGATGACCGACTGGGTCAATACCACCTGTCCTTGCTGCGGCGGTCCTGCCAAGCGTGAAACCGATACCATGCCCCAGTGGGCAGGCTCTTCGTGGTACTTCCTCCGTTATATGGATCCCCACAACGACAAGGAGCTTGCTTCCAAAGAGGCGCTGGAATACTGGTCGCCCGTCGACTGGTACAACGGCGGTATGGAGCACACCACCCTTCACCTGCTCTACAGCCGTTTCTGGCACAAGTTCCTCTATGATATCGGCGTGGTTCCCACCAAGGAGCCTTACGCCAAGAGAACCAGCCATGGCATGATTCTGGGCGAGGGCAACGTCAAGATGAGCAAGTCGCTCGGCAACGTCGTCAATCCCGACGAGATTGTCCAGACCTATGGCGCGGACACCATGCGTCTGTATGAAATGTTCATGGGTGATTTTGAAAAGGCTGCTCCCTGGTCGCCAAATTCCATCAAGGGCTGCAAGCGTTTCCTCGACAGAACTTTCAACCTCCAGGAAAAGGTCATCGACGGCGGCATCCGTCCGGAATTCGAGTCGATGGTCCACAAGACCATCAAGAAGGTCACGGAGGATATCGAAACGCTGAAATTCAACACCGCTATCGCACAGCTGATGACATGGCTCAATGACGTGGAGAAGTGCGGTTCCATCACCCGTGAGGAATACAGAATCTACCTCATGCTGCTCGATCCCTTCGCACCTCACATCTGCGAGGAAATCTGGGAGAACATGGGCTTCGGCAATATGATCGTCAATCAGCAGTGGCCGAAGTACGACGAAGCCAAGTGTGTCGACGAAACGGTGGAAATCGCTGTGCAGATCACAGGCAAGGTGCGTGCACGCATCCACATTCCCGCCGATTCCACCAGCGAGCAGGCAATTGCCGCAGCCAAAGCCGATGCGACCATCGCCGGACTGCTCGAAGGCAAGAGCATTGTCAAGGAAATTTATGTTCCCGGCAGACTGGTTAATATTGTGGCAAAATAATTCCACCTTCATTCAGTGATAAAAAAAGTCTCGCAAGGCAATTCAAAATGCATTGCGAGGCTTTTTTGGCGTAACCGGAAAGTAAATTTATATATTTTTAACACACAGAATAAACTTTAACTTGCAATCACCTGAATATTTTGATATAATAAAATGACATGAACCATATTACGGATAGGATGTCATTTTTTCATGATCGGAGGAGAACCGGTTTGAATAAAAAGATTTGTGACAAGACGCATTTCAGCGGGATCATGATTGCCGTGATCACTGTCTTTACTGCCCTTTGCGCGGTGTTCATCTTTGCGCCGAAGGTGTCCGCCACATCGCGTACCAGCACTACGTCACGCACCACTTCTACCACACGGAGCGCTGACAGTGCCTCAGATCCGGACGCCAACGTGTCGGAAGTCACCGTTTCCTCCAATCCCCAGAAAACACTCGGTACGGTGGGTTTTTCTGAATCGAATACCAAGAGAATTACCGTCGGAAAGTCGACGGTGCTCTATCTGTCCATAAGAGATATGGGTTATGATTACAACACACAATTCGAGACATCGGATAAAACCATCGCTACAGTAAAAAAGATAGACAACCGCGCTGTGAAGGTGGTCGGTTTAAAGAGCGGTACCGTTACCATCACCGCCACCATTCCCAAGTCCGAAAACGTAACGATTTCCGCAAAATATGTCCTTGAAGTCGGAGAAAAAGAGGAAACCACGTCCGAAGGACAGAGGGAGAAAGTTTCGTCTGTGGAGGGCGTGGGGATTGTTGACGACGTAAGCGACAATACCGATCTTGACCTTTATTCCTCGACTGCCGATCCTATGCTTCTGGAATACGCCAAAAACAGACGAAGCAGCAGCGCTGCGTCACTGCTGCTGGGTCTGATCGGCTGGGGCATGATACTGTTTGCCGTGGGATATGTGTTTTCGGTCATTATCCGCAGCAGAACGCCCAAGCTGAATGTATCGCCCGGCAGCAGACGACGCTACAGCGCAGGAGGCGCAATGCGATCGGGCCGAAGACTACTTCCCGACAGATACTACCGCAATCTGAAAAAGTATTGATTTTTTAATCAGATTTAAGGAATGTGCTTTACTATGAGTAACAGTAACAATCAAAACACCAAGAAGGATTTTTGGGGCAAAATACGCACGCAGCTAACCATACTTACGGAAAAAATCAGGGCCTGTGACAGGTATACTTTGATTTGTCTGATTACCGGAGCGGTTTTTTTCGTTCTCGCAACGGTACAGCTGGGGCTGATTGTATTTACTCCGGTGACATCGACATTCGACCATATTTCCGTGATCATTCTGGATTACACCATCGTGGCATTCTGCGCCGTATTTCTTTTGTACAGGTTGGGCAGAATGGAACATCTGCTTCCTTCCGGCATCAAGGAAAATCTCCTTCCGCAGGGGCAGGATACCGATTCCCGCCACAAAGCCGGACATGAGACCCCGGAAGTCGCCGCGAATCATCCCCGGAAATCCACCCCTGATTTTATCGGAATAGGACACATGAATTCTTCCTCAGATCGCGGAAACGGTCAGCGAAGATCCGGCAACCGGACATATTTCGATGAAAGCATGATTTCTCCCGGACATAGGTATTCGTCGGATAACGTCCAGGAAAGACGGCCGGCAGCGTCTCAGAACAGCGCAAGACGCAGGGAATCTTCCCATGTCCCGAACGGCATACAAAGCCCGAGATTCAGCAGTCACGGCGTAAAGGACTGAAGACTCGGTGAATTACGTTTTTGAGGTGATAAAAAATTGTCAGCTCCACAGGATAAGATTCGCAATTTCAGCATCATAGCACACATAGATCACGGCAAAAGCACGCTGGCCGACCGTATTCTTGAAAAGACCTATTCTGTCAGCCAGCGCGAGATGGAGGATCAGATTCTTGACAATATGGACCTGGAGCGTGAACGCGGCATCACGATCAAGTCCCACGCCGTCACCCTTAATTACGAGGCTTCCGACGGAGAAATCTATACCTTCAATCTCATCGATACGCCCGGTCATGTGGATTTCAATTACGAGGTTTCCCGTTCACTCGCGGCGTGCGAAGGAGCGGTTCTGGTGGTGGACGCAAGCCAGGGGATAGAAGCACAGACGTTGGCCAATACCTATCTCGCCATTGACGCGGGACTAGAAGTTGTGCCGGTCATCAACAAGATCGATCTGCCTTCCGCCGACCCTGCCAGAGTGATTCATGAAATAGAGGATGTCATCGGACTTCCCGCCGAGGATGCGCCGCAGATTTCCGCAAAGGTCGGAATGAATATCGAAGCGGTTCTGGAAAAGATCGTCACCGACATTCCGGCGCCCGACTGTGACCGAGAAGCCCCCCTCAAGGCATTGATTTTCGACAGCTATTATGACAGCTACAAGGGCGTTATCGTATATGTCAGACTGATGTCCGGAAGGCTTTGTCCTGGCGACACCATACGGATGATGAGCACCGGCGCGGAATTCAATGTGGTGGAATGCGGCTATCTCCGTACCACCACACTGGAACCTGTCAGGGAGCTTGCGGCCGGAGAAGTCGGTTACATTGCCGCCTCCATCAAGACGGTATCGGAAGCAATGGTAGGCGACACGGTGACCAATGCCGCACGTCCCGCCGAGCAGCCGCTTCCCGGATTCCGCAAGGCGAATCCGATGGTGTTCTGCGGCATTTACCCCGCAGACGGTGCAAAATACGGCGATCTCCGCGACGCGCTCGAAAAGCTGCAGCTCAATGACGCGTCCCTGTCGTTCGAGCCGGAAACCTCCGTGGCACTGGGCTTCGGATTCCGCTGCGGATTTTTGGGACTGCTGCACATGGAGATCATTCAGGAGCGTCTGGAGCGGGAATACAATCTGGACCTCATTACCACCGCACCCAGCGTTATCTATAAAATCATCGGAACGGACGGACAGACCACCTACATCGACA
>CAMHMN010000003.1 GCA_946186245.1 uncultured Clostridia bacterium
AGCCGAGCCCATTGAGGAAGCCGAAGCTGCCGAGGAAGACGAGCCCGTCGAGGAAGCCGAAGCTGCCGAGGAAGACGAGCCCGTCGAGGAAGCCGAAGCCGCCGAGGAATTCGAGCCCGTCGAGGAAGCCGAAGCTGCCGAGGAAGCCGAGCCCGTCGAGGAAGCCGAAGCTGCCGAGGAAGACGAGTTCGTCGAAGAAGCCGAAGCTGCCGAGGAAGACGAGTTCGTCGAGGAAGCCGAAGCTGTCGAGGAAGACGAAGTGTCGGATGAAATATTTGAGCTTTACGGAAACAACGACGAGGTAGAAGAAATCGGCAACGCTTCCGCCGCATATGCCGCACTCAACGCCGTAAGCGACAGTGAAGAGACTGAGGTGGAGGAAGAGGATTACCTTGATTATGACGACTCGCCGCGTCCGAAAAAGCTCGTTTCCGGCAAGACTGCCGTCATTACGATGCTTGTCACGGCCTTTGTGACTATCGGCATCATCGTCACAGCCGCGTGCCTGGCCTTTACGATGCAGAAGGACATGAACATCACGGTGGTTTCATTCTCTGACAACTTCAACGCCTGTGACACCAAGAATTTCACGCTCGGTTCCTTCATCGGGGTGGAACTGGTGTCGATGAGCGACGAAGACTGCACACTCAGCGAAAAGGATATCAGCGATCTGAAACACGGCAAGACCGTAACCAAATTCAACGATCTGGTAAACATCACCGCCGATACGCGTTTCGGTAAAATCGTTTCCATGGACATAGAATTTGAAAAAGCCCTTGACAAGCTGGATCAGCCCGGAGGACAATACATACTTCTCCTCGGAAACGTCATGTCCGGCTTCAAGAAAGACACACACAACAGCGATGAAGCATTCCTTCTCGCCTATCAGATATTCAACAACCGTCTGCGCGCCGAGGAAAAAGGCGAGTACTTCAATGTATCCTACCTTGACGGAAAAGCCGTGTATTTTGATTACGCAAAGATAAACGAAACCGAGCTTTTCTCCGACCTGTCCATTCACATAGAAAATATGGATTCAAAAATCGTAGACATCAATAAACTGGATTTCTCATGGCTGCCGTTTGATTTTTCGTCCAAAAAGGACGCGGACAGCCAGCAGAATAATGCCGGTAACGTCAGTCAGTCTGACAAATAAGAATCCACTGTCAATGCTCTTAAAAATAAAACGCCCTATGCATTTCCGTCACGGTGTGAAATGCATAGGAGCGTTTTTTATGATCTAAAGGCCTGTCCCGTATCTCGATGTGTGCGGAAAAAGGTGGAACAGTGTCTAAAGCACCATCGAGCGCAGCCCGTTGATTCCCGCGACAGCGATCAGGAAATCCGTTCCCTCACGCATCCCGAACCGGCTCAGTTCCTGCAGGGCAGTCTGACGGGCGAGAACCGGGATATTGTTCTCGGCGCTGAGATGCCCCAGAACAAAACGGGTGGTGCCTGCGCGGGCAAGCGCCGGCAGCTCCGCCGAGCACGCCTCGTTGCTGAGATGTCCCTTGTCGGAAGCGATGCGTTTTTTGAGCGGATAGGGATACCCGCCGGCATAGAGCATGGAGAGGTCATGATTCGACTCCAGATACACCAGATCGCTCCCCTCGATGGCGGAGCGGATTCCGTCAGTGATAACGCCCGTATCAGTGGCAAGCGAAATGCGCCTTCCGTCGCCGCAGCGGATCCGGAAGCCGCAGCTCTCCGCCGCGTCGTGCGAAGTGCCAAAGCAGCTCACGCCCATGCTTCCCATGTCCACCTCTCCGTCCGGCATAAGACGGAGATCGACATTTTTGGCGTGTCCGTTATCCTGAAGGAATTCAGCCGTGCCCTCCGTGGCATAAACCGGTACCTTGAGTGACGAAGCCAGCACACGCACGCCGGCAATATGGTCGATGTGCTCGTGGGTAATGAATATTCCCGCTATGTCCTGCGGATCGATGGATTCCTCGCTGAGGCGTTCACGGATCTTTTTGGCCGAACGCCCCGCGTCGATCAGTATGTATTTGCCGCCGCTGCCCACCGCGATGCAATTGCCGCCGCTGCCGCTGTACAATGAACAAAATCTTGCCAAAACCAGTAAACTTCCTCTCCGTGATTTTCAGGCAGACAACGACCGCCTTCCGTATTTGCCGGACAGCAATCGGAGGCGGTCGTTCGTTTTTTTCTCAATCCTTGTGTGTGACGGCAGGTCAATTGCAGCCGCAATTGCTGTCACAGCCGTCTTTCTTTTCGGAATTATCCCCGTAAAAATCGTCGGGAACCGTCCTGCGGTCTATCACCGCGCCAACGCCCACCAGCTTGTCAATGAGCTGTTCATAGCCGCGCTCGATGTGATAAATCTCGCGGATATAGGTTTCCCCTTCGGCGATCAGGGCCGCGATCACCATCGCCGCGCCGCCTCTGAGGTCGGTTGCCTTTACATGATTGCCGACGAGCTTCTCCACACCGATGAATTTAGCCACTCTACCCTGTACTTCGGCATTGACGCCCAGCTTTTTCAACTCCTCGACATACTGGAAGCGGTTTTCCCATACGCCTTCGGTGATGGAGCTTACCCCATTGGCAATTGCCATAGCCGCTGCCATCTGCGGCTGCATGTCAGTCGGGAAGCCCGGATGCGGCATGGTGGTGACGTTGCATGCCTTGAGGGGTCTGGAACGGGTGATGCGCATGGAATCGTCGTACTCGTATACCTCCACGCCCATCTCCATCAGCTTCTTTGATATGCTCTCCATATGCTTGGGCGTCACATTCTTGATGGTAATGTCGCCGCCGGTCGCCGCTGCCGCAATCATGTATGTGCCCGCTTCTATCTGGTCGGGAATGATGGAATATGTCGCGCCGTGCATTTTGCTCACGCCGCGGATCTTGATGACGTCGGTACCGGCGCCTCTCACATCGGCGCCCATAGAATTGAGGAAGTTGGCAAGGTCGACGATGTGCGGCTCCTTGGCGGCATGCTCGATCAGCGTCAGACCTTTTGCCCTGACCGCAGCCAGCATGATATTGATGGTAGCACCCACCGAAACCACGTCCAGCGGAATACAGGCGCCCTTCAGCCCGTCAGTGGCGGTCAGGGAAATAATGCCGTCCCGCAGGCCGGTCTTTGCCCCCAGTGCCTCAAAGCCCTTGAGATGCTGGTCAATCGGACGCACGCCAAAATAACACCCGCCCGGCATAGGCACACGCGCCTTGCCGAATCTGCCCAGCAGAGCGCCCAGCATGTAATAAGAAGCACGCATGTTTTTGGCAAGCTCCTGGCTCACCTGCGCACAGCTCAGTTCTCTTGAATCGATCTCAATCACCGAGCTGCTGATTTTATTGACCTTTGCTCCCAGCTGAACAAGGATCTTCGATATCACTTCCACGTCGCTTATCGTGGGGAGGTTTTCTATTCTGCATATGTCACCCGACAGTATGGCGGCGGGAATAATGGCAACCGCAGCGTTCTTTGCACCGCCTACGGTTATGGAGCCTTCCAGCTTTCTGCCGCCCTGAACAACAAAAATATCCAAGGATATACCTCCAATTCAAAATCAGAACAGAATCATTATAGCACGCATTTCAAAAAAAAAAAAGCGATATTTTTCATATCTTGGGTTGCTTTCTCTATTTTTACACTTTATTCACATTGTTTTCAAGATATATTTTAACTCTTGAAACGTAAATCGTGATATTTGTTAAAATTAATTAAAAAAATTATATATTTTTTTACTAGAAATTCAATTCACTTATTGCTATAATTAATATGTATATTTGAACGCTATAATACGCTGGAAATCATATGAAAACGAGATAATTGTTTCAGATTTTTCCCGGCTGATCCGGAAGGGAGTCTTAAGCTTGAATATATCGTATCATTACTCTGTCATAAAGAAAATAACGGCACTGCTCATTTCGCTTTGCATGGCGGCTTCATTTGTGCCCGCCGTGAATGCGGCGTCCGACCCAGAAATCGTGGATTCCAGCGAATATATCGTTTCCGTGGATGACTCGCAAACCACCCAGGATTCCGAGTCCACCACCCAGGATTCCGAGTCCACCACCCAGGCGACCGAGTCCACCACCCAGGCGACCGAATCCACCACCCAGGCGACCGAATCCACCACTCAGGCGACCGAATCCACCACCCAGGCGACCGAGTCCACCACCCAGGCGACGAAACCTGCGCAGTCATTTACACAGACCACCACCGTCAATTCCGGCAGCGCATTTGAAACCGTCGAGACCGAAGGGGGCGTTCTGTTTGTGGGCACCGCACGGACTCCGAAGAACGGCGGGGGCATTTCCACTGTGAAATTCGTCTACAGCAGCAGCCTCAACCTCAACGACAAATCGTTGGCGCTCATCAACAAGGAACTGGCGGCCTGCGGCGTCACCATGCCCGAAGGACTCATTTACGTCAGCCGGAGCGACATCGTTTCAGACAGCCAGCTTATGACCTCCACCAGTGAGCGTCAGGCGGTCTTTGCGGTGGGAAGTCCCGAGGCAGCCACTGTGCTCAAACCCTATCAGGCATACGGCAGCGTCGAGGAATCCTTTGAAAGGCTTTTCCGCGGATATATTTTCAGCATAACAGGCTATGCTTCTCTCCAGCCCGTTCTCGACGGACGCGATGAAGTAACGCTGTCGGACGACGGTCAGACGGCGTCTGTTTCCATCGTTATGTCGGAAGACTATGTGGAAAAGGTCATCAACGGCAAAAAAATCAAAATCCTCATGATCAATTCCGAACTGAAATACTACTTCCGCGCCCCCAAGCTGACATTTGTCAAGGACGAGGACTACAATGTCTCGGATTCCGACGTGGAATATCACTATCCGACCCGTTCCACCACCGATCCCAGCGACACACTGACAGAGGCAACCACCGAGCCGACAAGCATCATCACCCAGCCGATCATTGACGACTCCGACTCCTCTGAACCCGACACAAGCGAAACAGAGGCGACAAAAACCGTCACGCCTTCGACGGAAGCCTCCGACAACAACGGAACAACCTCGTCAGACGATTCATTCCAGGTTGACGACACCACAGAATTCACACCGCCGACCAAAGCCACCAAGGCTACCACGGCCTCGACGGCAACCACTGACGACTGGGATTCCACTTCCACCCAAAGCACCCAATCCGTCATCACCCATACCGATCCTTCCAGGCTCATTCCCTACGCTCAGCCGATAGAGCCTCGTCCGTCTGCCATTACCACGGAGGATTATCCGACACAGACCCTTCCTACCGAACCGCCCACCGAGGCTACCACGAAAAACACCACAGCGACCACCGAGTTCACCATCAGGACGACCAGCGACAGAACCCTGCCCACCTCCACCCAGCCTACCAGACAGGATCCTATTACAGATCCCTTTGAAGAGCGTGAGCAGCATTCCGTCGGCGAGGCCTATGTCAATACACGCCGCCTGCGCCTGAATATCCGTTCCGGTCCCGGCATGAATTACATGATTATCAACGTGCTTCCCAAGGGCACTCACCTCACGGTGCTTGACACCACCAATCCCGATTGGTATATGGTCAGACTGAAAAACGGCTCGGTAGGCTATGCTTACAGCTATTATATCAAGTTCGTGTAATCAGTTTACTGCGCTATCAGAATCATGATCGCCCCTCCTTCTGACGAAACCATCAGACGGAGAGGCGATTTTTTTGACTCACTATTTTGGGTATGGCGTTTTATTCTTCACACTGTCCGACAGGTGCTTCCGCGCCGCATTTCGGACAGTATTTCTCGTTGTCGATCATCAGACAGGTCGTCCAGCTGTAGCCGCATGCCCGGCAGATATGCGTCCTCTGCACCGGTCTCGGGCCGTAAATGCACTGCATGATCTGCTGGTAGGGTTCAAAGGCTCCTTCACCCGCTTTGGTACCGCATTTGCGGCAATATCTGTCCTCCTCGCTCAAAGGCGCGTGACAATGGCCGCAGCGTGTCGGATCGGGTGTGACCCAGCCATCATTCTTGGCGCCGCAGCTCGGACATTTCTCGTCCCTGAAATGAAGCTCCGCTCCGCAGCGTCGGCATCTTCCCTTCGGATTGATTTGACTCATTGTGATTTCTCCTTTCGCATGACAGATGTGATACAGAACATTGGCTGATGATGATCAAAATCCCATGTGTGTGTGGAATCTCCGGCGCAGAATTCTCTCTCGGCGCATTCCCGGCACTTTTGGCAGAGCTGCGTGCGGTCGCTGCGGAATGCCTTGAATCCGTCCCGCCACACCGCGGAAAAGCTGTCGCGCGCAATATTGCCCTGAATGAGTTCGGGACGGCGTTCAATGTCGAGGCAGGAATAAATATCCCCGTTGCAGAGAATGCTGCCGACGTAGATTCCCGAGCCACAGATGAAATAATTGTCCCGCAGCTCATGCTCGTACTCGTAGGAAAGATAATGGGAACAGCCGAAGCAGACGTCCATCGGCGTGTCCGCTGCATATCGCTTTTCCCTGATAAAATCCAGCAGGCCGCGCATCTGTTCATCCGAGAGCAGCAGTTCCGGATGCTGAAGCGCCCTGCCGATCGGCTCGATATTGATGACCCGCCATGATTCAACGCCCGTTTCGCACATCAGTCGGTAAAGCCTATCCATCTCACTGAAATTGCCGCTGTGAATCACCGAGGTGATCTGCACGCCGATACCCGCCGAATGAAGGCATTCCACAGCGCGCAGCACCTTCCGGAAGCTGCCCTTCACCCTGCGGAGGGCGTCGTGCGTTTCCTCCAGTCCGTCCAGGCTCAGCGTGACGGAACCAAGGCCCAGAGCCGCCATTTTTTCCGCGCGGTTCCGGTCGATCAGGGTGCCGTTGGTGGTGATTCCCCACGGGAAGCCGAGCGAACGGATGCTTCCGGCGATGGCAAAGAAATCCGGGTGAAGCAGCGGTTCGCCGCCGGTCAGACAAATCATCACGCTGCGCGGCTCGAAATTCCCGGCGACTTCTTCCAGCGTGCGCAGAAGCAGACCGGTGTCCAGGATTCTCCCCTCTCCCCCGCCGCAGCTGCTTCCGCAGTGCAGACAGGCAAGATTGCAGCGGTCGGTCAGTTCCACAAAGAGATAGGTCAGACGGGGATGAGCGCGCAGATAATTCCTGTACTCCGCGAGCCTGCGCATATCGCGGGTTTTGATTTGCATTTTGCTCCGTTCCAATTTCGGTTTCACCTTCACCCTTCAGCCTTCCACTTTCAGCCTAAACCAACCTCATCTCCCGCTTGCGTCTTCTGAGCGTGCGCATGACGTCCGCCGTTTCCAGCCCGGAAGGACAGACCGCGCTGCAGGCGCCGCAGCCTGTGCATTTTTCCGCGCCGAAGGAAGCCGCCTTGTCAATCTCTCCCTTTTCGTAGCACCGCATCGCCAGATAAACCGGCAGACCCATCGGGCAGACCGTGACGCACTTTCCGCATCGGGTACAGGTGGTCTTTTCGGGTCGCGGAAGGGAATGCATCACCGTGATGGCACGGGTACCCAGAGGAACGGGCGTGGATAAATCGGTGACGGTCACGCCGTTCATGGTGTCGCCGAATATCACGTAATTAGGCACTTTGTTCACGCCCACGAATCGCAGCACGTCCTCCAGCGTCGTGCCGTTGACCACAATGGCGTTGCAGGGATGCTTAATGCAATCCCCCGAGACGGTGACGATTCCGTTTGTCTGAGGAATGCCCCTGAGAAGGGCATTTGCGGCAGCCCGCAGCGCCTGCACCCCTATCGGCAGAAAGTTCCCCTTGGGATAATACTGCCGCTTGAATTTGGATATCAGAGGGAAGCCGCCGCTCATCCGCACCGGCTTGACGAAGCCCATGATGTCCGAACCCGGACGCATATGCACTTCGTCGCAGTCGAAAATCGCCAGCTTGGCGCTGCCGCCGTCCAGCGCTTTCAGCACAATGGTGATGCCGTCGGTCACTTCCGAGGCGAATTCGCTCACCGTTTTGAGGGCGCTGCTCACGTAGGGACTGTCGTCCAGGGCGATGGCAGCCATTTCCCTGATATCCCTCTCACGCGCGCGAAGAATTTTGGTAATCAGCGGCTTTCCGTCAAATTCGTCGATGATTCCCGCCTGATGAATGGTGCGCAGCACGCCGTCAATCGTCATGGTGCTGAGGCTGTGCTGCACGGTGGGCAGCGGAGGAACGGTACTGTCCGGGCGTATGACAGCGCAGAACAGGTTGCCCAGAAGCTCGTGCTCCATGGGGACAATATCCTCCACAAAGCCCGATACGGGCGACATGATCCACGACGGCCCCATCTTCTCACCGGGATGGGGCATGGTGCGTGCCAGCGGGGAAAACCTCGCGCAGCGGTCGCCCTTCTGCGGAACCGGATACATGATCTCCCCTCCGGGGTCATAAAGCGGCACATGCACACAGTCCCTGATGGGTACGGAGCAGAGAGGAGCGGAAAATGCAGGCTCCTTGTGCTGTTCCAGATCGACATGTCTGCCGGTATTGAAAAAATTGATGTTCTTTGTCCCCAATCCATTATTCACCTCTTGCATATTTTGCGTTACCGGGCTTTAATTCAATATATAAATACTATAATACCGCTTCGGAGGTAAGTCAAGACATGACGATAAAATTGCTGCCCGGAAATCCCTGCAAATCCGCGCTGGTATTCTGTTCAGAGGATGAATTTTTCCATATGGGGATAACCCCCGATGATCTGACCCTGCAAAACAGAAAAACCCGGCTGCTTCTCGCAAGAATCTTCGACCTGCTGCGGGAATTTGCCGGACTTCGCCGCGAAGGGTATTTTGTTGCCGTCACCTGCCGTCCGGTGAATAAAGGAGGCGGAAGGTTTTACATCCAATTCACCGATAAACCCAGCGGCAGGCTTTTTGAATTCCGTGAAGCCGACGACCTGCTCGACGCAATCAGTCAGCTGCAGGGGAAATTGAATTGGTCGCATGTCAATATCTGCCATTCGGACGGTGAATACAGACTCTACATACCTGCCGGGCTGCATCTCTCAAAAAGCGCCGCTGCCATACTGAGTGAATATTCGGTGTGAAACCCGCGGGAAGAGGGCGGCGCTGAATCCCATTCCCCCCCCTGTGGGGAGGATCGTATTCCCGCTCCGATCCACGGCGCAGACGCTCCCTTCATCTGAAAAATAATGCCCAATTTTCGCTATCATTATTTGTGTACAATTTTACATGTTAAATTGTTTAAAAAATTGTTAAAATGATGGAATTCGCGGTGCCGTTATGGTATAATGTACCTATTGCCAGACAGGCACTACGAAAGGCAGGTTTTTCACAATGGCAAATCTCTATGATACAAAAGAATTCAACCAAAAATACTACTACGGCGGCTCGCTGGGCGCGATTTATTCCCCGGAAAAGACGACATTCCGACTCTGGGCGCCAACCGCTTCCAAGGTAACGCTCCAAATATTCCGCGAAGGTCTGGGCGGCGACAAACTCGACACCATCGAAATGACCCCGTCGGAAAACGGCACCTGGCTGCATGTTATGAAGGGCGACCAGAACGGCATTTATTATACCTACTGCGTTACCGTCGACGGCAAGACCAATGAAGTGGTCGATCCTTACGCCAAGGCAGTCGGCGCCAACGGCCTGCGCGGCATGGTCATCGACCTGAAATCCACCGATCCGGAGGGCTTCCGAGAGACGCCCCGTCCGGCATTCGGCGATGGCAGACCTACCGACGCGGTGGTCTATGAAACCCACGTCAGGGATTTTTCCAATCACTTCAGCTCAAAAAGCAACTTCCCCGGCAAATTCCTCGCCTTCACCGAAACCGGCAAGACGCTCAAGGACGGCACGAAGACCGGCGTCGATCACCTGAAGGAGCTGGGCATCACCCACGTGCAGCTGCTTCCCTCCTACGACTACTACACCGTGGACGAAACCAAGCTCGACAGACCGCAGTTCAACTGGGGCTATGACCCGCTCAATTACAACGCTCCCGAAGGCTCCTATTCCACCGACGCTTACGACGGCGCGGTGCGTGTCAACGAGTACAAGCAGATGGTGCAGGCACTCCACAAGAACGGCATCCGCGTCATCATGGACGTCGTTTACAATCACACCATGTTCGGTGAGGAAAGCTACCTCAACCTGACCGTCCCCCATTATTATCACCGCACCCGCGAGGACGGCACCTTCTATGACGGCTCCGCATGCTGCAATGAAACCGCCTCCGACCGTCCGATGTGCCGGAAATACATCGTCGATTCGGTGGTGCACTGGGCTTCCGAATATATGCTCGACGGCTTCCGGTTCGACCTCATGGGCATTCACGACATCGTGACCATGAACGAGATCCGCGAGGAATTGAACAAGATCGACCCCACCATCATCGTCTACGGCGAAGGCTGGACAGGCGGCGAATGCGGCATTCCTGACGAGCTGAGAGCCCTCAAGTGCAACGCCAAGCAGTTCCCCGGCGTAGGCGCGTTCAGCGTCGATATCCGCGACGGCATCAAGGGTCATGTGTTCGAGCTGAAAGAGAAGGGCTTCGTCAGCGGCGCCAAGAATTTTGAGGAAACGGTCAAATTCGGTCTCGTGGGCTGCATTGACTTCCCCGGAATCGACATGAGCAAGGTCAATTACTCCAAAAAGGGCTGGGCGCTCAATCCTTCACAGGCGGTCAATTACGTCGAGGCGCATGACAATCTCACCATCTGGGATAAGCTCGCCACCTCCAACCCGGAGGACGACGAGGCCACCCGCATTCGGATGGATAAGCTGGCTGCCGGCATCGTATTCACCGCACAGGGTATTTCCTTCATTCAGTTCGGTCAGGACTTCCTGCGCACCAAGTACAACGAGGAACTCGGCGGCTTTGACGAAAACAGCTTCCGTTCCCCCGACAAGGTCAACAACATCGACTGGAACCGCAAGTCGGAGTACATAGACGTCTTCAACTACTACAAAGGACTCATCGCCTTCCGCAGGGCGCATAAATCGCTGCGATTGGCCGACGCCAGTCAGGTCTGCGACAATCTGAAATTCCTCTGCTGTCCTGCGCCCAACATGGTGTCCTTCACCGTCGCGGCAAGCGAGGAGGGGGACGACCGCGACCTGCTGGTCATCTACAATGCCAACCGCGAAGCCGTGGATTATGAATTGCCCGACGGCGAGTGGGAAATTTTCGTCAACGGCGAAAAGGCCGGCACCGAGGCGCTCCTTACCGCAAGCGGAAAGATTCAGATGGCAGGCATCTCCATGATCGCCGCCGTCAGAAAGTAACCGTCGGATTCATTCTGCGGGTTTGCTTTTTTCAGACCATACAGCTTCAGAATATCGGGGAGAGCCACCTTCTTCCCGATATTTTTTTATAACAAAATAACAAATATTTCATTGATTATTGCAGCGGTATGTGCTATACTTATTTTGTATATGTGTATATATGGATGAAATAATTGTAAATTTATTGAAAAACAGTAAATTTTTATTGACAAACGCATTCATCCGCATTATACTTTAAGAAGAACACGGAGGATATGTAAACCTATGAGTGAAATTTTTAATGCGGTCATCGCAAGATTCATTGAGAACAACAAGGGCTTCGCCGTCGCTTCCACCGAAACCAAGGGCAACCAGGAAACGGCCATCCTGACCGACGGCGATCGCAACGCCAAAATCGTCTATACCCCCGATACGAAGAGATTTTTCCTCTTCAAAGCCGCCGCGGACAGCGCAAGCGACGATTATCTGGAAATGCAGAGCTATTTCTTCGATCCCACCGGAGACAGCGTGTCAGACGCACGCGAGGCCTGCTCGGTGGCAAATGAATTTTCCGAAACCTTCAGCGGCCCGGCTCCCATGAATGTCATTCCTGAAGCCTCCAGAAGGTTGAGCAAGAAAGAGCGCGACAGCGACGAATCCTCGGCGGTCTACTTTGTCAACCGCATTCCCGGTGTGCTGCCGGAATGCCGTGAACCGCTGCTCCTGCACAAGGAATACTTCGATATGCTGCTTCCCAACAAATTCTGTGAGGAAGTAGTGGTTTCCGCCGTGGCCCGTCTTCTCAGCGACAAGACCCGCAAGGCACAGGCGGAGCAGTTCTTCGCTTTTCTCAACAAAATGTATGACTCAGGCGATATGGACGTCAAGAGCATCATCACTATGACCATTCTCAACAGCATTACCGGACAGGAACGCATCGAAACCGTCGAAGACCTGCTCTCCGAGGGACTCAGGAAGGCGTGGAAGTCCGCCAGGAAATTCATCGGTAAAGAGGTAAAGCCGGAGAAGGAAAGCAAATACAAGCTGGCCGCCGATAAATACCGCGCGCAGCTTATGGATAATATGCAGAACAAATGATTCTGAAATAAAGGAGAGATCGTTGTGAACAACCATAATGTTGGCGGAAAGAATTATCCTATGGGCTACAACCCGCAGCAGCCGGTCGTACAGCAGCCCGTCAGACCCCAGCAGCCGGTCATGCAGCAGCCTGTCAGACCCCAGCAGCCGGTCATGCAGCAGCCTGTCAGTCCCCAGCAGCCGGTTATGCAGCAGCCCGTCAGACCCCAGCAGCCGGTTATGCAGCAGCCCGTCAGACCCCAGCAGCAGATGTATGCTGTACCGCAGTATCAGCCGCCTGTGATCCGTCAGACGCCTCCGCACACAATCCAGGCCAGGGAAGCCATCGGCTCGATGAATAAGGCGCTCTTCGTCATTCTCTCGGTGCTGTTCGGCTGGATCTTCAGCCGCTCTCTCTTCTCGTTCCAATACGGTGTAGGGATGACGGTGATGGGTCTTTCCTTCTATCTCATTTACGTTCCGTTTATCCTCGCCAAGGGCAAGAAAAAGACTTCCCTCTTCAGTTGGCTTCTCTTTTTCCCGCAGATCATTATCTTCGCCTCCTTTACCTTCTACTCTGATTACAGGATGATCATTGTCGGTCTGGTGGCTTCGTTCATGATCGCGGCGATACAGACTACGCTTCTGTCCAATTGCACCACAGGCAAGCCCTTCTCCTTTGAGCTGATATGCGACACATGTGTCACTTATTTCGCTTTGCCCTTTATGAATATCGGCAATACCATTGCCGGCATTTTCTCCAACAAGGAAAAGGGGGAAAAGAAAAACCGGACCTGGCTTAAAATAGCCATCGGCGCGGCGATTTCGTTCCCGGTCGTCTTTATTCTCGTCATGATTTTCGCCTTTGCCGACGAAATGTTTGCCATGTGGGTCAGTAAGATTCTCCGGATTCTGAATCTCAACCCCTTCAGAATTACTGCGGACATCATTTTCACCCTCATCGTGATGCTCTATGTCATGCCTCTGGCGGTTTCTCTCCGCAGCGGCTATCACAAGCAGTACAACCACAAGGAATCCCGCCGTTTCTTTGACCCGGTCATCACTGCCACCGTGCTCTTTGCCGCCAGTGTGGTCTATCTGATCTTTGTGGCTGCGCAGTTCACCTATCTCTTTGCCGGCATCGGCAGTCTGCCGAAGGATACCACCCTGGCCGAATACAGCAGAAGAGGCTTCTTCGAGCTGGTGTTCGTCATCGTGGTCACTACCCTGATCATGGGCATTGTATGCATGCTGACCAAGAATAATCAGCACGGCAAACTTCCCGTCTATGTCAAGATCGCACTTCTCATCATTACCCTGAGCAACGTCGTGATCATCGTTTCGGCTGCACGCCGCCTGATTATCTACATCAATGCCTATAACCTCACGGTTTCACGCTTCAACGCCGCCGTTCTGATCGCGTTGATGGCAGTGGTGGATATCGTCGTGGCTCTCCGGATCATATTTGACCGGCTGAAAGTTTCGGCTGTCATAGGCAGCATTGTCGTTCTGACGGCCGCCGCTTACTGCATCTTCAACGTCAACGGATTCGTTGCCAAATACAACGTCGACCACTACCTGTCTGATCCGGTCAAGTACCAGATCGACGTCGAATACATGGTAAGAGATCTTTCCGTCGCCGCTGTTCCCCAGCTGGAACGCCTCATGGAAAAAGCGCCCAGCGAGCAGGTCGGACAGCACGCAAAGCTGGCCATCGCTTACATCGCCGACCAGGCAGACCTCTTCGCGGGGGATGAAAAACACATAGCCCGCTGGACAATCGACCGTCAGATTGCCGTTAATATCATCGACAAGCACGAAATCACATGGGAAATGTCAGAGGAATATTTCGATAAATACATGTCGACCTATTCCAGCTACAGATACCTGTAAAACCGTGTGAAGTGTGGAGTGAAGCAGTCATCGCCGCTTGACTCCACACTTTTTAGTTTCACAGTTCACACGGAGTTACGGTGTGACGAATTCGTAGCCCCCGGCACGCGCGCTGTCGATGAAATCGCCGAGTATCGCGGCATTGGTAGGAGAAACCGCGTGGAGAAGGTAGATTCCGCCGGGATGAAGCCTTTCGGTCAGCTTCTCCAGCGACTGCGCCTTGTCTCCCGGGGAATTGGTGTCCCAATCCTTGTAGGCAAAGCTCCACAGGCAGGTCTTATACCCCATATTGCTGGCAAGTGCAAGGGTCTGCTCGGAAAATTCGCCCTTCGGGGGACGGAGAAGGTGCATCTCATAGCCGAAGTTTTCCCTGACGTAGTCGTGCAGCAGGCCTATTTCCTCACGGCAGGTGTCAAGCGACTTCTCCGGCATGGAATAATGCCGCCAGGTGTGGTTGCCCACAACCTGCCCCTCGTCAACCATCCGCCTGACCAGCTCGCCTTCCCGTTTGGCGTAATCTCCCGTGATGAAGAACACCGCCTTTACCTTTTTCTCTTTCAGCGTATCAAGAATTCTGGTGGTGTAGCCGTTTTCATATCCCTCGTCAAAGGTCAGGTAGATTTTTTTACTTTGCGGCTCATTCTGCGCCGAAGCGTCACAGTCGGTGAGATCCATGAAAAATCCCCCCAGTCCGCCGTATTTTTCCTGGGAAGTCACCGCGTCACGGGGACGATTCAAGGGGTCAAAATTCCTGCCCTGCCCCCAGCAGATTTTCTTTCCGCTGAGCGAGGTGATTTCAATCGCCGGCTGCTTTTCCGCCGTCGTGGGCTGTTCGGATGCCGAAGGCCGTGTTTCGTTTGCCTTCGGCTTTGATTTCGGCGACGCCGATACATTCAAAAACGTATTGACCGCAAACGCCGTAGAAAGCATGAAGACACAGGCCGACGAAATCAGAACGGTTTTGTCTTTTTTGTTCATTTTCTATTCCGTCCTTTTTACTGTTTATTCAAGGCTGATTCAATGCCCCTTTTATTTTGCCCGCGCATACGCAAAAAAAGCCCTGCATGATTCTTGCAAGCATGGAATTATGCAGGGCTTTTTCATATTCTCGATAATGAATTGGCGGAACAGCAGATGAAAGATTCCGTTTTGTAATATTTACCAAAAAAATTACAATTCGTATACAAACGATTTCAATCGCTGCGCCGTCACGGCATCTATCAGGCAATCCATCAGCAGGCCGCTGTCGGTGTATTCCTCCGAAAATACCGTGCCGTTTTCCCGGACCATTGCCGACTGTCCTATATCGCGGAAGGGAAAAAGCAGCTTCACCCTCGCCTTCTGCACCGGAAGCGCTTTCTCGACGGCTTCGAGCAGTTCGCGGAAACCCTCTCCCCTCTTGGCGCTGATCCGCACGCCTTCCACGCCGCCGATCTCGCCCATGTCGGCTTTATCGGTCTTGTTGAGCACGGTAATGATGGGTTTATCGCCTGCACCCAGTTCGTTCAGCAGATTCCGGGTGATGCCGAGATGATCGCGGAATACCGGCGACGAGCAGTCGCAGACATTCAGGATGATATCCGCCTGCACGGCTTCTTCCAGCGTGGATTTGAAGGCTTCGACGAGATGATGGGGCAGACGTCGGATAAATCCCACCGTATCCACCAGCATCACGCTGCTGCCGGAAGGAAGTTCCAGCGCCCTCGCCGTGGGATCGAGCGTGGCAAAGAGCATGTCCTCCGAAAGCACACCCGCGTCGGTCAGGGCGTTGAGCAGGGTTGACTTGCCGGCGTTGGTATAGCCGACAATCGCAACCGAAATCACGCCGTCCCGTCTGCGCCTTTCACGCTGGCGGTCACGCTGCCTGGCGACCTCCGCGAGCTTCTCCTTCAGCGAATCAATGCGCCTGTGAATGTGCCTGCGGTCGGTTTCCAGCTTGGTTTCACCGGGGCCTCTGGTGCCGATGCCGCCTCCCAGACGGCTCATGGCAACGCCCTTGCCTGTCAGCCGGGGCAGCATGTATCGCAGCTGCGCCAGCTCCACCTGCAGCTTGCCCTCGTTGGAACGGGCGCGTGAGGCAAAAATATCCAGTATCAGCATCGTGCGGTCAATGGTGCGTACGTCGGTGGCCTCTTCGATATTCCTCATCTGAATGGGCGAAAGCTCGCGGTCAAAAATAATCAGATCGACCTCGTTGTCGCGGCAGAAATCCGCCATATCCTTCAGAAATCCCGATCCGACGCATGTGGCAGGATCGAGCGACGGACGCTTCTGACAGATCACGCCCGCGACCTCCGCGCCGGCTGTACGGGCAAGTTCCCTCAGCTCGTCGAGGGATTCCTCGGTATCGGGTTCACCGAGATCCACGCCCGCAAGAAGGGCTACGGTCGGTCTGGTGCCGGTTTCATGAAGTTCCATAGGCGGTGATTAATCCTTATCGACGTACTTGTTCATGACGCTGATCATGAAGAAGGAGCCGAATATCGCTCCCAGTACGGAGAATACAATGTTGATCAGGAAGAACGTCAGCTGCTTGTCAAAGAGATAGCTCAGGGCAGCCGAGAAATTGGTGGTGTCGCTGACATAGGACAGCACCATGCCGAGGAACATGAATATCACGGAGATCACAGCGCTGACGGACATGCAGATGCCCATCCCGGTGCCTTTGGAACGAACGCCGTGCAGCATGGTGTAAAACACAACGGCCAGCATGCCTGCCGGGAAACAGAGCGCCGCCATGTGGAAATCCGCGATCATGGAAACGATCAGGTAGGGAATCACGCCGATGCAGGCGCCCAGCGCAGCGCCGAGAATGCCCTTGCCGACAGTGCCCTCCATCTCGGTCGTAGGCGAATCGTCCTTGTCGGAGTGTGAATCGCCCATGATCTCGCGGTATTCGTCGCCGCTGTCGTCAAAGCTCACGCGCTCATTGTCATAATCGGAATAGCGGTCGCGGTCGTCATATTTTGACTTCATGCCGGAGTATTCGTCATAGGACTCGTCATACTTGCTGCTGTCCGGCTTTATGGGCGCATATCTGCTCTCATAATCGTCCTCTTCGTTGCCGCGTTCAGGCTTGGGCGCAGGCGCTGCCTTGGCGGGACGGCGATTCTGCTTCTGCTTGGCGCTGCATTCGGCGCAGAGCGGCTGAACCATATTGTCGACAAACGAACGCTTTGTGGCCTTCGCACCACACTTGACGCAGACGTTCGGCACACGGAATCCCATGCGACGGGCTTCCGCCGCAATGAAATCCAGCAGGCTGTCCATCGTGCGAAGTGAAATTGAGCCTCTGCTCTCGTCAAAGAACACGGCAAGATAGTTTTCCACATCGCCGACCTGTCCCTGGTTGAGCTCTCCCTCCTCGGCGGCAATCGCATTCTCCAGGTTGTCGAACGCTCTGTTGTCCGACGCTGACAGCATGAATACGAACAGCTTGCCTCCGTCCTCCTCGCTCACCGAAAAGCCGCATCCCTGATAAACGCCGTAAACGACGTCGCCTTCCTTGCGGTAGTTGTTTGCCGACTGCCATGACGAAAGTGATGAACTCATCATGTTTCCACATCCTCCTAATAATCTTCAATAAACAATTTCATTTATTAATAAGAATATTTGCTTATCAACCACAGATTATTTTACATCATTCATTCCGAATCGTCAACCTAAATCTCTTTAATTATTGGCTCCGAAATAATATTTTAAAAATTCTTCATCTTTTTGATCGGCTTGATGAATTTAATGTGTTATAAATAACTGCTTAAAAATCGTTTAAAATGACATAAAAAAATTATTGAAAAAATATATAAAATATGATATATTAAATATGATGCATTCTAATATATTATTTTTTTCAGCCGATTTGCTTCTGCTGCCGGCTGAAAACGGAGGCTTTTTTTATGAACGACATATTGTCTTTTATCGGTCTGCAGATCTCCTCTTTTGACCGGAATGTACTTTACGCCGTCAATCATTCCATGCGCAATTCCGTGATGGATACGGTCATGCCCTTCATAACCAAGCTCGGCGACAAGGGGATTTTCTGGATCGCGCTCGCCATTATCCTGCTCATACCCAAAAAGACCCGCAAAACCGGCGCCGCGATGGGAATTGCCATGCTGCTGGGCGTGATCATCGGCAACGGCATTCTCAAAAATTTCGTCGCACGCACCAGACCCTTTGATCTGGCCAATCCGGTGCTGCCCAAGCATCGGCTGCTCATTGACGCGCCGACCGATTACTCCTTCCCGTCGGGCCACACCCTCGCAAGCTTCGAGGCTGCCACCGCAATCTACAAGGATCACACCCTCTACGGATTTGCCGCATTTGTGCTGGCACTCCTGATCGCCTTCTCCCGCATCTATCTGCAGGTGCATTATCCGAGCGACGTGCTCGGCGGCGCAATACTGGGCTTCCTGCTCGGTCTGCTGGGCAGCACGATCGTGCGCTGGTTCACGGATATGCGGGCTGCACGCAAGGCCAGAAAGGCCGAAAAAGAAGCCGAAAAAGAGAGCAAGACTCCGGAAAAGGCTTCGGAAACAACTTCTGAATACATGTAATCGCAGACTGGCAGCCGGATCATTTCACACCCGGTTTTCAGGTAAGAAAGGGGATCTGATAAATGGCCGTTTTTGATTTGTCCTCATTGAAATTCAGCTCTCAGGCCAATAAAGAGCTGAATGAGCGTTCAGTTAAAATCAACAGGCAACTTCATATTATCGGTCTTATTATCAGCATTATGATGTTCATCGTCACATTGGTGCTGCTGATAATCGCCATCACAAAGGTTTACTCTATCAACAAGGATTTTACGTCCGGCAATGTGTCCTACACGACGGCTAACAACGTCAATCAGATAGTGGCTTCCCTGCTGCTGCTGCTTGTCACCTCCATGACGGGGCTGA
This sequence comes from uncultured Clostridia bacterium, assembly GCA_946186245.1. Classification (GTDB taxonomy): domain Bacteria; phylum Bacillota; class Clostridia; order Oscillospirales; family Acutalibacteraceae; genus RUG762. Next base: position 19,081 of record CAMHMN010000003.1, read on the forward strand.
TTTTCTTCAGACTTTACCAGGCCAAGCCGCCGTTTTCCAAAGGCAATATCCGCATTATCCGCGTGGTTGCCATTATGCTGATACTGCTTTCGGTCCTTCCGATACTCTTCCAGGTAGGCGTCGCGGGATTCTTCAATATTGCGATAAAGAAGATTTCGATCAACTATATGTACATCTTTATAGGCGTGATCTTCTACTGCATATCCTATGTGTTTGAACACGGCGACATCGTGCAGAGCAAAACGTCGGAATCGCTCTCGGTACAGGAAAATATGATTCTGACCATGGCCGAAGCCGCTGAAGCCAAGTCCGGAAACGTCGGACAGCACATCAAGAGAGTGTCCGAATACACCCGCACACTGGCGAGAAACATGGGGATGACCGACGAGGAATGTGAAAACCTCCGCCTGGCCTCCATGCTGCACGACATAGGCAATATACTCATTCCCGAAGAGATACTCGGAAAGGACAGCTCCCTCAACGACGAGGAATTTGCCATCATGAAGACGCATGTCGTCGCCGGCGAGCAGCTGCTTCAGAACGCTGAGGGACAGGTCATGGAACTTGCCCGACAGGTCGTCATAGACCATCATGAACACTGGGACGGCAACGGATATCTCGGAAAGGTCGGCAAAGAAATCAGTCTGCCCGGCAGAATCGTCGCCGTCGCCGATACCTTCGACATGCTGATCAGTGCCAGAGGCTACAAGAGCGGCTGGGACTCCAACAAGGTCTACCACGGCATTTGCGATGACAGCGGCAAAAAGCTCGACCCTGAAATCATCAAGGTTTTCATTCAGTGCTACAAGGAACTTCTGGAAATCTACAAAAAATACAACAAGACGGTCAGCAGAGACGTTGCGCTCTCTGACGAAATTGTCGCCGGATACGACAAGATTCTCGGCGAATTCAGTTCCAAGAACAAACCCAGCGAAGAAGAATCGGTCAGTGCCTCCAAATCCTATCAGGACGTCGAGCTTGACCTCCGCAGACTTATCTGACGCGGGTTTTAATGGCGGAATCATACAAAATGCGCAGGTTGTTGAATCAACAGCCTGCGCATTGTTTTTATTTACTGTCAATAATACCGCATGGGGTTCGTCGGGGAATTGTTCTTGCGTATCTCAAAGTGAAGATGCGGTCCGGTGGAATGTCCGGAATTGCCTACACGCCCTATCGCCTGTCCCTTTGACACGGTAGCCCCGGAAGAAATGCTGACCGCGCTCAGATGCGCGTAGCAGGTGGAATATCCGTTGCCGTGAGAGATGATGATATGCAGGCCGTAACCTCCGGCGGTGCGTTTGACGGTGGCTTTGCCGGAATCGGCGGCCACAACTGTGCGCCCGTAGACTCCGCTGGTGGAAATGTCTACGCCCTTGTGGAAACGACCCCATCTGGGTCCGAAGGGAGAAGAAATGGTGCGGACGCCCGGCACCGGCCACGCGAATTTACCCGATCCGACGCTGCTTGCCTTTTTGGTGCCGACCTCGTAGACTGCCTCGACAGGCTCCTTGGTGACGGTGGAAGAGATGACCTCGCTGGAAACCTGCACGCCGTTGATTTCGGTGACCTGCTTCACGACCTCGCGTTCGCCGTTTTCGCCCTTTGTGACGCATTTTTTATAGGAAGTGGGCTTTTTGTTGTTCTTGACGGTTTTTTTGGTGAATTTGATTTTTTCCTTGATCGTCACGGTGCGTACCGTCTGTACCTTCAGAACGGGAAGCTCTTTTTCCACCAGTACGGATGTGCCGGGTTCAGGCGTATCCTGGAGATTATCATTGAGCTTCATCAGACGTTTGTAGGACATATTGGCTACATTCGCGATCGACTGGGCGGTATCGCCCTCCATGACGGTGTAAAGCTGCGTTTCCGTTCGCTTTTTTGAGATGGTCTTGGCAAATTTATCGGACGACACGATCCTGTCGGTGGAATACAGGCCGCTTATGATGTCGGTCGTACCCATGAAGCTGACCTTTTCGCCGGGGGTGCCGGTCTTGTACTGATCGAGGAAGGTCTCCATGATGAACTGAATATCGCCGTAGCTCTTGGCGGCGGCGCAAAGCTCGCCGTTTATGTAAAGTCCGTATGCATTCTCCACGTCGCTGCTGTCCGCCAGCAATGCCTCACAGAGAGTTTCCGAACTCATATTCATGGAGGAGCTCACCGAAGCAATGGAATATTTCGGCGTGAGAGACTCGATATATCCGTTATTGGTATTGACGGTGCGCTGGCTGAGAAGCTCCACCGCGTTGTTGTAGACGCTCTCGTCCTCTATGTAACCCAGCGACTTGCCGTTGCAGGTCACCTCCAGCGCGTGCGGCAGACTCATGACGGCCGAGATGACGGCGGTCAGGGCTCCGATACAAATCAACGGAAGCACCACATTCACCACACCGGCAAAGAATCCCCTGTGCAGGCTGAATGTCGCGCCGACACCGGCTTTTGCTTTGATCTCGCCGCAGATGCAGCGGAATTCATTCCACGCGCCGGCAGTCGGCTGCGCCACATGACGGCTCAGGAATCCGGCTATCCTGCCGCCCACAGGACTGAAAAACTTCCTGATCCTGCGGCGTTTGTTGTAGGTAATAAACTGGATTCTCAGGCCGATGAAGCAGAGCATGCGATAAGCCCTTGCCAATATATTCATCTTTTTCTTTTTGCCGTTTGCCTTAATTTTTCGGATGATTTCGCGTTTTGACAGATTGCTCACTCGATGTCACTCTCCTTCCGAGCTGCATACCGTTCAGAAGCGGTTATCTGGCAGTTACAATACTGTTATATTATACTACAATTCTGTAATAATACAACCCCGAAACGACAATTTCTTGCAAACTCGGTATAAAATAATCCAATCGTAGGGCAATTAAATGAATTTTGTACAAATGATTCATCACGAAACCGACATATATGTGAATTATTCCACCCGCTGACCGCTGAAATTGATTCCGTCCGTGAACTTGTCAAAATCCCCGCTGCCCTTGCGGGCCACCTCTTTTTCAAAAAGCTCCATCAGGCGCATCGAATCCACCTGCGCCATGTCGGTCAGCTCAAAGAAATTCCTGCTCGAACGGCTGCTTCTGTCGTGAGGGTTGAACCACATGCTGCCCGTCATATTGCCGTAGTCAAAATCGGTTTCCGCCTGTCTGGGATGAAACTTGCCCGACAGCACGCCTCCCGCCGTTCCCGGTCTGACATAGGGAAGCAGCTTTTCGGCGGCTTCGGCGATGGGCTTTTTGAGAAAATGGCTGTCGTTTCTCAGCGATATGGCATAACTGAAATCTCCCGCCAGCGTCACGGCCGACTTCCTCGGCGTATGCAGACCGTAAAGATCGCAGATCAGCAGCGAATAGATCACCGCGGCGGCAGCCTTGATTCCTTCACAGGCGGGCAGACAGTCGCTCAGGCTGATCTCATCCGGCCTGCGTCCGGTATCGTGCAGCAGGAGCATCACATCCAGGTTGTTCTCGATGACATTGTGATATTTATAATTGATTCCGCGCTCGTCGGTTTTTTCCAGCAGCTCAATATTGTAATACACCAGCGGATGAACCGTCCGGTCATAGCAATAGTGACTGCAAAAACCCAGGGCATAGGAGTATATCAGGTTGTAATCCTCTCTGTCAGCGCAATAGCGGCAGACCTTTGCCAGAGAACGCAGCAGCGTGGAAGGATTTCCTTTGTGCATTGCCGAGCCGTAGGAACGCAGACTTCCCGTCTGCCACGGCATACTCCGGTGGTAAAACAAAATATCAGGCCCCTGACAGCCCCACAGAAAGGCGTCGGTTTCCGCTTCAGGAAACAATCCGCTGAGAAAACTGTCCCGGCAGATGCGTCTTCCCATCAGCCAGTGACTAATAATATCAGGCATATTCAAAACCTCCGTTTGGCTCCAAATAAAGAAAAAACGACACAAAGCGGACGACATAATCGCCGCCCGCCTTGTGTCAGAAAAGAGTATCAAAAAAGGGATAGGAGTAGGTGTAGTCACTTTAAAATCATAACGGAAATTTCAAAACCGACAAAGAAGAACATATGCACCGGATAACCGCACAGAGGTTCGTTTGACTCCCGCTATTGGTTTTAGTATAAAGAAATTTTATGAATACACCATTAACTGAAGAATAATACTTTGTGAACAAAGAAACGGCATCTTTTAGCTTTTTTTACTTTTTAACATAACTTTTATGGTATTTTTACAAAACAGGGCCGCAGCGCATTGACCGTTACTTTCCTATCATAGAATACGCAACCGCCACCTGCGTCCGGATGTCCGACAGAATCCGGTTGACGCCGAGTGACTGGACGATATACCACCTGTTGTTGACCTTCGCCATGGAAATCTCCGCCGAAAGCACGTCTTTTTTTGCTTTGGCGGCTCGCTTCTTTATCGCCGAAGCGAGCAGTTGGGCAGGATCCCCCTCTGTCCCCTCGTCGACGGATGCCATCAGATCGCTCAGAGCAAGCTCGCAGATTGCTCCGAAATCCACAGGCAGCGTCAGATTTACCTGCGCGATAGCCGAATTGCCGTGAATGCTGATGCTTTCGACTTTCCACTCGATGCGTCCGGCAAGCGAGGAACAGGCTCTGACAGCCTCCTCGCAGTCGCCGGAGGGATCCAGCTTTGCCATGCAGCAATTATTCATGCCGGCAATATCGTAATCACACAGGCTCCCCAGGTACGAATGCAGCAGACTCTCGGTCATGGTGCTGTCATCCGATTTGCTTTCGCCGCAGGAGGCACAGGCCATCATCTGTACCGAAAGCATGAGTACGAGCAAACACAACGCCGCGGTACGACGCAGGACATGAAATGAGAGGTGATTGATTTTGCTAACCATAAAAGCGTCTACTCCCTTCACTAGCATGTTCTTGAGAAAAATCATCGGTAAGTCCTTCTGGTTGCCTTGCGGCGGGAGACATTCCGCTTGAGACTGTTCATCTTCTGCTTATTGGAGTAGGAGATAAAGATATAGGCGACGACTCCCAGTATGGCCAGCACAAGAAACACCCTGAAAAACGTCGAAGCAAACAGATTATTGACCCAGTCGAGAATGGCAAGCAGCGTGCTGCGTTCCACCGATTCGCTTGCCACCAGGTTGATCCTGCCTATCTCCTCACCGTCGTAGCTCAGCACGGCGGTGCCGAGCTTCTGCCCCTTGCGTATGGGAGCCACTGCCTCGTCGTCCACAAAGGTGATCTCCTTGGTGACGCTGGTGGACTTGACGCCCTTGGGGAGTATGGTGCTGAAATCGTCCTGCGGCACAAGCGTAATGCTGTCCTTGTTCCACGCCAGCTTGAGGGGGATCTCGGTAATCGGCACGTTGGTGTTGTAGATATCGGTGATGTACAGGTTATTGAACGCCCATTCAAACAGATTCCTCGCGTCGATGAAAGCGTAATTCCGGTCCTTTGCCGACGGCGCGTGGTCGTTCAGCAGCACGCAGATGTAGTGGTAATCCCTGCCGCCTATGTTCTTTTTGGCGTAGGAGGCGTAGCAGTGACCCGACTTGATGAGGTAGCCCGTCTTGACCCCTTCGCAGTACTGATAGAAGTAATCGGTGCCGTCCGCACCGGTTTCGCCTTCGCGTATGAGCAGGTTGGTGGAAACCACCCAGTGGACGTTGGGATTCTTGTTGGTGGGCTTGATGCCGTAGGAATGAGGGGTGTAGGCGATCTGGGCAAGCTCCGGAATTTTCATCAGATGATTGGCGATCAGCGCCATGTCGTGCGCCGTGGAATAGTGATTTTCAAAATCCGTCGTCAGACCCGAGGCACATTTGAATTTGGTGTTGGTGCAGCCGATCTCCACGGCGCGGTCATTCATGAACTTGATGAATTCCTCGTTGGTATCGCTGCCGTAGTACTGCTTGCTGATGTAATAGCCGATCGCTTCGGCGGCTCCGTTTTCCGAAGCCACAAGCGCGTCGTAAATCAGATCGCGCAGGGTAAAGCGTTCATTGACCTTGATGTGCGTCCACACGCCGGTCGCGCCTTCCTTGTTGTAGTTGACGAATCGCACGGCGCGCGAATCGACCACCACCATTTCGTCCAGGGAATCGGCTCTTTCGTAGGCGATAATGCAGGTCATCATCTTGGTCAGCGACGCGGGAAGCATCTTTTTGTCGGGATCCTTTTCATAAACCACCTTGCCCGTGTCCATGTTCAACATATATGCCGTCTCGCAGACCGGCTCGTATTCCGAACGGAATGCCGCCTTTACTTCCGCCGGTTTTGCCTGCGGCAGGATAAAATAAGAAAAACTCAACAATACGGCAAACACCGCACAAAACAGCCGCTTGATTTCTTTTGATAATTCCATTATGATCGTACAACTCTCCTTGATTTTTATTTTATTGAATATTATAGCATATATGATTCATTTTTAAAATGATATAAAAGTAAATTAACAGTAAATATATAAAATAAGTTGTTTTTGTCAGGATAATGATGTATAATATCAGGTATGAGCCTTTGTCACGGACAGGAGCGATACAATAAATGATATATGTTACAGGCGATATGCACGGAGCCGTCTCCCGCTTTGAAGAAAAACCCTTCGCCAAGCTGCACAGCGGTGATATTCTGATCATATGCGGGGATTTCGGATTCATCTGGAACGGAGACGGGCAGGAGGAAAAAATCCTCCAGTTCATGGGCAGACAGAAGTACAGGATTCTCTTTGTCGACGGCTGCCACGAGAATTTTGACAAATTATACAGCTACCCGGAGGAGCAATGGTGCGGAGGCAAAATCCACGCCATTAACGACAATGTCTTTCACCTCTGCCGGGGACAGGTATTTGACATAGAAGGACAGAGCATCTTCACCATGGGAGGCGGATTCAGTCCCGACGCCGATATCCGCACAAGCAGAGGCATGCGCTGGTGGGAAGAGGAAATGCCTACCGTGCAGGAAATGGAACAGGCAGCCACCGAGCTTTACCGCCATTCGCTCAGGGTGGATTACATTATCACTCACGAATGTCCCACCAAGGTCAAAAATCTGCTCTCAGACAGCAAGACCAATTTCAATTCACTCACGGCGTTCTTTGACGACCTGTGCGACAGGGTGCAGTATAAGCATTGGTTCTTCGGCTCCATGCACAAGGACAGACACATTTCCTCCAAGCACACGGCCGTTTACCTTGAGGTGCTGCCGCTTGAGGTGCCTCAGAGCTCCTTCTCGGAGCCGCTCAACCGATATTTCCTCCGCAGGGGAAGAAAAGACGACGAGCAGTACAATTAAGCGATTGATTCAAATCACATACATTTTCTTGAAAGGTGACACCAAATGAAAAACAAAACCAATACCGCACTGATAGCTGTAATCTGTGTCCTGATCGCCATTGTTTTCTGCGCAGCGGTCTTCTTTTTGGTCAAGGGAAAATCCGGAGACGCCGAAAACGAGGAATCCTTCCAAGGTCCTCTGCCCGATAGCTACGTCGGAAGCTGGGCGCTGCCCGCCGACAGCCATGTGCTTCAGTCGCCGCGGACCGCTGACATGACCGAGGATGAAGTGCTTGCCGATGAAAACGACTTCGGACTGATGCTTACATACGGCATTTACAGCAGCCACCGGATCGGCAGCGTCAACAATCCCACCTACAAACTCGAGAAAAACTGCGGTACCGACGCGATGGACGAACAGGGCATGCAGAGCAGCGGTATTATGGATGAATTCAACAGCAACGCTTCCATCAGCAAAATCGAGGTCTACAACGAGGACGGCAGCCAGCTCTGCGACACCGTCTTTATCATCGACGACCAATACCTCGTCTATTACGGAACGGGCAATTACGTATTCTGCGCGGTCAAACTCGATGCGGTAGGCTGAAGCGCTCGCTAAATGAAGAATGGATGAGCGCCTGCGGCGCTGGAATTAATAAAAACATTTGAGGAGAAGACATTATGGCTGTAAAAGACATCATACTGGGGCTGTCCAACGCAAACGGCCCTTCCGGCGCGGAAGGATCCGCCGCCCGGCTCGCAATGGAGCTGCTATCGGATTATACACCTGTGGTGCGCGATTCGCTGGGCAATGTAATGGCCGAGCTGGGCGATCCCAACTCCCCCAACCACATTCTCATTGACGCACACATCGACGAGATCGGTCTGGTCGTCACGGACATAGACAACGACGGCTTTGTGCATTTCGCACGCTGCGGAGGCGCGGACCGCCGCGTCATGATGGGCAGCGAGGTCTGCGTCATGAGCAAAAGCAAGATAAACGGCGTGATCTGCTGCCGTCCTCCCCACCTCACACGCGGCGAGGACGTTTCAAAGGTGCCGGATTTCAAGGACATGGCGGTGGACATCGGCTATTCCGCCGACAAGGCACGCGAACTGGTCCCCATCGGCACCCGCATCGCCTTCAGGAGCAGACCGGCTTCCCTGCTGGGAAGCAGAATTTCCGGCAAGGCAATGGACAACCGCGCCGGAGCCGCCGTGATCATCCGCACGGTGGAACTTCTGGAGCCGAAATGCGCCCGACTGGACTGCCATGTGACGGCGCTGCTTTCCACCCGGGAAGAGGTGGGACATCTCGCCGCCGGATGCGCTGCCTTCACGGTGGCCCCCACGCAGGCCGTCGTGGTGGATACCGGATTCGGTCAATACCCCGGCTGTCCCGAGGAAGTCTGCGGCAAGCTGGGCGAAGGCCCCATGATCGGCTTCTCGCCGGTACTCAGCCGTGCCATCTCCAAAAAGCTGGTTTCCGTTGCCGATGAACAGGGCATTCATTGGCAGTATGACGTCTGCGGAGGCAGAACCGGCACCAACGCCGACGACATTGCCGTCACCGCCGGAGGAATTCCCTGCGGGCTGCTGTCGGTTGCCATCCGGAATATGCACACGCCCGTCGAAACGGTGGACTGGGACGATGTGGAAAAGACCGCACAGCTGCTTGCCGCCTACATAAGAAGCGGCGGCGTGGAGCAATAAGGAAAAAAGGAGAACTGAGAAAGAATATGCTGCGTGACACACTTGCAAGACTCTCGGAGCTTCACGGCGTTTCCGGCGTGGAGGACGAGGTCAGAGAATATATCATCAAGGAAATCAAGCCCTATTGCGACGAGGTAAGCGTAAACAGCACCGGCTCGGTCATCGCCTTCAAAAAGGGCAGAAACACCCCCGAAAACAAGCTCATGCTCTGCGCCCATATGGACGAGGTGGGTCTGATCATCACCGACGTGGAGCAGAACGGACTGCTGAAATTCGCCACTGTGGGCGGCATCGACGCCCGCGTGCTCTGCGGCACTCCCGTCCTTGTCAGCGAGGATAAGCTGCCCGGCGTGATCGGCGCCAAACCCATTCACCTGCTGGAGGAGGACGAAAAATCCAAGGCTCCCGGAGTGAAGGAAATGCATATCGACATCGGCGCGCTCACCAAAGAGGAAGCGCTTCAATGCGTCCTGCCGGGAGATTACGCGGTATTCGACACCCGTTTCGGCGAATTCGGCGACGGTCTGCTCAAGGGCAAGGCGCTCGACGACCGCGCGGGCTGCGCCGTTCTGATGGAAATCATCAAGCGCGATCTCGACTGCGACCTTTATTTCGTATTTTCCACCATGGAAGAAGTCGGGCTCAGAGGGGCGAAATGCGCCGCATTCAGCCTTGCCCCCGACATGGCGATCGTAGTGGAATCCACCACCGCCGCCGACATTCCCGGCGTGGATGAATGCAGCAAGGTCTGCAGAGTCGGCGAAGGCGCGGTCATTTCCTTCATGGACAGAACCACCATTTACGACAGAGGACTTTTAAAGCTGGTACAGAGAACCGCCAACGAACGCGGCATCAAGTGGCAGTTCAAGAAGGGCGTGACCGGCGGCAATGATTCCGGCAGCATTCACAACAGCCGGGGAGGCGTGAGAACGGCGGCCATTTCCCTGCCCTGCCGGTATCTGCATTCCCCCTGCGCCGTGATTGCGGAAAGCGACCTCAACGCGGTCTGCGAACTGGCCTGCGCCCTTGCCGAAAAAGCCGCTGTCAGCAAATGATTGCCCGCTGTCAGATGAACCGTTCCGCCCCTGAAAGAAACATCCGTCTGCTGCTCTTTGACCTGGACGGCACGCTGCTCGACAGCGGAAAGCGCATTTCGCAGCGGAATCTTGCCGCAATTGCCGAATGCCGCCGCAAGGGAATCATGATCGGCGTTGCCACCGCACGCAGTGAATCCACCTGCGCGCGATTCGTCCGGGAAATAGAACCCGACCTGCTCATTTCCAACAGCGGCGCCCTTGTGCGGCTCCTCGGCAAGATCATTTATGAGTGCGGATTCAACGCCGCCGAGACTTCCGCCATCATAAACGCCGGCGTTGCCGAACATCGCGGCATTACGGCGGACTGCGCCGACGTCACTTATACCAACCGCTACATCGAGTTCTTTCACGAGTCGGGAATGGAATACACCGATTTCTCCGGTTTTTCCCGCAGCTGCTTCAAAATCTGCATTGAGGGAACGGATGCGGAATTCGCCGATCGCACCGCCGCGCTGGTGGAAGACTGCTCGTGGCTTGCCTTCTCCGACTGCGACTGGTTCAAATTCTCCAAAGGCGGCGTTTCCAAAGGGGACGCCCTGCGCCATGTGGTGAGCAGCACGGGCATTCCGGCGGAAAATATGGCGGCTTTCGGCGACGATTTCGTCGATATCGAAATGCTCGACCTCTGCGGCGTCGGCATTGTCATGTCCAATGCCGTGGATGAGGTGAAAAAGCACGCGGATGTTGTCATTGACGACAACGACAGCGACGCTATCGCGGAGTATTTGCATCTTCACGTTCTGTAAATTTTAGATAATCATATACCGATTGTATTATACAGACTGGTATATTCATCCACGATTCAACACATCGGAAATTATTCCGTCACAAACAATCAATAGAAAGTAGGCGCTTCTATGATAAAAATGATAGACCAGAGCAGCTTTGAGGCTGCCAGGGAATACTGCCTCGGCGATCCCTTCGGCTGCCGCATTCTGGCGGCTATGCTGGCATACGGCACGGACAAGCCCTTTGCGCTCTTCTGGGCACAGTATGAGGGCGACAGTGAAGAGGGCGCCATAACGGCCGTCATTTCACGGTTGGATACCGCCATGACGGTCTGCGCCAAGGGCAGCTACGATGAGGAGGAGCTTGACTGCTTCATTCAGGCCAATATGGGCTACACCGGCGCGCTTCGTCCGGCGCGTGAAGGCGAAACCGCCAACGGCCTTGTGATGCGGCTCGCCAGGAGAAAGAATGTCGTATCCGCCACCGACGCGGAAATCAACCCCGAAATCTCCGACGTTTACGCCGTCATGGAGGAATGTGCCGGCACAGGCTTTGAAGTGCCGCGGTTCGACGATTTCTACAGCGACATGATCTACCGCAAGAAGGCGAAAACCGTCCTTTCGGCCATCGTCCGCGCCGACGGAATGCCGGCTGCCTGCGGAGCCGTTCACCTCTCCCCCGGCACCGCGCTGCTGACGATCTGCGCCTGCGTTCCCGAACTTCGCGGCAAGGGCTACGCCGGCAAGGTGGTCAACGCCCTGCTGGAACGCTGCGCCGACCGCGACGTTTATCTGATGTGCATGCCTTCCCTGCACGATTTCTACGCCAAGTACGGATTTTTGACGGTTGGCGGATTCATTTATTGAATGGCTGAATCAAATAGAAAAACAACCTGCCGCCTGATCGACCGATCAAAAACGGCAGGTATTTTCTTTTAGCGGATCAATGACCGATCACTAGAATTTCACTGAATTGATAAATGTCTCAAACGCCTTTTTGGATTCTTCCGAGCGGCTCACGAACCATCCGTTGCTGATGCCTTTGTTCTGGATCACATAGACGTTGTCGCCTTGCTGCACATAATAATTATAGTAATCGTAAGTGTCGGTTTCTTTATCGCTCTTTTCCACGGAGTACGTTACCCCGCCGATCTTTAATTCTTCATATTCCTTGTCTTCCTTGAGGATATCCGCCAGCTTGGCGTCCTTGTATTCCTCGATGCCAAAACGGTAATCTATTGTTTCGGAGTCTTGGGAGTACTTCCAGATGAATTTCTTGCTCACCACGGTGCCATCCGGCTTTTCCTCCATATCGGTGCTTTCGGAGTACACAGGAATATCCGTTTCGGTGGAGTATTTGATTTTGTCGAGCTTGATATCATTGAGTGCAGTTTCTTTTTTGTCAGAAAATGTAACCTGCTGAAGCATCTTGTCCAATTCATCGTCGATGGTTTCTGTATCGGCGGATTTGTACTGCACGCCGTAAACATTCTCTCCGTCCTGATAAAAAGCCATACGGGTTTTTTTGCCGGATGAATACAGGATCAGTTCCTTGCCGTTGTATTCCTTTCTTTCTACCTTTGTTTCGCCGAGCTCGTCCTCCAGTTTATGCCCTTCGGCGTCGGTAACGGCATATGCAATCGTGCGTTCATCCGATAACTTGTACAAAATCGTCTTGCTGACGAGCTTGCCGTCGGCTGTTTTTTCTACTGATCTTTGCACCGTCTCAAACTCTTTGGGAGGAGTAAAGCTCATCCCCAGAACGGATGTGTCATCCACAACCCTGTTCTTGCCGTCTTCTCCGCAACCCACCAAAGCGATTGTCATAAAAGCTGCCAGTAAAACGGAAACGATCTTTTTAGCTGATTTCATAACGAAACAACCCCTTTTTCCGGATAGTGAATATAATTTGAAAATTGTAAAGCAACAACGCTACTTCAAATGTATTATATTCAATTCTGCACGGGTTGTCAATAGCAACCGATAAACAGAGGGCAATAAACAAAAAAGCCAACCGTCCTATTGGACTGGTTGGCTGATGTCAGCGTCTACCTATTTTCCCGGATCGTCACCAATCAAGTATCGTCGGCACAAGTGAGCTTAACTTCCGTGTTCGGAATGGGAACGGGTGGACCCTCACCGTCATCAACACTGACTCTTTTTTGTCATCGCCTGTTCTCCGTGGCGACTTCAATATGTTACCACATCGATTCTGATTTGTCAAGTGTTTTTTTTATTTTTTTTAAAATTTTTTCCGGCTTTGTTTTCTTCCCTCCGAGAGAGGAAATAACGCCGCCAAATATTGACATTTTTTTAACAATCGTTCTTCGTTTTTTGTTCCAAATCAATCATAATAGTTACAAACGCCCATGTGCTATTGACATAAAACGAAATAAATATATAATGAATGTATAAAAGTTATTTCAAATTTTTTACGTTGCATCTATAGGGCAGGAGGTTATTGTGATTATGAAGAAAAAGAATCTCACAAAGCTGTTTACCATTCTGGCATCCGGCGCGCTGATTGTCAGCACGGTTCTGGTTTCCTCTTTCAGCGGATCGGATGCCGAAACACGGACGGTCAGGGAAGAAACCGTCGCCAAAAGCGGATCCTTCGAGTATTCCAGGGAAATCTCGGTCAGGAATCTGAACCTCGGCAGATTATTCGGCAACAACGAACAGGATAAAGACAACGACCAACCGGGCGAGGCACCCGCTCTCACTCCCGAAACCACCACCACTGCAACCGTCCTCACAACCAAGCAGGCCACTTCCACCACCGCCTCCAAAACGACGACCGTCAGGAAAACCACCACGACGACCGCAAAAATTCCCACCGATGAGTCCAAGAATATACAGTATATAAAGGATCCCGACTACAAATCCCCGTATTACATCGTTGTTTACACCGGCAGCCAGTCCGCCGTCGTTTACGGCAAGGATGAATCCGGCGCTTACAACAGAATCATCAAGGCATTCACCGTTTCCACCGGCAGACATAATGCCACCCCCACCCGCAAGGGCGTTTACAAGATCAGGGCAAAGTACAGATGGCGCAAGCTCATGGGCGACTGCTACGGTCAGTATTGCAGCAGCATCAGCCCCAATTACCTCTTCCACTCTGTGCCGTATGCCAACCGCAGCGTCAATTCCCTCTACAACAATTCCTACAACAACCTCGGCAGAGCGGTGTCTCACGGCTGCATCCGCATGTGTGTCAGGGACTGCAAATGGGTGTTTGACAACTGCCCGATAGGCACCCAGGTGCATGTCGTCTGGGAATCCGGACCCAAGGGCGCAGGCGTTCCGAGACGCAAGAGCGGTTCCAGATACAGCGGATGGGATCCTTCCGATCAATGGGCACCCGGCAACCCCTACTTCAACGGCGTTTCCACCACCGAATCCAAGCCCGTTACCACGGTAAAGACCACCACCACCGCAAAACAGACTTCCAAACTCACCTCGGGCACTTCGTCCACCGCATCCTCCGCTTCCCCGACAAAGTCTTCTCAGACTACGACCGAAAAAACACACGCATCCTCCACCACTACCAAAAAAACCACCACCGCTCCTTCCGAAGTCAGCAGTGAAGAAGCCGTAGGATAATTCTCAGCCGTATGAAGGATCTGTTCAGCTGAATTTGCACACATACTGTTCACCGTTATTTCTGCCATCACGACGGACGCCGCAGAAATAACGGTGATTTTTTATCTGAAATGTGTGGAATTATCGGGAACGATGTGCTATAATTATAATGAAGTGATATTTTCATTTTTCAGACGATTGTAAAAGTAAAAAAAGCAAGCGAAGCGTCATAATTAGCGAGCGAATGCGAGCGCGGGTTTCCAAAGGGATAGTGTCTCTTTGGCGGGTCAAGGGCAGAGCCCCACGAGCGAGACGAAGTCGAGCGAGCAAGATGCACTTAAATAATCAGCAAACTCAGGCGAATACAGAAGCTGTCCCATTCTACGATTCGTCTTGCCCCTAATGGAGAAAAAACCCGTTTTATAAGTCGCACCAACCCGCTGATTTCAGGCATTTTACAATCGGCTATTCTTTTTTTGGAAGGAGAATCGGTGAAGAAGGCATGAAATACCTGGGGGAATTCTTATCCTATATATTAATCGCCGTTTTTGCCCAGAACCTGCTACTCGGCAGGGCGGTCGGCATGAGTGACATCATCACGGCAACCCGCCACAGACGGTCGCTGACCAATCTGCTTCTGCTTGTGGGAGGCTGGTCGACTACCGGCATCATGCTCATGTGGCTCCTGTCCAGATTTGTGAAGGACATGGACGATTATCTCATGTTTGCACTGCTGCATTCGCTGGTCTGTGCGGTGGCATATTACGCGTCGGACAGGCTGCTCGCCCGTTTCAGTCCCCGGCTGTACGCAACCTTTCAGGAAGTCATGCCCCACGCGCTGATCAATGCCATTGTGGTGGGAGCACCGCTGTCGGCGCTGTCTTCCGGCATTCCCAGCTGGTATGCCGCCCTTGGGTACGGAATCGGTTCGACGCTGGGCCTGGGCCTGGGTGTGATTCTGATCAGGAACGGACAGGAAATACTCAATCAGCCCGACGTTCCCAGAGCGTTTCAGGGCGTGCCGATCATGCTGCTCTACATCGGAATTCTCTCCCTCGGGTTCTGCGCTTTTTTATAAAAATGTAATTTTTTCATCATTCTATACAATCAGGAATATTTTCATTGAAAATCAATCAATAAAAAGGACGGTAATTGACATGCAGTGGATAGAAACCAACATATACACCACCACCGAGGGCATTGAACCGCTTTGCGGCCGGCTTTACGCGGTGGGGCTCAACGGTGTGCAGATCAAAGACGCGTCGGATTTCAACGACTTCATTGAAAACGAGACGCAGTACTGGGACTACATAGACGAATCGCTCGAGCCGCTGAAAACCTGCGAAACCTGCGTCACGGTGTATCTCACTGACGACGCGGACGGAAGGGAGCTGCTCAGCCACATCCGCGGTACGGTCGCGGAGCTGAAAGCACTCGACGCGGAAGGCAGATTCGGCAGGCTGGCAATCGAACTGAACGGCATCAACGAGGAAGATTGGGCAAACAACTGGAAAAAATATTACAAACCGTTTAATCTTGGAGAAAAATTACTGATTAAACCCGAATGGGAACATCTCAATGACAGCGACGCACAGGACAAAGTGGTGTTGAGCATGAATCCCGGTCATCTTTTCGGAACAGGCACCCACCATTCAACGCAGCTCTGCATGATCGAGCTGGAAAAGTACGTGCGCAGCGGCGACAGGGTGCTTGATCTGGGCTGCGGCAGCGGAATTCTCTCGATTCTTTCGCTGCTGCTGGGGGCGGAAAGCGCTGTCGCTGTGGACATCGACCCGGCTGCTCCCGCCACTGCGATGGAAAATCTCTCCATGAACGGCATTTCTCCCGACCGGTACAGCGTACTGGTGGGCAACGTCATTGACGACGAGGCGCTGAGGGAAAAAATAGGTGGGGATTATGACGTGGTTGTCGCCAACATCGTGGCGGACGTTATCATAGCGATGAGCCGCACGGCGTATTCTCAGACCCGCAAGGGAGGCGTATTCATCACCTCCGGCATCATCGGACCGCGCTCGGACGAGGTCAGGAACGCAATCATCGAGGCGGGCTTTGAAATAGCGGATCTTCACGAACAGAGCGACTGGGTGTGCATTACGGCTAAGAAAAACTGACCAAAATGACGAATTTACGTAAATTTGGTGTGTTAGCCGCCCTTGACATTTGGTGAGTGTCACAAAATCCCCGATATTCGGTATAATAATGATGATAGATATCTAGGGGGATTTATATGTTTATCAACAAATCGTTCGACGGAAAAAACAACGTGTGCGGCAGAAATGTGGCCGTCATGCGCAAAAAGCTCAATATTTCACAGCGTGAGCTTGCCGAGCGTATGCAGCTGATGGGCTATGACCTTGATAAAAATGCCATACAGCGCATTGAATCCGGTCAGCGCTTTGTAACCGACATCGAGGTACAGGCGCTTGCGAAGGTATTCGACGTGGAGCTGCCCACCTTATTTGATGAAAATCTGAGCGAAGAATGAGCCATTTCACAGATCTTATCATGCCTTTATGTTATTGTGCAAAATAAAAATAGGCAAAAAGCCGCACTGTCAGCAATTTAATGGTTGACAGTGCGGCTTTGTGAATATATAATTGTAATACTAAGAGCTTTTCATATATAATGTCATTAATAGTACAGGTTTTCGGTTATCCAGCTTCTTGCCTGCGCCAGCACCTTCTTGTCGTTGTTGAAGCGGAATGTCTTGACCGCCAGGCTGTAATCCGCCCAGATGAATCGCTCTATCTCGGACTTCTGTATCACGATGTCCTCCCCCGGCATTTCCGCCACGAAGAAGATGACCTGCTTGGTGATCCTGCCCTTGGGATGGTATTCGCTGATCGTGCGGAATCCCTCCAGCGGCTCAATATTCAGACCCGTTTCCTCCCGTACCTCGCGCACGGCGGTCTGCCGCTCGTCCTCATGGATTTCCATATGCCCCTTGGGAAATCCCCAGTTGTTGCCCTTGCGGTTTTTAATCAGCAGATATTCCACATTGCCGCTGTGCCGGCGGAATATCACCGCGCCGCAGGATTTTTCATAAAGACAGGTGATTCTCGCGGGAGCAAAATCCTTTCTCCCCGCCAGCACCTCCCGTATGAGAGGCTCGTAGATGATGTTTTCTTCATCGGCGCATATGTAATAGATCCTTCCGTCCAGCTCGGTCACAGCCATCACACGCACCCTGACACAGTCGGCGGCAAGCGGCTTGTCCGGACTGAATATCAATATATTGTGCAGCACATTGCCGTCGTCTGACGATATGCCGGAATGTACCGTGTAATTCCGGCCGCAGTAGCTTCCCGCGTGGAATATTTCACGGCTTATCTGCACGTTTATCATATTGCCAAGCAAAACATACCCTCCATTCCATTATTTTTCTCACTATAATTAATATTTTACTCCATTTAGCGAAAATTACAATATCAGATTGATATAATTTTCAATATTTTCAAATTAATATTTCAATTATCTCAAAAAACGGAGGAATTACAAAATGCTTATTGTTTCTATGGGCGCGCTCATCTCTCTGGCGGTCATCATGCTGGTATGCTTCGTGATGCCATTTGCGCTGTTTTATGTGCTTTATCGCTATGCCGACGGCAAGGTGAAGACGCTGCTCTTTGGCGCGGCTGCCTATCTGGCCTGCGGTGTGATCATTGACACATTGATCGCCACCCTGCTGGACATGATCGGCGGAATCAATTCAAACGCGGTGCTTTATCTGCTTTACGCGGTGGTGCTCTCCCCGGCCTTCTTTATTCTGGTGAATTATTTCATTATAAAGCGGTTTGGGGCCGACAATATCAAAACCACCGGCGACTCGATGATGTATTCCCTCGGCTACTCCTCCGCCTTCAATATCCTGTCTACAGGCCTTATTTCTGTGATGTATTTTCTCACGCTGCTGGACATCAGAAACCGTTCCGGTCAATTCCTGGTGGTGAGCGACGCCGATTATGTCAGCGCGTCAGACACCGTCAGCGGAAGCAATCTGATCAATGAGAGCGTTTTCAGGGAAATGGAGATGCTCTGCGGCAAGCCCGTGAGCTACTACATGATGTTTGTGGTCAGCTGCCTGTGGGCGTTCGCCGCCTACGCCGCGATGATGCTGGTCATCTGGCTGGCGGTCAGGAAGACCGATAAGGTCATTCTGCTGTCGTTTTCGTATGTGATCAGGCTCTTCATCACGCTGCCGGATATTCTCGAGAGATTCCACATCGTGACAAGTCCGTGGATGATTCAGACTGCCAAAATCGCGGTGCTTGTCATTGTCTGGGTCGCAGCCGTCTTCTGCCGCAAGACCTTCATCGACTCAAAAGACGCGGAATAACCCTTCTTTACAATCATACCATCCTACCCTCAACTGTACACGGATCCGAAAGGGGGACAGTTTTGCCATGAAGTATTACATCGACCGCAAAAGACTTGGGATTGCCGAGATTTTTTCGTCAATGCATCCGATTTTTTCACCTTCCAACGACATGAACGCAAAGGAAACCGTGCGTCTGATGTGCGAGCAGAGCTTCCGCACAAGGGCGAAGATCGCCGCCGGCATCAACCGCGCCATCCACAGGCTTACGGGAGAAAGTACGGTAGACGTCGAGGAATATCTCAACGACGATATCAGAAATCTCGCCGAGACGCCGGTGAAAGCAGACAATCTGAACGACCTGCTCCCCTTTATGAAATGGCTCGAAGAGCTTCACCGACAGAATTCACTGGCAATAGAGCGCAGTCAATACAGTCTCAACGACGCCGCCAACCACATGGAGCGTCAGGCGGGCGAATTTCTGAGAAGCTGCTCCGCCAATATGATGTGGCAGAATATTTCACTCACCGAGGAAGAAGGCGGCCTCATGCTCAACCTCAACGAGCATTTCTGGGGCAAGGCACAGCTGTTCTTTCCCGATGTGGCAACGTCGTTTGAAGGCGCGTTCCCGCTGGTCGGAATGCTCTTTTGCATAGAAGCCGAACACGGCGACGACGGATTTGAATTCAGCTTTGTGGTAAACGTGGAATTCGGCACGGACGATATGGAGCTTCGCGCCCTGCAGAACCGCAACTGGGTCCGGCTCACCTTCAGATGCAGCCGTCCCGAACTGCGTCCCGCGCTCTTTGATTACGGCAGATGCCTGCGGGATTTCGGCAAGTGCGGACACAGCTTCATCGAGGATTGGTGCGGCGAGGCCATTATCAAGGAACAGACCCTCGGCAGCGCTTCCATGTCCGAACGTGAACAGACGCTGCTTCCGCTCGCCAAGATCATCCGGACAGCCTATCATATGGCGGAAGTCCACGCCGAGGAAGGGAAGATCCCCGATCAGTTAGCCATTCCAAACAAGGTGCTCGAGCTGTTGGGCAACCGCTACCGATTCGGACTCTACCGCGCACTCTTTCAGGAAACCGATCAGCAGGATCTTTACGATATTCTGGAAAGGGCGGTGGACGCCTGGAGCGAGGACGAAGTCGATTCGGTTTCCACCGAGCTGTGGAATTTTGCCGACACCCTCCGCGCAAAGGAACGCGGGGATTCCGTCCGCTGTTTTTACGACAGGCTGATACAGATGATGACCGACTGCACCTCCGAATTCGACGGGGTAAGCAGAATATACGGCCGCTATTCCGAGGCGGAAGAAAAAATGCGCGCCGTCATAGAACCCAGGCTGCTGGAAAACGGCTTTACCGGCAGCTATCCCCATTACCGCCGCCGCAGAGGCAAAAAAGGCGAATACATCAGCGTACTCACCTCCAACGTCAACAAACGCACGGTAAACGGGGTAATGACCTATTATTTCGCCATCTCCGCAGCCGTCAAACGGCTTGAACGGCGAGGAAAGCGCAAGTCCGCCGAATATTTTGCGGCGGGAATGCCATTTGAAGCCACCACGGCCGAGGATTGCGCCGCCGTATACGACCGCCGCACAAAATACGCCCAGCTTGGCGGTGAGTACGACGACGAGAGCATTGAAGTAAATATCGACATATTCGAGGGCTTATCCGACGAAAGCCAGACCGCCGACACCGCCAACGACCTGCTGAAATTCGTCGGCGTCGCGCTGGACGCATTCAAAGGAAAGGCCATGCCGCGGTGGTATCGCAAAAAACGCCGCAGGTCGTCGGTAAAATACAGGAACGAAACAACGACAGGCGGCGTCTTTTTCAGATATCTGCCCTTCGGGTTATATATTGCCGCCCTGCTGATGGGGGCATATGTGGTCGGCAGCAGATTCTTCGATCTGAGCGGTTATCTCCCCTTTGCCGACGGCAGACAGGCCCTGACCGTTTCGCTGCTTGCGGGAACGGCGCTGACGCTGCTCTGCACCCTGCTGCGCATGCGGTCGCTTCGCAGGTATATCTGGCGATATTGATGCCGGCGTACCAAGCCGGTTATCCGATTCACATGAGAATGTACAGAAGGGCAAAAATAAGCCGTTCGTCGGCATTTTCTCTCATCAGCAGAAGCAAGATCGCGGTAATCAGCGCCCTTTCGGTATCCTCCTGCGAAATTTCCGTTTTTTCGGGCTTGTGATTCTCCACGGCAGGTCGGATTTCTTCCCTTTCCGGCTCGCAAAGCGGCGAATCTCCGGGGCATTCCGCCATGACGGGCAGCCCCGACGGCGGCGGTGAATTCCGCATGGCCGCCTGCGCCCTTCGCTGCATTTCCATCACCCGCATGGCGGCGTCGTGCTGCATCTGTGCAAAGCTGTCAAATTGCTGCATACAGTCACCTCACTATTCGGATTCCTCACGCGATGCTCTGAGCGAGGGAATGATACGCATGATCGATACGATCCTGCCGGCTTCCTCCGCCCTTTTGAGCCTTGCGCCGCTGAGATAGGGCATCAGCGCGTGAATCAGACGGGTCATGTCGTCCTCCTCATTCAGCTTGCCGAGCAGCGGCGCCAGCTTATTCAGGGCCGGAACAAGGCCTGCCGGGCCTTCCGGATGTGTCGGGGAGCTTTCCGCGCGGCTGTCGCCTGCCGGAATGTCGCCGGAAGGATCCAGCCCCAGCTGACGCGCCGTTTCCCTGAGCCTTGCCATGGATTCGGGATCGTTCAGCACCGAACCGAGAAGTTCGTTGATGTTGTCCATACGCACACCTCCGTCAGCCTTTCAGCTTTCTGAGCAGCGCCTGCGCCTTTGGCTCGGACATCAGGCGGGACAGAGCTTCCCTGTCGCTGAGAATGGCGCTGATTCCGGCAATATCTCTGTCTGTGAGTCTGCCGAGAGCCTGCGCTACGGCAGGATTGCGCTGCGCCGCCTTTCTGATTTTTTCAGAAGCGTCGCTCTCCGCTCCGGTTTCCCTGAGCAGCTTTTCCAGCTTGGATTCATTATGCATGGTTGATCACTGTCCTTTGTACAATATATGCTTCATTAGGCATATTATTCATATCACAAGGGGTTTGTTACTTACCTCCATCAGAAAGGGGCTATGAATACAATGAAAATACTGGTCATGTCCGACAGCCACGGAAGAAGCGATCTCGTGCAGAAATGCATCGCGCAGCACCCGGACGCGGAGGCTGTGCTTTTTCTGGGAGACGTTCTGATCGATATGAAGGGAATGGACAAAAAGTTTCCCGACAAACAGTTCTATTGCGTCAGGGGCAACTGTGATTATGACACCGAGGTTCCTCTGGAACGGCTGGTCACGCTGCAGGGCACGGGAATCCTGCTTACCCACGGTCACGCCCACAGCGTCTATTACGGACTGAATACCCTGATCGCCTGCGCCCGCAAGAACGGCGCAAAGATTGCTCTTTTCGGTCACACCCATGTGCCCTACAACCAATATCACGACGGCATTTATGTGCTCAATCCCGGCTCGCTTTCCCGTCCGAGGGATTGCAGCAGACCTTCCTACGGCATGATCGAGATCACTCCGAAGGGAATTCTCACAAATACATCTGATTTTAACCAATTTCTCATGTAATCCACACGGGGTCAGAAAACATGACTAATTTTTATTGTTAAAATTTATAAAAAACGACGTATAAAAACATTGATATTTTTATTAATCTTTTATTTACATTTGGGATAAAAAGATTTATAATATGTTGTATATAGGATATTTTCAGGAAATCAATCAGTCGATTGTAAAGGCAAAAAATGGAAGCCGCACAGCGGCGGGTTTCCAAAGGGACGGTGTTCCTTTGGCGTGCGCGGAGCAGCACCCATCGCAGCAATAACCTCGCGCAACCAATAGGGGGCAAGCATTAAAAAGGTCTGCGATTTTCAATGCGCAAATCCCCGGATGAATGGCTTTTTTGCACTTTTACAACCGGCTAAGGAAAACGATACAAAGGAGGGATATAATCATGAGAAGATACCAATTGAGCGGATTGGAGCACGTCCATGTGTTGCGGCATGTTCCCAGAAGCTACGATATGACTCGCACTCATATTATGCACAAGGGCGTGAACAAGCACGTCGACGTTGTGCTCAGATGTTCCCCGAAGAACTGGAAGAAAAAGAAGGTCGCAGTCAGCGTTGTCAGAGGCGAAAAGAAGAACGACGCCGCACGCATCAGAGCCAACGCCAAAAAGGGATACGTTGCCGTACGCAGGGCTGCCAGTGATAAATTTGAAGCCGATCGCCTCGCCGCCGCGGCAGCGTACGAAACCAAGTACGGCAGACCGTCCGCAGGCGCTGACGCTCTCATTCACGACATGAAGAGCCAGCTTTCCACCATGGCCAAAAAGAGCGCCGATTTCATCGACGATCAGCTCAGCGCAAATCCCACGGTCACCTATCCTACTTTCAAATCCACTCCCGACACCGACACCGCGGTTCCGGCCTCCGCCGAAACCGAAACGCCTCTTATCAGCCTCGAAAGCGAAAAGATTCTCAAGGAAGGCGGCTACCGCATGCCGGGCGACAGGCTCTATCCCAGCAACCCGTATGCAACCGATTATCTCAAACAGACCTCGGATGAGGAATTCCATATTCTGATGAATTCTCTGGAGAAATCGCTCGACGAGGCATGCAAAAAATACGCCTCCCCCTCCGGAGACGCCGACGTCAGCACCCAAGCCGCTTCCCAGGTCAATGCCGAAACCGAGCCGCCCCATGAACCGGAAACGGAGAATCATTACTTCAGCAATTACACGGGCGGTTACAGGCTGCCCAACGACGTCAGTGTCAGCGTTTCCAAGAAGCAGGAAACCCATAAGGAGGAAAAGCCGGAGGTTAAAACCGAGGAAGAAAATCCGGCGCTCATGGAGGACTTCCAGCCCACGCTCAGATTCACCGATGGCGGAGAGCATTACATTCCCACCGTTCCCGACAATTCCTTCACCACCGACAACTCCCCCGTGGACGATCTGTTCGACCGCGAACTGCATCGCCCCGGCGACAGATATGTCCCCCCTGCCTATTACTTTGACGACGACGACAATGCCCCGGCTGCCTTTGAGGAAGAGGAAAATGAACACGAGGTTTCTCTCCCCGATGTGGTACCGGTTCAGACCGCACCGCAGCCGCAGGATATTTTCTATACGACAGACGACCAGACGCACGACGATCTCTTCTTCGGTACGTTCAGCGATGAACCCGACCGGGAGGATGTCCCTCCGGTCGTGCCGGAGGAAGAATCCGTTTCCCCGGATGATTTCGCCGCCGAAGGCTATCCGCGCGAGGATTATGAACAGCAGCAGGTGTTCTTCCCCACCCTGGAGGACAACACCCGGCTCTACAACCCGCCCCAGAATGAGGATAATTTTGCGCAGCCCACATTGTATCCCGAATCGGTCGAAACGCCCGTCAGCGAGGACGATGATGACGATCCTCCCATGGTATTCCCCGACAGCGGAGAGAACGATCTTTCGCCTGCCGAGGAAAGCCCGTACGATGACGACGAGGAGCTGCCGCCTCCCATGATTTTCCCTGACGAGGACGAAGAGCTGCCGCCCCCCATGATTTTCCCCGATGAGGACGAAGGCTACAGCCCCGCGCCGGTTTCACCCGACCGCAACGAGCCGTTTGAAGGAACCGCCGATCATCAGGGCTTGATAGACCGTTCCGGACAGACGCTTTTCAGCCGCACGGGCGACCAGATCAAGAAGGTCATCGGCGTCATCCGCGGTTCGGATGACAGCGCCGCCGGTTCCAAAAAACAGGATCCTCCCATTCGCAATCAGAACGTGGAGATAACCTATTCCGACAGGGAAAGATACAACAGATAATTACACGATCCGCCATGAGCTGTGCTGCGTATCACTGCATCGCGGCGACATGGCGGATTTTAATTCAGGGAGTAGATAATGCCCAATGGATAAACAAACAAGGGCTTTGGCGCTGATCATCTGCGCGGTGGGATTTGTGGTCTTCGCCGCGCTGGCTGTCTATGTCGCATCAGGCAATCGCGGCGGCGGCGTGCTTCCGCAAGGTCAGACGGTGAAGTATTCGGCGGTTTCCACGTCCGACCGTTCGCAGACTGCTTCCGGGACACAGACAACCGCCGCTGCTCCCAAGTCAAATGAGGAAATGGTCCGGGTAAGGGATTTCGCACCGGAGATACGGGTCGATCTCAAGTACGCGGGCAAGAGAAACATGACCGGCAAACGCCTCTATGATTTCAGCGACGCGTACCTGCGCTACGGCACCGTCAAGAAGCTGATCCGCGCACAGAAAAAGCTGGAAAAGTACGGCATGGGGCTGGAAATCTGGGACGCGTACCGCACGGTCAGGGCGCAGCAGAAGCTTTGGGCGGTATGCCCCAATGCGGCTTATGTCACCGATCCCTCCAAGGGGTATTCCTCACACACCAAGGGAAGTGCCGTGGACGTCACGCTCGTGGACACCGACGGCACCGAAATGGTCATGCCGACCGGATTCGACAACCTGACCAAGCTCGCCGACCGAGATTACAGCGACATCGACGACGAATTCGCCCGCGAAAATGCAAGTCTGCTGGAAAAAACCATGAAATCCTGCGGCTTCACGGCCTATAAGGAAGAATGGTGGCACTTCACCGACAAGGACCGTTATTCCGTACTCAAAGATTTCGTGCCGCCGCAGTGACGTCGGCGCCGGCGGAATTCACGCAGGTACAAAGAGAAAAATTCATATATGAAAAATACATAATAATGCGATTAAACAGTTGACCTTTTTGATTATTTGTGTCATAATATACAAGGAATACTTTATGTTTATTTTTTAGCTGCGGCATTGGTTATCCAGTTCGGCGGTTTCATGTCGGCAGCTTATGTTTACGGAGGAATCTGCATGGCTTTTTGTTCAAAATGCGGCAGCGAACTGCGCAGCGGACTGAAATTCTGCACCAAATGCGGCGCAGTGGTCAGCTCAGACGATGAAGACAGCGTCAGCGGCGGAAATACAACCAATACCACCACCGGCACCCGAAGCTCCTCACAGAACGGCTCAGGCTCAGGCACAGGGTACAAGAGCGCCGGCGCTTCGGGCAGTGAAACCGAAGCCCTGGTGGATACCAGACCGCTTGCTCCCACAATCGTCATCGGGCCTGCTCCTAAAAAGGATCCTTCCCGTGGCTTGAAGAGCTTTGCAAAGGGCGCAGTGGGATTCATTATCGCGGTTGCGGTGATTATCATCGGCGTGTGTGTGTCCGCTCTGGTGGTGAGCAACTTCGGCACAAAAGCCCAGATCGAGGAGGTGGACGACACCAAATCCCAGCAAATGCTGGCGCTGGTGGACGACGTCCGCAACCCGAACTTTGACGACGTAATTGACGATCTTCTTTCCAAAAAGGGCAAGGCGGAGGACTACAGTTTCCTGGAGGAATACACCGCCAAATTCAACGAGATTCTCGGCGACGAATACACCGAGGAGGAAAAGCTCTTCTGCGACTGCTGCTATTACGTGTGGTACACGGAATATGAGGCCAAACGCTACGAATGGCTTTCCAACAACAGCGGCCTGCTCAATTATCTCTATGTAGGCAAGGCGGACAGATACCGCAAATACGCCGACACCCTTTACGAAATGCTTTCCTCCTCAAAATCCGATACCGATCTTAAAAATATCCGGATCTACTGCGTGGATCACAAGATCATCAACGAAAACTGACCCCTGTCGTAATCATCTGCATTCTGCGGTTTGTCTGTCGTGAGAAACCGTAAATATACAATCTGTTTATCGAAAGGAAGCATGTATTATGTTCTGTAAAAAATGCGGAACCGAGCTCCCCACAGGAGCGTCGGAATGCCCGAAATGCGGCAAGGCCGTTGAAACCATCATGGTAGCCGAAGAACCCAAGACCCAATCGGTCTCCACATCCGCTCCCGAGGCAGCCGAACCTGCGGCTCCCGTCAGAAAAAAGGCTAAGCCCGACAAGCTGACCCTTCCTTTGGCGATGCTGATCATTTCCGGCGCCGGTCTGGTCTATCTCTATATGAGCAATACCTTTTCCAGCATACTGTCATGGTTTACCTCGACCGGAGAAGAAAAGCACCTCAGACCCGAAATCAACACCGGCACCGATCCGATAGAGCTTGTCGGCAATATCGGCGCAATCGTCATTGCCGCGCTCTTCGTGCTGATGGCGGTTGCCGGACTGGTGATTCTCTTCAGACGTCTCGGCAGAAAGGTCTCCCGCAAGGATTGATTTCTGTCCTGTATCAGAACAAACGTATTAATATTTTCAGATGAAAGTGAGGTAATCCGACATGTTTTGTTCACATTGCGGCGCTCAGAACGCAGACGACGATCTTTTCTGCGGCAGCTGCGGTCAGAAGCTGACTGGCGGTTCTTCCGCCGCAGCCATTGAGGACGAGGATCTTCCTCCCGTTATGGACAGCCGCGCCGAATTTGCCATGCTGCGTCCGCCCGAGTCGGAAATGCGTCCTTTGACCAAGCTGGCATACGACATACACGATTCCGAACAGGCCAAGACCATCAGCGCCGTGCTGAGCGTGGTATTCGTGGGGCTTTGTCTGGGAGTGATAGCCAATCTGCTGGCTATTTTTGAGAAGATGAACAACCTCACCTATTCTCTCAAGATCTCCAGCGGCACCAAGCTCTCCGACGAGATTTACAGTCAGCTCCGGGGCGACAACACAATGGATCTTATCTGGCTCTGCGTGCTCTTCGCGTCTTTGGTGCTGCTCTATATCGTCGTGGGAAAGATCAAGCTGAGACTTAAAAAAATCTATCGCAAGGAAAAGAAATTCAAGGCAAAAGGTCTTTTCATCGATATTTAATTGAATTTTGGGCCGCGCCGGCATGTTTTCTGACCGGCACGGCTCTTTTTTTGTCCGGAAACAATCCTGCACTTGAAAACCTATAAAATATATGGTATTATGTAATTACAACTACAGTTAAGGGAGAGAGATAAGATTGAAGATTTCCACCAAAGGCAGGTACGCGCTCAGACTTATGCTTGATCTCGCTGAGCATCGCGGCGAAGGATTTATCGCGCTCAAGGATATCGCTGAACGACAGGGAATTTCAAAAAAGTACCTCGAACAGATTATTCCTATGCTCAATACACCCGATCTGCTCCAGACCAACAGGGGATTCCAGGGAGGATACCGGCTGGCTTCACCCCCCGAAAAATATACCGTGGGCATGATTCTCAGGCTGACCGAAGGCAGTCTGGCTCCGGTCGCCTGCCTGACGCAGCATCCCAATGTCTGCGAAAGAGCCGACGAATGCCCTACCCTCTTCATCTGGGAAGGTCTCAACAAAGTCATTCGCGAGTATCTTGACAGCATTACCCTTCAGGATATTCTTGACAGGCAGAGCGAGGGTTATTCCAACAATTATATCATATGATTTTTCTAGAAACACAGATCGGAGAGGTGTATATGAAGTACTTTGATCGCAGAATCCTCAGATCCGCTGCGTTGACCCTTGCCGCGGCCGTCTTTCTTTTGTCGTGCGTTTCCTGCACTTCCGACAGCGTTGCAAGCCGGATAAAGGAAAACGGCGGCCTCAGAGTGGGCTATTGCTCCTGCTCCGCCGATGACGACGCGCCGTTTGTCATAAAGGACAGCCAAAACAAATTCGGCGGGCTGACAGGAGAGCCGGCTTCCAAGGTCGCCGGTTCCATGGCAACTGAATTGCTCTTCAGCCGCTTTTCCTCGGCGGACGCCTACGACAAGCTGATGAATGGCAGTGTGGACTGCCTGTGGAATTGCCCTCCGCCCGCAAAGGAACTCGTTTCCTCTGTGAGAACGATCGAAACGGGTCTGTATTACCGCCAGGTGATTATGACAACGGCTGACAGCAAGATCAGCCGTCTTGCCGACATCAAGGGCCAAAAGCTGGCCGTCGTGAGCGGTTCCGACGCTCAGATCGAGCTGCACAACGCTTCGGTGATGGAAAGCAGCCTCAAGCAGATCGTGGTGTGCTCCGACATGGCGCAGCTTCTTCGGGAGCTTGCTTCCGGAAAGGTGCAGTGTGCGGCGGTGGACGAACCGCAGGCACTTTATGCGGCAGCCAATTACAAAGAAAACGACGTCAGCTTCAAATGTGTGGAAACCCCCATCGCCGAGTGCAGACTGGTGATTGTGACCCGCGCGGACGACGCCGATCTTTGCTCCATCATAGCGGAAACATATGTCGATCTGTCCCGGAAGGGTCTGATCAAAGAGCTCTGCGAAGGGTACAATCTCGACATTCTGCTCAGGTCTTATCTCAAGGACAATCCCGCACAGGAAAGCGCGTAAGTTCTACCTTCTTGCAGAAATAAAAAACCGTTCACATACAAAAAGAACCGCGTCGGTCAATGGCCGATACGGTTCTTTTGATTTTGCATTAATCTGCGGTGCTTGTGCTGTCCGGGGTAGCCTTCCTGCTTTAGGGCTCCGAACGGTCATCATCCGACGACGAATGAGAAGTGGTCGAGGAAGGTTCACTGCTGTGCGAAGTCGTCCTTGTGGTGGTCGGCTCGGTCGTCGTCTTGGTGGTGGACGGCGCTTCAGTCGTCGTCTTAGTGGTAGAAGGCGCCTCGGTGGTCGTCTTGGTAGTGGACGGTGCCTGCGTCGTCGTCTTGGTGGTGGACGGCGCCTGGGTCGTCGTCTTGGTGGTGGACGGCGCCTCGGTAGTCGTCTTGGTGGTGGAAGACGACACGGTGGTCTTCTTGGTTGTGGATTTCACGGTGGTGGTCTTCGTGATGGGAGCCGCCGTCGTGACCGGTTTCTTTGAAGTGGTGGTCACCGCCGCAGAAGGCCCGGTTTTCCTGGTTGTTTTCTTTGAAGTCGTCTTGGTGGTGGACTTCTGGTTGGCAGCCTTGGTAGTGAGCGGTTTTGCAGACGTGGCCACCGTGGTTTTCTTGGTGGTCTGTCTGGTTGTCTTCTTGGTGGTGGTGTGTTTCACGGTCGTCGTGGTTTTGAGTTCCTCGTTGTTGACAACCGGCAGTTTGGTGGTCACCGTGGTCATAAAGAGGAATTGCTCGTCGATTTCGTCTTCCTCGACGTCGAGCGTTTCGGAGGTATAATCCTCGTCATCATCGTCGTCGATGAATTCCACTACCGTTACACCGCCGTCAATATTGACCGGCTCCTCGGTGGTGGTGGTGGTAGGAGCGACCGTCGGCTGTTCGTCAGTCATGTCCTCGGAATCGCTCTCCGAAACGGCATAACCCGGCGTTTCTTCAATGGAGGTGTCGCTGAAGGAAGTAACGTAGTGAATTTTGGGAACCGGCTGCAGATAGCTGTCGGTCGATGTGCTGCTGCTCACAATACTGCCGCACACGAACACCGTAGCAAACAGCGCGACAAACATTGACATGACGATCATGAATTTCTGTGCAACAGACTTGTCCAGAAGCAACTCCTCCTTTCACCGGAATATGGGGCAATTACAGATAATACTCCATTTAAAAGCAAGTATAATTATATGACATAATTATGAGAATGTAAAGAGTAAAATCATTAAATTTTTTCTAATTTATCATAATTAGATTGTAAAAATAGTGGAAAAATTTACTTTTTTTGCAGATCTATTGTCTTTTCGAGCGCGTTGGCAAGGGCGCGGGCGATATTCTTGGGATTGTCGATGATCCATCTGGCGGAATCGGCGTTGTCGTGATATTCCACCTCCGCCAGGAGGCTGATCATGCCGTAGTAGGCGGGATCCCTTACCTCGGCGTAACCCACATTTTCAAATCCCTTCATGCCGTCCACGGTCTTGCTGCCGACGGTTGGCATAAAGGGGGATATCTTGCCCATTTCGTTTGCCATATTCTCACCCAGCAGCCGGCTCTGCTCACAGCCTGGGAAGTAATAACCCACTGCGCCGTACATCTTCTTGGAGGAATGAGCGTTGCTGTGAATGGCGAGATAGACGTCGGCGTCCTTGTTGTAAGCGTCGGTGGGACGGCAGTTGAAATTGATCTTCATGCTGACCGGCGGCATATAGACCACGCAGAGATATTCTTCCTCGAGTATCTTTTTCAGCTCGTTTCCGACGCGGTACATCTGTTCCCCTTCGGTGGTGGAGCCGGCTGCGTATTCATTCTTTGTCTGGCGTGAGGGCGAAAGGTAGATGATCGGCACACCGCCCTCCTTGAAGCTGCGGCTGGGTATGGTGACGCATTCATTCCGGTATACGGAAGTCTTGGAGCGGGCAATCCATGCGCTCTTGCCGTTCAGATTGAAGCGATACCATGTGGCGTCGCCGGAATCGCAGTCCCATTCCAGCGCAAGGTATCTGGCGCCTGCTTTGACGGTGCCGACACTGGAATAATTCGTGCCCGGGCCGGAATACACCGTCGTGCCGTTGCTTTTGACGGTGAAGGTGCGGTTGATGTAGATCTGATCGCTTTTTTTGGTTATCATGGCAAATGTAACCGAGCTGTCGACAGCTTCTCCGTTTTCATCCGTCACGCGGCAGTAGACCTGCATGGCGTGCCATGTGCAGTCGGCTTCCTCGGTCACCTTGGGCTCGGTGCCTTCCTGCCACAGTGTCCAGTCGGACTCGCCGGCCTTTTTGCGGTACCACTGATAACGCAGCCCGCTGCCGGAAGCGGTAATCGAAAACGAAGCCGTCTCGCCCGAATGAACCGTGACTTGCGCCGGCTGTGTGATGATTTTAACGGCGGGGGTGACGATGATCCTGGCCGACCTGGAATTGACGCTCGCGCCGGATTCATCCGACACACGGCAATAGACCTGCATGCCGTTCATTGACAGCTCGGCTCTGGCGGACAGCACGGATCCGGTCTGTCCGTACCATCTTTCCCATGATTTCGTATCCGGCATGCGGCGGAACCACTGATAAGAGCATTTGCCCGTACCGCGGGCAGTAACGGATGTTTTCAGGCTCGTGCCGGACAGAACATTGGTGCTTACAGGTTGAACGGTAACGGAAAGCGGCTGGCTGATTCTGACGATCGCCGTATCGGAAACCAACTGCGCACCCGAAGCATCGGTGAGCTTGCAGTACACCTCCATCATGTTCCATGAGGAATCGGCCTGTGCCGATATCATCGGCGAAGTCTGACTTGTCCAGACCGACCAGTCATTCGCACCGGCTTTTTTATAGTACCACTGATAGGTGATTTCGCCGGTTCCCTTCGCCGACAGGAATATTTCGGGAACCTGACCCGCCTTTACCATCACGCCTTCCGGCTGTGTCTGGATGGAAAGCGGCTGCCTGACCGTTACCACGGCAGTTTCCGACAGGGCCGTGCCGCCGGCTTCGTCAGTGATCACGCACCATACGCGCATCAGGTTGCAGGTTTCATCGGCAATTGCCGACAGGCTGGGGGAAGTATTTCCGCTCCAGGCGGTTCCCTGGTTCATATCCGCCTTGCGGAAAAACCACTGGTAGTGCAGACTGCCGCTGCCCTGTGCCGACACGGAAAACGCCATTTTCTCGCCCGGTTTTACGGTGATATTCTTCGGCTGCTTTTGCAGCACAATAGGCTTTGCCAATCTGACAACCGCCGAATTGGACGAAACGGTGCTGCCGGAAGCGTCTGTCACCCGGCAATAGACCTTCATCATATCCCATGTGGAATCCGCCGTATCGGTGATGGAAGCCGTCGTATGTCCGCTCCAGACCTGCCATTTTCTGTTGCCTTGCTTGCGGCAATACCACTGATATTTCAGCTCCGATCCGGTCGCTTCCACGCTGAAGGACGCCCTGTTGCCTTCCTTGACGATGACGTCCGACGGATGGGATGTGATGGCAAGCGTCGCGGTCTCCGCGGGTGCGGCGTTGACCTTGCTTTCCCCCGCATAAACCTCCGCGCGTCCTCCTGCGGGTGAAATAAAGTATCCGGCCGCAAACGCAAGAGTCAACGCAATGGCGATCGCTTTTTTTGCCGACAAACGAATATGATCGTAGTAACGCATTGATTCTGCCGCCTTTCTTTTTTTATGACTCAAAACTGTGTGAATGGATTGACTGTGATCAAAGAAGGATTGGTTCTGCCTGCCTACGGTATTCCTTCGCGTTGGCAAGGGCGCGGGCTATCTTTTTGGGGCATTGTGGGCGATTCGTCTGGCGGAAGGCCTATCACGCCGCTGAAAGCGACCGCGACAGAGCTGACAGATATCATGACGGATGTCCGCAAAAACAGCACACCGATACATGACTCCCTTGATCTCATTTCGCTTCTCTTATTATTTCAGAGATGACATGGTTTTATTTCAGTTATTTTCAGCTATTCAACAAATGAAAAATTAAACATTAAACATTGAACAGGAAATGCACCACGTCGCCGTCCTTCATGACGTATTCCTTGCCCTCGGAACGGAGAAGTCCCTTTTCGCGGGCAGCTGCCAGCGAGCCAAGCTCCACGAGGCTGTCGTAATCAATTACCTCCGCCCGGATAAAGCCGCGCTCGATGTCGGAATGAATCTTGCCCGCAGCCTGCGGCGCTTTGGTGCCTTTGGTAATCGTCCACGCCCTGACTTCCGGCTGACCGGCGGTGAGGAAGCTGATCAGTCCCAGCAGATGGTAGCCCGCGCGGATCAGGCGGTCGAGTCCCGATTCCTCCAAGCCCAATTCGCTGAGGAACATGAGCTTTTCGTCCGGCTCCATGCCGCTGATCTCGGCTTCGATTTCGGCGCAGATCGGCAGCACCTCGCTGTTTTCCTCAGCGGCGATCTTCTTGACCACCTCCAGATGGGGATTCACGGCGTCGCCGGAGAAATCGTCCTCGCTGAGATTGGCGGCGTAAATGACCTTCTTGCTGGTGAGCAGCGCCACGGTGGAGAGCATTTCCTGCTCCTCCTCGGTGAGGGTCATGGTACGCACCGACTTGCCCGATTCCAGCACTTCCCTGACGCGCTCGAAGAATTCCACCTCGGCGGCGAATTTCTTATCCCCCTTCATCGCCTTCTTGGAACGGTCGATCTTGCGTTCCACCAGCTCCAGGTCGGACAGAATCAGCTCGAGGTTGATGGTTTCGATATCGCGGGCAGGGTCGATGCTGCCTTCCACATGAATGATGTCGTCGTTCTCGAAGCACCGCACCACATGCACGATGGCGTCACATTCCCTGATGTTGGAGAGGAATTTGTTGCCCAGACCTTCGCCCTTGCTCGCGCCCTTGACCAGACCGGCGATATCCACGAATTCCAGCGGGGCGTGGGTGATTTTTTCGGGATGGTACATCTCGGCGAGCTTATCCAGCCGCTTGTCCGGAACGTCCACCACGCCCACATTCGGCTCGATGGTGCAGAAGGGATAATTCGCCGACTGCGCGCCGGCGCTGGTGATCGCGTTGAAAAGTGTGCTCTTGCCGACATTCGGCAGTCCTACGATGCCTAATTTCATTTACTGTTTTTCTCCTTTTTTCCGTCCGTATGTTCTTCAGACCGTCGGAAATGAAATTCTTTTATCAATTTATTATATCATAAATACGCGGTTTTCTCAATAGGTTACCGAAGATTTTTCCTGATTTTTCTTCCAATAAACGACGGTCATTCCATGCCTTTTGCGGCAGAGAATGACCGTCCTGCTGGTCTTATGCTGAAATCAGTCGTTGAATGTGACGCTGCTGCCCGATTCCTCGGCTTCCTCGGAGGACACCGGCTTGACGTCAGAATCGGAAACAGGCGCGACGTTGGTAAAATCGCCGCTCTCCACCATGGAATTCGCCTCATTGATGTAGCCCATCATCAGATTGAAGCTGGTGGAATCCAGAATGATGTACCATTTGTCCTTCTCCCGAGTGAGATTGACCCTGCTCTGGGTGGTGACATGCTTTGCCTCGGACATTTCGGATTCCCGCACGATTTCATCCACCAGTGCTTCGCGCATTTCCTCGGCGGATATCCGGGAGCCTTTGAGCACCGTGTCCACGTAATTGTTGGTCACGGTGGAAGCAGCGCGGGAATATATTTCCCGCAGATCGACGGTGGTAATGTTCAGCACCGCCGAACCGTTGGCGCCGGATGTCTGGATGTCGACAATCTCGATCTCCAGCGTCTTTGAAACGGCGTCCACGATCTTGCGTGTGCCGCTGCGGTCCCCGCTGTCAAAGCTCAGACCGTCGTATTCCTTTACATAGTCAAAGGCAGCCTTGTAGCTGCAGTCGTTCATTCTCTTGTTGAATCTCTTGATCGCCTGTTCGGGCGTTTCAGCGTCGTTGCAGGCGCAGAGCAGAAGCATGACTGCCGCCAGCGCCAGCGCGGCAACCGTCCTGATGTTTGACCTGATCTTCAAATCGATCCATTCCCCCCGATAGTTTTGCGCTATATCAGTTTGCAGACGGCGCGGGGTCAGAATACCACGCCGTCTGCAAGGTTTTGATGTTGTTCTGTCCGTGTCAGTCAACCGCCGACCTTATCTTTCCTTCCTGCGGAGCATCTTGCGGAAATTCAGGCCGGTGTCCATGAGTATCAGCACCACCGCGCCGATAAAGAGCATCACATAGATGACCACGGAATAATTGTAGGCCCAGTCCATCTCCACGAAGAACCGCTTGCCGTCTACGCCCAGCAGATCCACCTTGGCTTCCAGCGTATCCTGCAGGCCCAGCATGTACCACGCCTGGAAGAGCGATGCGCCTATGATCACGATATCGCTCATCAGCTTGGGCAGAAGGTTGCGCAGCGTAAGAATAAGGAAGATCAGCAGCGGCACGACAATCAGCACCGCGTTGAAGTAGCTGCCCTCCAGCATGCGGTCGCCTATCTGTTTGCCCATGATCAGATCCCAGCCGGACACGCCTTTGGCCGAATTGAAGAATTCCAGCGGATTGAGGACATTGCGCTCGGAATCGACACCCGCGTAATTGAGCACCACCAGCACTCCCGCCATCGCCGCAAAGAGCCGCATCGCGGTCGTGAAGAGCCACATATTTTCCGGCTCGTCGTCGTCCTCGTCCAGACCGTCATCGTCCTTGGGTGCAATGACAACGGCATTCGCGGCTTCCTCCGGGGTGACTTCCATCATCTGCTGGGTGCCGTCGGGCAGCTTGACCAGCGCCATGGTCATGACCGCCTCCATTTTTTCCTCCTGATGCTTTCTGCGTCTGCGCAGCACCATCCAGCTGAAAAGCATGATCAGCGCGCCGCACGCAACGATGGCAATTCCGCCCATCAGCATGACAAAGATCAGGTTGATTCTCTGCACCTGATAGCTCACCGTGAAGGTCTGCGCGGCGATCGGGTGATCGAATTCGCTCTGGGACTTGCCCATCAGCACATCGTTCTTGCCCTTGCCCGTGACGGAGGATGTCCAGCTCACCGAACTTGCCTCGCCGGCGCCTCTGAATCCGTACTCGGTGACCTCGGTGTAGCCCGAAGCTTTGATGAATTCCGCAATGTCCACGTCCACCGTGACACTGCGCTTATTGAACATGGCAAATTTATCTTCGCCCTCAATTTTGATGGAATTGCCCGGTCCGATATACTTCTGAAGCAGCGAAGTGGTTTCCTCGGCGGTGGCTCTCGGCGTGGTCAGCACCACGGCGTACTGCGAACGGGAAGCATTGAAGGGCTCAACGGCGATATCAATTCCGCTGCCCTTGAAAGCCTCGTTGAAGTACTTGGCGGCAAACTTCGCGCCGGAATCGTCGTCGCCTACCTTGTAGGCAATGCTGATCTCCTGCGAAACCTTGTCGTCACTGCCGATTTCGGTGGTAACGGATACCTTTGAAACGCTGTAGACCGACGACGAATACACCGTGATGTCCGCGCTGCCCGCCTTTTCATACATGACGACCAGCGTCTTGCCTTCATCCTCTGTTTTCTTGGTACTGCTGCCCGCAGCCGTGGACTTGGAGTCGTCGAATCTGCTGCCGTCTATATTGACATAAGTGAATGTCGCGTCGCAGGTGCCGTCGCTTCTGCAGGGAAATCTGGAAAAGCTGACCTTCTCGCTGAGCACGCCGGTTTCGGAGAAGGCGGTGTTCAGCGAGCCGTCGCTGACATACTGGAAGGAACAGCCGCCGCCGAAGAGCTTGGAAGTGCATTCGTTGATCACATCGGCGCTGCCGTTGAAGGAAACGCGGTAACGGCTGGCGCCGTCGTCGTCCGATTTCCACTTGCCGGTGGCGTTTTCACCGACGCAGTTTTCCATGAATTCCTGTATATTGCTCTTGCCCAGCGCTTCCACTGTCTTTTTCGGGATCTTGATGGCAACCTCGCGTTCGTAGACAGCGCCTTCCTTGTCCACATCGTGAACCGTGCGGATTTCCAGGCTGTCTATCAGATATTTCGATATGGTATTGAGCTTGACCTTGGCGGAACCGAAATTGTCATTGTCATAGGAAACGCCGTTCATCGTGACCTTGACATTGTCGGTCATGCTGGAA
Source organism: uncultured Clostridia bacterium (assembly GCA_946186245.1). Classification (GTDB taxonomy): domain Bacteria; phylum Bacillota; class Clostridia; order Oscillospirales; family Acutalibacteraceae; genus RUG762. The sequence goes on from CAMHMN010000003.1 coordinate 56,153, forward strand.
ACGTCCTTTGACACATTCAGCTCATCCTTGAGCGCCGGCTTGACCCAGGCCAGCAGATCCTTGGATTCAAAATCCTCGGTGATGGAAAAACCGCTGGCGAAAAGATCCGCCTTGGGATCCTTGTATGTAAACTGCACCGTCGGGTTGCGTCCGATGAGCTCCTTGACCTTGGCCTTGTAATCGTCAAGGGAATCGAACTTCATGCGGAATACAAACACAGCCTTGGTCTTGCTGTCATTGGTATACTGGCACTCAAAAGTCATCTGAGGCGGGCATTTCTTGCTGAGCACATCGGCGGCTTCCGACACCTTGAATTTGGTGAAAAGACCGTTCTGATCGCTCAGCTCGTCACAGGTGATCACCCGTTCGCCCTTGAACTGACCGTCGATATTCAGATCGGTATTCATGCCGCAGCCAACCAGAAGCAGGGCGGCTATACAGCCCAGCATGAGCCAGAGCATTCTGATACGGCTGACGCTGCGGTGTTCCTCCGGGACGCCGGTCAATGTCTGTCTGTCGGATAAGATTTTTTCCATATCAATCTCTCCCTTTGCAATTGTGCAGCTTTCAGATCGGAAATTGCAGGAGAATTATTCACATCTCGCACGACTGCACAAGCCTATTCAAACATATTATATAATAAATTTTGCTCAACGTCAATCATGCAAGGGCAAAATATGAAATAATATTTTAAATTTTTTATCATTTTTTATGGAAATTCATGCCTGCTCCCGCCATGATTTCTCCAAAAAAACTCCGTCTCCCCTGACGGTCTGTCCTGGACAGCGAGGGAGACGGAGCAATTCATCTGATTGTTCCGCTGTTTTCAGCGTGAATTATTTTTTCTTTTGCAGACCGAAGGTCTTTTCCAGCGAATTGGCAAGGGCGCGCGCTATTTTGTCGGTGTTGTTGATGATCCACTTGGCGGAATCCTTGTTGTCGTGATATTCGACCTCCGCGAGCACGCCGACCATTCCGTAATAGGTGGGGTCGCGGACTTCACCGTAGCCGGTGCCGCCGAACGCCGACATGCCTTCTCTGAGCTGATTTTTGACCGTGGGCTTTTTGATGCTGATCTTTTTCATCTCGCTGACGATGTTCTGACTGAGCACCTTGCCCTGATTGCAGCTGGGAGAATAATAGCCGATGGCGCCGTAAACCGCTTTGGAAGAAATCGCGTTGCTGTGGATGGCGAGATAGACATCCGCCTCTCTGATATAAGCATCATACGCGCGGTTTTTCAGGCCAAGATGAAGCGAAGTGGGAGGAATGTAGGTCATGCAGTAGTATTCCTCCTCCAGGATCTTCTTGAGAGCCTTGCCCACGCGGTACATCTGCGCCTGTTCGGTTGTGTTGCCATAGGCAAACTTATTGTCCGGCTGTTTGGAGGGCGAAATGTATATGATCGGAATGCCGCCGTCATTGAATTTGCGGTCGGGAATGGTGGTGTATTTGTCTTTGACGGTAACGCTGGTGCGGGGAACCCAGACGTTTTTGCCGTTGTACTTGAATCTGTACCATGTGGTATCCTTTCCGTCGGCTGCCCATTCCAGCGCTTCAAATGATTTTTTGGCGTTGATCTTCGCCACGACGCTGTACTTTGTTCCCACGCCGGAATACACCTTGGTGTAGTTCTTGCTGATGGTAATGGTGCGTTTGAAGTAACGCTTTGAACCCTGCTTGGTTATCATGGCATAGACCGTGTCGCTTTTCAGCGTATTGTTTTTGCTGTCGGTCACCTTGCAGTACACCTGCATGCCGTTCCATGTGCAATCGGCTTTCGCGCTCATTTCCGGGGAGGTCATTCCGCTCCAGAGCGTCCAGTCGCTCTTGCCCGCCTTTTTGTAGTACCACTGATAGCTCAGGGCATTCGCCGAGTAGGCCTTGACCTTGAATGTCCCGGAATCACCGACATGCAGCGTCACATCCTCCGGCTGTCTGGTGATTCTCAGCTTGCCGGTGAGCAGCGCCGTGGCGGATTCGGAATTTTTGCTCCTGTCGAGGGCGTCCGTGATCTTGCAGTACACCTGCATGCCGTCCCAGGTGGAATCGGACGTTCCCGAAGCCTTGGCCGAAGTGTATCCCTCCCAGAGCGTCCAGTCGGTTGCGCCTTCTTTTCTGTAATACCACTGGTATTTCAGATTTCCCGAACCCTGCGCCTTGACGGTGAAGGAGGTCGTTTTGCCGGCCTGTGATACGGCGTCCGTCGGCTGCTCGAGAATGACCAGCGGCTCGTCAATGATGACCGTTGCCGCATTGGAATCAATGCTGCCCGACAGGTCGGAAACCTTGCACCGGACCTGCATCATCTTCCATGACTCATCGGAGGTTGCCGTGACGGAGGCGGTTGTCTGTCCGTTCCAGACCGACCAGTCCGATTCGCCCTGCTTCTTGCAGTACCACTGATAACTCATTTCCCCGCTGCCGTAAGCAACCACGCTGAAGGTGGCAGACTTGTTCAGCTTAACGACGACGTCTTGGGGATGGGTTTCGATGGAAAGCGGCTGATCCACCGTTACCACGGCGGTATTGGAATATTTGCTCCCGTTGGAATCGGCGACCTTGCAGCGGACCTGCATCAGATTCCACGACGGTTCGATGCCTGCCGTCGCGGTGGCTGCGGTCTGTCCCTTCCAGGCCGACCAGGCGGAAGCGTTGAGCTTTTTGATATACCACTGGTACTTGATCTTGCCCTTGCCCTGCGCCTTGACCGTAAACGAAGCCGACTCGCCGACCTTTCCGGTAAGGCTCTGGGGATGACCCTTGATGGACAGCGGCTGATCGACTGTCACTGTCACGGTCTTTGAATAAAGGCTTTTTGATTTGTCGGACACCTTGCAGCGGACCTGCATCATGTTCCAGGACGCATCAACCCTGCCGGAAGCAGAGGAATAAATACGTCCCTTCCAGGCCGTCCAGCCGGAGTCGCCGACTTTTTTGAAGTACCACTGGTACTTCACCGTCCCGTTTCCGGTGGCTTTGATGGTGAATTTCACCGTGTTGCCGGGTTTGGCGGTAACGTTTTTCGGCTGGGCGGTAACAGAGAGTGAAGCAGCGTAAACGATTCTTGTCCCGTCCGGACTGAAGACTGCGTACGCCAGGACGAACGAGAGCGCGATCAGCAGAGCTGCGACTTTTTTATAGCCCGAGAAATTCATTTAACCTACCGTCCTTTTTAATAATTTAGCAACTCTATTATAGCTGATTTTTATATTGCTTTCATCATTAATTTGTAAATTTTTCTTATCGGCGCGGCTGGTAGAATTTTACAGTCTCATGGGATCAAAATGCCGGAAAACCGGTGCGTTATTCCCTTCCAGATAGGCTGCCGCCGACCTTGCCGCGACCACGGAACAGACAGGCGCGCAGGCACCTGAAACGGACACGGGAAGGGCAAAAAAGCAGTTTTTGAATTCCTCATGCGCCCCGATCACGGGCAGGCCGTCACGCGGCGCGGCAAAGGCATGGGAATATTTATATTCCGGCCGGTTGATTTCGGCCCGGGGCAGCAGGGCGGCAACCTGATTCTTCAGGCGGCTGAATTCCGCCGGTTCGCTCACCTTTCCGGCGACGGCGGACAATCCTTCCCTGTGAACGCTGTCCGCCCAGACCATTCCCCCGGGCGAAATGCAGCAGCTCACGGACCGTCTGCCGAAGGTGCGAAGGCTGCACCTTCCCGACCAGCCGCTTTCCTCTTCCGACAGCTTCCGCACAGAGCAGCAGGCGGAATATTTCCTCGCCCCCCGGAACATGGCGCGGAATCCCTCGCTGCCGGCGGCAAAGATCAGCCGGTCGGCATAGACCGTGCGGTGGGTGGACGTGGTGATCATCACGCTGCCGCCTTTGCTTTTCGGCGTCTGAATGTCCAGCGCGCGGGTCTGTTCAAAGATTTCGGCCCCCAGCTCCTGCGCCTTCATCGCGCAGAGATGGGTGAAGGCGTAGGGATCGAATACCGCGCTTCCGTCTCTGGTGAGAATGCCGGCGCACATGTCAAACGCAAAGGCGCTTTCGGCTGTCCTGCAGGTAATCAGGGTGGTGTCGGGAAATGCCTTCCGGACGGCGAGGAATTCTCTCTCCACAAGCTCCGACAGTGTGGGATCGGCTGTGTAAAGCAGCGAATCGCGGCGTGCAAAGCCGCTGGCCAGTCCGGACTTCCTGTATGCGCCGTCAAGACCGGCGCAGAGATTCTGCAGGTCGTCCAGGGCTTCAAAGCCGATGGAATACAGGGCCAGCGCGTCATCCGTGCTCATCGTTCTGTCCAGTCCGGTAAGCGTGCGTCCGGCGTTGTATTCCGCGCAGCCCGGCATGTGTCCGGTATCCCCTAACCCCAGACCGTCCGATGTGATCAGAACCGCGCTCAGTCCCATTTCCGCCGCGAAAAGGACGCACATCGCCCCTGTCATCCCGCCTCCTGTCACACAGACGTCACAATGCCTGTCCCCGCTCAGCCACGGATACTGCCTGGGAACCTTTCCCGTGATCGCCGGAGAATCATGCTTTACCCCGTAATGGTTGCCGTTCATTGCCACAGCCTTCCTTCCGTTTTCTATTCTCTGGGAGTATTGGCGCATTTCACGCGAATATTCGCGCTGAAAACCTTCTTTATTCTCAAAAATCACTTGATAATTGACGCAAATTATGGTTAAATTAAGGGAGAGTGCTTTTTCAGCGTGCGGACTTGATCATTTCGCATTTCTCATCTCACTTTATTTCAGAAAGGGGTCTCATTTATGTCACTCATCAGAAAATCGCTCGTATTGGTGCTGGCCGCTTCCATGCTGGCTCTTTCCGCTTGTCATTCCCCCAAAAAGGATCTGGTCACCTCCCCGGAGTCCTCGGCGGAATCCTCCCAGTCCTCCGGTGAGATCCAGACCGACGCAAAATTCAGCTTCACCACCACCGATATGGACGGGAATACGGTTTCCTTTGAGGATTTCGGCTCCGCCAAGGTGATACTGTTCAACATGTGGGAGCCGTGGTGCGGTCCCTGCCGCGGGGAACTGCCTGATTTGCAGAAGCTCTACGCCAAGTACAAGCCGAAGGGCCTGATGATCGTCGGAGTCTACAGCGACATAGACGGTCTGAAGGACATCGTCAGGGAAAACAAGATCAAATATCCGATGATAAAATCCTGCGCGGAATTTGAAAAATTCCAGACGGGATATGTGCCTACCACCTTCTTTACCGACGGCAAAGGAAACCTGCTTTCCGAGGAGTCCTATATCGGCTCAAAATCCTACCAAGAATGGGAAAGCGTCATTCTTTCCTATCTGAAGTAATGGACAGAAGGAAAAATGCCGTCACGGCGGCGCTGCTGGCAGCCGGCGCGGTTCTTATCGCCGCGGGAGCCGCATGGGGACAGCATCAGCAGGTGTTTGCCAAGGCAATCAGAATATGTCTGGAGTGCATCGGAATTGGATAACAAAAAGAGAACGCTCATTCAGGCGGCGGCGGCTTTGCTCCAGAACGGTCACCTCACCGGCTTCTTTACCGGGAGAATCTACGAAGGCGCCGGCAAGAATGTCTGTGTGCCGGGACTGAACTGCTATTCCTGTCCCGGCGCGCTGGGAGCCTGTCCCATCGGCTCGCTGCAGAACGCCCTTTCCGCCTGGAAATTCAGGTTTCCCTGCTATGTGCTGGGCTTTATGGTGTTTTTCGGCGCGGCATTCGGCCGGCTGATCTGCGGATTCCTCTGCCCCTTCGGCTTTTTGCAGGATCTGCTTTTCAGGATTCCTTCGCCGAAGAAGCTGCGCACCTTCCCCGGCGACAGGCATCTGCGGTATGTTAAGTACGCCGTGCTGCTGCTCATGGTGGCGGTGCTGCCCTTCGCCTTCAAATTCACCCCCTTTTACTGCAAATATCTCTGCCCGTCCGGCACGCTTTCGGGAATTCTCCTCTCGGCAGCCGACAGCCGCCTGCGGGAACTCTGGGGCTGGATCTTCACCTGGAAGGCGCTGGTGCTGACGGCGGTCGTGCTTGCGTCGGTCGTCATCTGCCGTCCCTTCTGCAAATATCTCTGCCCGCTGGGCGCCTTCTACGCCCTCTTCAACAGGGTTTCGGCGGTCAGGCTGCATGTGGACGGTGAAAAATGCGTGGGCTGCGGCGCCTGTTCCAGGGTCTGCGACATGGCGGTCAATCCCGTGGCCTCTCCGAATCACACGGAGTGCATCCGATGCGGCAAATGCGCGGGCAGCTGTCCTCACGGGGCAATCGGCTTCACCTGCTTCTCAAAGCCTTTGGGAACCGGTCCGGACCGCCCTGCCGGGAATCCGTAATGCGCGAAACAAAAAAATATCCGGTTATTAATAAAAAATCAACCAATTCACAAAATATAGGTGTATAATAATTGGATAGGGAATGTATAATCCGAATATATGACCTGATATTATGATACATGATCACCAACAGAAGGGAAGAATGACAATATGGAAACAGGAAAAATACTTATTGTGGACGACGACCAGAACATCTGTGAGCTTCTCAGGCTCTATACCGAAAAGGAGGGTTACACCGTCGCCATCGCTCACGACGGACGCAAGGCGGTGGAGTGCTTTGACCAGGAAAGCCCCGACATCATCCTGCTGGACATCATGCTCCCCGAGCAGGACGGCTTCCAGGTCTGCCGCGAAATCCGCAAGAAATCCCAGTGTCCCATCATCATGCTGACTGCCAAGGGCGAAACCTTCGACAAGGTGCTGGGTCTGGAACTCGGCGCCGACGACTATGTGGTCAAGCCCTTTGAGCCCAAGGAAATTCTCGCCCGCATCAAGGCGGTGCTCCGCAGAAGCGGCAAGCAGGATCCCAACGAGAAGAAGGTCGTCACCTTTGACAAGCTCTCCATCAACCTCAACAATTACGAGCTGAAGGTCAACGGCGTTCAGGTGGATACCCCTCCCAAAGAGATGGAGCTGATCTATCACCTCGCCAGCAATCCCAACCGCGTTTTCTCCCGCGATCAGCTGCTCGACGAGGTCTGGGGCTTCAATTACTACGGCGACAGCCGCACGGTCGACGTTCACGTCAAGCGTCTGCGTGAAAAGCTGGAAGGCGTCAGCGATCAGTGGTCGCTCAAAACCGTCTGGGGCGTCGGCTACAAATTTGAAGTGAAATAACACTGTCTGCTATGGATATGCAGTTTGACAACGAACCGATCAAAGACGGGGAGATTCCGCCTGACCCCGCAGGAGGATACGGAAACCAGAAAGCCAACGGCGCCTTCCTGAAAAAACGCGGCTTCAGGTCGTGGCTGGCAGATATTCTCATTGAAATGAAGCACATCGCCTCGCGCTCGCTTTTCACCAAGTATCTTTTTGTCACATCGGCGGTGCTGATATGCAGCCTGATCATATTCAGTATCATCCTGTCGGCGCTGATTTCCAACCGCTGGCGCAGCGAAAAGCAGCAGCAGCTCGCCGACAACGCCCATATCGTCGCCGACAGGATGAATGCCTATGTCATTCCCGTGCCCATGCGCACAGGCGACGACAGCATGAATCCCACCATCCAGTATGTCGTCACCGACGCCGGCAAGGAAAAGCTCCGCTCGACTCTCGGCATTCTCAGCTCCAGCTGCGGCGCGGATATCTTCATCGTGGACGCGCAGGGAACCACTGTCATCTGCTCGGAGGAATACCTTCACGCCGACACGCCCGACAACGAGGAATTCAAGTGCCGCCATCAGAAAAAGAGCATTTCTCCGTCGATTATTTCGGCGGCGGCAAGGGTCAGGGAATACCGCATGACCGACCGGCTGGGCGGCATTTACGACCAGAGCCACTTCATCGTGGCGGTTCCCTTTGTCGCCGGCGGCGAAGTGGAAAAGGAATACATCGCAGGATTTGTGTTTGTGGCGTCCTCCGCCTCGGCCATATCCGATTTCCGCAGCGACGTCTCCCGCATCGTGGTGGTCGCCGTGCTGATCGCCGCCATCATCTCCTTCAGCATGGTGTATATGCTGACATACAAGCAGGTCAAGCCCCTCAGGGAAATGGTCAAGGCGGCGCGGAAGTATTCCGACGGCGATTTCTCCATGCGCATCAATTTCAAAAGCGAAAACGAAGTGGGACAGCTTGCCGACGCGCTCAATGAAATGGGCGCCAAGCTCGCCGAAAGCGAGACCATCAACCGCAGCTTCATCGCCAACATCTCCCACGAGCTCAAAACGCCCATGACCAACATTTCCGGCTATGTCAACGGAATCCTGGACGGCACCATTCCGCCCGAACGGCAGGACAAGTATCTGCGCATCATTTCCGACGAAACCAAGCGCCTTGCCCGTCTGGTACGTTCCATGCTCGATCTGTCCAAGATCGACAGCGGAGCCATGCAGCTCAAAAAACAGAAATTCAATATCTCTGAAGTCATTTTCCAGGCGCTGCTCTCCTTTGAACACAGGATTGAAGAAAAGCACATCGAAATTCAGGGTTTTGACGAGCTGGATCCCATCACTGTCAACGGCGACGCCGACCTCATTCATCAGGTGCTTTACAACCTCTTTGACAACGCGGTGAAATTCACCAATGAAGGCGGTTATATCCGTGTCAAGGCCACTGTGCAGAACAAGGTGGTCACCGTCAGCATTTCCAACAGCGGCATAGGCGTTTCCACCGAGGAACTGTCGCACATCTTCGAGCGGTTCTACAAGACCGACAAGAGCCGCAGCTTTGACCGCCAGGGCGTCGGTCTGGGACTCTATATCGTCAAGACCATCGTCACCCTTCACGGCGGAAGAATTCACGCGGAAGGCTCCGAGGGAAATTACTGCAGCATCGTCTTCACGCTGCCCGAGGCGTCGGAAGGCTCCCGCAGCGTTCCCCGCGCCAAGAACCGCGGCGAGGAAGAGCAATCCTGACCCGTTGCACAAACCCGTTGCAATTTTTGTCCAACTTTCATTTTTTCATCATTATTTTAACATATCCGTGAGATGGTATTTTTTTCAATCGTAAAAATTTCATTGAAAAGAGGAATGATTTATGAATCAGCAGAATCAACACGACATGTACCCCACCCAGACCACCGGATACCGTTCGGCCGGCTCCGGCACAACCGGATACGGATACGCTCCCTCCGGTCAGCAGCCGCTGCAGTACTCCACGCCGGTCACCCGGAAGTCGTCCGGCGGCAAAATCGCCGCGATCGTTGTGGCAGCCGTTCTGACCATCGGCCTTCTCGGTCTCGGCGCGGCGGCGCTCTTCCGCACCGGTTTTGACTCCACGGGCAGCGGTTCGGGCACTGTTCAGAACGACGGCAGCGCCGTTACCTTCAACGAGGTGGAAACTCCCAAGACCGATACCACCGTCGGCAGCGCAGGCGATCTGCTCACTCCGGCACAGGTCGCGGCCAAGGTGCGTCCCTCCATTGTCAGCGTCGTCACAGTGGACAACGTCAGTTACATGAGCTCCAACAGCGGCGAAGGCTCCGGCATCATTCTCCGTTCAGACGGATACATCGTCACCAATTCCCACGTCATCGGCGACAGCAGCAAGTACGACGTTTCGGTCATCACCAGCGACGGTCAGTCCTATGACGCAAAGGTCGTCGGCTACGACGTGAAGTCTGACCTCGCCGTGCTCAAAATCAACGCGACAGGACTTCCCGAGTGCGAGCTGGGCGACAGCAGCCAGCTTGTGCTGGGCGACTATGTCATGGCCATCGGCAATCCCGGCGGCAGACAGTTCGCCGGCTCGGTCACGCTGGGCATTGTCTCCGGCGTGGACAGAATCATCGACACCGAAAACACCGAATCCACCAGCGCCATGCGCTATATCCAGACCGACGCCGCCATCAATCCCGGCAATTCCGGCGGTGCGCTGGTCAATATGTACGGCCAGGTCATCGGCATCAACACCTCCAAGATTGCCGCTTCCGGCTATGAGGGCATGGGCTTCGCCATTCCCTCCGTCAAGGTCAAGGAAATCGTCACCGACCTCATCAACTACGGTTATGTCGAAGGCAGAGTCAAGCTCGGCATCACCTGCGTCACCATTTCCAGTGCCTACGAGAGCCAGGGCATTCCGGCAGGTCTGCAGATTTACGACATCAACAGCGATTCCGACATGAACGGCAAGGTGCAGAAGTACGACATCATCACCCATTGCGACGGCAAGCGCATCACCGAGCTGTCCGCACTTCAGGATATCATGGTCACTAAGAAGCCGGGCGATACCATCCGACTCACCATCTACCGTCCCGCCACGACTACCAGCGCTTCTCAGGAATTTGAAATCGACGTCAGACTCCTCAAGGACACCGGCGCAACCGACTGATCGGTTTTCCCGCTTATCCCGTCACTTGATCTTCCGGCGGCAGATCTGCTTTTACCAGCGGATTTGCCGCCTTTCTTTTTCTGCAAATATTCATTATTTATGAATATTATGCATTTATATTCATCCGATTCGTAAGCAGATATTGAATTATCCGGCAACTGTTTCATTCTGTGGAAGTCTTGAATGCTGATTTTTCCGCAAATATACAAAAAAATGCCTATAATTATCCGCCTGATGACGGGAATTATCCGCAAATGCACGAAAATTGCCATTTTTGAATAAATATTCATTTTTCCACTTGATTTATGCAGCCGCAGGCCGTATAATTATTTTTGTAATTGCAAATGCCGCGCGGCTGTGATATAATACTTTTAATGGCATCTCACGCGGCGTAAATAATGAATACTGACGGAGGAACATCACATGTCTGAGATCAAAAAGGTAGTACTCGCCTATTCCGGCGGATTGGACACATCCATCATCATTCCGTGGCTGAAGGAAAATTACAACGGCTGCGAAGTCATCGCCGTTTCTGGCGACGTCGGACAGGGCACCGAGCTGGACGGCCTGGAGGAAAAGGCTATCGCCACAGGCGCAAGCAAGCTCTACATCGCCGACCTCAAGAAGGAATTCGTGGACGATTATGTCTATCCCACGCTGAAAGCCGGCGCCGTTTACGAGAACAAGTATCTTCTCGGCACCAGCTTCGCACGTCCCATCATCGCCAAGAGAATCGTCGAAATCGCTCTGGCGGAAGGCGCCGACGCCATTTGCCACGGCTGCACCGGCAAGGGCAACGACCAGGTGCGTTTCGAGCTTGCCATCAAGCGTTTTGCTCCCCAGATGAAGATCATCGCTCCCTGGAGAACCTGGGAATTCAAGAGCCGCGAACAGGAAATCGAGTACGCGGAGCAGCACAACATTCCTCTTAAAATAAACAGAGAAACCAACTATTCCAAGGACAAGAATCTCTGGCACCTTTCGCATGAAGGCCTTGATCTGGAGAATCCCTGGAACGAGCCTATGTACGATAAGATCCTGGAAATGGGCGTTTCCCCTGAGAAGGCTCCCGACGAGGCCACCTACATCACCCTGAGCTTCGAGAAGGGCATTCCGGTGGCGCTCAACGGCGAAAAGCTCGACGGCCCGGCCATGGTCGCCGCTCTCAACGAGCTGGGCGGCAAGAACGGCATCGGCATTGCCGACATGGTGGAGAACCGTCTGGTGGGCATGAAGAGCCGCGGCGTTTATGAAACTCCCGGCGGCACCATTCTCTATCACGCACACAACAAGCTGGAGGAAATCTGCCTTGACCGCGACACCTACCACTACAAGCAGCAGGTTGCCATCCGCTTTGCCGAGCTGGTCTATTTCGGCCAGTGGTACACACCTCTCCGCGAAGCTCTTTCCGCATTCGTGGACAGCACGCAGGAGAAGGTCACAGGCGACGTCCGCCTGAAGCTCTACAAGGGCAACATTATCGACGCCGGCGTTAAATCTCCCTATTCCCTCTACGACGAGGACATCGCGACCTTCGACGAGGACGAGGTTTACGACCAGAACGATTCGGCAGGCTTCATCAACCTTTTCGGACTGCCCATTAAGGTTCAGGCTATGAAGGAACAGGCTGCCGCAAAACAGGATAAGTAATTTTAATGACCGATTTAACCATTCGGTAATTCATCGCGCAGGGCAGGGAAAACAGGTCTTTTTCCGTTCTGCGCGATTTTGCATTTTATCAATTATTTTTATTTCAGAAAGGATGTTTTCTCATGCCGGTTATTATCAATGAAAAAAAGTCATTTGACATTCCCAAGAAGGCAATTGCGCTTGTGGTGACACTGGTTGTCGTAATCCTTGTGCTGCTCAACAGCATCACCATTGTGGACGCGGGACACACGGGCGTGATCAATACCCTCGGTCACGTCAGCGAGAACGTGCTTCAGGAGGGAATTCACATGAAAATCCCCTTCATTCAGACCATCGTCAAGATGGACAACCGCATTGTCAAGCTGGAAGTGGAGACGGAGGCCTTCTCCAAAGATCTGCAGACGGTCACCACCAAACTCGCCATCAATTACCGCGTTTCTAAGGACAAATCCTATGCCATCTACAAGAACGTCGGCAGCGATTACGAGACCATTCTGGTCAGTCCCGCGGTCAACGAGGTGCTGAAAGCGATCACCGCCAAATACACCGCGGAGGAAAGCGTCGCCAACCGTTCGCTCATTTCACTGGGGCTCATCGAGGAGCTGAACAACAAGCTCAACAAGAACGGGATTTACGTGGAGGACGTGAATATCATCAATTTTGATTTTTCCGAGGCGTATATTGCGGCTATTGAGGAGAAGCAGGTAGCGGAGCAGCGGCTTCTGAAAGCCAGAACCGAGAAGGAAGAGGCGATTGTGAAGGCGGAAGCCGAAGCGGAGACACTGAGGATTCAGTCGGAAGCGCAGGCGAAGGCGAACAACATTCTGAGCAAGTCGCTGAGCGAGAATCTGATCAAGTACGAGATGATGAAGAAGTGGAACGGCGAGCTGCCGATGGTGACGGACGGAAGCACAATTATTGATTTCTCGGAATTCGCAAAGAAGAAGTAAGGAAATAAGGAAAAAGAAAAAAAGCAAGCGCGCAGCGCCGAATAATGGGGTGCAGGGGGCCACTGCTCCCTGCCGGGTCAAGGGCAGCGCCCTTGCGGGAGTGGTGAGGGCAGAGCCCTCACGAGCGGAGCGGAGCGGAGCGAGCAAGACGAGCCAGGACACGCAACGGGGTCGGGCGAATACAGACGGAGGAAAGGCGAGCGCAGCGAGCATACTGTGACACGCAGTTTCTAAAGAACACCGCGCGGTCAGGCGAATATCAATATCATCAACTATTACCAATCCACTTACATTCGCATACATTGGGTGCTTCTCAGGCGACCGCTCGCTGCTGACGCAGCATTGCTGGCACGTCATTTTCCGGCTTCGCTCCCTTTGGTTCATCAGGGTGTCATCTGATGCTTCGGCGACTCGTGGGGACGCCGTCCCCACACCCCCGCCAAAGGAGCCTTGCCCCTTTGGAATCCCATTGTACGGTGCGATTGTTGATTTTTAGTGCAAAGGAGACTTTCAAAATATGCAGCTTTGGCAGGGACGCTTTTCAAAGGCGATCGACAAAAAAACCAACGACTTCAATTCATCCATTTCCTTCGACAGCCGGATGTTCCGCGAGGATATCGAGGGCAGCATGGCTCATGCGGATATGCTCGGCACCTGCGGCATCATCGACCGTTCGGAAGCCGACAGGATCATCGAGGGCCTGAAGGGCATTCTCGCTGACATCGAGAACGGCAGCCTTCCCATTGACATGGAGGCCGAGGACATTCACACCTTCGTCGAAGGGGAACTGACTTCCCGACTCGGCAGCACCGGCAAGCGCCTGCATACTTCCCGCAGCCGGAATGATCAGGTCGCGCTCGACATCCGCCTCAATCTCCGCAAGCAGGCGGACGAAATTCTCGCCGACCTCACGGAATTGCTGAATGTCATCTGCAACAAGGCCGAGGAGAACGCCGAAACCGTCATGCCGGGCTACACCCATCTCCAACGCGCCCAACCCATCACCTTCGGGCATCATCTGCTGGCCTACGCCGAAATGCTTCTGCGCGACATTCAGCGCATCGAGGACGCGAAGAAGCGCATGAACGTCAATCCTCTGGGCAGCTGCGCCCTTGCCGGGACGACTTATGAAATAGACCGCAGCCTGACGACATCCGCTCTCAGAATGGACGATTATTCCCGCAACAGCCTGGACGGCGTTTCCGATCGGGATTTCTGCCTGGAGCTGGCTTCCGACCTTGCCATCGTGATGGTGCATCTCTCCCGCTTCGCCGAGGAAATCATCCTCTGGTGCTCGTGGGAATTCAAATTCATCGAGCTGGACGACGCCTTCTCCACCGGCTCTTCCATCATGCCGCAGAAGAAGAATCCCGACATCGCCGAGCTGGTGCGCGGCAAATCCGGCAGGGTGTTCGGCGACCTGATGACCCTGCTCACCGTGATGAAGGGCATTCCGCTTGCCTATAACAAGGACATGCAGGAGGACAAGGAGGCCATCTTCGATTCCTTCGACACGGTAAAGATGTGCATTACCACCTTCATTCCCATGCTCGACACCATGACGGTGCTGAAAGACAATATGCGCGCCGCCGCTGCCAAAGGCTTCATCAATGCCACTGACTGCGCGGATTATCTGGTCAAGAAGGGGCTTCCCTTCCGCGACGCCTACAAGGCGACCGGCACCCTCGTGGCCAAATGCATTCAGATGGGCGAAACCCTCGAAACCCTGCCGCTTGACGAATACAAGGCAATCTGTGACACCTTCGACGAAGGCGTGTACGAAGCCATCAATCTCGACGTCTGCGTCAGCCAGCGCAAGAGCGCGGGCGGTCCCGCCAAGGAAAACACCCTTGCCAATGTCGCGAGAATCAGGGAAATCATTCATCCGTAACCGTTCCGGAATCGGGCTTTTTATACAATGTCCGCAAGCGTTCCGTCCTATCTTCAAAAGAATAAAATCAGCGGTTGCGTGCCACATAAGGAATGAAGGAAAAGTGACAATAAACGACAAAAATAGATACAGATTATTACTGCTGACCTCATTTTGGTCTGTCATACTGCTGTTGATAATCGTTGCCGGTTCGTGGTTTATCGCATTTAATTCGACCTACAGGGAACATGAACTTTTCGGGGAACAGAAGCGGCCGTTGCCTGCGGCGGTTTTCGTTGCCCTATCCTTTGCCGTTTTCTTTTATCTGAAGTGCTTTTATCGTGAAGGGCTGAGAAGAGCCATTACGCAAAGGCATTCCAACTTCACGCTGACGCTGCTGTTTGTGTCCGTTTGTTTGGGACTGTTTTCTTTCTTCTTTGTTTTTTCTGCCCTGCGCCGGATCTCGGAATTCATTGAAAAACCGCCCGGAACATATGATACCTCCCTTAATCTGGTATGGGGCTTCCTCGGGGCGGTGCTGACTGTTTACCTGTCACAGATCATATTGCAGTACAATAATATCTTTGACAGTCATAACAAAAGCAAAAAGCTGTTTCAGAAATACATTCTGCCTGAAAAATAGTTTGCTTTCCCGCCTCCGGTATCAGATTTTGTCTATTGAAAGGAGTCTTTGCATGACCATCCGCAGGGCTACACAAAATGACATTCCCGCACTCAGCGAATTGCTGCGGCAGGTCTGCGACGTGCATCATCAGGGCAGGCCCGACCTTTTTAAACCAAACGGAACAAAATATACCCCGGCGCAGCTGGCGGAATTGATTCCGGACGACAGCCGCCCGATCTTCGTCGCCGATACGGAGGAGGGCGTGAAGGGGTACGCCTTCTGCCTTTTCAAACAGCATCTCAACGACACCTGCGTCACCGACATCAGGACGCTCTACATTGACGACCTCTGTGTGGACGAACATTGCCGCGGTCAGCACATCGGACGGCAGCTGTACGAATTCGTGCTCCGATTCGCCCGGGAATCCGGCTGCCACAACGTCACGCTCAATGTCTGGTGCTGCAATCCCTCCGCCATCAGATTTTACGAGAGCTGCGGACTTGTTCCGCAGAAGATAGGTATGGAATTCAAGCTTCAGTGAGGATCAGATATGGACATATTCAGACAGTTTTATAAAAAAACCGTCTCGCTGATTCTCTGCGTTTTCAGCGTCATCGGTCTTGCCACCGGCGTCAGAAATCTCACAGGCAGAGAACAGAAGCGACTGGGAATTATCGGCGGCGCCGACGGTCCCACGGCGATATTCATTTCGGACGACGACAATCCGGTAAAAACATTTCTCAAATTCATTGCCACATGGTCGGTCATCATCGCGGCAATTTCCACCTTGCTTTTAGCACTTATCAAAAAATACGTGGAGGACTGATTTGCTATGAAATCCAGAAGAGAATACTTTGAGTCGAGAAAAATGCTGATGATCGGCAGCCGTATCTGTTACGGTTTGTCCATTCTGCTGCTTGTGATGGCGATGCTGTCACAGGGCGGATTTGCCACTATCGCGGTCATTATCGCCCTGCTGGTGCTCGGCGGCATGATGTGCAGCCTTTACGCCGGCAGACAGAAGGATTTCCTCTTCTGCCCCAAGTGCGGTTCAAAGAAACTCGTGAAAAGCGGTTTTCTCGGCGTGCCGTCGTCCATTTCAGAGGAATGTCCCGACTGTCACGCCAGACTTGATCTCAACAAGCCCGTAAACAAGGACTGATATTATAAAAAATGTCAAAATTTTTACTCAGATTATCCCATTCCCGCGTCATTCCCGGCGGAATAACCGCGCCGCTGGGTTTTAACGCTTCGGGAATTCACAGCGGCATGCGCCGGAACAAGAACAAGCGTGATCTCGCGATGGTGCGCTGCGACGTCCGGTGTGCCGCTGCGGGCGCTTACACGCAGAATCTTGTCAAGGGCGCGTCCATTGCCGTCACGCGGGAGAATATTGCCGACGGCTACGCGCAGGGCATTATCTGCAACAGCGGCAACGCCAACACCTGCAACGCCGACGGCGAAGAAAAAGCCCGTGAAATGTGCCGCATTGCCGGGACAGCGATGGGCATTGCTCCGGAGGACGTGATCGTCGCTTCCACCGGCGTGATCGGGCAGCCGCTGTGCCTCGACCCGATTCGCAGCTCCGCCGCGGAGCTGGCTTCACGCCTGCGTCGGGACGGGGGAAGCGAAGCGGCCGACGCGATTCTCACCACCGACCGCTACCGCAAGGAGATTTCCTTTGAATACGACCTCTGCGGAACCACCGTCCGCTTCGGCGCGATGGCGAAAGGCTCCGGCATGGTACACCCCAACATGGCGACCATTCTCTGCTTCATCACCACCGACGCTGCCATCACCCCCGAAATGCTGCGGAAATCGCTTGCCAAGGTCGTTCCGCAGACCTTCAACATGGTTTCGGTGGACGGCGATACCTCCACCAACGACACCGCCGCGGTCATGGCTTCGGGCCTGGCGGGCAATCCCGTCATCGACTGCGAAGGGTACGCCTTCGATCGCTTCACCCACGCGCTGAAGGCCATCTGCATTACCGTCTGCCGCGAGCTTGCGAGGGACGGCGAAGGCTCCACCCGGCTGCTGACCTGCTCCGTTCACGGTGCCTGTGACAAGGAAAACGCCCGGATGATCGCCAAATCCGTGATTTGCTCCAGCCTTGTGAAGGCGGCGATCTTCGGCTCGGACGCCAACTGGGGCCGAGTGCTCTGCGCAATCGGCTATTCGGGGGCGAAGTGCGACATTTCGCAGGTGGAAGTGGCGTTTGTGTCGGAGCGCGGGAGGATTATTGTCTGTCAGAAGGGCGCGGGGGTTGCCTTTGACGAGGCGAGGGCGAAGGAGATTCTTCTCGCCGACGAGATTATCATTGACGTCAGCTGCGGAAGCGGCGACGGCAGCGCGGAAGCCTACGGCTGCGATCTGACCTACGATTATGTGAGGATCAGCGGCGATTACAGATCGGAGCAGTTAAGGGATATTCTGAAAAAATAAAAAAAGAAAAAGGTCAGGCGAATACAAATAACCTGACAAATCATAATATTCCAAACCCCATTTTTTCATATAGAGTTAAAAAAAAGGGATAAAGAAATGAAATTCAAAGTAAATACCCTCGCCTGGTACGGCGTGATTTTTCTGCCATTATTCATTCTCGCGCTGTGGCTGGGGCTGCTGTTTTTCGTTCCGCCAAGAAACAGGGACGACTGGGAGGGTTTTATCGTCAGCCTGCTTGCAGTAGAATTGCTGCTATTTTCCTGTTCGCCGATAGCGCACAGAACGGTGATAGTTGACGAGAATGCCATCACCGAAAAATGGCTCTGCTTTACGTTCAACCGAATAGAACTATCCAAAATATCCGATATCGGCGTATGCACCCATCTTTCGGGCAATCAGGTGCGGCAATTTGTCTTTGCTTCCGCCGACAAAATATCCGATGAAGAGGTCGTTCACTTTGACAGCATGGGTCTATTTCGCAGAAAAGCCCATAAGGGCAGATTTATCGCTATAGAACACCCGCAGAAGGGTCTGGACGACTGCATGAAGGAGATAGCGGAGAAAAATTCTTTGCATTACAGGCATTTCAGCGTGTAAAAATGAATGAAAAATTGCAAGGAGAGTGACAACGTGCCAAATTCCAATAAAAAACTGCTGCTCTTCAACATGGAGGACAGCAAGGTGACGCTCATTCGCACGGTTTGCGCGAATCTCAACGTGCGTCTTATCAGAATCTACCGCCCGCAGTACGGCGAAAGCATCGGCGCACTGGCGGGAATCCCCGCCTTCTCTCTGACCAATCAGCCTTACCGGGGCGAGGATTTCGATCAGCAAATGATGGTCATGTGCGGCTTCAGCCCCGACGAGCTGGACGCATTCCTGAAGGCCTACCGCGAAGCCGGCATTCCGCCGGTCTGGCTCAAGGCGACGGTCACGCCGCACAATATCAATTGGAGCGCGGCACGGCTTTACAGAGAATTAGCCGAGGAACACAGACAGCTTCACGGCTGATTTTCTCATTGAATCAAACAAATCATCGACTGCGTGAAAACAGCCGGATATATACAATTTAATTATTCCAATGATAAAGGGAGTCATGTGCAAATGGATATCACCCAGATAGCCGAAATAGCGGAAAAAGCCGAACAGACGGAAAGAGCCGGAACGGCAAAATTTGAACACACCGAAAAGACCAGATCCAGCATTTCCACCGAGGACAGAGCGAATGTGCTCATTCAGGCATTGCCCTACATTCAGAAATGGTCGGGCAAGACCATCGTCGTCAAGTACGGCGGCAACGCCATGCTCAGCGAGGAACTCAAACAGGCGGTCATGAGCGACATCGTGCTGCTTCAGCTGGTGGGCATCAATACCGTGCTGGTTCACGGCGGCGGTCCCGAAATCAATGCCATGCTGGACAAAATCGGCAAGGAGAGCAAATTCATCGGCGGCATGCGCTACACCGACGAGGAAACCATGGACATCGTGCAGATGGTGCTCGCCGGCAAGGTCAACAAGAGCCTTGTACAGCATCTCATGCAGCACAGCGGCAAGGCGCTGGGTCTTTGCGGTCTGGACGGGCGCATGCTCATGGCGGAAAAGCTGATGAAGAAGGACGACCTCGGCTTTGTGGGCGAGATTGTGGAAGTCAATACGGGCGTGATTCAGGACGCCATTGACAAGGGCTACACGCCGGTTGTCAGCACCGTTGCGGGGGGCTACGGCGGCGAGGTCTACAACATCAATGCCGATACCGCGGCGGCGCAGATTGCCGCCAAGCTCAAGGCGAGCAAGCTCATTCTGATGACCGATATCGCGGGACTTCTCGCCGACAAGGACGACGAGAGCACCCTCATTCCGGTGGTGAATGTCAGCGAGGTGCCGCTGCTCAAAAAGCAGGGGATTATTTCGGGCGGCATGATTCCCAAGATCGACTGCTGCGTGGAAGCTGTCCGTCAGGGCGTAGGCAGAGCCCACATCATCGACGGCAGGATACCGCACTCGATTCTCATTGAAATGTTCACCGACCAGGGCATCGGCACGATGTTCTATTGATCACGGAAAGAAAAAGGAAAAAGCAAGCGCGCAGCGTCAATAAGCCGCAACAGCGGCAGGGAGTCCAGGGGGGAACAATGTTCCTCCTTGCGGGATAGCACTTTTTCCGTAGGAAAAAGGCAGGGGCAGCGCCCCTTCGCCGCAAAGCATCTGGAATCAAAACGGACCCGGGCGCAACCAATAGGGCAAATTTCCAAGAAATCCCTTCCGCTTTCAAATCTTTCCGCACGTTCCGCATTAAATCCTCATTGTAGGAGGCATAACAATGAAAAAAAGCAAACCCGAAATTGCCGCGAAAATCAAGGCTGAAATGATAAACGCCACGGTCATTCCCTGCGCGAGGATAAAATTATCCGCAGACCCTTGCGGCATCTTTGACAGCAAGGTGGGGGGATTGCCCTATCTTCCTGCCGGAGCCGAAGCACCGACCGACGCCAAGGGGAATAAGCTCTTCCTGCTGGCGCAGATCAATTGCGAAGACATTGCCCAATTGCCCGACTTTCCCCATTCCGGCATGCTGCAATTCTTCATCAGCGACGACGATCTGTACGGCAGTACCCTGACCGTTCCCTCCCCGCAGAAGGACTGGCGCGTGGTGTATTGCCCGGAAATCGACCGTTCGGTGGACCCTTCCTCCGTGGCGGAAGTTTATTCCGATATGCCAGAGATTGAATTTACCCCTGTCAGCAACGAATGCAAAATGACATTTGAGATGGCATCCGAAGGACTTGCCACCGGCGACTACCGCTTTGAGCAGCTGTTTATCGAGCGATGGAACGAGGTATTCCCAGAGGACGAGGCGACGGCACTCTTTGATCTGGACGATTCGGTTTTTGACGTCATTGTATCCGGTGAGGATGGGAGCTTTCCTTCGCACAAGATGGGCGGGTACCCCTTCTTCACCCAATGTGACCCGCGAAGCGAGGAATCCGCGCAGTACGACACCCTTCTCTTTCAGCTGGATACCGATTTCCGGCAGGGAATCGGCGTGATGTGGGGCGACATCGGCGTCGGCAATTTCTTCATCAACCGCGAGGCTCTCAAAAGGCTGGATTTCAGCGACGTGCTTTACAACTGGGACTGCGGTTGATGGATGCATTATACAAACAATCTGGAGTGACAATCATGAATTCAAAGGAAATCATCGAACAATACAACAGCGCCGTCGTGAGCAGCTACGGCAGGCTCGACCTTGCCCTGGAATGCGGCAGCGGCGCGCAGGGAACCGACGCGGACGGAAAGCCTCTCATCGACTTCGGCAGCGGCATCGGCACCAATTCCCTCGGCTATGCCGACAACGAATGGGCGGACGCTGTGAGTCAGCAGGCGCATAAAATGCAGCACGTTTCCAATTACTACTACAATTCCACCGCCGCCGAATTTGCCGATAAGCTCACCGCAATGACCGGCACCGACAAATTATTCTTCGGCAACAGCGGCGCGGAGGCCAACGAATGTGCCATCAAAATCGCCCGCAAGCGTTCCTTTGACAAGTACGGCGACCCCAACCGCACCACCATCATTACGCTGGTCAATTCCTTCCACGGCAGAACGGTGACCACCCTTTCCGCCACCGGACAGGAACATTTCCACAATTACTTCTTCCCCTTTACGCCGGGATTCAAATATGTCGAAGCCAACAACATTCAGGCGCTCCGGGAGGCCATCGATCCCACCGTCTGCGCCATCATGTTTGAATTCATCCAGGGCGAAGGCGGCGTGAATGTGCTGGAGCAGTCCTTTGTGGATGAAATCTTCGCCCTTGCCAAGCAGCACGACCTCGCCACCGTTTCGGACGAAGTGCAGACCGGCATGGGACGCACCGCCAGGCTGCTGGCCGCGGAATATTTCGGCGTGAAGCCCGACATCGTGACCCTTGCCAAGGGACTGGGAGGCGGTCTGCCCATCGGCGTCTGCCTGACCAGGGGCGAATACGCGGAGGTTCTCACGCCCGGCACCCACGGCTCCACCTTCGGCGGCAATCCCGTTGTCTGCGCGGGAGGTCTGGTTGTGCTGAAAAGGCTTTCCGACCCGGCCTTCATGGCGGAGCTGGAAAAGAAAGCGGCATACTTCCGCAGCTCGCTGGAAAATCTGCCGAAGGTGAAAAGCGTCACCGGTCTTGGACTCATGCTGGGCGCGGAACTGGACGGCATTGCCGCCTCCGACGTGCTGAAAGCCGCGCTGGACAAAGGCTTGCTTGTGCTGACCGCCAAGACGAAGCTGCGCTGCCTGCCTCCGCTCACCATCTCTTACGAGCAGATCGACGCGGGAATGGCAATTTTAAAAGAGGTTCTTGAAAATGAATAAAATCTATACAACCGAGCTTTCCGGCGCAAAATGGCTGACGCTCGGGCTGCTCTCCGACTTTGGCTGGATCGCCTATTTTGTGGGCTTTGTCCTCTATATGGCAAACGGCGCGGACGGACTGGGAACGACGGCGCTTTCCGTGACGTTTCTGCTCAACTGCCTCTGCGTGCTGGCTGTTATGATCGGAATCATTGAAATCATCTCCCAGAGAATCCGGAAGCTCAGACGCACGATTCAAAAGGGCGATCTGATCTTCGGCTTCGGATTTGTCGTTTTTGGGTCGCTCGGCGGATTTCTGTCCAGCGGCGCTTCGGCTGTGATGGACATTCTTATGAAATATGAATCCGGCATGTGCTTTGCTTCGCAGCTTCTCATGACGGTGGGATCGCTGGTCTGCTTCGCCTTCGGATTGCCCGTCCTGCGCTCCTTCAAAAGCGACCAACGGCAATTATTATAAGAATAATAAGAGGTGGCTGTTATGATCAATACTTCCGCGATAAGACACAAAAGCACGGTGGACATGTGCTACGCTGCCGACTGTGACACGGCGGTGGTCCGGCTTCGCACCGGCAGGGACGTTCAGCAGGCGTACATCATCTGCGACGATCCCTTCATTCACTGGCTGAGAAGGCAGGAAAAATGGGACGGTACCAGGTACCCCATGACGCTTTCCATGGAGCTGGAGGATCATCTCATCTGGGAGTACAGGACAAAGCCGCCTTACAAACGCCTGCAATACTACTTTGAAGTAACTGCCGGGGAGGAGCGATGGCTGGTCTACGACAACAAAATCTGCCACGCAAAACAGTCGGACAATACCTCCAAGCAATGCTTCAAGCTGCCGTGGATGAATCCTTCCGACGTGATCGCGCCGCCGTCGTGGGTCAGGGACACCGTCTGGTACCAGATCATGCCCGACCGCTTCTGCCGCGCCGGTGAACCCGACGAAAGGTTTGTGGAGTGGGGCAAATTCATCCTGCCGGAACCCGGCATTCACGGCGAATTCTACGGCGGCGACCTCAAGGGCGTGACAAAGCGGCTGCCTTACCTGCACGACCTGGGAATCAACGGCATTTACTTCACCCCGATCTTCCTCTCGGACAGCTATCACCGCTACAACACCTTCGATTACGGTCTGATCGACCCGACCCTCGGCACCGAAGAGGATATGAAGGAGCTTGTGCGGCAGGCGCATTCGCTGGGCATCCGCATCATGCTGGACGGCGTTTTCAACCACTGCGGCACGGAGTTCTTCGCCTGGAAGGACGTGCTGCAAAAGGGCAAAGAATCCCCCTATTACCACTGGTTCTTCATCAACAGCGATAATTTCAACATTCCCGTCGAAAAGAGATGGGACACCGCCGACGGCCGGTATTTTACCTTTTCCTTCGTGGGTCTCATGCCCAAGCTCAACACCAACAACCCCGAAGTGATCCAATATTTCTGCGACGTCTGCTCCCACTGGGTCAAAGAATGGGATATCGACGGCATCCGCTTCGACGTGGGCGACGAGATTTCGCACACCTTCCTGCGGGAGCTTCGACGGACCCTGAAACCCATCAAGCCGGAGCTTTTCCTGCTGGGTGAAATCTGGTTCGATTCCCTTCCGTGGCTGGAAGGCGACGAATACGATTCCGTGATGAATTATCCGGCCTACGACTGCGTGAACGACTTTGACCGGGAAAAGAGCCTGTCCTCGGTGGACTTCATGCATTCCCTCAACGCCTGTCGGGCGATGTACCCGGAGCAGGTCACGGAGGTGCTTTTCAATTTCATCGACACGCACGACACCAAACGCATTTCGGAGGAGTGCGGGGGCAACACCGATCTGCTGCTGCAAAAGCTGGCCATGCTGCTCACCCTGCCCGGAACGCCCTGCCTGTATTACGGCACCGAGATTGCCCTCAGAGGCCGTGAGGAATGGGAAAACCGAAGCTGCATGCCCTGGGACGAGATCGACAGCGGCAAATTTTCCGATATTTTCTCCGAGGTCAGTCTTTTAATTCATCTGCGTCACGAATGTCAGCCACTCAAAAGTTCTTCGATTGAATTCATTCATCACCCGGAAAACCCCAGAATTCTGCATTATCTCAGACGGGATGAAAGCATGGATAAAAAAATCGCCGTCTGCCTCAACTGCGGCAAGGAAGCTTTTTCCTTCACCGTCGAAGGAAAGGTGCTGTTCAGCCGCCTGTACGACGGCGAAAAGATCATGCCAAACGGCACCGTGATTTATGAAGCGTGAAGATTGGAAGTTGAATCATTATGCTTTTTCATAAAAAGACCAAATCCCGGAAACCTGTTTTCCGGTCGAATCAATTCTTCCGGGAGGTAGAGGTGAGAGTGGATCCTCCCGATGACGAGAGCGAAAAGCATGTTGCCGCCGATTCCGAAGTGATCAGACGGGAAGGGCTTGACAAGATTATCAGGACCAGATTCATTCCGTGGGTTAAGGGCGAGCAGTTCGCTGACAGGGATGACGGGCAGATATTTGACGGGCTTACACTGTACGATATTGTATATTACTACGGCAGGATTGTCGAAAAATATTCGCCCACCGGCGAGGAGGGCTTTTTCGGTCAGTTTGAATTTGACTTTGAGAGCGGCAGCGACGACACCGCCGACATGCTGGAATCCGTGGCCATGCAGGTGTATGTCTTTATCGGCGAGATCGTCAAGGTGGACGGGTTTGATATTTGAAGGGAGGCAATCGTTATGCCGATATTCAGCCATATGTTTTCCGGCCTGTTCATGCCGAAACCAAAGCCGGAGCCTGTCGTGATGGGTGATTCCCTCGGTACCTTCACATTGAACAAAGAGAATTTCTGCGGCGAGGTAACGCTACTCGGGCGCGGAATTTCGGTCTTTCTGGAAACCGACGGCAAAGGGAATAACACCGCCGGCGCCGCTTTGAAAAGCCTTCACACCTTTATTTCAAAAGCAGCTGAATGGGACACGAATATTAAAAACTATAAATGAGCATAAAAGAGGCACATTCGTCAAAATGCACAAATGACGATTA
>CAMHMN010000004.1 GCA_946186245.1 uncultured Clostridia bacterium
TTTCTGTCGGACGCTGATCAGACGTCCTTCTTCAAAACAATCGGCTTTGTTGCTTTTATACAAAAAAGCGCACAGATTTTCTACCCGCACGCTTGATTGACTGAGTATTGAATTTTTGAATTTAGGGTTAGGGAAAGGCTGCAAAATGCCCGTTACGGGAGTTCACAGTAAAAAATATGCCGAAAATGCCCAAAGGCATCTACGGTAAGCCCGCTTCATTTTTCGCCCTCTAAAACCACGAAAAGCCCCTACAATTGGGGCTTTTCTGGGGTGGCATCTTTTTTGTTCACCTATTCTGGTCGAGATGACAGGATTTGAACCTGCGGCTTCTGCGTCCCGAACGCAGCGCTCTACCAAACTGAGCCACATCTCGAAGTATTTAGCCTGATTATTCTATCACATAATATGGTAGATGTCAAGAGAAATTTTCAAAATATTTTTTTTGACATCCGCGCGCATAAAAGCCCTGCAGCGCCGTACATAACAATCGGTACAGCGCTGCAGGGCTTTACGAGATTTTGAGACTGTGTATGGATTTAAGAAACCGGTAAATTGGAGGGAAACCCGATCTCTTAAAGTTAAAGTCTTATTCAGTGGGAATCGCGGGCAGGCTGTCCTGCTCCTGCGGCTGATTCTGTACGACGCATTTGCCACGCCAGGTGCCGTGCTTCCAGCGGATTGCCACCACCACACCGCGAATCACTTCGTCGGCTGCCATTGCGATCCAAATGCCAATCAGACCGAATCCGCAGACAATCCCCAGAATATATCCGCCTATGACAGTGCAGTTCCACATGGCGATGATGCCGAGATAGGTCGGGAATCTGACGTCGCCCGAAGCCTTGAGGCTGTTGATGATGACGAGATTGCTGGTCCTGCCGAGTTCAAGGAAAATGCCGATGAAAAGCACCTTGCGCCCGAGGCTGACGATCTGAGAACCGATTTCGGCAATTTCAGGGGAGCTTGTGAACAGGCCGAGTGAAAGGGGAGAAATCAGGAAATTCAATAGGGCGATACAGACCGAAACAATCAGCGCGCTGCGCATGCTCCTGTTTACCCGCTTGTACGCGAAATCATAATTGCCTGCGCCGACGGCATGCCCCACGATGATCATGGTGCCCATTGCAACCGACAGCGAATAAAGAAAGGCGAAATTGCTCAGGATATTGGCATAGATCTTGGTGTTGATGGCGACAATGCCCATTGTGTTGACAAAACCCGTCACAAAGAGCTGGGAAATATTATACGAAATATTCTCCCCGGCGGTGGGAATGCCCAGCCGCAGCAGAGTTCTGAGAATATCTCCGGGAAATGGCTTGAGGTATCTGATCGAGATATGGCCGTCAATAAAGCAGGCAAAGAATACAAATGCCGCGCACAGTCCCATGATCCGGCTGAATGTCGTGGAAACTGCCACTCCTGAAGCACCGAGTCCCAGCGTTTTGAGAGGACCGTAGAGAAAGAGATAATTGCCGCAGACATTGAGAATATTCATGCCCAGTGAAATGACCATGCCGAACACCGTTCTGCCGTTGCTCTGAAAAATGCGGGACATGGTGTCGAGAACCGCCTGCGTAAAGATGAAGCCGCCTACGATGCGCATGTAGCTGCGGGCGTTGTCCATCATTTCGGCCGGCGTATGCAGCAGTGTCATGAGTGCGTCGTTGCCAAGAAAGACGATGCCGCTTATGACAAGGCTCAGCAGCAGATTGAAAGCCACACAGACTGTGTAAATCCGGTCAATCTTATCCCTTTGCCCCGCTCCGAGATACTGCGCCACCACAACGCCGCTTGCACTGGAAATCACGGTGAAAGCAAGGGTGAGAAATCCGAGTATCTGGTTTGCGTTGCCAATGGCGCCCACGGCGGTCTGATCGTATCCGCTCAGCATAAGTGTATCGGCGTAGCCGAGAAGCATGGCGAGCAGTGACTGTACAAATATCGGCCACGCCAACTTGAATACCGATGCGTTGGCAATGCTGTCGGTAGACTTTTTTAGTCCGCCGCTATTTGTTTCTTTTCGTTCGATCATAAATAATAATACCCTTTTATAAGAATAATGCTAAAATCTCATTGTCAATAACATATAAAATATTTATAAAACGGAAATAAAATTTATCAAAAACTATTGACTTGTCACTACGATAATATTATAATTTTTTTAGGGAGAAAAACAAGCAGTATTTTTTACAATTCTTGCATTATCCGGTACAGCACGGTTTAAATAATTGTCTTTTTCTGACGTACTGATTTTATTCCGTGCGTTGTCTGAAGATTAATTGAATGTAGTTTTCGGATTAATTGAATAATATGTTTATTGTGTGTCTGATTTGTTAAATAAAATTTGTTAAAACGCATAACGCTTGTTTTTGCGGTGTTGACTTTTCCGAAAGTGATTATATTACGTAATTGCACTATATTGCAAATGAGAGGGAGGTAATGATATGTACCCCGCAGATAAGGAAATCTCTGGCTTTGTGGAAAAAAAGAAGCACGGCGATCTGCTTATGCCCTTTGTCATTTACGGCACCATGATGCCGACGCTGTTTTCCACCTTCCCGCTTCACTGTCACGAGGAGATCGAGATGGTTCTCTGCGATTGCGGCAAATGCAGGTACACGGTGTCGGGAGAGAATGTGGATCTGGAATTCGGAGATATCCTGGTGATCATGCCATGGGTACTCCATTCCTTCTGCCTGGTGAGTGAAGAGGATTATTTTCTGGCGGCGACCTACCTCATCTCGCTTGACATGATAACGAATCACACCGTCGATACCTGCGCGTCCAATTACTTTCGACCCATGCTGGGGCGGAAATGCAACGATTACTGCATTATCCGTCACAACGCCGATCATTATCATGAATTCAAGCCCATAGCGCTGCAATTGTTCGACACTTATTTCGATCATGAACAGTACTTCGAGCTGAAGCTGAAGAGCCTGATCAACGATCTGGTGTTCAAGCTGCTGACGTACGGATATATCGAGATTAAATCCGAAACACCGGAGGGCAACGACGTGCGGGTTGTCCGCCAGGTGGTGGATTACATCTCTGAAAATTACATGGAAAATATCACCCTCGCGGGTCTTGCCGAACTGGTCAATCTCAGCGAAACGGGTCTGTCCAGGCTGTTCCGCGGTATTACCGGTATGTCCTGCATAGATTATGTGATTGAATACCGTCTGACCAAGGCGATGGGACTTTTGCGCACCACCGACAAGCCGATCATTGACGTGGCATACGAAACAGGCTTCAACAACATCTCCTATTTCAACCGCACATTCAAGAAGCACTGCCATCAGACACCTTCCGAATTCCGGAAGCATAAATAGCACCGAAAAAACCTCTCTGTATGATGTGTACAGAGAGGTTTTGACATCTGACGGTGATGCTATTTGCTGTTCGGACTCCATATTTTTGTGCTGTAACTGATCTGATCAAGCCCCAGATTGTCGGTGGAATAGCCCTCGGTCGCGGGCGTGTCCTCGGTGTACTGGGGGTGATAATTGGGATTTTTCGGATCCGGGTCGGTCGGATCCCAGCCTGAGTCATCCGGCTGGGGAACCTGCTCCCGGAGTGCCTGTGTGAGGGAAGCGTCCTTCTTGTGGGCGGCAATATGCACGGTAGTGCCGGCCTTGCAGTTTTCCCGTATCCACCTGGCGTTTTCGGCTGTCAGCCGGATGCATCCGCCGGAGTCGCTGGTGCCGAGGGCTTCAAAGCGTTTCTGATCGAGCGTTTCGTTGGCTGATTCGGCATAGGGAACGGAGTGAATGAGGAGGTTGCCCGTTATATAGGTGGTGTACTGGACATACAGGGTGCCGCCGCCTCCGCGCACCCTGTGCCAGATGCTTTTCGAGGAGGATGGCGGTTCGGTTACCTTCCAGTATCCGTCGGCAAAGCTCTTGAAATTCGCAGGGGTAGAGCAGAGCATGACCCTGACTGCCTTATCGTATTTTCCGTTGGCACTGGTGGTGAAAACGGTTATCACCTGGTTGGTTTTGTCCACCTCGATGAAGTACGGAAATTCCGGGTAAAGCAGGCTGCCTTCGTCAGGTGCTTCGGATGAGGTGTCCGATGCGTTGGCGGGCAGGCCGGCTTCGGTCAGCGTATCGCTTCCGCTGAGGGTGTATTTTGCGAGGTTGTCCATGTCTATTTTTGCACCGCCGGTGAACGGATCGGAAAAATGTGCCGCCGCCCAGCCGTTTATAATCAGCAGAATAACCACGCCCGCGGTGGCGGCGTAGATTTTCAGGGATGATTTATCGCTCAAATTCCTTCCCCCTCGGATAATGTCCCTAGTATTCTATTATTTTTGCGCAGTGCTGTCAAGAAAGGTTGCCGAAATTTCAACTTAATTTAATAATTTCCTGTTGCCAATTCCCCTGCGGGAGTGCTAAAATGATACTCATAAAATGAAACGGGGAGAACGGTCCAATTGACAATCTACAACGAGAATCCCAAGCTCGGCGAGCTCAGGCGGAAATCCATGAAGCTGCCGCTGCTGCCCGGCGTGTATATCATGCACGACAAGCGGGACAAGATCATCTACATCGGCAAGGCAAAGGCGCTGAAAAACCGGGTCAGCCAGTACTTCGGCTCCCAGGAGAATCACGCCGAAAAGGTCCGGCGCATGGTGGAGAATGTCGATCATTTTGAATACATCATCACCGACACCGAATACGAGGCCTTGGTGCTGGAATGCAGCCTGATCAAGCTGCACAAGCCGAAATACAATATCCTGCTCAAGGATGACAAGGGCTATCATTATATCAAGATTTCCGCGGGGGAATATCCCCGGATAACCGAAGCCAAGAAGGTGGAAGACGACGGCGCGGAATATCTCGGCCCCTATACAGGTAGTTTTGCCGTCCGGCAGTCGGTGGACGAGGCGTGCAGGATCTTCAAGATTCCCACCTGCCGCCGCAGCTTCCCGCGGGATATAGGCAAGGGCAGACCGTGCCTGAATTATTCCATCGGCCTTTGCCTTGCCCCCTGCCGCGGAAGGCTGAAGAAGGAGATCTACGACGAGGCGATCAGCGAAGCGAGGGACTTCCTCAAGGGAGGCACCAACACCTCGGTGGCGAGGCTGACCGAACGCATGAACGAGTGTGCAGAACGGCTGGAATTCGAGAAGGCTGCCCGCATTCGCGACAGGATCAACGCCCTGCGAAAGATGAGCGAAAAACAGAAGGTCATCATGACTTCGGTGGAGGAACAGGACGTGATCGCCCTTGCGCAGGGGTCGGGAAGCACCTGCTTTGAGGTTTTCCGCTTCCGGGGCGGCAGGCTGTGTGACCGGGAGCAGTTCCTGATAGATGAAATGATGGGAGAACTGCCTCTCTGCCGGTCGGAATTCATCAAGCAGTACTATTCCATGCGTGATGTTCCGCCCAGGGTGACGGTTGACGGCGAAGTGGACGATGCGTCGCTGCTGGAGCAGATGCTCACCGAAAAGCTGGCGGACAGGCACGGCAAAAAGGTTCGCATCACGGTACCGCAGAAGGGGGAGCAGCAGCGCATTGTGGAAATGTGCCGGCAGAACGCCGCCGAATACCTGGCGCAGGCAAAGGGGAGAACCGGCGAAGTCACTGCGGCGGTCGATGAACTGGGCAGACTGCTGGGGCTGGATTCGCCGCCGGAATACATCGAATCCTACGACATATCCAACACGCAGGGGGATGACAACGTCGCCGGCATGGTGGTTTTTGAGAATGGCAGACCGCTGAAATCCGCCTATCGCAAATTCAGGATCAAGACGGTGGAGGGACAGGACGATTACGGCTCCATGCGTGAGGTCATCACCCGCCGGATTCTGGAATACAGGGAGCACCAGGACGAGGGCACAGGCTTCGGACGGCTGCCCGACCTGATTCTGCTGGACGGCGGCGAGGGTCACGTCAATGCCATTCGTCCGCTGATTGAAGCCTCCGGACTTCCGATCGCGATCTTCGGCATGGTCAAGGACAGCAAGCACAAAACGCGCGCGATTGCCGCCGGCGGTCGGGAAATCGCCCTGACACGCAGCCGGGCGGCATTCACGCTGGTGTCTTCCATACAGGACGAGGTTCACCGCTTCGCCATCACCTATCACCATGCCAGCCACGGCAGGTCGGTTATCCGCAGCAGCCTGACCGAGATCGAGGGCATAGGACCTGCCCGGGCAAGGGAATTGCTGAAGCATTTCAAGACCATTTCCGCCGTGTATGACGCGTCAGTGGAGCAGCTCTGCGAAGTGAAGGGAATGAATCGCACGGCTGCCGAAAACATTAAGGCACGAAAGAAGAAAAAGGAAGCGGCCGATTGATTCATCGCACAGCGAAACCGACCCTTTGTAATTTTTTCCAAAAAAGATGAGGGTATTTTGGTAAATAATGCGTCACAAACGATTACACTTTTGTAAGTTTCGACATATTTGCTGCAAAATACTTTACAGCCGGTAAAATATGCTGTATAATAATCCGGTAAAACTATGGCGAAAGGATTGCTGCCGATGAGAGTGATCACAGGCACTGCGAGAGGCAGACGCCTCAGAACTCTGGAGGGCAACGACGTCAGACCTACCACCGACAGAGTCAAGGAAGCTGTTTTCAGCGTCATTCAGTTTGACATAGAGGGACGAAGGATTCTCGATCTCTTTGCGGGCAGCGGTCAGATGGGCATTGAGGCGCTCAGCCGTGGTGCTTCGGAAGCGGTTTTTGTGGACAGTTCTCCGAATTCCATAGCCGTGGTCAGGGAAAACCTGCGCACCTGCGGCCTGAACGGAGCCGCTGTGGTCGTGCAGGGTGACGCCTTATCCTATCTCGCACCCAGAGCCGGGCGGCATGAATTTGATTACGCGTTTCTGGATCCGCCTTACGGCAGGGGAATATTGCAGTCGGCGCTTCCGGCGGTTGCATCCGCTATGAAGCCGGGCGGCGCGATTATCTGCGAATCCCCGGCGGAGGAGGAGCTTCCCGGAACGGTGGGGAATTTTGCAATCACCCGGCAGTATCGCTACGGCAGGATCAAGGTTACCTTTTACCGTGAGCCGCAGGAGGATGACCGGGAGGATGGGGGAGATGACGAGTGAAAGTTGCGATTTGCCCCGGCAGCTTTGACCCGATAACGCTCGGACATCTTGACATTGTCCAGAGAGCCGCGGCGATGTTTGACAAGGTGATTGTCGCCGTGCTGGTCAATCCCGGCAAGAATCCCTCGTTTACCGCCGGAGAGAGGCTGGATATGATACGCAGAGCCGTGTCGGACATCCCGAATGTCGAGGTGGAGTGCTTCGACGGGCTGCTGGCGGAATACGCCCGCCTTTGCGGCGCTCATACCATTGTAAAGGGACTGCGCGCCGTCACCGATTTCGAGTATGAATTCCAGATGGCCCTGATCAACCGCAAGCTCAATCCGGAGATCGACACGGTGTTTCTCACCTCCAGCTCACAGCACATGTATCTTTCCTCCAGCATGGTGAAGTCCATTGCGCAGTTCGGAGGGGATATTTCGGACTTTGTGCCGGCCTGTATCTGCCGCGAGATAAGCGAAAGACTGTCGCGGCGTCAAGACACGAAGGAATCATAATGATTCATTAATTATGTGAATTAATCTATAGCATAAAGGAGTTAATCAACCATGAGAAGTATAGAAGAATTGCTGGCAAGCATCGACGACATTATGGACAGGGCCAAGGCCGTGCCTTTCAGCTCTGACAAGTGCATTGTCGACGCGAGAGAACTCAATTCCGTCATCGACGAGATCAGAATGAATCTTCCGCAGGAGATCCGTCAGTCCAAGGCCGTCATGAACGACCGTGAGAATATCATCTCCGCAGCCACCAAGGAAGCCGACGAGATCACAGCCAAGGCACAGGAAAGAGCCAGAGCCATGGTCAATCAGGAAGCCATCTTCAAAGAGGCGAAGGAAAAGGCGGAGAAGATCATTTCCACAGCGGAGGAACAGGCAAACGAGATACTCAGAGGCGCGTTTACCTTCTCTGACAATATCCTGCTTGACACCGAGAATGCCGTCAACCAGAATCTTGAAACGGTCAGACAGGCGAGAAAGAATCTCCGTACAGCCGTCAAGACCAGAGCGGCAGCCAACAGAGCCAGACAGGCCGGCAATGAGGAAGATCCGTCCGATTCCGAGCAGGAGTAATTTCTCCGCCGTCGTACATACCTTAATAAGTATTAAAGCCGTCCGTGATGGCTTCTCCTTTTGGGGAAGCACACGGGCGGCTTTATTTATCCCTGAAATTATTTAATGAAAGGTAAAATTCATATAATAAAAACATCGAAAAATTTTTCATAAAATACACATAAAGCAATTGACATTTGCGCTGAATGATTCTATAATTAAGTAAAGTGGGTCGTCAGAACATAAAAATGGGGGATAAGACAATAAAAGTGGGGCGAAAAACAGGAAAAGCAATTCGGAAACCCCAGATAAGTGAAAATCAATCACCTATCTCAAGCGGAATCCGATGCGAATGCTGTGCCGTATTCTTTTTCTTATGTTATACTATATCTTTTCCCGTTTGTCAAATGAATATGCGTGACGGCTGCTGATTATTCCTTTTTTAAAAATTTTTAGTCGATTGTAAAAGTAAAATGAAAAAAGAAAGCGCGCAGCGTCATAATAAGCGAGCGAATGCGAGCGTGGGGTCCAGGGGGCAAGGCTCCCTGGCCGGTGCAGGGCAGAGCCCTGCTGGGGGTTGTTTGCGGTGAAACCGCCAACGAGGGGCAAAGCCCCTCGCTGCAACGCACTACGATTGAAAACGGGGTTGGGCGCAACAGATATGGTAAAAGGTAAAAAACGCCTTGCCCCAAGCGGAGAAAACGCTCCCTCTTTAAGACTCCATAATCCCGTGTTTTCGATGCTTTTCGAGTTTTGCAATCGGCTAATAAAACTATTTTTCGGAGAATTCTCTGAGTGCAAAGGAGGTCGGATCGATGCTTATAGGCAATGCTGTCCATAGTCTGGATACAAAAGGCAGAATTGTAATACCCGCAAAATACCGGGACGATTTCGGTTCGACAGTCTATGCACTTTACGGCGTCAAGGGCTGTATCAGACTTTACTCCTATGAGCAGTTTATGAAGCACACCGAAAAGCTGCAGGGCGCGGATATCTCCAAGGATGCTCTCCGGCGCAGGGTTTTCGGTTCGGTGGAGCAGATTTCCCTCGATTCACAGGGGCGTATCCTGCTGTCGGAGAAGCTGAGGAATAAAGCCGGCATCACCGACAAGGTGCATATGGTCGGTATGTTTGACTGGCTGGAGTTGTGGAAGGAAGAGAATTACGACGAGAAGGAAGAGGAACTGACTGCCGAGGACGAGATCAGACTGATGGAACAGCTGGGTCTCGCCTGATACAAGGAAGACGAGGTGCGCGGTTTGGAATTCAATCATATACCCGTGCTTTTTGAGGAAACGATTGCATCGCTCGGCATAAAGCCGGACGGTATATACATTGACTGTACCGCGGGAGGCGGCAATCACAGCGCGGCGATTCTGCAGCGTCTGGGCGGGAAGGGCAGGCTTGTCTGTCTTGACCGCGATCCCGACGCGATCGCAGCCGTCACCGAAAGGTTTTCGGGCGACAGCCGGGTCAGCGTCATACATACCCGATACAGCGCGGTGAGCGAAGTGCTTGCCGGGCTGGGAATAGCAGCGGCTGACGGAGTGCTGATGGACATCGGTGTTTCTTCCCATCAGGTAGACACTGCCGAGCGCGGTTTCTCCTTTCACAAGGATGCTCCGCTCGATATGCGCATGAGCCAGCAAGGCGCTACCGCCGCCGATCTCTGCAATACCATGACATGGCAGCAGCTTGCGGAAATCTTTACAAAGTACGGCGAGGAAAAATTCTCGGTCCGCATAGCCAAGGCCATCTGCTCCGCGAGAGAGGACAAGCCGGTTGAAACCACCTTCGCGCTTGCCGAAATCATTTCCGGTGCGGTGCCGGCAGCCGCAAAACGCGCAGGCCATCCTGCCAGAAAGGTCTTTCAGGCCCTGCGGATTGCCGTCAACGACGAGCTGGGCGAGCTGGAAAGAGGACTTCAGGCGGCATTTGACTGCCTGAATCCCGAAGGCAGGCTTTCGGTGATCACCTTTCATTCGCTCGAAGATCGGATCGTAAAGCAGACAATGGCCAGATGGTGCGAAGGCTGTACCTGTCCGCCGGAGTTTCCGGTCTGTGTGTGCGGCAACAAGCCCAAGGCACGTCTGCTCCACAAAAAGCCGATCGTGCCTTCTGACGAGGAGCTTGAACGCAATCCCCGCAGCAGAAGCAGCAAACTGAGGACATGCGTCAAACTGTGATTGACGCGCGAAAAAAACATCACAAACATCTGCGGAGTAATCCGTGACGATAACGGAAATAACAACCGATCATTAAAAACAGGGGGAAGAAAAGAAATGGCAAATTACAACAGCAGCAACGCCTACAAAATGCGCTATGAAGACGGCGCGGCAGAAAAGATCAGAAAGAGCCCTTCCAAAAAGGCTCCTCAACCAAAAAAGCATATCAGACCCAATATGACCGTCAGGCTCAATCGAAAAACGGAGAGCAGGCAGGTGCTTGCCCCCGGAAAGCTGGTCAGACCGCTCAGATCCTTTGACGCGGGACAGGTGCGTATGCTGTTTGCGGCTGGATTTGCCTTTTTTGTACTGATTACCTTTTTTGCCATCAATATCGGCATTCAGGTCAGGGACAATGAGCTTACCAACCAGCTCAACGAGAAAAAAAGAATCCTTGCGGCTTTGCAGGACGATTATAGCGGCCTGTCAATGAAGCAGGAGAAGATCTGGAATGAGGATTCGATAGAAGAATATGCGGAGCAGAACCTGGGTATGCAGAAAAGGGACAATCATCAGGTCAATTGGTTCGTGGTCAACTGGGACAACGATTTTGAAGACTGAATCATTTCATGCAGACCACCATACGGCAATGTGCAGGTCTACGAATACTTTCATTGAAAACATAATAAATATTTCAATAGAGGCGGGTGCGGCAGTTTATCTGATGCGGCTTGTCGGAACGCATCTGCGTCAGATGGGCAGCCCCGCTTGCTGTTGCCGGCGTGAGAGTTAAGAAGAATTCTTGACTCTCGTTTTAGTTAATGCATAATATTTTGGAGGAACTGATTTGGTTAATAAAATACAATCATTTATTACAAGATATTTTGAGAAGCTCCGGGTGCATTTCATGCAATACAAGCGGCTGGACAGGTTTTCGGCGAGGTTTGGCTGGCTTACGCTGGTCATTGGAATCTGCGTGCTTGCGATCGTCGTCAATTTGTTTAACCTGATGGTACTCAACAATGAAGAAAACCAGCAGGCGGCGGCTTCTCAGCAGTTGAAAACAACCACCGTTCCCGCCAACAGAGGAACGATATTCGACTCCGGGGGAGATAAGCTGGTGCAGAGCTCGGCCGCGTGGGTGGTGCTGCTCGAACCAAAAACGCTGAATATGGAATATTCCGCAGAGGAGCAGGAGAAAATCTATCATACGATTTCGGAAATACTCGGCATCAGCTATGAAACCGTGGTCAAAAGAAGCCAGAGGAATTCCTCACAGGCCAAGCTGACGGTCAAGGCGGACAAAGATCAGAAGGATAAGCTCTCGGCCTACATCTTCCGCGACGCCTATACCTGCAAATTGCAGGAGGTGGGAGAAAACGGCAAGAAGAAGACCGTGGAGAAGCTCTTTCTGGCCGAGGAAATCCAGTCAAAGGTGTTTCAGCGCGGCGATGACTTCTACATCAAGGCCAAGGATATCGGCGTCGCAGGCAATGACGAAATCAAGCTCAAGCATGACGAAAACTATCAATATATCAAGGGCGTCATTCTGCAGAAGGATACCAACCGGTATTACCGCGACAATCCCATCGCCGTCAATGTGATAGGATATACCAATTTTGACAACGAAGGCTCCCAGGGACTGGAGAGCTATTATAACGAGGAACTGAGAGGCGTTGACGGCAAGTCCCGTACCGCAAAGAATTCCGTCGGCGGTGAAATGCCCTTTGAATACAACGACAGCAGCACCAAGCCGATCGACGGCAACGACATTACGCTCACGATAGATTCCAAGATACAGGTCATGCTGGAAAAATACCTCAGACAGGCGGTCATTGACAACAAGGTGCAGAATCACGCGGCGGGCATCATCATGAATGTCAATACGGGCGCGATTCTCGCCATGGCAACAATGCCGGATTACGACCCCGCCGATTATCAGAGGATTACTGATCCGGTAGCCTTGAAAAGGATCAACGCCATAGAGAATCAGCAGGAACAGGATAAGGCCATCGTCGAGGCACAGGCGGATCAGTGGAAAAACAAGGCGGTCAACGACACCTACGAGCCCGGCTCGGTTTTCAAGCCGATCACCATGTCCTCCGCACTGGAAGAGGGAGTGACAAAGCTCGACGACACGTTCGTCTGCAAAGGTTATCGGGTCGTGGGCAAGAGACGTATCAAGTGTGCCCGAACCAGCGGACACGGCAAGGAAAACCTTACCCAGGCAATGATGAATTCCTGCAATCCCGCCCTGATGGAAATCGGCTCCCGTCTGGGTATCAAAAATTTCTCCAAGTATTTCAAATCCTACGGCCTTACAGCCGCCACCGGCATCGACCTTCCCGGCGAATCCTCCGGCATGTACCATCGCGAGAAGGATATGACGGAGCTTGACCTTGCGATTTGTTCCTTCGGCCAGTCAATGACGGTGACGCCGATCCAGATGATAACGGCCCTCTCGGCTGTTGTAAACGGCGGCTATCTGCTGAAGCCCTATGTGGTGGAAAAAATAACCGACCCCAACGGCAATATCGTCCAAAGCCATCAAAAGGTGGTAAAGCGCCAGGTCATTTCAAAGGAAACTTCCGCCAAGATGCGCGACATTCTGGAAGCCACCGCCAACAAGGGCGGAACCGCCCACAATGTATACCTGCCGGGCTATCGCATCGGCGGCAAGACCGGTACATCGGAAAAAATCGCGAAGCAGGCCAACACCAAGACCAAGAAAAAACTGTATGTCGCTTCGTTCTGCGGCATTGCGCCGATAGATAATCCCGAGGTGGCGGTGCTGATCATGCTTGACGAACCTGAGGGGACAAGACACAGCGGCGGTTCCATTGCGGCCCCCGTCGTGCGGGGCATTTTCAGCGAGCTGCTGCCCTATCTCAGCGTGGAAACCACCTATTCAGAGGAATACATGCGTATCATGGATACACCGGTTCCCTCCGTTGTAGGAAACA
Organism: uncultured Clostridia bacterium; assembly: GCA_946186245.1. Taxonomy (GTDB): domain Bacteria; phylum Bacillota; class Clostridia; order Oscillospirales; family Acutalibacteraceae; genus RUG762. The sequence continues at coordinate 13,250 of CAMHMN010000004.1, forward strand.
GCAGGGAGAATGCCGTGCAGACACTGGAGAAAAAAGGCTTCAGCACAAGGATCATCGGAAACGGCGATACCGTGACGGCGCAGATCCCTTCCGGAGGCAAAAATGCCCCGAAATCCTGCACCATCGTCCTTACCACCGATTCTGACGGAGAGATACCTACCGTCACCGTCCCCGATCTGGTCGGCTTGTCGCCCTCCAAGGTGGCTTACACAGTAAAGAACAGAAACCTCAACATCCGATATTCCGGCACCGGCTTTGACAGCACCAGCGGTCTGTCGAGAAAGCAGGATCCTCCTGCCGGCAGCGTGGTGCAAGAGGGGACTGTCGTGACAGTTGAATTTACTGTTGACGGAATAAACGACTGACGCTATAATGTATGCAAAGCGTTTTCCATATCATTAGACGTAAAGGGATGATCATTCAATGCTGCTTTCGGACGTTATGAAAGGCATTCCGTACCGGGGAAATGTTCCCGACTGCGAGGTGACGGATCTCACATCCGACTCACGCAAGGTTACGGAAGGTGTCGTATTTGTATGTATCAAGGGCATAAAGAGCGACGGCCATGATTATGCCGCGACCGCTGCCTCCAACGGCGCCGCCGCCGTAATCTGCGACCGCGATCTCGGTCTTGACAATCAGATGATCGTCGGTTCCACACGCGAGGCTTTTGCCGCGATGTGCGAAAATTTCATGGGCAATCCCCTCCGCCGGCTGAAGCTGATCGGCGTGACCGGTACCAACGGTAAAACGTCAACCACATTCATCACCAAGCAGGTGCTCGACAGAAGCGGACACAAATGCGGTCTGATCGGCACCATTCAGAATATGATCGGTGACGAGGTGCTTCACACCGAATTCACCACGCCCGACACCTACGAGCTGCACAGCCTTTTTGCCAGAATGGCGGAGGCGGGATGTGAATTTGTCGTAATGGAAGTGTCTTCTCACGCGCTGGAGCAGGGGCGAGTGGCGGGACTGCATTTTGCGGCGGCCTGCTTTACCAATCTCACCGAGGATCACCTGGATTTCCACGGCACCATGGAAGCCTATTTCGGCGCGAAGGCGAAGCTCTTCGGCATGACCGACTGCGCGATCATCAATATTGACGACGAATGGGGCAATAAACTGCGCATAGAGGACAATGTGGAACTCATCACCTACGGCATAGACAATTCCCTGGCCGACGTCAGGGCGGAGAATGTCCGGTTCTTTGCGGACGGAGTGGGATTCACCCTCTGCGTTCCGGACGGGAAGTACAACGTCAAGGTGCCGACTCCCGGAAAATTCTCGGCTTACAATGCCCTGAGCGCAGCCGGCTGTGCGCTGGCGGTGGGTGCTTCTCCCGAATCGGTAGCCGAAGCGCTCAACCGTTCCACCGGCATCAAGGGCCGGGCGGAAGTCTTTCCCACGGGACGCGACTTTACCATCATTCTCGATTATGCGCATACGCCGGACGGTGTGGAGAATATTCTCAGCTCCATGCGGGCCGTATCACAGGGCAGACTGGTTGCCCTGCTGGGATGCGGCGGCGACCGCGATCCCTACAAGCGACCGCTGATGGGAGAAGCGGCGGCACGTCTGTCGGACTTTGTCATCGTCACATCGGATAATCCCCGCACCGAGGATCCCGAGAGCATTATCCGGCAGATCATTCCCGGCGTGGAGAAGCATGACACTCCCTATATCGTGATTGTCAACCGCCGCGAGGCGATGAAATACGCCGTGGAGCATGCTCAGCCGGGCGATGTGATCGTCATGGCGGGCAAGGGTCACGAGGACTATCAGATCATCGGCAAGGTCAAGATTCATTTTGACGAGCGCGAGGTTCTGAGAGAAATATTTGAAGGACTTGACATGGAGTAAAGGGTGATATATTATAATGGAGAGCATGAAACTTACCGAGATTGCTTCCGTGCTGGGAGCTGACCCTTCCGGATATTCCGACACGGAGATAACCAATGTGACCATTGACAGCCGCGAGGCGGGCGAAGGTTCGCTGTTTATCGCCATAAAGGGGGACCGCTTCGACGGACACGACTTTGTGACGGATGTGCTGTCAAAGGGCGCGGCTGCCGCGGTCTGCGGAAGGCCGATTGAAGGCGTCCCGGAGAACAGGATCATCTGTGTATCCGATACGCGTCTGGCGTTTCTTGCCCTGGCAAAGCACTACAGGCAGAAATTTGACATTCCGGTGGTGGGTCTTACAGGCTCGGTCGGCAAGACCACCACAAAGGAAATGGTGGCCGCGGTGCTTTCCCAGAAATACAGAACGCTTGCGACACAGGGCAATTTCAACAATGAGATAGGGCTGCCGAAGATGTGCTTCCGTCTGGACAGCAGCTATGAAGCGGCTGTCTTTGAGATGGGAATGAGCGGATTCGGAGAGATCAGCCGCCTGACCGGCACCGCGCTCCCCACCGTCGGCATTATCACCAATATCGGCGTTTCCCACATTGAAATGCTGGGCTCCCGCGAGGGCATTCTGAAGGCAAAAATGGAGATATTGGAGGGCATGTCGCCTTCCGCCCCCCTGATCATCAACGGCGACAACGATCTGCTGCCGAAGGGCGTGGAGGGCATCCCCAATCCCGTTGTGGTCTGCGGCATTTCCTGCGAAAACGCCGACTGCCGCGCGGAGAACATCGAGCAGCACAGCGACGCGATGCGCTTTGTCATCAATTATCGCGGCTCGCGCTATCCCGTCGTACTGCCTGCTATCGGCATGCACAATGTCTACAACGCATGTATCGCCTTCGCCTGCGGAATGCTGCTGGATGTGTCTCCCGAACAGGCTGTGAAGGGTCTTTCGGAGTACGTTCCCACCGGCATGCGTCAGAAGATTGTCAGACGGGGCGGCATTACGGTCATAGAAGACTGCTACAACGCGAGTCCCGATTCCATCAAGGCTTCGCTGCGGGTGCTGCGCGATCTTGAATGCACGCGCAGAATCGCTGTGCTGGGTGACATGAAGGAACTGGGCAGCTATTCACGCGCCGCACATCTCGACTGCGGAAAGGCGGCAGCCGACAACGGAATCGATCTTCTGTTTGCCTACGGGCCGGAAGCGAAGGCCTATGTGGAAGGAACAGAGGGAAAGATTCCCGTCGCACTTCATTTTGACGACAAGCGTGACCTGGTGATCAAGCTGTGTTCGCTGCTTCAGGAGGGCGACGCCGTTCTGTTCAAGGCGAGCAGGGCCATGAAGCTGGAGGAAGCGATTGAGTCGGTATATGAGGTATTCGGAGAAAGCTAAGGAATGATTCCGGGTGAATCTGAGCAAAATATAAGGATGGTAATCAAAAATGACACAGGAATTGATAAGTCTGCTGGCTTCGGCAATGTCTTTCGCCATAACGGCGGCGCTTGGAAAAAAGGTAATCCCCTGGCTTCATAAGCTCAAATACGGCCAGACCATCAAGGAAATCGGCCCCAAATGGCACGAAAAGAAGCAGGGTACTCCTACCATGGGCGGTATCATGTTCATTGCCGGTATACTCATTTCACTGATCGTATGTCTGCCGCTGTATTATTACCTCAGAAGCGGCGGGTCGATCGCTTCCAGCTATGAAGATACCAAGAGCTATTGGGTCAGACTGATTGCGGGCGTTCTGATGGCAGTCATGTTCGCGGCGGTAGGATTCCTGGATGATTACATCAAGGTTGTCAAAAAGCAGAATGACGGACTGACGCCGGGTCAGAAGATGATCTTCATGACGCTCATCAGCGGCGCGTTCCTTGCTACGCTTGCCATCAGCGGCGACGCGACGGTGACCACCATTCCCTTCTTCTCAAGCGAGGTGGATGTGGGATTCTGGTTCTATCCCGTTTCGCTGATCATGATCGTGGGCTTTGTCAACGCGGTGAATCTGACCGACGGCATCGACGGCCTTTGCTCGTCCGTCACATTCTTCGTCGCCATTGTGTTCATTGTGATCGCCGGAATGCACAGCATGTTCGGCATGAGCATTTTTGCCGCGGCGGTGGCAGGCGGATGCCTTGGCTTCCTGGTGTGGAATTTTTTCCCCGCAAAGGTCTTTATGGGCGATACCGGTTCGCTCTTTCTGGGAGGACTCTTCTGCGCTCTGGCTTACGGCGTGAATATGCCGATACTTATCCCGCTGGTGGGAATCATTTACCTTTGCGAGGCCGGCTCTGTCATGCTTCAGGTGGCTTACTTCAAGGCCACTCACGGCAAGAGAATATTCAAGATGAGCCCCATACATCATCACTTTGAGATGAGCGGCTGGAGCGAAGTCAAAATCGTCTGGGTGTTCAGCATTGTCACCCTTATCGCCGGAGTCATAGCGGTGGCTCTTTCGATAGCTTAATGAGTATGAATGGAACGCCTTCCCAAGGCATCTGGCATTGGGAAGGATTTTTCCGACTTTATGAGGAATTTTGTTTGTGTTTATGAATCGGAAAGGAGAGAATCAATTGGACAAAGCATCCAAGGACGGTCACACCAAACATCTCCCGGGCAGCAAAACGGGTGCCCCCATCAGAGCAAAGCAGGAGACCGCCCGGCCGGTCAAGAAAGACAAGGCGCCGCTGTGGGTACGGACACTCGATAAATTGGGCTTTGAGACGGATCAGGACTACAAATTTCCCGATCTTTCCCCGGCGAATCTTTGGAACGGCACGAAGCACACCGCTTCCGAAATCAGAGCCGTTATGTCCAGCAGGCCGGCGGCTTACGACAAACCGCTGTTCATCATTATCATGGTGCTGGTCATTGTCGGATTCATTATGATGTCTTCTGCAAGCTATGCCTACGCGTTCAACGAATATAAGGACAGCATGTATTTCATCAGCAAGCAGTTTCTCTTTACGGCTCCCAGCATCCTTATCATGGTGGTGATCTCCGCCATTCATCCCGATAAATTCAAGGGAAAGACGGCATACCTGCTGTGGATTTTCTCGTTGATTCTGCTTGTGGCCGTATTTTTCATGGAAAAGAAGAACGGCGTCAACCGCTGGATCTTTATCGGCCCGATCAACTTCCAGCCGTCGGAAATTGCCAAGTTCACGGCCATTCTGGTCTGCGCGACCTATATTTCTTGCCATTACAAAGAGATCAACATGGTCACCTACAAGAGCAAGAAGGCAAAGCAATTTGCTGCAAAGAACGGCTTCTGCAAATGGCTCTTCTGTCTTTACAGAAGCTTCCAGACATCGGTGTGGCCGTTTGTCTGGAGAGTTCTTCCCATTCTGGCGCTTCTTATCAAAGAGCCTCATCTTTCCTGCACCATCATCATCATGCTGATTGTCGGCACGATGATGTTCCTGGGGGGAACGCGCTGGGAATATTTCGCTGTGCTGTTCCTGCTGGCTGTGCTGGGGGTATTTCTCATTGTGGTATGGGGCATTGTTCCCTACGGAAGAACCCGATTTGAGATTTGGCTCGATCCCTTTGCCGATGTGAGAGGGGACGGCTGGCAGAATGTGCAGTCGCTTTACGCCATCAGTTCGGGCGGCATCTTCGGCGCCGGCTTCGGTAACTCCAGACAGAAATACATGTATATTTCCGAGCCGCAGAACGACTTTATCTTTGCCGTTGTCTGCGAAGAACTCGGACTTGTCGGCGCGGTTGTGATTATCCTGATCTTCGTGGCATTTATCTGGAGAGGATTAGCCCTCAGCCTTGCAAATCCCAACCGTTTTCAGAAATTTGTGGGAATAGGCATTACCTCTCAGATAGGCTATCAGATGATTCTGAATGTAGCGGTCGTTACCAATCTGGTGCCGAATACCGGCATCAGCCTTCCGTTTTTCAGTTCCGGCGGAACGTCGATTCTGATGCTGCTGGCTGAAATGGGCGTGCTGCTGGCAATTTCACGGTCATCTACCAATAAGGTTATTTGAAGGGAGCAGATTATCTAATGAAAGTACTCATGTCCGGAGGCGGCACGGCAGGGCATATCAATCCCGCCCTTGCGATAGCCGATACGATCAAGAAAAAATTCCCCGATGCGGAAATCCTCTTTGTGGGGACACCGGCGGGTATGGAGTCAAAGCTCGTGCCGCAGGCAGGCTTTGATTATGTTTCCATGCCGGTTTCGGGGTTTCAGCGCAAGCTGAGCCTGGAAAATGTCAGACGCAACTTTGAAGCCGCGGGTCATCTGATTCTTTCCGGAGCGCGTTCCGCCAAGATCATCCGTGATTTCCAGCCCGACATCGCCATCGGCACAGGCGGCTACGTCTGCGGCCCTGTGCTGCGCAAGGCAGCGCAGATGGGCGTTCCCGTGCTGGTTCATGAGGCGAATGCCTTCCCGGGCGTCACGGTCAAGATGCTCGCCCGCTACTGTGACTGTGTGATGCTTGCGGTAGAGGATGCGAAGAAACGCATTTCTGCCGAAACCGAGTTTGTGGTCACGGGCAATCCCGTCCGCGCCGAAGTGCTGGAATATGACAAGGCTCGTGCGCGCAGGGAACTGGGGCTGGATGAACGTCCGCTGATCGTTTCCTTCGGAGGCTCGCTGGGAGCGAGAACCATCAATGAATCCATGCTCGACCTTCTGGCACGCAGTGCGAAGGACGGCAGATACCAGCACATTCACGGCTACGGCAAGTACGGCAGTTTTGTACTTGACGAGTTGAAGCAGAGAGGCGTAAAGCTGAAAAACTGTCCCAACCTCGACGTCAGGGAATATATCAGCGACATGCCGAGAGTCATGGCGGCAGCGGATCTGGTGATTTGCCGTTCCGGCGCGATGGCTCTGACCGAAGTGCAGGCGCTGGGCAAGGCGGCGATACTCATTCCTTCGCCGAATGTCGCGGAAAACCATCAGTATTACAACGCCATGGCAATGGTCGACCGCGGGGCGGCTGAAATCATCGTGGAGAAGGATATCACGCCTCAGCTTCTTACCGAGAAAGCCGACAAGCTCGCCGGAGACAGGGCCAGACTGGAAGAAATGTCGAAAAACGCCAGGAATATGGCGATACTTGATTCAAGAGAACGAATTCTCAACGTAGTGTGCAGCACACTGGAAAAACACGGTAAAATGTAAGCGTCAAGGGAGTTGAAAAACGATTGGACAGTAAAAAGAAAAGAGACGCCAAAGCGACGCCTGACATCCAGATCCAGGCTGCCCGGCAGCCGCAGCCCGATATGTCGAAATATGCCAGAGCAGTCAGCAACAAGTCCAAAATCAACTACGCGGATCTGAAACTGGCCCGCCATGAAGTCCCCGATGGGGAGAAAACCGCCGAAAAGGGCAAAAAAGCGAAAGACAAAAAGAAAGGGAAGGCAGACGTAAAGTCAAAGGACAAGAAGAAAGCAGCCCCCGCCAAAGGAGAAAAAGGCGCGGAAAAAAAGAACGCAAAGGGCACGAAGGCTGCGGGCAGCCGGAAAACCGAAGCCAAACCGTCGGAAAAGAAGCCGGCGCAGAGCGCAGGAAGCACGGCCGAAGAGAGATACAGCAACGCTTTGGGAAGCGGCGATCATTACAGCTCGGCAATAGAAAAATACTATCTCAAATACCCCGAAAAAAAGAGACCCCGTCAGTCAGCCAAACCGGAAAGAAAGCAGGCTCCCAAAAAGAGAAAAAAGCACGGCAGTTCTGCCTGCGGTGCAGCCGGCAAGCAAAACAAGCTGTCCATGGCTGAAATTGCCGTCAAAAACAAGCAGACCACCTCGGTCAAGCAGCATGCCAGAGCAGCCAGAAACGCCAAGGCGAGAGGCGTCGTTTCGTCAAAGGTTGCCAACAGAAACATCGTCAGGCGCAGAAAGAAGCGTTCCGGCGCTCTCAATGTACTTATGGTGACGCTGCTGCTTGTATTCATGGTTTCAGTCGGCGTGCTAGTTTTCTTCAATATCAAGCAGGTTCGGGTGGAAGGGGACAGCCCCTACAGCGACGCGCAGATAAAAAACATATGTTCATTGACAAAAGGCAGCAACATACTCTTTATTGACTCGGATGGAGCGGCGGAAAGAGTGGTGCGTGAGCTTCCCTACATCGAGAAATGTACGGTTGACCGCAAACTTCCCTCCACCGTCGTGATCAGGGTCAAAAAGGCGGACGTCTTGGGCGTAGCGCAGGAAAACGGAGGCAGGTGGTCTGTTCTCAGCACAGAAGGCAAGATGATGGAGTCTTCCGCCGATAAACCCGTCGCCGTCGGCGACGTTTCCCAAGCCGCTGACGCCCCCCCATCCGACAGCGTCGGCGAAGCGTCAGATGCAAGCGCCGCAGAGATCATCGCGGCGCAGAGAATGGGTCCTTTGCTGACAGGCCTTGATCTGAAGCACGAAGTCAGCGACGGATTTCTCACCGGTCACACACTGGAGCAGGTCAGGAATCTCGTCATGATACGGGAGGCCTTCAAGAGGAAGGAGATGCGGCTGACTTCAATGGGTGTCGGTGAAGAAGGATACCAGGCGGTGTATGACGACCGCTTGGTGATCATTTTCGGAGAAACCGTAGACGCCAAGACGGTCAATCACCGGATGGACGAGGTTCACCACATTCTCTTTGTCCAGAAGAAGATATCCGATACCGATAAAGGAACATTCCGATTCAGGAAAAACGTGACATATTTCAGATACAAATACGATGTTTCCGAGGAGGAACTTGAAACAATCAACCTGGACAGACGCAGGAGAAATCAGCAAAAACTCTACAGCATGGCGGAAATTTTCTTGTCTACGGGAAAAGACTGGTTTGAAGGCAATCTGACGACAGAATAGCGTCGAAAATGCGGATATGCAGGGATTTGCTTGATGATTGCTACAAAGATAAAAACCATTTATTGTCATGTTGCATAATTTTTTGCGCAAAGTTTGATAAAAAATTTATCCCGACAATTCGTTTTTTATAAATTAACTCTTGAAATTTCAAGGGGAATAAGGTATAGTATTACGTAGACATTAGTTAAAAATGAGGAATGTGAGTGGAAGGGACGATAACAGTCCGTATTTGCTCGTAAAATCCGATGCAGGAGGAAAACTAAAATGGCTTTTGAATTTGACCAGGACTTCGAGAACAACGTTGTGCAAATCAAGGTAATCGGTGCAGGCGGCGGCGGCGGAAACGCTGTCAACCGCATGATTCAGATGGGCGTCAACAGCGTTGAATTTATCTCTATAAATACAGATGTACAGGCTCTGCACCGTTCACAGGCAACACACAAGATCCAGATCGGTGAGAAAATCACCAAGGGCAAGGGCGCTGGCGCAGATCCCGCAAGAGGACAGCGTGCCGCCGAAGAGAGCAAAGAGGATATCGAGGCCGCACTCAGAGGCACCGACATGGTGTTCATCACCGCAGGTATGGGCGGCGGCACAGGTACCGGCGCTGCTCCCGTTATCGCTGAAATCGCCAAGGAAATGGGCATTCTCACAGTCGGTATTGTCACCAAGCCTTTCGCCTTTGAAGGCAGAAAGCGCATGGAACAGGCGGAGGCAGGCATTGCCGCTCTCCGCGAGCATGTCGATTCCCTTGTTGTCATTCCCAACGAAAGACTCAAGCTGGTTTCCGACCAGAAGATCACACTGGCGAACGCCTTCACCATTGCGGATGACGTTCTCCGCCAGGGCGTACAGAGCATTTCCGATCTGATCAACAGCCCCGGACTCGTCAATCTCGACTTTGCCGACGTCACCGCTGTCATGAAGGACGCTGGCTACGCTCATATGGGCGTCGGTTCCGCACAGGGCAAGGAGAAGGCTTCCATGGCTGCACATGCCGCCATTTCCAGCCCGCTGCTTGAAACCTCCATTAACGGCGCCAGAGGCGTTATCATCAACATCACATCTTCCAACGACATCAACCTGGAAGAGGTTGACGTTGCTTCTACCATGATCACCAAAGCGGCTCATCCCGATGCCACCATCATCTGGGGTGCTGCGTTCGATGAGAACATGGACGACGAAATGAGAGTCACCGTTATCGCTACCGGCTTCTCCCTTGATCCTGAAAAGAAGGAGCAGACTGCCGCAGCAGCTCCCAAGGCTCCCGTGAGAAAGGCTTCTCAGGGCGGTACAACCAATCCCAACGCACCCGCCGGCAAAGGCTCCAACATCAACGAGAAGAACGACGAGGATTACTTTGACATAATGACCATCTTCGGCAGAAAGTAATCACAAAATCCCCTTACATTTCAGCACCGACGCGGATTCAAGAAATCTGCGCCGGTGTTTTTTTATGTTATGTCTTTATTTTTGCATCTGCATGTGGTATAATTGTCATGCAGATAAACTATTATGACAATATAAGGCGGTGGATAAAAAATGAATGAAGAAATCATGTATCATATCGGACTTCCGACCAGCGTCAAGGCGAAATATGCCATTCTTCCCGGCGATCCCGGCCGGGTGCCGAAGATCGCCGCTTATCTGGACCGGCCGCGTGAGCTGGGCTTCAACAGGGAATTCCGCACATGGGCGGGCGAGCTGTGCGGCGAAACGGTGCTTGTCACTTCCACAGGAATCGGCGGCCCGTCGGCTTCCATCGCCATGGAAGAGCTGATCCGACTGGGTGTGGATACCTTCGTCCGCGTCGGCACCTGCGGCGGCATGAATGAAAAGGTCTGCGCCGGCGATGTGGTGATTGCCACCGGAGCCATCCGCATGGAAGGCACCAGCCGTGAATACCTTCCTATAGAATTCCCCGCCGTTGCGGACTTCGGGCTGACAAGAAATCTGGTTGACGGCGCCCGGGCGCTGGAGGTGCCTTATCACACGGGTGTGGTGCAGTGCAAGGATTCCTTCTACGGACAGCATTCACCGCAGAGTATGCCCAACAGCGCGGAGCTTCTGCGAAAATGGGATGCATGGATTGCGGGCGGTTGTCTGGCGTCCGAGATGGAATCGGCAGCGATCTTTTCCGTGGCAGCCGCGAGGAATGTGCGTGCCGCCGCGCTCTTCCATGTCGTGTGGAATCAGACCCGGCGTGACAAATTCGGGGATCATTCCGAATCGCATGATACCGACCGTGCGATCAGAGTCGCGATGGAGGGTCTGAAGCTGACCGTTTCCGGTGATAAAAAGGCGGAATAGGTGAAAACCTGCCGCTTTCTCCCGCCAAAATAAAAAAACAAAAAAATTATAAAAATTCTATTGAATTTTTATTATAATATGCTATAATTAAACTAACAAATTATCTTGCGATAGTTTACGCATAAACCGATGACATATCTTAATACATTTTGATATAAATCCTTGATTATGAAGGGAGGATGCACTATCGTGGATTATTCTGGAAACAGATTTCGCAGACGCTTTGTGGGTTATGACCGCACCGCTGTGGATATGGAGTTTGACAAGCTGCTCGGTCAGGTGGATGAAGAAGTTGAAAAGAACGAACAGCTGAAACGTGAGATCGAAGACTTAAGAGAAGAGCGGCGCGACTGGGAGTATGCCAAGCGTACGTTGGAAGAAGAACGCACCGCTATTTCGCGTGATCGTGCATCACTTGCCGAGTCGGTCAGTTCCATCTCCGGCAAGGTCGCAGAACTGGAAAACAGCCTTTCGTCGGCCAAGGTAGCCAATGAAGCGCTGCAACATAAGATGGACGCCACCACGTCAGAGAGAAACCAGCTTCAGCTCCGTCTTGACACGGTGCAGGAGCGCAACCGCGAGCTTACGCTGCGTGAACGTCAGTTTGACGAGATAGAAAAATCCGTTTCGTCCATCATGTCGGTTACCAAGCGCGCCACTGACAGACTTTTCCAGAAGTCGGTGGAGAATCAGGAGAACGTCATCCGCATTGCGGGGGACGCAGCGCAGGAAGCAGCCATGATTCGCGCCGACCTGACCGCTGCCCGCGACGATATGAATCTCGCGTTTGATGAATTTCAGGACAAAATCGACAAGATCGACGCTTCTCTGACAGGCGCCGTGCATAAGCTGGTTGCCATCAAGCACGACAGCGGACTCAAACCCAAGAATTCCTCTGCCACCATCGAAAGCGAAGTCGAGCGTCTGCTTTCCATGCGCGCCGGAGAGATAGATTTTTCCGACGGCAAGGGCTATTCCGTTCCGGTGCTGGGCCCCTACAGTGCCAAATTCATTTCTGATACGGCCAAGAAGGTCAATTCCGGTGAAATAGAAGGCAATCCTCCTTCTCAGCAGACCACGGCACAGAAGGATGCTCCCTATGCACGTCCGGATTATGATGAGAGCCGGCAGGAAGGCAAACCGGTCGTCAAAAGGAGCTATCCGACCAACTTTGAGTCTTCCGACGCTTCGATAAAAGAAGCCAACAAGATGCTCGATGCGGCTGACGATGCTGCCGAACAGAAGAATTACATTCCGCTTCTCCAGCAGATGAACCAGCAGCCTGTGCCTCAGCCTGTTTATCAGCCTGCCTATCAGACCGCCTATCAACCTGCTTATCAAACCGCTTATCAACCCGCCTATCAGCCGGTATACAATCCCTTCATTGCCCAGCCTTATACGCCTCCGGTGCAGTATACGGCTTCCGCAAGACAGAATCCCATCGGATTTGGCTATCAGGAGGAGGAACAGGAGCAGCCGCAGCAGGCTTATGCAGAGGAACAGCCTGAACAGCCGGAACAGCCCGAGCAGGCGGATGCACCTATCAATCCCTATTCCGACGGCGGCTACGAGCAGGTTGACATCAGCACGCTCAGCAACGATGCACCTACACTCAATATGAACACGCCCGACCTGCAATACATTCAGCCGCAGCAGACGCCGCAGTATGCCGCCTTTGACGCTTCTCCGGTGCAGATCAGCATGAATGTGGCGCAGCCTGTCGTGGATGCAACCAACGGCATGAGCTATCAGTACACCGCAAACGCGCCGACATACACACCCAATGTCCCGGTGGTTTCAACGGAAACGCAGCCGCAGTACCAAGAGGAAATGCCTGCTTATGACGAATACTATCCCAAGAGAGTGGAAGTTGTTCAGAAAGTGCGTCAGGTGCCTGCCAGCGAAAAAGTGCGGGTCACTGTCCGCCACGGAAGATAATTTGTTATTGAATCAATCAAGAGCCTGTGCATTGCGGCATATTCTTACGATGCTGCGAAAAGCAAAGGCTCTTTTTTGTCGGAAAGGTGTTTTTTTCTATGATCGAGATATTGTATGAGGACAGGGAGATGGTCGTCTGCATCAAGCCGGTGGGCGTGCTGTCGCAGTGCGATGGGGAAGAGGATATGGTCGCGCTGCTCAAAAATCAGTTGGGCGGCGAAATCTTTCCCCTGCACCGTCTGGACAGGAATGTCGGCGGCGTGATGGCATTCGCACGGAATGCGAAAGCCGCCGCGGTTCTGTCGGCGCAGATTCAAGGCGGCGGCTTTGTCAAGCGGTATCTCGCTGTGGTGGGGGGCATTCCGCAGCCCGAAGCGGGAGAAATGCGGGACCTGCTCTTCAAGGATTCCCGCAGCGGAAGGTCATTTGTGGTCACCCGCCCGCGGAAGGGGACAAAGGAGGCACGGCTGGCCTATCGCATTCTCGTCAGTTCGGAAGGAAGATCGCTTGTGCTGGTCAGGCTCTTCACGGGACGTACGCATCAGATTCGGGTGCAGTTTGCCTTCCGCAAAATGCCCCTGCTCGGCGACGGAAAATACGGCAGCCGCGACAAGGGCTGCGGGATTGCCCTCTGGTCGCACAGGCTCACCTTCACGCACCCCATAAGCGGTGAGGAAATGAGCTTCTGTTCGCTGCCGGATCGTTCGGAATATCCGTGGAAGCTGTTTGATTTCGGCGGAGTGAGAGAGATGATAGAATAAAAAATAAAAAAACGGCACACAACAGGCACGGATGCCGTATTGTATGCCGTTATTTGAAAAAACAATTCGCCAATCAGTCAATTAGTCAGCGGTGTAGGGCATGAGCGCGACGTGACGTGCACGCTTGATGGCTACTGTGAGCTGACGCTGATGGAATGCGCATGTGCCGGTGACTCTGCGGGGCAGAATCTTGGCTCTCTCAGAAATATATCTTCTGAGCTTGTTTACGTCCTTGTAGTCAATTTCCTTGATGTTTTCCACACAGAAATTGCAAACCTTCTTGCGGCCCTTGCGGCCTCTGCGTTCGGGTCTGTCAGCCATGATAAATCCTCCTTACTTAATTGAGTGTCATGCAAAATTTAATTGTCAGAACGGCAGATCGTCGTCAGCCACCGGCGCGAAATCGCCCTCGTCGCCGCTGCTGTAGGAACTCACAGGCTCGTTGTAAGACGGCTGCTGGTTCTGTACAGGCGGAGGGGTCATACGGTCGTAACGGCTGTAGTCATAGTTGTTCTGCTGATTGCCGCCGTCCCTTCTGCCTTCGGCAAAATAGACCTGATCGGCAACGATGTCCCATGATCTGCGCTTGTTTCCCTCGCGGTCGGTGTAGCTGCTCACCTGAATGCTTCCCTGAACAGCTACGAGCTGTCCCTTATGGAAGTATTTGCTGACAAAATCAGCGGTGTTTCTCCACGTGATCACATCGAGAAAGTCGGTCTTGCGTTCCTGACCCTGACCGGAAAAATCCCTTTCAACAGCCAGCGTGAATCTTGCGAGCGGTGCACCGCTCTGGGTTGTGCGGTAATCGGGTTCGGCAGTGAGTCTGCCCATCAAAATAACACGATTGAGCATATTCTGTTACCTCTCGATTACTCAGCGTCTGCTTCTGCGGTTTCGACAGCTTCGGGAGCCTCGGTTGTCTTGACAACAGCGGGAGCTTCGGACTTCTCGATTCTCTTAACGATAAGGGAACGAAGTACGCCGTCCGTGATGTTGTAAACTCTGTCGAGCTCTGCCGGGAATTCCGCGTCACAGGTGAAGTTGAAGAGCACGTAGTAACCCTCGGACTCCTTGTTGATCATGTAAGCGAGCTTGCGCTTGCCCCATTCCTCAACGCTGTCAAGAGTGGCACCGGTCTCGATCATCTTCTTGAACTTGCCGACTACTTCTGCAATGGCTTCCTCGCCGTTTTTGCAGGACACAATAAGGATGGACTCATAAGCTTCTTTCATCTTTTCCATCTTTCAGCACCTCCTTCTGGGCATATGGCTCCGTTTCTCTCGGAGCAAGGATATTGCCGCGCTAACTGCGCAACATGAGTATTTTAGCATATTTTTCTTCGTATGTCAAGCGCTGCGCATCATTTTTTTGAATGACAGACAAAATCAAAGTGCATTATATTTTTTTTAAACCACAGCATTTTTTTGTTGAATTAAGCAATAAAACATGATACTATAATAATGTACAATTTTTCATCGGAAGAAAGGTGGCATACAGAATTATGATTTTTGTTACGGGCGATACACACATTCCGACCGATATTTCCAAGCTGAATACAAGGAGCTTTCCCAGGCAGAAGGAGCTTACCAAGAATGATTACGTGATCATCTGCGGCGACTTCGGCGGCGTCTGGTACGGAAACGACAAGGACAATTACTGGCTCGACTGGCTGGAGCAGAAAAACTTCACCACTCTGTTTATCGACGGCAATCACGAAAACTTCCCCGCCCTTGCGGAATACGAGGAGTGCAGCTGGAACGGCGGAAAGGTGCGGTTCATCCGTCCTTCAGTCATTCATCTGATGAGGGGATATGTCTTTGACCTGGAGGGCATGAAGATTTTCGCGATGGGCGGCGCCCGTTCCTATGACAGAATGTTCCGCACCGAAGGCCATACATGGTGGCCGGAAGAAATGCCCAGTGAGGAGGAAATCCGGCGGGCGCGGCAGAATCTCGCGATCAACGACAATCAGGTGGACATCATGATCACGCACGACGCCCCGCAATCCATTGCGCGTATGATCGATTTTGCCAAATCGGAGGACGACGAACTGATGCCCTTCTTTGACGAACTGCGCAACACGGTGGGCTATCGGCACTGGTACTTCGGCCACTTCCACGAGGACTGGAAAGTGGACGAGTGTCACACAGCCGTTTTCAATAAGATCATTCAGCTATGAAAGAAAACAGAAAGGAGGGATAACCATGATCATTGATACGCATGTGCATATAGGCGTTTTCGGAAAGTACGACATGAAGCCGGAATACGTTATTGATTCCATGGAGCGTTACGGCATAGACTATTCGCTGCTGTCTCCCATCACCGGTGTGGAATTCGGTCAGGATCACACGCCGCTGCCGGAAGACTGGGCATACGACCAGCAGTCCGCCAATCTCGAAGCGCTTGACTTCGCGAGGGAGCATGACGGAAAGATCGGCATTCTGCCCTGGTGCAGACCCAACGCGGAGGGCTTTACCGATGAATTTGCCCGGCTGATTGAGGAAGGCGGCAAGTATGTCAAGGGGCTGAAGTTTCACCCGTATCACTCCATGCTGCCCATCACCGCGCCGCAGGTAGAGCCGTATCTTGAATTTGCGGCGGAGAAGGGGCTTCCCGTGGAGGTACATTCCTCCAACGACGAGTTTTCGCAGCCAAGATTTGTCTATGAAGTGGCGAAATCGCATCCCGAAATCAATTTCATCATGGTGCATATGGGACTCATGACCGACAACAATGAGGCTATCGAGCTGATCGGCTCCCTGCCCAATCTCTACGGCGACACGACGTGGGTCAAGCCGGAATCGGGACTCAAATTGATGAAGAAGTACGGCGCGCACAAGCTGCTGTTCGGGACAGACAATCCCATCGACGGCCCTGACACCTACGCCCATCCCTTCTACAAGGTCTATTTCAATGAGTTCAGGCAATGGGTCTCGCCCGACGACTACGAGCTTCTGATGCACGGCAACGCCGAGAGAATATTTGATATTTAGAATAAAATTATTTGACATGATTCGTCAAATATGGTATACTTGATATTGATTTATTGCAGTGCAACGCACTGTGAAGGAAGGTATATGACAAATGAAGGTTAAGCTCAATTACAGGCGAACAATTTTTGCAGGTTTGGCGTTTTTCCTCATCTGCATGTTCTGGCAGGCGTACGACACCATTATTCCGCTGGTGCTGACGTACAAGTTCCACATGACCCAGACTCTCTCCGGCAGTATCATGGCGATCGACAATATTCTTGCCCTCTTTATGCTGCCACTGTTCGGAAAGCTGTCAGACAAATGCAATACCAGGCTTGGACGGCGCACGCCCTTCATACTGGTCGGCACGATCATTGCCGTCGCACTGTTCGCGCTGCTGCCGTTCATTGATTCCTTGATGTACTTTGTGATCACGCTGGTGGCGATGCTGATTGCGATGGCGGTTTTCCGCTCGCCTGCCGTAGCCCTTATGCCCGATATCACGGTGAAGCCGCTTCGCTCCAAGGCGAACGCCGTCATCAACCTGATGGGAACCATAGGCGGCATCATCGCCCTGCTGTTCGGCATCGTCTTTGCCACCAAGGAAATCAAGAACATGGATGACGCCTACATGCATTCCAACTACTACTATTATTTCCTTTCGGTAGCGTCGGCCATGCTGATTTCGCTTGTCATCTATATGCTCTTTGTCCGCGAGAATCGCTTTGCCCGCGATATGCAGGAGCAGAGCAGGGCGCTGGGTCTGGACGAGGAAATCACGACCTACGAGTCGGGCGACGAGGAAGCCGAAGCCGCGGCGCAGGCTGCCGGCGACCGAAAACTGACAAAGGGAGAGCTTTGTTCGCTGATCTTCCTGCTGGCGTCCATCTTTATGTGGTACATGGGTTATAACGCGGTTACATCGAAGTATTCTGTCTACGCCGCTCATATCCTTCACAAGGATTACGCGCTTACTCTGATGATCGCAAATGCGGCGGGATTGGTTTCCTTCCTGCCGGTGGGTATCATCGCCTCCAAGAGAGGAAGAAAAAAGACCATTCTGGCGGGCGTCATCATGATGGTGGTTGCCTTCGGAAGCATGACCTTTGTAACGGCTGACACGCCCATTGCGGTGATGTATGTGCTCTTTGCGGTCGCAGGAATCGGATGGGCTTCCATCAACGTCAACTCCTTCCCGATGGTGGTTGAGCTTTGCACTGGCTCCAATACCGGCCTCTACACGGGCTATTATTACACCGCATCCATGGCGGCGCAGGTCATCACCCCGATCTTTTCGGGCTGGCTGATGGATATGCTGGGACTGAAAGTGCTCTGTCCCTATGCGGCTTTGTTCAGCGCGATTGCCTTCTTTACCATGCTGCCCGTGCGTCACGGCGATGTCCTGGAATCCCGTCTGGAGCAGGTGCCGACTGAAGTTCAGGCGCCGGAGACAGTGGAAACTTCTGGGGAAGCAATTGCCCCTGATCCGTCTGAAGCGTCTGAAATCTAGCAGGCACGCTCATACATAACATACAGAAGTCGGCATATGTGCGGTTGTTTTTTCTGAAAAAACCGACCGCACATATTGTTCATTTCCCGAATTATTCTGAAAAAGAATCAATAGGTGCAGACTGTTACTGGATGGAAAAACTAAGAGTAAAGGTGAGAAACTCATTCATGTTAAGCAAAATCGAAAATTTTTTGGAAAAATATAAAGATAAAATATTCTGGACGCTTTTGGTCTGCGCCTATGTTTTGGCGGCGATTCTGTTCTGTGCGCAATCCTTTCGCTTCAAGGGGCTGTATCTGTCAGATCTCGATTTGCACATCAACAGCGCATTAAGAAACGGAGGCTCAGGCTATTCGATGGAAAGCACGCTGGTGGCGCTGATCTACTGGCTGACCGGAAAAAATGCCGTCGCCTGCAAGATCATTTTCCCGTTTGTTCTGGCGTTTGTCATTTTGATGACGCCCCTGGCGGTCGCTTCGCTGCATTCTTTTCTCGACCGGACGGAAGAAGGAACCTCGCTGGGCGTTTCCCGCAACAGATATGTGGGGCTCTTCTCGATCTATATCGGCCCATTGGTGCTTCCCTTTATCTGGTTTTGGTTCAATACCAACAATTACAATATCAACGCGTGGCATAACTCCACCTTTCTGGAAATGAGATTATTCTCCGTAATATCGCTTTGCCTGTATTTTGTCATACAGGCAGACCTGAGAAAAGGAAAACGCATCCGTCCTTCATTCTGGCTGATGTTTACGGCTTGTATGTTTGTGTCCACATGGTTCAAGCCTTCCTTTTTTGTAGGCTTTGCTCCTGTAATCGCGATATGGATTCTGATTGACATGCTGCAATCTCACGGAAAACTGGATAAGATCAAAGATCAGTTCCTGCTCGGCTGCACCTGTATTCCTTCCGGACTGATGGTCATCATGCAATATTGGAAGCTGTACGGATCAAGGGAAAACATCAGTGTAGTGATCAGCAGTGAGATGGACGACGTAAATGACAATATCCGCATCCTGCTGTTTCTTATTTTACCCGTGATCATCTTTCTTTTCAATCGAAAAAAAGTGATAAGCGAGTACAAAAACGGCAACAGAGCGTATGTGCAGATTATTGCGATGTGGCTGTTCAATCTGCTGTATACCAAGATGTTCGTGGAAATTGGCAGACCCGGAAAAAATATCGGCTGGGGAGTCAGATTGGCCAATTATATTGTGGTCATCATTTATTTAAGGCTGTTCTGGATCAATCTGCTGGATTTGAGAAAGAAAATCAAAGAAGGGCAGACCGTCACAACCGCCGAGCGTGTGTATGCCATTGGCGTCGGAGCTGTTCTGGCGTGGGAAATGATCTGCGGATTGTTTTATTTCTTCTGGGTTTTGATCGGACAAGGATATATGATATGATCGGTCATATCGATTTTGAATAAATGATTCAGACGATTGTAAAAGAAACAAAAGGAAAAAGCCAGGGGCAGAGTCCCTGGCTGCAACGCACTGCGAAATAAAACAGGGTTGGGCATAACAGAGACGGTGTTAATCACAGATTTGGTTTACCCCGAGTGGAGAAAACTCTCCCTCTTTATGCCTTCAAAATCCTGTGTTTTCGATGTTTATCGAGTTTTGCAATCGGCTAAATATTTGATTGATAAGGAGAAAGGTTCCATAATGTTGAGTAAAATCGAGATGTATATCGAGAAGTATAAAGATCACCTGTTTTGGACGTTTATGGCCGGATCGTATGGTTGTATGGCGTTTTTGTTCAGTGCGCAGGCGCTGCGAATCAAGGGAAAGTATTTGTCAGATCTCGATGTTCATTTATCACACGCCATAGAAAGCAGCGGCTCCGGTTATTCCCTGGAAAGTACGTTGACGGTCCTGATATATCGGATTTTCGGGAAAAACGCAACCGCCTGCATGATTGGGTTTTCTTTGTTACTTGCGCTCATGGTGGTATTGACGCCTCTTGCGGTCGCTTCCCTGCTTTCTTTTCTCGATCGCACAGAAAAGGGAACTCCGCTCGGCGTAACACGGAACAGGTTTATCGGACTTTTTTCCATTTATATCGCGCCTTTGATGATACCGGTTGTCTGGTTCTGGTTCTATAATAACAATTGCAATATCAATGCGTGGCATAATTCCACCTATATGGAAATGAGATTGTTTTCCGTTATGGCGCTGTGCTTGTATTTCGTAATTCAGGAAGGGCTGCTGAACGGAAAGAACATCCGTCTTACCTACTGGTCAGCCTTTGCCGCCTGTTTATTTGCGGCTACATGGTTTAAGCCTTCCTATTTTGTCGGATTTGCGCCTGTGATGGTGATATGGCTTTTGATTGACCTTGTGAAGTCCCGCGGAGATCTGACAAAGATCAGAAATCTGTTTTTCTTCGGATGTGCCTGTATTCCGGCGGGATTGATGGTGATATTGCAATACTGGAAACTGTACGGTTCAAGAGAAGATGTGAGTGTGGTCTTGAATACGGCACAAGACAGTCTGAGAAACAATATCCGGACGGGTCTGTTCCTGATATTGCCTGTGATCATATTTCTTTACAACCGGAAAAAAGTGGTAAGCGAGTATAAGAAGGGCAACAGGGCATATGTGCAGATCATGGTGCTTTGGGTGATTGAATGGCTTTACGGCAGAATATTCACCGAAGAAGGGAGAACCGGAGGGAATTTCGGCTGGGGTGTCAGAATGGCAAATTATCTTGTGGTGGCAGTTTGTGTCAGGCTGTTTTGGATCAACCTGCTCGATGTACTGCAAAAGAGGAAAGACGGGCAGGCCTTGACAAAAGCGGAGTGCATTTATGTCATCGGAATCGGCGCGGTGCTGCTATGGGAAATGGTCTGCGGATCGTTTTATTTCTTGTGGCTTCTGACAGGTCGTTCGTATTGGATATGATTTATGATGGATAACTGATTTAAGAGCATTTGCTTTCCGCAGACGCTGCAAAAGAAAAAACGCGGATACGCGTCGGAATCTGCATGCGAGATTCCCGGGAAGGTCGCGTTCCAGGATATAACCGACAGATTCCGGCCGTATCCCGTTTATCGTGGCTTTACCGCTAAACAGGCGGGACGCGTTGATCTGTCAGATGAAGTGAATAGAAACACCGCAGCGCGGCGGAATTCCTGCAGAGAATCCGACCGCGCTGCGGTGTTTTGTTTGAGCCATCACAATCAATTGTGTCTGAACTGCAATTCATACAGCTCTTTGTAGGTTCCGCTCTGCCGCATCAGCTCGTCATGAGTGCCGTATTCGGTAATTCTGCCGCCGGTTACGACGGCAATATGATCGGCATTGCGTATGGTGGAAAGCCTGTGGGCTACAACCAATGTCGTGCGTCCTTTGCAGAGTTCGTCCAGTGCCTGCTGAATGAGCACTTCTGTGGTGTTGTCAAGCGCGCTGGTCGCTTCGTCCAGAATAAGTATCGAAGGATTCTTTAAAAACACGCGGGCAATGGAAACGCGCTGCTTCTGACCGCCCGAGAGCTTGATGCCCCGTTCGCCTATCTCGGTTTCGTAGCCGTTGGGAAGCCCTGACACGAATTCGTGGAGATTGGCCTTCTTGGCGGCTTCGATGATCTGATCGTCGGTCGCGTCAAGACAGCCGTAGGCGATGTTTTCCCTGATCGTCCCTGCAAAGAGGAAGACGTCCTGCTGGACGATGCCGATGTTGCGGCGGAGCGATTCCATCGTGATGTGCCTTATGTCCCTGCCGTCAATCAGAATGCTGCCGCAGTTATCTTCCACCCTGTAGAAATGGGGGATAAGGTGGCAGATGGTCGTTTTGCCGCCTCCGGAAGGCCCGACCAGGGCAACCTTGCCGCCCTTGTTGATTTTAAGCGAAACGTGGTCGAGAATGTCGCGTTCTCCTTCCTTCTCATAGGAAAAGCTCACGTCGCGCAGCTCCACATCTCCCTGCACCTCGCCGATGTCCTCGGCGTCAGGCGCATCCTGCTCCTCGGGAATGTCCATGATCTCAATGAACCGGCGGAAGCCTGTCGCGCCGTTCTGCCACTGTTCCATGAACTGAATGAGCGTCTGCACCGGAGCGATAAACAAATTGACCGACACGATAAAGGTGGAATATTCCCCGAAGTTGATGCGTCCTTTGTAGAGGAAAAGGCCTCCCGCGATCAGGATGATCACGTTGAATACGTCGGTGATGAAGGAGGTGGAGGAATGGAATTTCCCCATCGCGCTGTAGGATTTGGCACATGCGTCGATGTACATCTGATTGCCGACCTCGAATTTTTCCTGTTCGCGGGCGGCGTTGGTGTACGCCTTGGTGACCCGCACGCCGGTGATGGAGCTTTCCAGCGCTGCGTTGATGACCGCGTTGCTCTTGCGGCGTTCCTTGAAGGCGTCACGCATTTTCTTCCTGAGATAGACCGACACCGCAGCCAGCAGCGGTACGCAGGCGAATATGATGAGCGTGAGCCACACATTGATGGTGCAGAGATAGCCGAAGCTCAGCCCGATCATGACCGTACAGGTCAGCAGATTTTCCGGGCCGTGGTGGGCAAGCTCACTCACTTCAAAGAGGTCGTTTGTCATGCGGGTCATAATGGCGCCGGTTTCGTGGTCGTCAAAGAAGGAAAAGGGCAGCCTTTCCAGATGTGCGAAAAGCTCCCTCCTCATTTGCGCCTGCATGTAGGTTCCCACCATATGCCCCTGATACTGCACGAAGTAGCGCAGCAGCATCCGAACGAAATAAAGCGCCAGCACGCAGCTTCCCGCAATGATAATCGAGCGGTAGGCGCGGTTGGGAATGAAATCGTTGAGCAGCCGGTTGGTCATGACGGGATAGACCATTCCCAGCAGCGAGATCAGCAGCGACGCAGCCATATCCGCTCC
Source organism: uncultured Clostridia bacterium (assembly GCA_946186245.1). Lineage (GTDB taxonomy): Bacteria > Bacillota > Clostridia > Oscillospirales > Acutalibacteraceae > RUG762. Next base: position 36,294 of record CAMHMN010000004.1, read on the forward strand.
GAAAAGCAGCTTGTGCGGGCGGTAGTAGGCGATGAATCGTTTTACCATTTCATCAGCTCCTGCATTCATGAGATTAAACGAATCAAACACAGCCCTGTCCGTTCAATTTGGATAGGGCTGTGTTTTCGTTTCGGTTTGCATATTTTACGAATAAAGAATAATACGCCGGAAACACCCCGCGTAAATCTCGACTCTATTGTTATATGCTTCATTATTAAATATTTGAGCCCCTTTGCGTGTTATCGCAAAGGGGCGTTTCTGGCGGAGAAGGAGGGATTCGAACCCTCGAACCGCTTTTAACGATTACACGATTTCCAATCGTGCGCGCTCGACCAGCTACGCGACTTCTCCGTATAACATATTCATGATACGGTGCATCCAACGCACCGCGCTTGACATCTTTACAAGCGCTTAATTACTATACAACAAATAATTGCAAAAGTCAAGTCTTTTTTTTAAAATGTGAGTAATTTTTTGCAGTCCATCTGATGAACGCCGCATCAACGCGGAAAAGGATTTTTCTAGGGATGAATGTCAATGCAAGAATTCAGGTAAATCCCCGACGCAAATTATAAAAAAATTGTAAAAAAAATATAGACAATCTTCAAAGAAGACCTTGAAAAAAGACGCGTAATATGGTATCATACTTATTATCCTATCTTTTCTTTTGAACTTACTGAAGGAGGTGAGTCCGATGTCCTTTCGCCGCTGGCAAATTGCCAAGTCGGATAAAATGCTGTCCCGCAGCGTTGCGGAGCGTTTCGGAATCGACGGCTTTGCCGCCCATCTGCTGACCTCGCGGGGCTTTTGCTCCGACGGGCAGATCAGCGATATGCTGGGTCTTGACGACGACACAGCGGAATTCCTTGACCCATTCGACATTGTCGATATGGACAAGGCTGTCAGCCGCATCCGCAAGGCGATTGACGGCTTTGAAAGAATTGCCGTCTACGGCGATTACGACGTGGATGGCGTCACCTCCACCGCGCTGCTGTTTTCCTATCTCGAATCAGCCGGCGCAAATGTCATGTATTACATTCCCGACCGCGAAGGCGAAGGATACGGACTCAACTGCAAGGCGGTCGATACGCTGCACGAGCTGAACATTGACCTGATCATCACGGTGGACAACGGCATTTCCGCCGTTGCGGAAGTGGAACACGCCCATTCGCTTGGCATAGACGTGGTGATCACTGACCACCATCAGGAGGGCGAGATACTTCCCGCCGCGGTGGCGGTGGTCAATCCCCACAGGAAGGACAGCGCCTGCCCCTTCAAGGAATATGCCGGCGTTGGCGTGGCGTTCAAATTGGTTTGTGCCATTGAAGGCGACAGCATGGCGGTTGTGGAAGACTGCGGCGATCTGGTGGCGCTCGGTACGGTGGCCGATGTGGTCAGCCTGACTGGAGAGAACCGCCGGCTGGTGCGTCTGGGTCTGCGTCAGCTGCAAAGTTCCTCCCGCCTGGGGCTGAGCACCCTGATTGATATGGCGGGACTCAGCGGCAAGACCATCACTTCCACCAGCATCGCCTTTGTGATTGCCCCCCGGCTGAATGCCGCGGGCAGGCTCGGCAAGGCGTCTCACGCGGTAAAGCTGCTGATTACCGATGACGATGAAGAAGCATCTTCGCTTGCGGAAGAACTGACCGCCCAGAACAAGGAACGGCAGGCAATCGAACAGATTATTGACCGCGAGGTTACGGAAATGCTGGCGAAGGACAGATCGGCGCTTTACGACCGGGTCATCGTGATCGCCGGAGAAAAATGGAACGGCGGCGTGATTGGCATCTTCGCTTCCAGAATCTGCGAAAGGTACGGAAAGCCCTGCTTTATCATATCCTATGAAGGGGACAGGGCGAAGGGCTCCGGCCGCAGCATAGAGGGTTTCTCGCTTTATGAAGCTATTTCAGCCTGTGCCGGTCAGCTCACCGGGTTCGGAGGCCATACCCTTGCCGCCGGAATCAATCTCAAAACCGAAAATATAGACGCATTCCGCAGGGCGATCAACGAATATGCGCGGGAAAAATACCCCATCATGCCGTCCCCTGTGCTGCACATTGACTGTCAGCTTCCGCCGTCTGTCGTTACACTGCAGCTCTGCGACGCTTCGCAGCTGCTTGAACCCTTCGGGGCGGACAATTCCACCCCCGTGATAGCCGTCATGGGACTGAAACTCACCGATATTTACGGTGCCGGCGGCGGCAAGCACCAGCGGCTTACGCTGGAACGCGGCGGCACGATTATCACGGCCATGAAGTTTTCCACGCCGGATGAGGATTTCCCCTTCCGGGTCGGTGACGTGGTGGATATCGCCGTTACACTGGATAAATCCGCATACCGCGGGAGAGAGAGCCTGACTGTCATCATCAGGGATATCCGTCTTTCCGAAACGCATTTTGACGAGATCAGCGGAGGCAGACAGCTCTTTGAAAAAATGATGCGTGACGAGCCGCTTTCCGACGAAGACTGCGAACTGCTCAGACCTTCCCGCAGCACGCTTGGAATTGTCTATCGCGCAGTGTCCGGCGGCTATCGGGGAGAGGCCGATGTGCTGGGCTGCCGTATGAAGCGGATGGGCGTGGGATTTGCCGCGATGCTGACATCATTGCAGATACTCAGCGAAGGAGGACTGCTGCATGTCGGCGACGACGGCTCCGTTCTCTGTGTCGAAGCGGTCGAAAGAAAGCAGGGCGACAAGATTTCGCCCGAAGAAACACCGTCGGCAGTACGTGTCGGATACAGAAATGTGTAATTATTGATCACTGTTTATTTTTGAGTAAGGGAAGAATGGAAAAAGCTATTAACGGCGGATCAGCCGTTTTTGAGGAGGGAAGACCATATGACCAACGCAAATGGCGACATCGGAAGAAATGATGTCAACGAGAGAGATTATACGGATAACGTGGTGGAAGCGTACCAGACCTATGACGAGCTGGTGGCCAACATCGTTAAAAGCGGCAAGGATTACGACATGACGACCATCGAAAAAGCCTATCTTTTTGCAAACAAGGCGCATGCCGGACAGAAGCGCAAGTCGGGAGAGCCGTACATTGTACACCCGATCTCGGTGGCAAACATCCTTGTATCGCTCGGCATGGACACCGACAGTGTGGTCGCTGCCCTCCTTCACGACGTGGTGGAGGATACTCCCGTTACGCTGGAGGACATTGAGAAGAATTTCGGAAGCACCACCGCGCAGATCATTGACGGACTTACCAAGCTGAGCAAGCTCGGCTTCAATACCGAGGAGGAGCATCAGGCGGAGAATGTGCGCCGTATGCTGATTGCCACCAATAAGGACATCCGTGTGCTGATCATCAAGCTCGCAGACCGTCTGAACAACATGCGCACACTCAGCGCCATGTATCCCCAGAAACAGCGCAATATTGCCCGCGAGACCCTGGAAGTCTATGCGCCTCTGGCTCACAGAATGGGCATCCGTCCGGTCAAGGAGGAACTCGAGGATCTGTCGCTGCGCTATCTCGATCCCATAGGCTACAAGCAGATCTGCGACAACCTTTCGGCGCAGCAGGCCAACCGCCAGGCGTTTCTGGAAGAGATCAAAGAGGAGCTTCGTCAGAACCTTATTGAATATATTCCCAATGTGGAACTGTCCGGACGTGTCAAATCCGTGCACGGCATCTACAACAAGATGATCATGCAGGGCAAGAGCTTCGAGGATATCTACGACGTCTATGCCGTGCGCGTGATCGTGGATACCGTTGCTGAATGCTACGCCGCGCTGGGCGTGGTGCAGACCATCTATACGCCGCTGCCCAATCGCTACAAGAATTACATCGCCATGCCGAAGTCCAACGGCTACAGATCGCTGCACACCACCGTCATCCGCAAGAGCGATGACCCCAATGAAAACGCCGTTCCCTTTGAAGTGCAGATACGCACCAGGGATATGCACCTCACGGCGGAATACGGTGTGGCGGCGCACTGGAAGTACAAGACCGGCAAGGCGGCCGAAGGCGGCAACAAGGTCTTTGAAAACACCGTGTCGTGGATCCGCAAGATGATCGAGGATCAGATGGACAGCGAAAGCGCCGATGTTCTCGATGTCATCAAAGAGGATATCATGCCGGAGGAAATCTATGTCTTCACCCCGAAGGGGGAAGTCAAGGTGCTGCCGAGAGGGGCGACGGTGATCGACTTCGCCTATGCCATTCACAGCCAGGTGGGACACCGCATGATCGGCGCCAAAATCGACGGCAGGATCGTTCCGCTGAATACAGTGCTGCATACCGGCAACAAGATAGAAATTCAGACCACCAAGGAAATCACCAACGGTCCCAGCCGCGACTGGCTCAATATGGCAAAGACCAGTCAGGCCAAAACCAAGATACGTTCCTGGTTCAAGAACGAACGCAGGGCGGAAAACATCGAAGAAGGCAAGGCGGAATTCGACCGCGAGATGAAGCGCGCGGGCCTGATCATTCCGGACGACAAGTTCGATGAATTCATGCAGGAGCAGATCCGCAAGTCCCACAAGGACAGCGTGGACGATTTTTACGCCGCCATCGGCTACGGCGCGATCATCGTCACCAAGCTCATGCCGCGTCTGCGCGAGGATTACGCCAGAATCGTCATCAAGCCGATGGGACTGCAGGGCATAGAAGGCAACTTTGAACAGGAAGCCCATAAATCCCACAAGGGCGATCCCGGCGTGCGAGTGGAAGGCATTGACAACTGCCAGATCAAGATGTCGCGCTGCTGCAATCCCCTGCCGGGCGATGAAATCATCGGCTTCATTACACGCGGCTTCGGCGTGTCGGTGCATAAGAGAAGCTGTCCCAACGTGCCGGAGCATATCGAGCAATGTGAAAACCCGGAACGTTGGATCAAGGTCTATTGGAGCGAAGGCACCAATTACCGCGAATTCAAGACGACGCTGCGTCTTTTCTGCCTTAACCGCAAGGGACTGTTGGCCGATGTGACCACGCAGCTATCCATGATGCACATCAGCATCAGCATGCTCAATTCCCGCGAGTTGAAGGACGACAACGCGATGATCACGGCGACCATTTCGGTCAGCAGCAAGGAGCATCTGGCGCAGATCACATCCAGGCTCTCCCGCATCAGCGGCGTGCTGAGCATCGAATAATGTATTATGAAGAATACGGAAGGATTCGCCGGAAAAATCTTTCATGGCGGAACCTTCCGTGTTTGAATTCTGGCAAATTGGGAATGATATCAATTGGCAACAAGCAAAGCATTCATTACAACCATCGGCGGGCGCAGCTTTGACCCGCTGGATCCCGGCATGGATGATATCGACATCCACGACATCGCCCATTCACTTAGCCTGATTTGCCGCGCCAACGGGCATTTCAGTGAGTTTTTCTCGGTGGCGAGGCATTGCATCAACTGTGCGAAGGAAGCCGCGGCCTGCGGACTGGGGGCAAGAGTGCAGCTGCTCTGCCTGCTGCACGATGCGACCGAGGCTTATATCGGGGATATGACCCGTCCGCTGAAAAGGCAGCTCCCATACTACTGCGAATGTGAGGAACGGCTTCACGGACGACTTCTGGAACGGTTCGGAATTCCGTCCGAAAGCGGGGCGGAAGCCCGGGCGGTCAGGAAGATCGACGACTGCATGCTCTACCATGAATTCCTTCTCTTCAACGGGGACAGGCTCCGCGACGAGCCGCCGGAGATTCATATTGAGATTGCCGGCAGCGAAAGGGAATTCATCGAAACCCGGGCGGAATATCTGGCGCTGTTTGAAATGCTGATGAGAGAGGCGGGATATACAATATGCTGATTTCCGCGGTACTTCCATGCTACAACGAAGATAAGGTGCTGGCGATGACCTACAGCGAGCTTTCGGCGGAGATGAAGGAGATAACCGACGACTATGAGCTGATTTTTGTGGACGACGGCAGCCACGACGGTACCCGTGCCATTCTCAGGCAGTTTGCGGAAAAAGACGGGCATGTCAGGTATATTTCCTTCAGCCGCAACTTCGGCAAAGAATCCGCTATGCTGGCAGGGCTGCAATATTCCTCCGGAGAGTATGTGGTGATCATGGACTCCGATCTCCAGCATCCGCCGGAGCTGATCGGGCAGATGCTGGCATACGCGCGGCAGGGCTACGATCAGGTAATTGCCCAGCGCGACCGCACGGGCGATAAGAAGCTGGGCAGCTTCTTTGCCCGTTCTTATTATAGGCTGGTGGACAGGCTGACCGACGTCAAACTGACCGACGGGATAGGCGACTTCCGCATGCTCAGCCGCAAGGCGCTGAACGCATTGCTCACCATGAACGAATACAACCGCTTTTCCAAGGGGCTGTTCTCCTGGATCGGCTTCAGGGAGAAAATCATTCATTACAAAAACCGCAGCCGGGCGGCAGGGGAGAGCAAGTGGAGCTTCCGGTCATTGGTGCGGTACGGTGTGGACGGTGTGCTTTCCTTCAACAACAAGCCGCTCCGGTTCTGCATTTTCATCGGGGCATTTGCGATCTTAATCAGTCTGATGTACCTGATCTTCCTGCTTGTCGGCATTATTTTCAAGGGCATCGACATGCCCGGCTATTTTACCACAATCTTCACGATCTGCTTCTTTGGAGGCGTGCAGTTGATTTCAATCGGCATTATCGGGGAGTATGTGGGGAGAATTTATTACGAAGTCAAACGCCGTCCGCATTATCTGGTGGACGAGACCAATTTCAGCAAAGAAAACAAGGGACAATGACACAACACCTGCATGGAACTGGACTTCTGTGCAGGTGTTTTTGACGTCCTGTGTGCATTCGGACTTCTGAACGGATAAGTTACACGTTTTCGGGAAAACGGAATATTATAATAACAGGCTGACAGCAGTCACTTATATGATTCTAGCCGACACGAAAGGAGTCCGATCATTATGAACAATTCAATGGGAACGCAGCGTCAGGGCGGCGTATCGCCCTTTGTACCCGAATACCAGGATTACATCAACGGCTACCCCGGCAGGGGAACACTCAAGGTGCAGATCAGCGCGGCATATGAAGCCTTCCCGGTGAAGGGAGTGGAGGTGGACGTCGCGGTGATCCACAACGGCGTGCGCTATCTGCTCTACAGCGATACCACCAATTCATCGGGAATTGTGGACAACATGGTGCTTCCCACACGTGCGGTTGACACCGTGCTCAATCCCAAGACTTCCGACGTTGACGAGGCGCAGTATCTGGTGTCGCTCTTTCACCCGTCCTTCCAATCGGTGATCGACAAGGTGGTGACGGTGTACGACCGCATCGAAACGATACTTCCGCTTTCGCTCACTCCCGTAAATCATATGACGGAGGGGAATTAAATGCCGACATTGCCAATCATTCCGCAGACCGTTACGGTTCACCTGGGCGCGCCGAATGAACAGGCGGAAAACGTGACGGTCGGCTTTACCGAGTACATCAAGAACGTCGCCTCCAACGAAATTTATCCGAACTGGCCGGAGGCAGCGCTCAGAGCCAATATTCTGGCGCAGATCACATTCGCCCTCAACCGCATCTACACCGAATACTACCCCAGCCGCGGGTATGACTTTGACATTACCAACAACACCCTCTACGATCAGGCGTTTCAGCCCGACAGCGAGATATTCGGCAATATCAGCGAGATTGTGGACGAGATATTCAACAACTACATCGTGCGCAACGGCAGCATCGTGCCGTTGTACGCCCAGTTCTGTGACGGCGTCTACGTGCAGTGCAGCGGTCTTTCCCAGTGGGGAACCGTCCGGCTTGCCGAGCAGGGAATGAATGCCTTCCAGATTTTGCAGTATTATTACGGCGACAATATCCGTCTGGTGCGGGACGCGGCGGTGGGGAACAACACCCCTTCCTATCCCGGTGTACCGCTGCGGCGAGGTTCCTTCGGCGACGACGTGCTGATCATCAAGCGGGAGCTCAACCGCATTGCCCTCAATTATCCGGCGCTGCCGAGAATCAGCAGTCTGACCGGCGTCTATGATTTTGAAACAGAACGGGCGGTGACGGCGTTCCAGAATATATTCAACCTGGAACCCGACGGCGTTGTGGGCAAGGCGACATGGTATAAGATCAAGCAGATATTCGCCGCCGTCAAGCGGCTGTCCGACATTACCGGCGAAGGTCTGGAAATCTCCGAGGTGGAGAGAAGATACACCCGTTCGCTCAGATTCGGCGACAGCGGCGTGGATGTGGAAGCGCTGCAATATTATCTCGCTTTTCTGGGATATTTCTTTCCGGAGCTGCCGCCTATTCCCATCACCGGCTACTTCGGGGAACAGACCCGCGACGCGGTGTTCACCTTCCAGAAGCTGTACGGGCTGACGGTGGACGGAATTGCCGGACGGCAGACCTTCGGCGAAGTGGAAAGAGCCTACCGCGCCGCCGTGGAGGAACTTCCGGCCAATTACCAGAGTGCGATCGGTGAACCCTATCCGGGCCGGTTCCTCGTGTTGGGGGACACCGGCGAGAGCGTCACCATCATCCAGCGGTACCTCAATATCATCTCGCAGAACGACCCGCAGATTCCGCAGGTCAATGTCACCGGCACCTTCGACGAAGCGACCCGCAACGCGGTGCTTGCCTTGCAGCGGCAGCTGGATATCGAGCAGAACGGCGCGATCGGGCCGGTGGAATGGAGCCGCATCATCACGCGAGGCAATAATTTATAATAGACGAAGAAAAAAGAAAGCGCGCAGCAGAAAAAGGTAAAGCAAAAGATACCCCTTTGCCCCGAACGAAGAAACACTTACAATTTTGCAAAAAAACTCCTTGCGGCTTTATCGCGGCAAGGAGTTTTCAATTGATTTCATACCCGTCTTTTGACGGTCATCGGGATCGAAGCAAGCAGCAGGACAACGGAAGAAACGGCCGTCACGCAGACCGCCGCAGAATAATCCGACGGCTGTGCCTGTCCGGTGAGCAATTCCCCGCTTTGCAGGAGGTAGGAAGGGAGATACTCGCTGACCGTGCCGATCATGCAGAGCATCGTCAACGCGATATACACCGCGCCGATTCCCAGAAGCACCTGAATGGCGGAGCTTGCGAAGGATGAGAAGAAGGTAATGCAGCAGATCAGCAGCACGCCGAACAGCCAGAGTCCGAAGGCGGCAAAGGCGGTATTCTGTACCGCGGAATTGTCCCAGTAATAGTCGTTGTAGAAAAAGGTGATGCCGTAACTCATCAGGTATCCGGCGCTCCACACCAGCAGCATGGTGAATGTCTTCGCGGCGGCAACCGCGTTTCTTCCCAATCCCTTTGCAAGCAGCGGAATGAGGGTCCCCTTGGAATATTCCGAGGTGAAGATGCCGCCGAACATCACCAGCACCACCAGCATGGCCATCGGCATATTCTTGAAAAACTGCACCCACGAGTCCATCGCGGTGACGGTGACTTCCGTGACGGTAATGCCGGAGGCTTCCAGCGAATCGGACATGGTCTGAAGCAGCCATGGCGTGAGCTTGGCAATGGCGGGATTCATCACCCCAAAAGCCGTGAAGAGGATGACGAGCAGCAGCAGCCTTCCGCTCCTGCAAAGCTCCAGCAGTTCCTTGCCCGTAAAGGTGATAAAGTGGCGCAGGAATTTCATTCGCTGATCACCTCCATGAACATATCCTCCAGATCAGGCTCTTTTCGTTCAAAGCGTATGACGGAAATGTGCTTTGCCAGTATGCATTGCATCAGCCCTTCCGCGTCGTCTGCGGAGGCATTGGGAAGGACAAAACAGCCGTCGCGCACTTCGCCCGATGGGAATTGCTCCGCCAGCAAAGCCGCGTGGGACGGGATTTCCGTCAGCACTTCCACTGCCGTGTCGGAGCGTTTCTTCTTTATCTCGTCAATATCGCCGCTGAGAGCTGCCTTGCCGTCTTCGAGAAGGGCGACGCGGTCGCAGATTCTTTCTACGTCGGTGAGAATGTGGGTGGAGAAAAAGACCGAAGTCTGTTTTCCGGCGTCTTTCAGGATGTCGAGTATCTCCCTGCGGCCTACCGGGTCGAGTGCGGAAGTGGGTTCGTCGCAGATCAGCAGCTTCGGACGGTTGATCAATGCCTGCGCGATGCCAAGACGCTGCTTCATGCCGCGGGAATACCCCTTGATGCGGTGCTTTTCGCCCGAAAGCCCCACCAATTCGAGCAGCTCGTCCGTGCGGGATTCGGCGTCCGATGAATTCATTCCGGCGATCTTGCCGCAGAGCGACATGTATTCCCGCGCGGTCATGTAGCCGTAGAATTCCGGCACGTCGGGCAGGTAGCCGATGAAGCGGTTGGTTTTGGTGCCGCCGTAGGAAACCTTCTCGCCGCAGACGGAAATCTCTCCGCCGTCGGGTTTCAGCAGTCCGATGATGGATTTCATGGTGGTGGTTTTGCCCGCTCCGTTGCGTCCCACGAAGCCGAACACGCAGTTTTCCGGCACCGAAAGCGTCACGCCGGTGAGCACCTGCTTGCTGCCGAAGCGCTTGCTCAGTCCGGCTATTTCAAGCACGTTTGCCATATTTTATTCGTCCTCTTTTCCCAGAATGAAATAGAGTATCGGCCCGACAAAATTCATCATCACGATGACCACGATGAGCCAGAGAACGCGGTTGCCGTGCTTATAGGTCTTGTGGGTGAGCACATGCACCAGCGCCCAGACGAAAAGGGCAAGCTCCGCCACGATCAGCGGCAGCAGCAGCGGCAGGTATTCCATTAATGTGTCCAAATTCATGTTCATATGTTAAACCCCCTGTGTATTGGAATTATTCTCTACCTTTCTCTTCCTTTGGCACCTCCACGCAGAACCCGTGATGTCCGCAGGATGTGCAGGTCAGCCTGCGTGTCGAGGGCGTATGCCTTGCAAAGAACATCTCCTTGAAGCTCGGCGTGAATACCGTGTGGCACTGCGGGCAAAGATAGGCCGTATGATCGTAGTAATACTTTGAAATCACGATTCCCCACGGAATGGCAACCACTGCCCAAAGTACGAACAGCCACCACCAGCCCTTCATGATCCACAGAATAATGGCGGCCCATTGCAGCAGCGTGACGGGAATGCCCGAAATCAACATCACCGCACGCATTTTCCGGAGCTTTTTCTTGTTGGTCATTGTGTACGCTATGTCTCCGATGGATTCAAAAGAAACCTGCTCCACGTCTTTCAGATCACGCCGGAGCGATTCCAGCCTGTCCAGCTTTTCCCGACGCTCGCCGATTTCCTCCCTGAGCGTCGCCTCCTGCTGCTCCAACAGCAATGAAATGACGCTGCCCGGGTCGTCCTCGGCGAGCATCTGAGCGATGGAATCCAGCGGAAGTCCCAGGTCCCTCAGGAAGCAGATGATCTTCATGCGTTTCAGGTCGCTCTCGGAATAGAGCCGTCTGCCTCCTTCGGATAGTTCCGCCGGCACAAGAATCCCTCGCGTGTCGTAATACTGCACCGTCCTGACGGTGACGCCGCAGAGCTTCGCGATCTCTCCTGTCGTGTATTTTGACATAGCTGTCACCTCCTTTGCCCTTAGAATACCCCATTACGCGGCGTCACAAGCAATACCTTACGTAAGGTGATTTTTTGTGTTTTGCGATGATTTACAAATTCCTCATATTCTGTCTATATTCAGTTCACATAAATCACGCGGGGTCGACATGCACCATGCAGTGCTTCACACAGGGGAAGGCATGTTCCACGCTGTCGTGAACCGATTCCGCAATGGCGTGCGCCTCCGTCAGAGGAAGCTCTCCGTCCACCGTGATCACGGCGTCCACATACATTTTCGCCCCGAACATGCGGGTCTTGAGTTCGGCCAGCGATTGCACACCCTCCTGGGCGAGAATAATTTCGCGTATGGAATTCTGGGTGGATTCGTCACACGCCTTGTCGGTCATCTTGCCGATTGCGTCGCTGAATATTTCCACCGAGGCTTTGATGATGAACAGGCAGATCACAAGGCTTGCCACCGGTTCGCAGATGGCAAATCCCATGCGTGCGCCGATAATGCCGATCATCGCGCCGATGGAAGAAAGCGCGTCGCTCCGGTGATGCCACGCGTCGGCTTTCAGCGCGGGGGAGTCAATCTTTCTGGCGTAAATAATTGTCAGCCAGTAAAGCCCTTCCTTGGCGGCGATGGAGATAATGGCGGCCATCAGAGCGGCGATGCCCGGCATTTTCGCGGTCAGATATTCTTTGGAAACCACCAGATCGAAGGAAGATTTGGCGATGCCAAGTCCGGTGATAAAGAGAATCACCGCCAGAATGATTCCCGCGACACATTCCAGCCGTTCGTGGCCGTAGGGATGTTCCTTGTCGGCATCCTTGGCGGACAGGCGGAAGCCGATGATGACAATGATCGTGCTGAATACGTCGGACGCGGAATGAACCGCGTCGGAGACCATTGCGCCGGAATGTGCCAGAATACCTGCGGCCAGCTTGCCGACCGAGAGTATAAGATTGACCGCGATGCTGATTGCCGAAACTCTTTCGACTATCTGCTTTCTGTTCATGAGAAGCCCTCCGATCATTCGAGTACAAAAAACACCCGCGGAACATTTTTGTCTGTCCCGCAGGTTGATTTTTCTAAAGCAAAGATAGAAAACAAACTGCTGCCTCACATCTGCGAAGCCCGGCAAGTCCGCATAACGCGGATGCCTGTTCAGTAAATCATTATGCAGTTATCATGACAATTATGCGGGAAACGCACCGTTGCATCATGTTAGTTGTAATTAACAGTTTTTTCTCCAACTTGTCGATAATATTTTAGCATCATTATTGAGGAATGTCAATCGTTTGTTTCGCTTTTCTCAAAATCTTCAGAATCCTCACAAAATTCTTCCTCGTTATCCTCGTCGTCATTGTCATCCGATTCTTCAAACCTGAAGCTTTTCATGCCGCAGTCGTACCAGAGAAGCTTTTGGAAGATTGTTTCGGCGTACCAGTTTACATCGGTGACGGAATCCTCGTCGCCGTCCCATGTCTTGCGGTTGATGTTGGGAATGATGCTGATTTCACTTGTGTCAGCCGCAAGCAGTGTGATGCCGTGGCCTGTGTCGCGGTAATACAGCACCAATCCCACCGTTTCGCCGCGTTGCAGCTTCCGGTCAAAGATGGCGTAAAGCCCGCTCTCGGTGATTTCATCCATTTGCCAGTCAAAGCTGTCGCTGTCGCCCACCGGCAGATATTCGGCATGGTTGTCGTCATCGTAATATGACCAGCTGAGGCTGTTCAGCAATTTAATGAAATCCGTCACGCTGCCCGAAAAATCCGAGCAATTCAGCTCAAAGCTCGCTTCTCGCCCCATGTCGGCACCTCGCTTAAAATTTAATCAGCAGCTCACGTTAAGGATCTGTGACTTTCCGTGCAGTTTCAGGGGAATGCTTCCGGCGGGAATGAAGATGCAGTCCCCCTTGAAGAAGGGCAGCATGACGCCCTCTCCGTAGAGCACGCCGCAGCCGTCCACGCAGAGCAGCGCGTGAAAGCTGTTATGTCCTGTCTGAAATTCCCAGAGCGAACGGTGAATTTCCGTGTTGAGCAGAAGCCTTTCCACCTGGAAATATTTGCAGCGGATGAGCAATTCGCTTGCCGCGCCGTTTCTGTATCGGAGCACGCGCATGGGCTGCCTGGGAGCGTCGGAGGATTTCAGATTGATCACATTCATGGCCTGATCGATGTGCAGAGGACGCTGCTTGCCGTCCTTTCCGACGCGATCGTAATCGTACAGCCGGTAGGTCACGTCGCTGTTTTCCTGAATCTCGGCTATCAGCGCACCTGCTCCGATGGCGTGAATGGTGCCGGATTCGATATAGAATAGATCGTTTTTGTGCACCGGCACACAGTTGAGATAATTGCCGATGGTTCCGTCCTCCAGAGCGTCTCTGACTCGCTGCTGGGTCATGTCCTGATTGAAGCCGTAAACGAGACTCGCGCCCCGTTTGGCGTCGAGCACATACCACATCTCGGTCTTCCCAAGTGAATTCTCGTGGGTCAAAGCGTATTCGTCGTCGGGATGCACCTGAACGGACAAATCGTTTTTTGCGTCTATCAGCTTAATCAGGATAGGCAATTCCAATCTTCCCCGGGTGATTTCCAGCGGGTGACTCCCCAGAAAATCCGGACGCAAATTCAAGACGTCGCCAAGCGGCATGCCCTGGAATTCGCCGCTGGAAACGGTGCTTTGTCCGCTGGGATGGGTGCTGCATTCCCATGTTTCAGCCAGCGGATCCAGTTCTATGTTTTTTCCGAAATCGTCGTTGAGGCGGCTTCCGCCCCAGAGATACCCTTTGGCAGCAGGGGCAAGCATAAATGGAAAATTCATAAGCCTTCGTTCCTTTGCTGTTGCAACAGCTTTACAGAAGCAGGAGCGTTATTTATAAGGAAACTCATATTTTTTCTTGTCGGAAACGCTGATGTCCCGGCCGATCTGAACCTCTATCATTTGCAGACCGTCGCTTCCTGCCACAACGGTGTGTTTGCAGCCTGCCGCCATGGTGACCACGTCTCCCGGCTTGACCGGCTGTTCCATGCCGTCCACGATCGTATAGCCCGAACCGGTGATGATGGTCCAGATCTCGTCCCGGCGCTCGTGACTGTGGTAATTCATCTTGTGTCCGGGGTTGAGAATCACCTTGACAGTCATGCTGTCTTCCTCCACATCGAGCACGCGATAACGCCCCCATGATTTTTCGGCGAACATAATGCGCTGCTTGATGTCGTCCACAAACGGCTTGATGTAGCTGCTCTGTTCCTTGTCGGATACAAGAATGCCGTCGGGCGAAGCCGAAATGACGATGTTTTTGCAGCCCATCACCAGCATAGGTACGCCCATTTCATTGATGGCGTGGACATTTTCGCAGTTCTCGTTCATTCTCACGTCGCCGACGGAGTTTTCCTCCATTGATTCGGTGAGCGTGTTCCACGTGCCGAGATCCTTCCACTGGCCGTGATATCTGACGATGCTGAGATTGCTCTCGTTTTCCACCACAGCGTAGTCGAAGCTGATTTTTCTGAATGTGTCATAATTGGCGTAAAGCTCGTAATAATTGTCAGTTCCCATCAGCTCGCGGCTTTTTTGCAGCACATAGGAAAGCCGGTAGGCGAAAACGCCGCCGTTCCACAGGCAGCCTTCCTCAATGTACTTGGCGGCGGTCTGCGCGTCGGGTTTTTCCTTGAATTCAAAGCGGCAGCTGCCGTCTTCCTGCTCGTGGGGAAGAATATACCCGTATTTCTCGGTCGGGAAGGTCGGTTGGATGCCCATGAGCACCAAACCGCCTCTTTGAATGGCCTTGTGGTACATTTCTTCAAGGCATTTGAAGTAGCTGTATTCGACATAAGGGTCAACCGGGCAGACAACCACGGCTTCATCAGCGGGGACGTTGATGACGTCGTGCAGATAAGCCGTTGCAAGGGCGATGGCGGGGAATGTGTCGCGCCGGCAGGGCTCTACGGAGATGGAAACGCCGTCGCCCAGCTGGTTGTGAATGGAGGAAACCTGTGATTTGGATGTGGCGATTGTGACGGTCGCGTCGGGATCAACCGTCTTGATCTGGCGGTAAACCCTCTGCACCATCGACTCGTATTCGCCGCCGTCCTCCTTGCCCATCGGAATGCTGTGCTCCGGCTTTTTGAATATTTTGATGAACTGCTTGGAACGCGTGTCATTCGACAGCGGCCAGAGCCTTTTTCCGGAGCCACCGGACAGTAAAATAATATGCATATGGCATGCATCACCTTTCCGCACGCATTGGATTATTCAGAAAGTCCTCGTAGGACAGCCTGATGCCGTCCTCCAGCTCGGTCTTGTAGGTCCACCCGAGCTTTGCCGCCTTGCTTACGTCGAGCAGCTTGCGCGGTGTGCCGTTGGGTTTGGTGGTATCCCATTCTATACGTCCTGTATAGCCCACCACCCTGGCAACCAGCTCGGTCAGCTCCCTGATGGTCAGTTCCTTGCCGGTGCCGGCGTTGACCGTTTCGTTTCCGCTGTAGTGGTTCATGAGGAAGACACACAGGTTCGCGAGGTCGTCCACATAAAGGAATTCGCGCAGCGGACTGCCGTCGCCCCAGCAGGTGACCGATTCCGCGCCCGAAACCTTCGCCTCGTGGAATCGGCGGATCAGCGCCGGAAGCACGTGGGAATGAGTCGGGTGATAATTGTCGTTGGGGCCGTAGAGATTGGTCGGCATGACGCTGATGTAGTCGGTGCCGTATTGGGTATTGAGATATTCGCAGTATTTCAGCCCGCTGATCTTGGCGAGGGCGTATGCCTCGTTGGTTTCCTCCAGCGAGCTTGTCAGCAGGCAGCTTTCCTGCATGGGCTGGGGAGCCATACGGGGATAAATGCAGGACGAGCCGAGGAATTCCAGCTTTTTGCAGCCGTTCTGCCACGCGCTGTGAATGACATTCATTTCGAGAATCATGTTTTCGTACATGAAGTCGGCTTTGGCGGTGGCGTTGCCGATGATGCCGCCCACCTTTGCCGCCGCCAGGAATACGTATTCCGGCTTCTCCTCCGCAAAGAATTGTTCCACAGCGTCCTGACGTGTGAGGTCAAGCTCCTTATGGGTTCGTGTAATGATGTGGGTGTAGCCCTGTCTTTCAAGCTCGCGTACAATCGCCGAGCCCACCATTCCGCGGTGTCCCGCGACGAATATTTTCGCGTCCTTTTCCATCATGCTGTCAAAGCGCCTCCTTCATGGCTCTTTCGCGCCTGGCAAGCGCCCGGTCGTGCCTGGCCATTATTTCCACCAACTGCTCGTAGCTGGTGCTCTGAGGATTCCATCCGAGGACGGTTCTGGCCTTGGTCGGGTCGCCGAGAAGGTTGTCCACGTCGGTCGGACGGAACCACGCGGGATTGACGCAGACCAGCATTCTGCCGGTTGCGGCGTCATAGCCCTTCTCGTCAAGCCCGCTGCCCTCCCAGCGGATCTGAATGCCGTTGGCGGCGAAGGTCTTTTCGGTGAAATCGCGGACGGTGTGCTGCACGCCGGTGGCAATGACGAAATCATCCGGCTCTTCCTGCTGCATGATGAGCCACATGCATTCCACGTAATCCTTCGCGTAGCCCCAGTCGCGGAGGGAATCCATATTGCCCAGCTCCAGATGATCCTGGAGTCCTTCGGCGATGCGTCCGGCGGCAAGGGTGATCTTGCGGGTGACGAAATTCTCGCCGCGGCGTTCGGATTCGTGATTGAAGAGAATGCCGTTGACCGCGAACATGCCGTAGGCCTCGCGGTATTCCTTTACCATCCAGTAGCCGTACTGCTTGGCAATGGCGTAGGGGCTGTAGGGATGGAAAGGGGTGGTTTCCTTCTGGGGAATCTCCTCGACCTTGCCGTAAAGCTCGGAGGTGGAAGCCTGGTAGATTTTGCAGGTTTTTTCCATGCCGAGCATTCTCACGGCTTCCAGAATGCGCAGCACGCCGATGGCGTCCACGTCGCCGGAATATTCCGGCACGTCGAAGCTCACCTGCACATGGCTCTGGGCGGCGAGGTTGTAAATTTCATCGGGATTGGTTTCCCTGATAATTCTGATCAGCGATGTGGAATCGGTCAGGTCGCCGTCGTGCAGTCTGATTTTTCCCAGTAAATGCCCGATGCGTCCGGTATTGGCAATGGAAGCGCGTCGGGTGATGCCGTGCACCTCATAGCCCTTTTCCAGCAGATATTCCGCCAGATAGGAGCCGTCCTGTCCTGTAATGCCTGTGATCAGCGCGGTTTTATTCATTCAATGTATCCTCCTGTGAAATAAATCAGGTCAGCGTTTCCCCAGCAGTATTTTGATATAGGGGGTGAACCCGTGCAGAATTGCCTGCCTCAGGCCGAAATTCTTATTCAGATAATGCAGCCATGAGCCGAGCGGGAGTCCTCTGGGCGTTTCCTTTTTCCTGAATCTTTCCATTCTGGAAAGCGATGTGTCGTACCATGTTCCCTTGATGGGATTTCTGTTGCATTTGCCCACGTAGAAGCCCGAAGTATAGATCATCGCGCCGGCTCTGCTCAGGGAAAGCCCATAATCAAAATCGCCCATGGAGTGCACATAGGTATCGTCCATAGGCGGGACAGACGAATACAGCTCCCACGGAATCAGCACACAGTTCGCGTTGAAGGTGCTGCACGGAATGTCGCTCTGTTCGCAGGTCAGCACTTTACAGTCCACCGTGCCGGGTTTGTATTTGGCTCCGCCATAGCTTAAATTGCCGTTTTCGTCATGCGTGGCTCCGACGATGATGGCATTGGATTTGCTTTGGCTTTCGCCGATCATCTTTTCCACCACATGTTCCGCAAAGTCAACGTCGTCGTTGACAAGCAGCACATAGTCGGGTTGTTCTCCGGAGGCGTTGAGGCTGTCCATTCCCCTGCGCATTCCTTTGGAATAGAACAGACTGCCGTCGCCTTTGATCTCGGTGATACAGTGATATTTTCCGTTAAGCTCTGCCAGCACCCGGTCGGTGCCGTCGGTGCTGCCGTCATTGACTACGGTAAAGCGGAAATCCAGCGACGGATTGCCCTCTATCAGCCTGACGATGCAGTTTTTGGTTTTTTCCGCCCGGTTGTGACAGGTAAAGATAACGTGAATCTGCATGAAACAATCTCCTTTGGTGTCAGAGTCTCCACCATTTGACGCCTGAAGCATTCAGTTCGTCGATACTGTAAATCCCTTTTATGTCTATCAGCACTTTATTTTCGTCCGGCATATCCCTGAACATCTTTTTGACGGTGTCGAGGGGCATATCGCGGAATACGCTGTGCGCGACGGCGATAATAATGCAGTCCGCGTCAGATATTTCTTCCAACGGAGTCAGCTTTACGCCGTATTCCTGCAGCGCTTCGCGTCCGGAAGCCCACGGATCAGCGACGACAGGCTCTATGCCGTATTCATTCAGTCTCTTTATGATATCGCTGACCTTGCTGTTGCGGGTATCGGGGCAGTTCTCTTTGAATGTCAGACCGAGTATGACGACGTTGCTCTTTTTGGGAGCCTGTCCTGTCTGGATCATTTTTTTGACGGTGGCGTCGGCGACATAGGCTCCCATACTGTCGTTGACAATTCGGCCGTTGAGGATGATCTGGCTGTGATATCCCAATTTTTCCGCCTGGTAGGTGAAGTAATAGGGGTCCACGCCGATGCAGTGTCCGCCGACAAGACCGGGACGGAATCCAAGGGCGTTCCATTTGGTATTCATGCCGTCCACCACTTCGTTTGTGTCGATATCCATGCGGTCGAACACCATGGCAAGCTCGTTCATGAAGGCAATGTTGATGTCGCGCTGGCTGTTTTCCACAACTTTGACGGCTTCCGCCGTGCGGATGTTGGAAACGGGATGTGTTCCCACTTCGATTACCAGATCGTATACCGACTTGATTTCGGTCAGTGATTCGGCATCCATGCCTGACACGATCTTATGAATGTTTTCAAGCCGATGAACCCTGTCGCCGGGGTTGATGCGTTCGGGGCTGTAGCCCACCTTGAAATCAACGCCGCATTTCAGGCCGGATGCACGTTCCAGAATCGGAATACACACATCCTCTGTGCAGCCCGGATAAACGGTGGACTCATATACAATGATGGAGCCGGGAACCAGATTGCGTCCCACGATCTCCGACGCTCCGACAACGGGTGAGAGATCAGGCGTATGGTCGGAATTGACCGGAGTGGGAACCGCCACTATGTGAAATTTTGCTTTTTTCAGATCCTTCTCATCCGATGTGAATTCCACGGTGGTCTTTGCCACGGCGTCATCTCCGACTTCCCGTGTCGGATCTACGCCGGATTTATAGAGCGCGATTTTTTCGGCATTCAGGTCAAAGCCTATGACCCTGAGTCCTTTTCTGGCGAAGGCAACTGCGATCGGCATGCCTACATAGCCCAGGCCGATCAGAGAGAGACATTCACTTCTGTCTGTGAGCTTCTCATAGAGGGACATTTTACTTCCTCCGATATTATCTTGAAATTAGTCAGACACGCCTTGGGAGTCTGCGATTGACGCGATTGTGTCGGCCATGATCTTCCACGAAAAATGCCCGACGACGCGTTCTTTTTCTTTCTTTCCCATTTCGCCGGCGTGTGAATTCAGCACCGCCTCCGCCATTTCTGACGGGGAGTCGAACAGATACCCGGTTTCGCCGTCAAGAATGAGGTCGTCCGGACCGGGTGCGTGGATTACAAAAACCGGAAGCTCATAATACATGGCTTCCAGTATGGACATACCGAAGATTTCCGTGCGTGAGAAGCTGAGCAGGGCGTCCGACACGCGGTAATACTTCCACATCTCGCTGTTGGGAACGCGATCTTTCCAGATGACGAAATCAGCCAGTCCGTGATCCGCAAGCCGGGACTGAAGGTCTTCCTTCAACGAACCGGCGCCGATCACAACGAGCCTGAATTGCCCGTCTTTCCGGTGAATCCCCTGAAAGACGGTTACCACGTCAAGAGGATTCCTGTCGCTTTCCAGCCTGCCAACCATCAGCAGATATTTCATGTCCGGATCGAGGCGCAGTTCATTCAAAAGATCGCTCTTTGAATAAATGCCGTTATACATCAGATCAAAATCAAGTCCTACCGGTACGGTGCGGACTTTGTCGATGCCACGTTCACGCAGCTCGTTTCTGACCGCGTTTGTTTTCACGAGGACGCCTGTTTTTTTGTATACGTCAAACACCCTGCGGGCGAGGAGGTTGATCAGCGTTTTCTTCAACAGGGAAGGGCTTTGGCTTTGGGTGACTCCCGCGTAAGGAATGAAGACGATGCCGTGCCGTACAGCCCATCTGTAAACGCGGGTTGTCCAGTACTGGATGTCCGAAAAGCAGACCAGCACGTCAAGCGAGCCGTCAAGTCTGTTTTCGCAGGAAAAGAATGAATTGTTTCCCACTGTATTGACGCCGATGAGGTGAAGCACGACGTCGGGCGCTATGATTTCGGTTGTATCGGGCGTGTTCTTTCGCACGCATTTGTAAATGTCGACGTGATGACCGGCTTTTCCCAGCTCCTTGCCAAGTCCGACTTCCTGCAGGTTGTAAAACCCCTTTTTGCCGAAATCACCTACGCTGAGCACCAGCAGACCTATTCGCATTCTGCACCTCCGCATATATTTCAGCCAGACGTCGATAATTGGCGTCCGGCGTGTATTCTGATTCGTACCGTTTTATGATGCCACGGCGCATGTCGTCCCTGGAAGCCATACACCGCTGCACCGCATGAACAAGTTCCTCTGCGTTTCCGACCGCGAATTTCCAGCCGGTGACGCCTTCTTCGATCAGGCTTCCGGCGTTGCCGATATCGGAGCAGATGACGGGCACGCCGGAGGAAAAAGCCTCCGCGATGGTCATGGGGAATCCTTCATACCACAGTGTTGGCAGGATCAGCGCTTGGCTCTCCGAAAGAAGCCGTTTAACGGTTGCGCTGTCCAGAAACCCCATCATTTCGATATTCTGTCCTTCCGATTGGTGAATGCACCACTCCTGCAACGATCCGGTACCGCAGACTTTCAGCAGCGGCGCGTCGGAACCCATCAGACGCCACGCTTCAAAGAGCGTTCGGATTCCTTTCAGTTCATCCAGTCTGCCGACATATATAAAGCTCATTGGCTCACCTCGCTGTGGCCCGCCTGCGGTGCTTCCTGCGGCTGGGGAAAAGAAAAATTCGGTTTGACAAAAACGCTTGCAGGGTCAATGATCTGCTTCTTTTTGTTGATGGTCAGCAGTTTTTCCCTGTTGAACTCTGTCAGGCAGATATAGTTGAGTTTGCCGTATATTCCCGTGGTTTTATGCAGCAAGACGCTGATTACCAGAATCAGCGTCTGCGCTTTTGAATGTCGGTAGCAGCCATGTTCAAGGGCACAGAGCAGTCCTTTCCCGATGCAGTCCTCACATAGATGACCGTCGCGGTAGAGCGTTGCTCCGGGACAGATCATACGGAAATTGTGTATGGTCTGCACCACCGGCACGCCGCACTTGACTGCCGCGTAGTAAACCGAAGGGGATATGAGGTTCAGGGTGTTGTGAACATGGACGATGTCGATGTTTTCGTCTTTGATGATTCTTTTTACGTCCCGGGAGGAACGGGGATTGTATACCGTCATAAACGGAAGGAGAAGTTTTTTCCAGCGGCTCATGGTTTTGATTTCGTTGTTGTTTCTGGTATACAAAACAACCTCGTGTCCGTTGGCCTCAAGCAGCTTTTTTTCATTTGCGACGACGGTGTCCTCTCCGCCGGGTATCTGATAATAATTGTGAATCAGCAGGATTTTCGGCCTGCTGTCTGGTTGAACGGTCAAATTTTCGGCAGGCATTTGTCACTTTCCTCTGATAATAGTGTTCCAGATGAATTTGGAATTGGTAACAAGGTATCTTTTAAACAGTCTTTTTGGCTCCTGAAAAAGCCTGTAGAGCCATTCGAGATTGTGGTTCTGCATGAAGGCAGGCGCACGGGTGATATTGCCCGCGTAGTAATCAAAGCCGGCGCCCACACCGACCATGAGTCCCTTGACACGTCCCTGATGGCTGGCCATCCAGATTTCCTGTTTGGGAGCGCCCAGTCCGACCCAAACGAAGTCAGGCGCGGACTCGCAAATATTCTGGGTGATTTCCCTGTCTTCCTCTTCGGTAAGGGGACGGAAGGGCGGTGAACAGAATCCGGCCACCTTGATGCCGGGATAGTCGCGGGTGATATTGACGATGAGCTTTTCGAGCGTTTCGGGCGTGCTGCCGTAAAAATAATGGCGATAGCCGTTCTGCGGAGAAATACTGAATATTTCCCCCATATAGTCGGGACCGGTGGTGCGGGCGATCTGTTTTCCGCCTCGCTTGCGTCCCACCTTGGAAAGCGGTCCTCCGTCAGGAATCGCCATAATGCCTCCGTTCTGTACGGCCAGATAGTCCTTGTCCTCGTAGGCTTCCACGGTGGTATGTACGTTGGATACGCATATGTAGTCCCCGCTGAGATTACGGATGTTATCTTCTGTGAAGCGGATCAGCCATGGCATATTGATGTCGGCTATTTCCACTCCGAGGATATTGACTGTGGGTATGGCAGACTTGTCCGCCGCGTGCTTGTATCCGTTCATATGCCATCACCGTCCTTTCTGCTTTTGTATTTTGTCCATCTAGTACCCGTAAGGCTGCCATGTCAGTCCCTGCCGAAAAGATCTCTGGTATAAACCTTGTCCGAGACATCGAGCAGGTCCTCGGTAATTCTGTTGGCCACGATCGTATCCGACAGGGCTTTGAACCTGTCCAGATCATTGACGACAGGATTCCCCGAAAAATCATCGGTATTCTCAAGGGAGGGTTCGTAGATGATGACCCTGATGCCCTTGGATTTCAGACGCCTGACTATGCCCAGGACACTGGAATGCCGGAAGTTGTCGCTGTTGCTTTTCATGGTCAGCCGATAGATTCCGATGACTTTGCCGGCGAGCTCCTCGGGCTTCGCACCCTGCCCACGGTCTGTGCGGAGAGCCGTTTCTTGCAGCAAATCTTCCGCGATGAAATCCTTCCTTGTGCGGTTGCTTTCCACAATCGCGGTGATCATATTCTGAGGCACGTCGGCGTAGTTAGCCAGAAGCTGCCGCGTGTCTTTTGGCAGGCAGTAGCCGCCGTAACCGAAGGAGGGATTGTTATAATACCGGCCGATTCGGGGGTCGAAGCATACGCCGTCAATGATGGATCGGGTATTGAGTCCCTTGACCTTGGCGTAGGTGTCCAGTTCGTTGAAATAGCTGATGCGAAGCGCCAGATAAGTATTGGAAAAGAGTTTGACGGCTTCGGCTTCTGTGAATCCCATATACAGCACGTCGATATTCTGCTTGATTGCGCTGTTTACGAGCAAATCCGCAAAGGTCTCCGCCGCTTTTCTGCATTTTTCGTCGCATCCCAGAATAATTCTGCTGGGATAGAGATTATCGTACAGCGCTTTGGACTCCCGGAGAAATTCGGGAGAAAACATGATCCGGTCGCATCGGAAAAGCGCACGGATTCTTTCGGTATAACCGACGGGAACGGTGCTCTTTATCACGATGTAGGCGTCGCTGTTGACAGCCAGTACAGACGAAATAACCGATTCAACTGCTGAGCAGTCAAAAAAATTCTTCTCCGGATCATAGTTGGTAGGCGTTGCGACAATTACATATTCGGCTGAAGAATAAGCGCTGGCAGCGTCCGATGTGGCGGTCAGTGTGAGATTTCGCTCCGCAGATTCGGCAAGATATTTCTCGATGTATTCGTCCCGTATCGGACTGATTCTCCGATTGATCATATCAATCTTCTGGGGCAAAACGTCCACCGCGGTGACATCATTGTTCTGAGAAAGCAAAACCGCCAATGAAAGCCCGACATATCCGGTGCCGGCGATCGCGATTTTCATAACTAAAAAACCTCTGAATACGAATGATAAATGATTTCATTAATTATAGCATATGACTGTAGATTTTGCAACGATGTTTACATTTTTTTTATATATTAATTTGCTGTTAATAGGTCATAATACACCAAAAGAAGGGCATTTTCCGGCGGTTTGCGGTTGCTTTTTCCGGTTGTTTATGCTACAATACAGATGACCGCTGGAAGCTGAAAACCGGAACAAAGGAGAGAAAAGCGCAATGTCAATTCTGAAGAAACACGATGCCGGCGCAAAATACGACAGTGAGCGGATGACGCCGGTGATACGGTGCAGCATATGTACAGGCGAACAGGTGGCGGGTTTCCGCGACAATGCCACCGGCAAGTTCACCGACGTCATGCTGCTGCAAAACCGTCACGACCTGGATGCTTTCCGCAAAAAATACGGCATAAAGGGTGAAATAGAAAAGATTTACTGAGAATCATTTGTTGAAAATAACAGTTGCAAAACCCGTTGCCATAGCGTATAATGAATAATAAGATGCAGAGATAAAAATATCAAAAATGCTCAGAGGGAGAAGTAATCCGTGCGCACGGCATTCAGAGAAGGAACGTCATCGGCTGCAAGCGTTCCCTGTACGGCACGTGGATGAATGCACCCTTCATTATGCAGGTGCGAGGAATGCTGTCAGTATTCGCACACGTTTTCGCCGCGTTAAGGCGCTTTCGAGTGATAAACAGGAGTGGAACCGTGGATTTACCCAGCGTAATTTCGCCTCCGATGGGTTGCTTTTTGCGACGCGTCGGGGCGTTTTTGTTTTTTATCAATTATTCTGAAAGGACACAGTGAAAATGAGTGAATTAATACGTGCGCGTGAAGTGATGGCGAAAAAGATGAACGTCATGGTGCGCAAGATCGAGGGAATCACCTCGTTTGTGCTTGCCGGACAGGACGAGAATACCCCCGGTGAGATTTATTTTGTAGTGGGGGCAGATGCAGACACGGCTCTTTCCAAGGTGCTGACCGACCTGAATTTCCTGATAACCAATTTCCTCCGGCCCAGTGATTCCCAGAAGTCCGAGTCTGACGGACGCATGCAGGTGGATTATCAGTTCGACGTCGGGCTGACCGCACATGTGATTGTCTGCGGCGAGACGGATTTCCCGGCTTTTGAGTGGTGGGTTCCGTATCTTGACAAAAACGGAGCGGCTGCGGGATTTTATCCGCCTGCCGTCCGAAAAGCGTATGATCCTACCACCGATGAACCCGCGCCGGATCCTGCCTTATCCGATGAGCCGGAGGAGGAAGATGCTTCCGTCCCTGAAGAAGACGGGAAGCCGGCCCAATTGCCGGCGCAGCCGTCTCAGCCCCCCGTGCCCGAGCCGACCGCAGCCGAGCCTGCCGTGAATCCGCCGACGCCCGCGCCCGAATCCGCCCCCGAGCCCGCGCCTGTGCGCGAACCGGCTCCGGAGCCGACCGAAAGGGACAAATGGAACTATTTCTACGACAGGGTGAATATTGCCAAGCACGCGATTTCAGGCGGTTCGGTGATTTATGCGTGCGAAACGATAGGCGAGCTTCGCAAGCTGCTGATCAAAATGATATGCCAGCTCAACGGGATAAACGAGAATTATCTGCGCAGCATCGACCTTTTGCCGGAGAATCACCGCGCGGCGCTTCTCAAAACCTATCCCTCAAAGCCGGAAAGCGGCCCGATGATTTCTGCGCTCGCCGCAGAGCTTTCCATATTTGAGGAGCTGATGAAGAGACTGTCGCGCTGATCGGG
Organism: uncultured Clostridia bacterium; assembly: GCA_946186245.1. Taxonomy (GTDB): domain Bacteria; phylum Bacillota; class Clostridia; order Oscillospirales; family Acutalibacteraceae; genus RUG762. The sequence goes on from CAMHMN010000004.1 coordinate 62,345, forward strand.
GCTTTATTTGAATTGATTTTAGGAGCTGATGAATATGTCGAGTTACCGTCAGGATCTGATCAGGGCGATCATGGAGAGAGATCCCGCAGCCCGCAGCGCGATGGAAGTCAGGATGCTTTATCCCGGCTATAAGGCACTTATGTCACACAGACGCGCCAACTGGTGTTTCCGCCACAATCTGAAATTACTGGCCCGCTGGATAAGCGAACGCGCTAAGAGGAAAACCGGCATAGAGATCCATCCCGCCGCCAGAATCGGCAGGGGAGTGCTGATCGATCACGGAATGGGCGTGGTCATAGGCGAAACCGCCGAGGTGGGCGACGGATGCACCATCTATCAGGGCGTGACGCTGGGCGGCACCGGCAAGGATACCGGCAAGCGTCATCCCACCATCGGAAACAATGTCCTCATCGGTTCCGGCGCGAAGGTACTGGGGCCGTTCAAGGTAGGGGATAACGCACGCATTGCCGCGGGCGCGGTGGTACTCAATGAAGTGCCCGCCAACGCAACCGCCGTTGGGGTGCCGGCAAGGGTCGTGCGCGTAGCCGGTCAGCCGATTCCCGCCTGCGATCTCGACCAGATTCATTACGCCGATCCGGTCGCGCAGGATATCTGCCGGCTTCAGAACGAAATCGTCCGTCTCCAGAAAAAGCTCGACATGGGCGGTCTGGAAAACACCGACGGAGGAGGCATTTGAGCGCGGCTTTACCCATGTGAATCCGCTGAATGAATGGCGAATACTGAATAGTGAAGAATGTCGGAAGGGCTTCGCCCTTGGAATATATTTTTTTGGAGGAGTTACTTATGAGAATATTCAATACGCTTACGCGAAAGATGGAGGAATTCGTTCCCCAGGTGGAGAATGAGGTCAAAATGTATGCCTGCGGTCCCACCGTCTACAACCTCATTCACATCGGAAACGCGCGTCCCATCATCACCTTCGACACCCTGCGCCGTTACTTTGAATGGCGGGGAATGAAGGTGACCTTCGTGCAGAATTTCACCGATGTGGACGACAAGATCATCAACAAAGCAAAGGCGGAGGGGGTTGACTTCAAGGTCATCTCCGAGCGCTACATAGAGGAGTACTGGAAGGATGTCAAGGCTCTCGGCGTCAAGCCCGCCAATATTCACCCCAAGGCAACCGAAAACATCGACAAGATCATCGAGATTATCTCTACGCTGGTGGAGAAGGGACACGCCTATGAGGCGCAGGGAGACGTGTATTTCAGCACCAAGACCTTCCCCGGATACGGCAAGCTCTCCCATCTGCCGCTGGAAGACCTCGTGGCGGGAGCCAGCGAACGTGTCGACACAGGCGACATCAAGCGTGACCGCGCCGATTTCGCACTCTGGAAAGCCGCCAAGGAAGGCGAACCCTACTGGGATTCACCGTGGGGCAAGGGCAGACCCGGCTGGCACATTGAATGCTCCGCCATGAATATTGCGCTGCTGGGTGACACCATCGACCTGCACTGCGGCGGACAGGATCTGATATTCCCGCACCACGAGAACGAGATCGCACAGTCGGAATGCTGCACCGGCAAGCCCTTTGCACTCTATTGGATGCACAACGGCTTCATCAATGTGGACAACCAGAAGATGAGCAAGTCGCTCGGCAATTTCTTTACCGTACGCGACGTGGGCGAGGCTTACGGCTACGAGCCGATCCGTCTTTTCATGCTTTCCAGCCAGTACAGAAGCCCGATCAACTATTCCGTGGACATCATCGAGCAGAACAAGTCGGCGCTTGCCCGTCTGTACACTACCCTTGAAAATGTGGAATTCTATCTCTCCAAAGCTCCGTCCGGCTGGCAGGAAGGCGAGGATGCCGTCAAAGAGCAGCTTCTTGCCCACAAGCAGCACTTCATCGACTCCATGGAAGAGGATTTCAACACCGCGGGCGCCGTCTCCGCAATCTTCGACCTTGCCCGCGACATCAACACTTACCTGGGCGCGTCGTCCACCCATTCCAAGGAGCTTGCGCAGTTTGCGCTTGATCTGTACAACGAGCTCACCGGCGTGATGGGACTTCTCTACAACCGCCAATCGAACGACCTTGACAGCGGGATCGAAGCGCTGATCCAGCAGCGTCAGGCAGCCCGCAAGGCAAAGAATTTTGCCGAAGCCGACCGCATCCGCGACGAGCTGAAGGCGCAGGGCATTATTCTCGAAGACACGCCGCAGGGTGTGAAATGGCACAGAAGCTGAGCCTTTCGGATATTCAGGAATAAACGCAACAAAAGCACCGTGAATTCATTTCGTGTTTTCGCGGCGCTTTTTTCTTCTGTGCGACAAAACGCTTTTTTTGAGATATACGTGAACTTTATGTCCGCAAAAAGGGCGGAACACTGTAAAAAACTCCTAAATTCTCCCGTGTAAAATGCCTAATTTCGGCAGCCCTATTGACTTTACCCTCCGTCAGTGGTACAATAAAAAATGTATATATATGGAAAACTTTTATGCGCTTTGTTTTCCTGATTATCACGAATCATAACAATTGTTCAACGGAAAGGAAGATTGTAATGAAAAATCCAAGGCGAAGAAAGACCCTGCGCATGATGCTGCTTTCGGCAATCATGATAGCGGCGGTTTCCGGCGCATCGGTATTCTTTGCAGTCAGTGCCGCAGAGAATACGGAACAGCCGGAAAATGTCACCGTTTCCGACGTTGCGGTGACATCGGATGAATCGGCTGAAGACACGGCCGGACCCGCTGCGGAGGAAGAGAATGCTGAGATGACGGTTGACGCCGGGTTCGTGACAGCCGAACAGGTGGCGGATGTTTCACATCAGCTGTTTATGCCGAATGCGCAGTACAACGGCAGCTTCAGAAGTGAGCTGCTTCCGAACGAACTGCCCTTCTACGATGCGCTGTATACGTCCATGATCACCAACGGCAGCAACGACCCGGTCAGGGTAGAAATCGAAGACATGGGATATTCAGTTGATCAGTTAAGCAATGTACAAGATCTGGTGCTTTCAGCGTATGCTGCTTTTTCCACAGATCATCCCGAAGTTTACTGGGTCGGCGGTTACGGCGGCGGATACTCCCACGATGGTACCACGATTCTCAGTTATACCATCAAACCTTCGGAACGCTACGAGGGAGCGTACAGCGAGCGCAGTACCGTTCTCAGCGGTATTGACTCGGCGGTCAGCGTGATAAATTCATCCAGAGAATCATCGTCACGTTACGATACAGTCAAGGCAATCCATGACTATATCTGCAACACGATGGATTACGACTATTCGGCAGCCCAAACAGGCAATTATGGCGAAGCGCATACTGCGGCACCGCTGTTTGGCGGCGGCAGCAGAGGCCATCAGTTTGTCTGTGAAGGTTATGCCAATTCGTTAAAGATCCTTTGCGACAGATTCGGCATCCCGGCTGTTCATGTGAAGGGAGACGCGGGCGGCCCGCACAGCTGGAACTATGTGCAGATGGAAGACAACTGCTGGTATGGCGTGGATTCCACATGGGACGATCAGAGCACATTGTTATACACATATTTCCTGATTGGCAGCAACACGACGGTGTTTAACGGTAAGCGATTCGAAGAGGATCATGTCCCGGAAGATCAGGTTATGACCACCCCTACTGTGAATCCGCTTGCTTACCCGGAGCTTTCCTATGACAAATACGTCCTGGGCGAGAGCTTCGATTTCTACGGATCCACCGGCGTGGACAACCGCGAAGTGTGCGGCAGTGTTGATTTTGTATGGAAATACAGGGGCAATATGTCAGAAGATGCCAGCTTGTACCTGTCGGTTGACGGCAGCCAGATCGCAACCCTCAGCATGGACGCAAGCGGATTCTTCTATTACACGCTGGATGTCAGCCAGATGACAAACGGCACGCATACCGTGCAGGCCGTGTTCCACAGACTCGGCGGCACGGATATCACCGTGTCGAGGACGATCATCGTCAGCAATCCTGATTTTGACTTCGTCAACTGGCCGAATGCTGCTCCTGTTGTTTCAAGAGTGTACAATGTCCGTATGAAACAGACCAACGGCGGTTCATCCATTCAGTGTCAGGTGGATTTCTATATCGACGACAGTCGTTGCGCAACTCTGTACTGCGACAACGAAGGTTATTTTTCCTATGACATTGACCCCGCCTCGCTGAGCGACGGCAATCACACGATAAAGGCAATTTTCACCAACGCATCAGGTTTAAGCATTGAGAGGACCAAGCAGATCACGGTGGCCAATCCTGCCATTGAGATTTACAACAAGCAGGATAATCCCACAGTATCCGGCACCTTCACGGTGGATATCCGGGCGTACAACTGCGGCACTTCCGACGACTTCCATGTCGATTTTTATGTGGATGACGCACTGGTTGATACGCTTTCGGATTCGAGCGGCGTCTTCTCGTATGCCATTGATACCACCCAGCTTGCCAACGGCAGCCATACCTACAGGGCTGTGCTGGTCACAAATTTCGGAGTACAGCTTTCGGATTCCGGCACGTTTGTTGCCGCCAATGTGATTCCCGCTCAGGCTGTTTCTCTCGACAGGAATGCCGCCGAGCTTCCGATGGGTCAGACACTCGTGCTCAGCGCCAGTGTGATTCCCGCCAACTCCACGGACGAAATCGTATGGTCTTCCGGCAATCCCGACATTGCGACGGTAAAGCCGAACGGAATCGTCACCGCCGTGGGCGTAGGCGAAACAACCATTAATGCAACGGCAGGATCGGTGTCGTCTTCATGTGTAGTCACCGTGACCGCACCGCCGGCTTCCTATCCCGTTACCATCAACAAATCTTCCGTCAAGCTCTTTATCACCGACAACACCAAGGCTCCTTCCACCACGCTTAGCGCCAAGAAGCCCAAGTATATCAAGAGCGTTGTGTGGTATTCCGATGATCCTTCCGTCGCGTCGGTCGACAAGAAGGGCAAGGTGACCGGACATAAGAACGGCACCGCCAATATCTATTGCAAGTTTGCCAACGGGGAAACCGTCAGCGCTCCCTGTCTGGTTTATGTCAATCTCTTCACGATTGACACGGCAAATCTCACCGCCCTTGATTCATGCAGACTGATCAACGGCGTCTATTGGACCAGATTCAATGACAGCGCTTCGCTGGGAATTGTGGACAACGACCTTTCTCCTGATGCGGCGACGGATCCCATTGTCTGGAAGTCCGGCAGCAGCGCGGTTTCAGTGGACGGAAGCGGATACATCACCTGCAACGGCAAAAAGGGCACAGTGACCATTACCGCGTCCAAGGGCAAGTCGCTCAAGACGTCCATCAAGGTGAGAGCCTATCAGCCCACCGAAATGCTGGCTCTGAACAATTACAATCCATCCGTCTATATCAAGAAATCAGTCACACTCAAATCGTATCTTTCCAAAGGTTCAGATGAACCTGTGTTCTGGAGATCTTCCGACGAAGCCGTGGCGACGGTCAGCGAAAAGGGCGTTGTCAAGGGCATTTCACAGGGAACCGCCACCATTACGGCTTACACAATGAGCGGTTATGAGCAGTATGCCGCGGTCACCGTCCGCACAGGCGCAACGGCTTTCACGTGGGATACGCTTCAGCCCGGCATGAATCCGCGCAACGCAATCAAATACTGTATCGGAATCGGCGAGAGCAAGGAAATTTCCGTCAGGATAACCGCTCCCGACAATTGCAACGATACCGTGACATGGACAAACAGCAATAAAAAGGCAGTGGATATGACCCTGACCTCCGCCGACAATAACACGGTCACCGTAACCGGTATTGCCAAAGGCACTGCTTCTGTTGTAGCCAAGACCGGCAGCGGCAAGAAGGTCACCTATCAGATTATCGTTGTGCCTCTGGGCGCAGAGCAGATTCAGCTCACAAAGAACAATGTTTCGCTTTACACCGGCGCTTCGCTCCAGCTTTCCGCCAAGGTGCTGCCCAAGGACAGCAATGACGCGGTTATCTGGAATTCCGCTGACACCGGCATTGCCACCGTTGACGAAAACGGCAAAATTACGGCAGTTGGCCAGGGCGACACGACGATTACCGCTTACTCGAGCGTTACCGGCGTGACAGCTATAGCGAATGTTCACGTAAAGAGCAAGGCTGCCGGATTGACATGGAATGATCCTCCGGAAGGCCTTACTCCTCGCAGCGTGGTGAAATATCCTCTGCGTTTGAATGAGGGAATGGTTCTGTCTGTCAGAATTACTTCTCCCGAAAACTGCAATGATACCGTTACATGGTCCAACAGCAATAAAAAAGTTGCCTATATGGAGCTTTGGCAAAACAACGACAAGAGTGTTACCGTATTCGGCATGAAACCCGGCACGACCAATATCACGGCCAAGACCGGCAGCGGCAAGAAGGTCACCTATCAGATCGTGGTGATTCCGGCTGTGGCTGAGAGCCTGGCCTTTACCAAGGATTCTGTTTCCGTCCATGAGGGCGCATCCCTGCAATTGCCCATCGTTGTTTCGCCGAAGGGCTGCAAAGAGGTCATGATGTGGTACTGTGACAATACGGATATCGCCACTGTCGATGAAAACGGCAGAGTCACGGGTGTGGCCCAGGGTGATACGTATGTCATTGCCTTTTCCAGATGCTGCGGATTTTACGATTCAGTTGCAATTCATGTCATGACCAAGGCGACCGGATTCACATGGGGTACCGTCCCGGATGGGCTGACACCGCGCTCCACCGTCAAATACGGCATACCCGTCGGAGGCGAGAAGCAACTCAGTGCGGTGATTACCGCTCCGGACGATTGCAATGATATTGTCACATGGTCCAACAACAACCGTAAGGTCGTTGAAATGACCCTCTCCGAAGATAACGGCAAAACCGTGACGGTAAGAGGCCTTGCCAAAGGTACCGCGACCATCACGGCCAGGACGGGCAGCGGCAAGAAGGTCACCTATCAGATTTCGGTCGTTCCCGCCAGCGCCCAGAGCATTACACTCAACAAGCAGGCGGCGACAGTCTACACAGGAGCATCTCTCCAGCTTACCGCAAAAATCGCACCCAAAGGCTGCAATGACGTCATCCTGTGGAAATCGGAAAATCCGGATGTGGCCAAAGTAGATGAAACCGGCCGAATTACCGGTGTATCAAACGGTTCGACTGACATTATTGCCTATTCCGCCACCACGGGAACGCTCACCGCACGCGCCAGTGTGAATGTCATCACCAAGGCGACGGCAATTGACGTCGACACAACAGATGTTTATCTGGGCGTAGGTGAATCCTTCAACGTCACAGCGACGGTCACGGCTGCCGACTGTGAAGATACCGTGGCGTGGTCCACGAGCAACAAGGCGATCGCCACTGTAACCCCCGCAGGAAACACAGCAACCATTACGGCTGTCAAGCTGGGCAACTGCACTGTGACGGTCAAGACCGGCAGCGGCAAGTACCAAAAGATCAATGTATCTGTTTACAAGTAACAGGTTTGAAAATGCCGTATCGGTTGTCCGGCAATTAGATACCGCATTTAACTGAAATCAACCTCGTCGGAGTCGGTTGACGGTTCCGGCGAGGTTTTAGTGTAATTGCCTGATTGCCGGCATCACGGCGCAGAAATAATTGAAGGAGAAATACCTAGATGATAAAAATCAAGCAGAGGTCTTACGCGGATCAGAACAATGAGCATGACATTCTACAGTTGATGCGCGCTTTTGGAATTCTGATGGTTGTGATCCAGCATGCTGTCGTATTGTATTTCAGCACGAGCTTTTCGGATATATTGATTACAATCTGCGTGTTCGTGGATGTGCATGTCTTTATGTTTGTGTCGGGATATCTGTTTCAGAAAAAACGTGACCAATACATCGAAATGGGAATAAAGAAATTTGCCCTCAAAAAATTCAGATCGCTCATGGTTCCGTACCTTTTCTGGGCAGGGATTCTGTTTTTGGGAACCTACATTTTGTACGGCCTGTCGGACAGGTTCGGAATTCACGCGGCGGAAGCATTGGGATTCCAACGGCTTTCGGTGGGGCAAATCATTGTCGGTCTGCTGACATACCGGTATTTTCATATCCAGCTGTACTGGTTCCTGTTTGCTCTATTCTGGGTGATGATCATCAATTATGTGTTTTCAGGATTCTCTCACAGACCGGAATTTATGATAGTCTGCTTTCTGGTGATTGCGGTGATCTCGGTCAATCTGAAAGCGGATGAGTATATTCTGACCAAAATCTGCCGGAGCATTCTTACCTTTGGATTTGGCAGACTGTTCCGGCGTTACAGGCTTGAAAGAGTGCTGATAAAGAACTGGCAAGCGTTTCTCGTTGCGTTGCTTGCATTTATCGGGATTTTCTTCTACCTGATCAGATTACCCCTGGGGATTTCGGAGCCGCATATCGTTGCGATTATAAAAAACACGGAGATTGCTTCGCTGGGGATGCTTGGCATAACGATGGTGTATGTTGTAAGTTCATATTTGGCTTCGTATAAAAGCAAGCTCACCCGATATCTGCTGATTCTGGGTGATTACTCGTTAGCTGTTTACCTGCTGCACAATCCGTGGATTGTACACGGCAGCCATATTGTGTTCAAAAAGCTGTCTGTACCTGCCTGGCTGGGCAGTGCCGTGTCAATTGCCATGGGACTGCTGCTGCCGATATGGCTGTACAAATATGTCATTAAAAAAAGCAAGCTGCTGTCACGCCTGATGCTGGGAATATAGCAGTAAAAAAATCCCCTGTTTACGGAAACCGTAGACAGGGGATTATCAATTGACTGAATAAAAGACGCTGCAAAAATCAATTATTTGATCATGCTTGCCACTTCGTCAGCGAAGTTGTCTTCTCTCTTCTCAAGGCCTTCGCCCTTCTCAAAGCGAACGAAAGAAACGATCTTGATGTCGCCGCCGAGAGCCTTTGCGGTGTTGGCAACGTATGTCTCGACATTGATGTCGCCGTCCTTGACGAATGCCTGCTTGACAAGGCAGATTTCCTCAAAGAGCTTGTTGACACGGCCGGGGAGAATCTTCTCCTCGATGATCTTCGCGGGCTTCTTTGCGTTCTTGGGATCGTTGTGGATCTGCTCCATGAGAATGGCCTTTTCCTTCTCAAGCTCGTCTGCGGGCAGATCTTCGGGAGCGCGGTACTTGGGATTGAGAGCGGCGATCTGCATGGCGATGTCCTTGCCGAACTCGGCGAATTCCGGCTTTGCAGCGATTTCATCGGTGGTGTCGAACTTGACCATAACGCCTATTCTGCCGCCGCCGTGGATGTAGGTAACGACAGCGCCTTCGTACTTCTCAAAGCGGCGGATCTTGATGTTCTCGCCGATGACAAGGATCTTTTCCTTGAGCATTTCGTCAATGGTCATCTCGCTGTCAACGGCCTTGCATGCGAGCAGAGCCTCGACGTCAGCGGGATTCTCAGCGATGACTGTCTTGGCGCAGGTGTCAACGAATGCCATGAATTCAGCGTTCTTTGCGACGAAGTCTGTCTCCGCGTTGACCTCGATGACAACGCCTGTGTTGCCCTCGACAAGTGCGTAAACGGTGCCTTCGGCAGCGATTCTGCCGGCCTTCTTCTGGGAAGCTGCAAGACCCTTCTCACGGAGAATGTCAACAGCCTTATCCATATCGCCGTCTGCTTCGGTGAGTGCCTTTTTGCAATCCATCATGCCGCAGCCGGTCATTTCTCTTAAATTCTTAACATCAGCAGCTGTAAATGCCATGTGAAATTCCTCCTGATTTATAAAGTATAGTATTGATCTGGTTACAAATCCTTTTGGGAAAGCCGGAAAAATTACTCAGCGGCTTCTTCCTCAGCGGCTTCGGCAGCCTCAGCCTCGACCTGCTCGCCCTGTCTGCCTTCGAGCACAGCGTTGGCGATGACAGAGGAAATCAGCTTGACAGCGCGGATGGCGTCGTCGTTGCCGGGGATTACATAATCGATGTCGTCGGGGTCGCAGTTGGTGTCAACGATAGCGACAACCGGAATGCCGAGCTTCTTGGCCTCGGATACAGCGATCTTTTCCTTGCGGGGATCGACTACGAAGAGAGCTCCGGGGAGCTTGGTCATGGTCTTGATACCGCCCAGGAACTTCTCGAGCTTTTCGATCTCGAGGTTGAACTTGATGACTTCCTTCTTGGGAAGTCTGTCGAATGTGCCGTCGGTAGCCATGGTGTTGAGCTGGTTCAGACGGGCAATTCTGCGGCGGATTGTGGTGAAGTTGGTGAGCATGCCGCCCAGCCATCTCTCATTGACAAAGTAGGAAT
>CAMHMN010000005.1 GCA_946186245.1 uncultured Clostridia bacterium
CTTTTATCTTTTCTGCTGGTAATTACTACGATTTAAGACATAGCTTGAATTACAATCAACAGCTTGTAATTCAAGAATAACCAGCAGAGAAGAGAAAGGTTATTCTTTGATTAATGCGGCGTAAATTTTGAGCGTTCAGGACGGACTGAAATTAATTCATATCATCAAAAAAGCATCAATCCTTGAATCATCAGCGGCGCGGCTGGCAACAAATCCCCAAAATCGGGGAGAAGCCCGCGCGTGAGATAAAATCCAACATTGCCTCCAAAACCGCGTGCCGAGGGTTCAAGTGACTTGCCCCTGCCATTGTGTTCTAAAACAGATGATTTGCTTGACTGTGGTTGGCTGGTGTGATAGAATGGGCGTGAAAAAGAATTTGTCAAGACGGGTGATATAGGACGGTGAACAAAGTCATGGATATAAAAGAATTCAGATGGATCAGAGAGCCAAAGCAATTCGTTATCGATAATGACACCATTATGATCACGACATTGCCGCATACTGATTTATGGCAGAGAACGTATTATCATTTTCAGAATGACAATGCTCCGGTGTTCCAAATGGAAACAGAGGAACAGTTTTTCAGTTTTATTGTAAGAACTTCTTTTGAAGAAAGCCATCAGCGTTTTGACCAATGTGGAGTAGTCATGTATCTTGACAGCGAAAACTGGCTGAAGGCATCTGTTGAATATGAAAATGAAGATTTTCAGCATCTTGGCAGCGTCGTGACAAATCACGGCTATTCTGACTGGGCAACTACTGAAATTCCTTCGGGCATAAAATCCATGTGGTACAGATTCAGCCGCAGAGAGGATGATTATTGCATTGAATGCTCGGAGGATGGGATTCGTTTCAGACAGATGAGGATTGCACATATGTATGAAGGAAAAGGAAAGATCCGTTTTGGTATATATGCTTGTTCCCCTGAGGAATCATCCTTTACAGCAGTGTTCAGTAATATGCAGATAACAGAATGTGCTTGGAAAGCGCATGATGGTCAACAGCCTGATTAACAGATATTTTCTGCTCTGAATTACCAAACCGATTGTAAGTGATTTTTTCTGCATAGATTATCATGCCTCCTATCTCAAAATTTGAAATTTGTCAATACCTTCTCCCAAAAAAATCAGGTAAGATATAAAAAAACAGGTTTAGGTTACTCTTTCATAGGGTTGTATATGCCGACGCAAAAACCGCAGCTTCATGGACTTTGAACCGCACCTCGCCGGAAAAATAACCGCAGTTTTCACATAGGTTTTTGGAAGTGCTATGTGGAAAATCGTTACATTTATTTCTGAATCAGAGACTCTTGATAACCTTGCTGCTTTCTCCGTTTGCTCTTGCGATGCTAAGCTCATCGAGCAGTTCCGGCATACGGATATAACGAACCGATTTGTACTTGCGGCAGGCAGCATTACCGAGAGCACAGGCAATGTAGGTTTTGCCGTTGCTCTCTCCCCATAGGAGAGAGATTTTTGATGAACCGTACCCATATCTTAAGCGTGAAAAAACGCATTAATGATTTGACCCCTGGCACTCGTGAGAATATTCAATCGCGTCCTGTATCGGGCGGATGGTGTAACGCAGATTCCTATTGTGGGTGCGAATAATTCTGGTGTTTATTCCGGTCGGCTTCATGCTGATGAATCGCTTAATCATCTCTTTCATTTTCGTATCGTTTTCAACAGTGCTGTGCATTACTGCTAATTTAAAAACGTTAAAAATGCCAAAATATTATAACAATTATTGTTATAATATACATAATGATGTTGACATCTTGTGTGAGTTGTGATAAAATAATAGTGTGTATATGATATAATTGCTGCTATAATCTATATTTACAGGTAAAGAGATGAATAGAACATCTAAGACGATATTTATGAAATGGAGGAATGAAAGGTGAAAAAACAGCAAATAAGTCAGCCGTTTTTTCCCAATGCGGCCAAGGATCTGTTTGCGGCAGTCCTGACTCACTTTACACGCAATAAGCATTTAATGCCCAATAATAAATCCTTGCGGGCATTTCTGGACGGTTCTCCGACAGCCGAGATTCGTGAAATGTTGAAACAGCACGATGACTTAAAGGCAATGGTGACGTACATCTTTGATGACCGATCACCACAGACACAAGGCGTTATCTCCGAATTGCAGCAGCTTTCGAGGGAAATCTTTCTTGGCAATTTCAAGAAGGAAGGCACCCTCTCGATAAGAAATATCGTCCGGAACAAAGGCGGGAAATTTGTCTTTATCGAGTATGATTTAGGCATCGGCAATATGCTTTCCCCCATTTATTCGCTGCTTTTTGATCTGGCGATCAAAGAAGCACTGTGCAGAAAAAAGAGTGAGGGCAATGTCTATTTCATAACGGACGAGTTCAGTCTTATACCCAATCTTCAGCATGTAGAGGACGCGGTTAATTTCGGAAGAAGCCTGGGCGTCAAATTCATGATTGGCATTCAGAACGTAGACCAGGTTTATGAAAACTATGGTGAAAACCGGGCCAGGAGCTTGTTGTCAGGCTTTTTGACCTCCGTCTGCTTCCGAGTAAATGATTGCAAATCCAAAGAATATATCAAAGAGCTTCATGGTGTGAACCGAAAAAAGGAAATCTACATGGCGTCTGTGCAAGGCCGTGGATTGGTGGAGAATGTCAGGGACGCCAATGTGGTGGAAGACTGGGATATTTCCCGTTTAGGACTAGGCCAGGCCATTATCGGGTTTCCGGGATGTCCGCCATTCCTGTTTCAATTCAAGAAATGCTAAGAGCCTGTCTGTGCGGACTGTGACGTCAGATGAAGCCAAAATTTGGCGGAAAAGATGCAAGCAAACCCTGCGTGGAGAGATTCTGAACAGGCTCTAAGGCAGCTGTGAGCGGTTGTCCGCGAACAATATCTCCCGATCGGAATGCATCCGATCAAACCGGCATCGCATTGCAAATATTGAATTCTGAAAAAAAAAACAGACCTTGCATTGATCCTGCGAGGTCTGTTTTACTATTGGAATTGTCTGAATTCGCACTTCTTCCGAGAAGGCTTCTGTCCGTACGCCAATCAACTCATTTCCGATGCTTATTTTTGCGTAAAGCGTATCACCCGGCTGTCGCTGTCGGGTGAATGAAGGCTTTCTTCGGACAGCGCGATATATTTGGCGATGCATTTGTCGTTCGGATTGGCCTGGGCAACCTGGCGGAAACAGGCCAGCGCCCCTTCGGAATTGCCGAGGTGCAGCTTTTTGACGCCGTTTTCAAAGACGTCTTTGGTCTCGGTTCGTGCCGTGCGTTCCTTTTCGCCCAGGCAATCCAGCACCTCGTAGAGCGCTTTGATTTCATTGACGCCTGCCACCTGTACCATGCCGAGAAAACGAAGGTTGTATGCCTCGTTATCCGAAAGCCTGTCCAGCGTATCCTTGGAGATGATCATGCCGGTGGCATACTGTTTGGTGAGCGATTCCAGCCGGGAAGCAAGGTTGACGGTGTCGGAAATGACCGTGCTGGAGAGACGTTCCTCTTCGCCGATGATGCCCAGCATGGACATACCCGAATGAATGCCGATACCGATATGGATTTCCTCCCCGCCGAATTTCAGAGCGCCGCTGTCCAGCACAATGGCCTGGTAGAGTTCAATACCCGCGTCCACCGCCGACTGCGCATCGGTAAACAGCGCCATGACCGCGTCGCCGATGTATTTGTCCACGAATCCGTTGTGCTTGCGGATGATGGGGCCGGCTGTCTCGGTAATCGCATTGACAAATGAGAAATTCTCCGCCGTGGTCATCATTTCCGACTTTTTGGAAAAGGCGCGTATGTCAAAGAACAGCACCGTAATGTCGGTGCAGACCGCGTCGCCTAAATGAATGTCGGTGATGGATTTCTTATCCATGAGCTGCATGAACTGTATGGGAACAAATTTGAAATACGTGTCCCTGAGCTGTTCTGTGTGACGGAAGGAAACCGCGAGCTTTTCCGCCATCGTATTCACGCCCCGTCCGATATCGCCGATCTCATCATGCGAAAGTCTGTCAATGCGGGCATTGAAATTGCCCTTGGCGATCTCGGAAACCGCGTCGGAGGTCTTTCTGATCTGACGCACGGTGAAGAGAGCCACCGCTACAATGCACAAGACGAAAAGCGGGAAGAACAGCAGGAATTTACCGATGGTTTCCCAGATGAGGTTCTCCGTCATGATCTTGTAGGCGTTCAGATCGGCACCCGTTTCCAGTACGGCGACAATCTCACCCTTGGAATTGTAGATGGGAGTCTGCGCATATACCCAGTCGCCCTCAAAGTCGGAATTGGTAGAAACAAAGCTCTGTCCTTCATGGAACGCCTTCCACTCCGGAGCGGATTCGTCAATGGCATCATATAAGCTGAAATTCGGAGAGGAATCGTTGCTGATGGCCAGCAGATACAGATCGGTTCCTCGCAGCAGATAAATGGCGGTGTAATAGGAGCGGTTCCATGTGTCCTTGTTATCGTTGAGAATGCCCTGCAAAGTGGCGTGCATATGGTAAAATTCGTCGGTGTTCAGGTTGCGGTAGCCGGTCAGGGTTTCAATTTCGTCTCCGTTGAATTTGTCCGAATTCAACGCGGTAAAGCCCATGACCCTATCTTTCATATTCTCCAGGAGAATATTCATGACGGAACGGTTTACATAATTGAGGCTGATGGCAAGCATCACCAATATGATCGGAACAGTGGCCACAATCTGCTTGAAAAAAATAGAGAGCCGGAAGCGTCTGCCCTTTTGCTTCAGATATACCGTCACCATGCCGCAGACGATGCAAAGCGCGGTCAATGCGCAGACCAGCGCGAGGAAGGAGGGAACATACATCCTCCGGCTTTTGGCAAAGACCGGTCCGTGCAGGCGGCATTCTCCGTTTGGGGAGATGGTCAGCAGCGAATTTTCCGAAACGGTGGTGAGCATCCCCTGACAGAAGTTCAGACTGCTGCAGGGAAGATCGCCGGAAAGATTCCGGTATGTACCGTCGCTGCCCACCAGAAAGATGTGCCCGCCGCTGATGTCATTGATATAAATATGTTCCGCGTCGCCGGCGATAGAATAGGGCTGAATGCCGCCTTCGTCAACGGAGTAATCGAAGTGGTGCAGGACCGTTTCCTCACCGTTGACCTGACCGATGCCCACGCCGCCGTCCGCTGTGGTAAACAGGTATTGATCCTCAGAGATATATCTCGCCAGTAAGTGCATGAAGGAAGCGTCCTCTGCGTCGAGGTGACCGGTTTCACAGACCATATTGACGCCGGGATCGACTGACACGAAGGAAATGCCCTTGCCGCTCTTGATCATCAGCATCAGCTTGTCGCCTATGAGCGTCATTCCGAAAATGCTGTTGTTGCGGTGGGGCGGATTTTCCGCGTTCTGATAATCCATGCGGAAAACTTCCTTCTCCAGCTTCCCGCGTGAATTGAATCGGCAGATCGACTCGAATTTGGTGGTATAGGATTCCGTATTCTGAAACAGATACTGCACATAGCAGCCGCCGTCGCCGGACGCGGCAATATCCGTGACAAAGCCGATGCCCTCAAAAGGAACGTCGGGAATCACGTACAGTACCTTTCCGTCGGGCGAAATGCAGGAAACGCGCCGGCATTCGTTGTCCGTCACAAAGAGATGGCCGTTTGCGTCCGAACAGGTGTAAACGATGTTCTGAAGGGTCAGCTTCGTGGAGGGAAATAATTCTCCGCTGCCCCACAGCCGCCACAGAATGAGGGCGGCTGCGCCCAGAATCAGCGAAGACGCCCACAGAAGCAACTGTATTCTGCTTTTTGATGTCTGTCGGTGTGACACCTTGATTCACTCCTTGACTTTATTACATTATTCTGCTAAAATAACCCGTGAAGGGAGGCAGTGCGTATGTCGTTGGAAGTATCCCGCTATATCCGATTCATCGACAGATTGACTGCCGAAAACGTATTTCACCTGCCCGGACTTTCGGATTTTGCCGAGTTTGAGAAATACAGGGACAAAATCACGATGGGAGATCTTTCTTTTACATCCTGCTATCTGTGGGCGGAATGCATGCATTACCGCGTCCGAATCACGCCCTATGCCGTTTTTGTTCTGGGCTTGGGAGCGGATCATGAGATCGGCGTTTACGTGCTGTTTCAGGAGAATGCCCGTCTTATAGCGGATGATCTTCTCTTTCTGAGGGAATTGTTTGCTGAAGCGAACATTCCTTTGCGGCTGGAATGTGTGAGTGAGCACGATCTGACGCTGCTGCGGGAGCTGCCTTGCTCCTGCGAGGTTTCCTATGACGAAAACTACAGCGATTACATCTATGATAATGCCGGGTTTCCCGACCTTTGCGGGTTGCGGAATAAAAGCAAACGGCATGAATACAACCGCTTTGCCCGGCTTCATCCCGATGCGGTTCTGGTGCCGGGACATTTCCGGGACGACCCCGTGCGAAGGGACTGCGAAGCGGTATTTGACAGCTGGTGCGCACGGCACAGCTGCGCCGAATGTCGGTTCGGCTGTGAAAAGAAGGCATTCGGGCGTCTGAAGGACATCGAAATGCCCGAACGCCACCTGCTGGGAATTGTGTATGAAAAAGGGCAGCCGCTTTCCTTCGGCTTCGGGGAGCTCCTGACGGAGAACTGTGTCTTTTTTCATATGCAAAAAAACGCGGATTCCATCGACGGTCTGTCTTATTTTCTTCACTGCAACATGGCCAAGCAGATGCATCCGGATGTGCAGTTCATCAACTGGGGCGAGGATATGGGACTGGAAGGAATCCGGCGCAACAAGTCCCGATACCATCCGGTGGAATGGCGCAAAAAATACAGTGTCCTGATCAGAGCGTGATCCCGTGGCGGGCAAACAGCTCGAGCAGAAAATCCAGCGAACGCTTTTGTCCTTCCAGCCCGGTTACTTCAATCAGAATGGACGCGCGGTGCATGTGCTCGGCGAAAAGCCCGGCGAATCGGTCCCAGTCAATCAGACCGCTGCCTATGGGAAGATGACCGTCGTGCACCAGATCGCAGTCATTCAGATGAATATGCCTGACATAGGGCGCCAGTGCCTTTACAAATACATCGGCGCTCTGCTGTCCTCCGCCGAATATCGTCGCGTGGGAATAGTCCAGACAGATGCCGAAGCCGGATACGCCGTCAAGTTCCTGCGCGAGCCGGAGCAGCAGATCGGGCGCCATATCGAACATATTTTCCATCAGCAGGTCAATGCCCGGATACTGCCGGGTTTTGGCAGTCCAGCAGGCAGTGTTTTTTTTGACCCAGTTGTCGCGATAGGCTTTGTCACGGAAATTGGGAATAAGACCGGTATGGAAAATGACTTTGCCGCATTGCAGCGCGCTGGCGGCTTGAATGCTCTGATGGACGCGCAAATCCGAAACATCACGGATCCGCGGGTCGTCGCTGTGTACCGTCACGTCCAGAAATGCGCCGTGCAGGCTTCGCACCCGAGGCATATCGTGTGAATGATATAATTCGATCAGCCTTGCGGTTTCCTTTTCATTGTCTAGTACGGAGGGATAGATAAAGTCATTGAATTCCCAGCCCAGATGATGCTGTGCGGAAAATTCGATACATTCCGGCAGTTTCGCCGGGTCGGGAATAACAGAAACGGGCATATTTTACACCTCGCTCATAAAAATGTCCTGTACGGCATGTTCTGGTGAAAACGTGCCGATGTATGATCCTCGTCTTCTTCCAATATTTTAACATTTTAAACCGATAAATGCAATACCTTTCAAATCTCTCTTGCGTTAAAAAGCATGATCATGTATAATAGCTTTATAAGTGATAACAGGAGGCTTTGGGGCAATGAGAAAGATCATCGGACGGCTGACGTCTGTGAAATGCATCTTGGTCATGTATATCGTAACGGCGGTCTGTGTACTGCTTGCCGTCAATTGTTACCGCGCGTTCAGCATCGGCCCTTTTTCACGCCAATACGAAATCTCTGACATGGCAGGGTATTATGGCACCGGCGGCGCGCGTTCCTATTTCATCGAAAACAGCGGCCGTACTGTCACGGCAATCAATGAAGAGGGCGAATACATTTTCTCCATAGAAGGCGGCGATCGGGAGGGGGGCTTCTTCAAAGCCAGAGAAATCACCTGTGACAATGACAGCAACCTGTATCTGCTGGACAAGGTCATTCATACCAACGGCAAGGACATCGACAGCGAACGTATTCTGAAATACGACCGCAACGGTGAATTGACAGGCTGTCTGCTGGAGGAAACCAAGCTGCACGGAGAGAATCTGATGGGCCTTGTCTACGCGGAGGATGGGCTGTATGCCGCGTTGGTCAGTGACAGCGATATTCAGATTCTCCGTATCACATCCGAAGGAGATCCCAAGGTGCAGAAGCAGTATCCGTGGGAGAATGCATCCATGACCGTACAGGATGTTGCTTTGAGCCGGACGCTCGACGCGGTGGCGGTCACCAAAAGCGGCAATGTGGTTCGCCTGTCCGACGGTGCCGTCATCTTTGACGCGGCGTCGCATAACAGCCCCGAGTATTACGCGATGGCACTGGAAGCGGCCTTCGATTCGGACGGCACGCTGTATATCAGCGACATAGGCAACCGCGTCGTCATGCGGTATGACGGACAGGAACTGACCGAATTCATCGGCCGCGGCGAACCGTTGAAGGCGCTTCCCGATGAATTCAGCGAGCTGCCGATTTATACCGGCCTGAACTGCCTGAACGGAACGGTTTCGGTCACCTATGCCGAGAATTATT
Organism: uncultured Clostridia bacterium; assembly: GCA_946186245.1. Classification (GTDB taxonomy): domain Bacteria; phylum Bacillota; class Clostridia; order Oscillospirales; family Acutalibacteraceae; genus RUG762. The sequence continues at coordinate 8,727 of CAMHMN010000005.1, forward strand.
ACGACAGGGAATCCGGCGAGGTCATCAATCATTACAATGCCTATGCGGTATCCGCGGCCGATAAGACGGTGTTGTTCAACCGCAATATTGTCACAAAAAACGCATGGGTATTTGTCAAAGGAATTGTTTTTTGCGTCACAGTGGCTTTTTTGGTCATGGCCGTTCTTTACACGCTGCTGCTGGCGGTGCTGATGCTGCGTCAGAACAGGGGAAACAGGACCTTTGTGACGCAGCTGGGATTATTGGCGATTGCCATTGTCACCGCCGGCATTGTGGCCGGCATCACCCTGAACATGACCAATCAGCGGTATTTCCGCGAGGTCATGAACAAAATGACCAACATCGCCCTGCTCATGGCGGATACCATCGACGAAAGCGATGTGAATGCGCTGGAAACGCCCGACAGCTTTATGAATTCCTCCTATCAGAATATCGACCGGCAGATCAAGTCGGTGCTGCAGAATCAAATCAATGCCCAAGACGGCATCTACTGCATTATTTACAAGGTGCATAACGAGATTGTGTACGAAGCGTATTCCGACGAAACGCTTTTCGGCACGGGCTATCCCATGGCGGGCAGCTTTCAGGACTCTGCCGAGCAGGAAATCTATCAGACCGGACAGTATAAGACCTTCGGCAGCTACAGCGGCAGCGACGGCAGCTATATGTTCGTGCTCATGCCCATCAAGAACGAGGCCGGCGAAGTGACGGCGCTGATGGAAGTCGGCACGGATCTGTATATCTTCACCGCCGAATCCAACCGCCTGTTCTTCAATATCCTGTTGTACGCCGCGATGACCGTCATCATTCTGCTGCTGCTGGCGGGAGAAGTGATGATTTATCTCAATCTCCGCAAGGATCATTCGCGCACCCGGAATGCTCACGCGCGTAAGAATGCCGGACTGATCCGTCCGGTTTCCTTCCTGCTCTTTTTTGCCGCCAATATGTCTACCGCGTTTTTGCCCGTTTACGGCGAAAGCCTGTGGCGGGAGGGCTCCCTGATTCCCAAGGAAATGGCCTCCGCGCTCCCTCTGTCCGCCGAACTGCTGTTTGCCGCGGTGACGGCCTTTGCCGGAGGATTCATTGTCAACCGCGTCGGTGCGAGAAATCTCTGTATCTTCGGCGCGCTGATGTACGTCGCGGGCAACGCCCTGTGCGGCACCGCGCCGACACTGGGCATCCTGATTCTGGGAAATTCCGTGTGCGGCATAGGCGGCGGATGCTTTGCCACCTCCATCAATTCCTATGTGGCGGGATATGCGGAGGAAAAACAGCGCAACAGCGGGTTTGCGGGTTACAACGCCGCCTATCTGGCGGGAATGAACTGCGGCACCGTGGTGGGTTCGGCCATCAGCGAACGGTTCGGCGTCCGGGAGGCATTTCTGGGCGCGTCGGTGGTCGCGCTTGCTTCCGTATTGTTTATTGTCAGGAACATGGATATGCGCGTCATCACGACAGAACCTCCCAAGGAAACCGCACCCAAGCATTCGGTCAGGGAAATGCTGACATTTCTCTTCCGGCCGGGAATACTCCGTTACTTCTTCCTGCTGCTGATACCTTATCTGGTGTGTTCTTCGTTCCTCAGTTATTTCTTCCCGCTGTTCGGTGAGGAGAATTCGCTGACCTCTACGCAGATTTCATCGGCATTCCTTGTCAGCGGCGTGATTTCCATCTATCTGGGACCGATTATCACCGACATTATCATTGAAAAATGCGGCGCGAAGCTGTCGGCGGTCATCGCCTCCTTCATCTATGTGTTTTCCTTCCTGCTTTTCACCCTGCACCAGAACATCGCCGTATGCTTTGTCATTGTAGGCCTGCTGGCCATTGCGGACAGCTTCGGACTGACGGCGCAGTCGGTGGAGTATTCTTCGCTTGACGAAGTAACCGAAATGGGCGAAGGCAGGGCAATGGGAATCAGCAGCGCCTTTGAAAACACCGCCTATACGCTCGGCCCGGTGATATTCAGCGGTCTGTTTATGCTGATAGGATACGCCGGCGGCATCGGTCTGATCGGCGTCATCATGCTGGTTCTGCTGGTGCTCTATGTTTTCGCGGAATTCTCCCGTTTTCGCAGAAAAGGGGTGTCGTCACGATGACGGTGATTCATCCTCCGGAAAGCATGAAACCCCGGCTGATGCAATTGTGGAATACATGCTTTGCCCACGACGAGGATTTTTGCGAGTTCTTTTTTGACCGGCATTTTGCGCCGGAAAAGGCGCTTGCCGTGACAGACGGCGGCGACGAAGTGTATGCCGCGCTGCATTTCTTCGACGGTTTGTATCGGGACGGCAGCGGCGCGATACATCCGGCGTGGTATGTGTACGGCGTGGCGACTTCACCGCCGCACCGCAAAAAAGGCTATGCTTCCCTGCTGCTGCGGCAATTGATCAGGGATGCGCGGGAGGCGAATATCGCCCTTCTGTACCTGACGTCGGAAGTCGAGGCGTGGCATTTGTACGAATCGGTCGGCTTCCAACGGGTCGCGGAGCTCAGCCGCACGGCATTCCGGGCTGCTCCGGCGCCATCCGGCCTGCAGTGGCAGCCCTGCTCCCTGGAGAAATTCAAGCGGCTGCGCGGCTTGTACACCGCCTCCCTTGCGAATGTCTTTCTTTGGGAAGGACGGGAACTGGAATTTTTCTACAGCGATCTCTGCCGCGACGGGCAGGTGCTTTGTACAACGATGGACGGACGCGAATACTACGCGGCTGTCCGACTGCGGGATAACGAATTGACAGTGGCGGAAACCGATTTCCCGCGCGGGTCGGGTCATCTGCTCGCGGAGAGCATTGCCTCCCGGTTCGGGTGGAACGGTTCGCTTTACGTGCACGGGCGGAAGGACGATTTTTTCAGCGGCTCCTCCGTGACCGGGCAGGAAAATATTTATATCGGGCACATATTGTCAGTAGACGGTTCGGCTCCCTCAACGGAAGCCTACATGAATCTTCTGGCGGATTAACATAAAAAAGGACGGTAATACTATGGCATTCAACAGCAAAGCAAAAGCCGCGCTTCGCGCGATCGACGAACAGATGTCTGCTCTTTACAACGAAAAACGGTATTCACAGACGCTTGCCATTCTGAATGATCTGGGCAGAAAGCTCATTGATTCTGATCGGTGCAGCTTTTGGTGTGTCGATGATAAAAACGGCACGCTCTGGACAATGGAAGCACACAATGTGGATAAAATCGTGATCCCAAAAGGATCGGGTCTGGTGGGATACGCGATCGACCATAATGAAGTCGTGATTGTCAATAAGCCCTATAAGGACAGCCGGTTCAACGCTGAGGTGGATAAAAAGACAGGGTATAAGACCAAATCCATTCTTGTGATGCCTGTCACCAACTCCAAAAACGAAGTGATCGGCGCCTATCAGGCCATCAACAAGCGTCACGGCAAATTCAAGCAAAGCGATGTCAAGAGCCTGATGCTTCCCTCCGTCATGCTGGGAAAAATCCTGGAATTGCAGCTGCTCTATAATTCCGCGGTGGAAGATCAGCTGACAGGACTCAAAAATCGCAGAGGCTTTTATGATTTTTATGAAGCCTATATCAGCTCCAACGAGTATCATGAGCATTGCGTGATTATGTGCGATATTGACTTCTTCAAAAAATTCAACGACACTTACGGACATAACGCGGGCGACGCGGTGCTCCGGCACGTCGCCAATGTGTTCCACAGCAATATCCGGGTGGACGACGGCGTGTTCCGCTGGGGAGGCGAGGAATTCATCTTCCTGCTGCCCAACACCGATCTGGACACGGCAGCGAGAATGGCGGAAAAGCTGCGTAAAACCATTGAGGATTCCGTCTGCCGTTTTGAGGATCTGGAACTCCATGTCACGATGAGTTTCGGCGTGCATACGGTATCTCCGACGCACGATGTGGAGGAAAACGTCAAATTCGCCGATGAGAAGCTGTATCAGGCAAAGGAAAACGGACGCAATCAGGTGCAGAAGTAACGCCTGCCATTCGTCCGGATGAACCAAGAACGGAGCTTTGACAAAAAAATCATGCCCCTGTCAGACCGGAAGGCCTGGCAGGGGCGTATTGCTTGTATTTCGCAATTGTGAAAGGGAAAGCCGGTTCAGGACTGGGATAACCAGTTCTTCAGATCAGAGATCAGCTGATCTGTCCTGATTTCAGCGCCTTCTTCAGTCAGATGCATCGTTGTATTGTAAAACAGCTCATAGGGATAAAAGTAGTCGGTATAGTCGGAAATGACCGGACAATGCAGCGCTTTCTGTAATTCCTCCTGAAAAGCGATGAAATCCTCCCGATCAAAAGACGCGTATTCTCCGAATGCGATCGGAAAACCGGCCACCACCATCGATGCGCCTCGTTCTGTAATATACTCGTTGTATTCGTTCAGTCTGTTCACGCATGTGCCGTTGATCTTTGGCACATGGATTGCATTGGCCGGATCGGAGAAGTATTTCTGCACATCGACCTGCACATCTTCGGGTCTTACGACGACATCGCCGTAGGCGTTGAACGAACTTCTCGCGTAGCATCCGCCGGTATCCTTGTTTCCACCGTGCGTCAGCTTGAGAAACAGGGCGTTCTTGACATAATCGGGATATGCGGCCAGCATGGGAAGAAAATCCTTCCTTCTGATCAGGCTTCCCATTTTGACATGATTGTCAATGGTGATCCATGCCAATGCCCGGTCGTCGATCTGATCGGAATCAGAATATGTCGAGTGACACACGACGACAATATCGCCTTTGTTAATGCTGAACTTAGCCGTTTCTTCATGAAAAGCGTTTCCGAGTCCGCCGTGCAGCCCCATGTTTACGACAGGCATTCCCATGGCTTCCTCAAGTCTTTGGGAGTCTATGCCAAAGGCCAGGTTTGAATGCCCTACCAGGATGATTTTAGGCTCATTGATTGATTCCAGCCTGTTGACCTTATCGATCAGAGCCGCCTGATAGCTGTACTTGTACTGACTGCCGACGACAAAGAAATCGAATGCGGATATTCCTCCGCAGACGATAGAGATGATCAGCAAAAAAATCAGAACTTTGCCAATAAACCTTTTCATCTCCGTCATCACTCCTTAAAACTGGAAGTAAATAAATTCAGTAGAGTTGGTGGTTGGAATATTCAGGATCAGCCAGATGATAAAAGCAACATAGATACACCATCTGATCACCGTTCTCTTGGATGAAATTGCCTCGATCACATCTCTTTTCAATGCGTAATAATCATAAGCCGCGAGCAGCAGCAGAGAGCCGCCAAGGCACAGAAATGTCGCTTTGCCTGTTTTCAATGTCAGCGTTCCTTCACGCAGATAATCAAGCGGATGCCCTATTCCGTCCCACATATGCCGGATGATGTAGAATGAATCCGCGACGGACCGGGAGGCAAAGAAGATCCACGCGAAGGCGCAGAAGCAGAATACCAACGCGATCCTGATAACCCGTCTGATGCCCCTGTCGTCTGTCGGCTTTTTGGAGAGGAAGCTGTTTTCCAGAATCTGCGCGGCACCGTGCACACCGCCCCAGATGACGAATGTCCAGTTGGCGCCGTGCCACAAACCGCTCGTCAGAAAAGTGATCAGCAGATTGACACTGTGGCGGACCTTTCCCACACGGTTCCCGCCAAGAGGAATATACACATAGTCTCTGAACCAGGTGGATAGAGAAATATGCCATCTGCTCCAGAATTCCTTGACGCTCTGGGAAAAATAAGGGCTTTTAAAATTGGTGGTCAGATTGATTCCCATCAGTTTGGCGGTACCTATCGCAATATCGGAATAGCCTGAAAAATCACAATAAATCTGAATCGTGAAGAAAAGCACCGCCAATACCAGGGTAAATCCGTGATAGGAATGAGGCTGGTCAAATACGACGCCGTTGAATTTGGAGATGGTGTCGGCAATCGCAATTTTCTTGAAGAATCCCCAGGCCATTTGCTTCAACCCGTAAGAGGCGAGGCTGTCGTCAAACCTGTGTTCCGCTTTTATCTGAGGCAGAAGGTTCCCGGAGCGTTCAATCGGTCCGGCAACCAGCTGAGGAAAGAAGGAAACGAAGGTGGCGTACTTTCCGAAGTGATGTTCCGCCTGGATATCCCCTCTGTAAACATCGATCACATAACTCAATGTCTGAAAAGTGTAGAAGGAGATTCCCACCGGCAAAAGCAAATCCAAAGTGACCGGATTCATCTTTAGGGAAAATAACCCCGCCGTGTCCGCGATCGATTCACTGATAAAATTGAAATATTTGAAAAAGAACAGCACCCCAAGGCAAAGAACGCCGGCTGAAATCAGAATTCCCTTTCTGTAACGCCTGTCCGGCTTCTTTTCCATCATGATTGCCGAGGCATACGAAATCACCGTTGTAAACAGAATCAAGCCAACGTATTTCGGATTCCAGTTCATATAAAAATAATAACTGGCAGTCAGAAGCAGTGCCCATCTGAATTTATGCGGTATGATCCAGTATAATGCAAACACGATCGGAAGAAAAACAGCATATGAAAACGAATTGAAAAGCATGATCCTTTCTCTTTCCTTTCATTATTTATGAAGCATGATTGTGTCCGGAATCAACGCTCAGGTTTTTATAAAATACGCGGTGTTTTTCGCAGTTTCTGTTAAGAAAAATTCACGGGGTTGATCTGCTCATGATGCTTGAAGTGCCTGTGATAGGACTTGTTCCCCGATGCTGTTCAGCGTGTTGCCCAGCCTTGATTCACGGGGAATTCTTCTCAAAACGGCAATAAGAATTATACATGAAAGAACAAATTCTGTCAATAGTCAATTCACCTTCTCATTTGTCTCAGGAATAACCGACGGATTAAGCAAAGCAGACAGGCGAAAGCCGGACAAGGCGCTTTTTTCTTGCGTTTTTAAATACAATGCGGTACAATACTTCTGTGAGGATTGACCGGGGAAAAAACAGACGGTCAGCGCAGGCATTGAATAGGATGAAAAAACAAGGAAGATTAACAAATGGAAAATCAATTGCAAAAAATCGTGAATCCATTGCTGGCGTGGTATGATACGCACCGCAGAGCATTGCCCTGGCGGATCGACCGGGATCCCTATCATGTATGGGTGTCGGAAATCATGCTCCAGCAGACGCGTGTGGAAGCGGTCGTCAAGTATTACACCCGCTTTATCCGGACGCTGCCCGATGTGCGCAGTCTCAGCGAAGTGCCGGAGGACAGGCTTCTCAAGCTGTGGGAAGGTCTGGGCTACTACAGCCGCGCAAGAAATCTCAAAAAAGCGGCGGAGATGATGGTGCGTGATGGCGGAGGGGTATTCCCTGACACATTCGATTCCCTCAGAAAGCTGCCCGGCGTAGGAGAATATACGGCGGGAGCGATTGCCTCCATCTGCTTTCACGAAAAAGTGACGGCTGTGGACGGCAACGTGCTGCGTGTGGTGTCGCGTGTGACCGGCAGCCGGGAGAACGTGCTGCTGCCGGCTGTCAGAAGGCGGATGGAGAGCCTTCTCCTTCAGGTCTTGCCGGACGACGCGGGCAGCTTCAACGAAGCTCTTATGGAGCTGGGGGAGACGGTGTGTCTGCCGGGCAGCGCGGCGCAATGCGGAGAATGTCCTCTGCGCGGCAACTGTACGGCATTCAGGGACGGAATTGCCGCGGAACTCCCCGTGCGCGTCAAGAAAACGCAACGCAGACAGGAGCAGCGGACCGTATTCCTTCTGATGACGGAAGATGGCAGAATCGCCGTGGAAAAACGACCGGATACGGGCTTGCTGGCCGGAATGTACCAGCTTCCCAATGTGGAAGGCTTCCTCACGGAGGAGGAAATCCGTGTCGCAGCCGAAACATGGGGAATGCAGGTGCTGGACATTGCCTTTCTGAAAGAGGCCAGGCACGTTTTCACCCATCTCGACTGGCTCATGAAGGGATACCGGGTGCGGGTTGCCCGTCCCGCCGGGGCATTTTTGTGGGTGACGCCGGCGCAATTGCGGGAACAGTACGCGCTTCCCACCGCGTTGAAGCCCTTTGCGCCCTTTCCGACAGCGTGGAAAAAGCGGGGAAGGCATTCTTCCGGGGAGCAGGAATAGGGCAGCTTTTGGGAAACGGCCCCTCTCCGGAGAACCGGATAAAGCAAAAAATCGGTTGTCCCGTTTGATTCGGGGCAGCCGATTTTTTTATGTCTTTTGATGATGCGTCCGGCAGACTTACTTCTTGGGAACAAGTACCTCTTTGCCGCCCATGTACATGCGCAGCTTTTCGGGGATTCTCACGGTGCCGTCCGCCTGGAGATTGTTTTCAAGGAAGGCGATGAGCATTCTCGGAGGGGCTACAACGGTGTTGTTCAGGGTGTGGGCAAGGTACTTTTTACCGTCCTCACCGACCACCCGGATGCCCAGACGGCGTGCCTGTGCGTCGCCGAGGTTGGAGCAGGAACCGACTTCAAAATACTTCTTCTGACGGGGGGACCATGCTTCCACGTCCACCGACTTCACCTTCAGGTCGGCCAGATCGCCGGAGCAGCATTCCAGCGTGCGGACCGGAATATCCAGCGAACGGAAGAAGTCAACCGTGTTCTTCCAGAGAACGTCGTAATACTTCATGCTGTCCTCCGGCTTGCAGACCACGATCATTTCCTGCTTTTCAAACTGGTGAATCCGGTAAACGCCGCGTTCCTCGATGCCGTGCGCTCCCTTCTCCTTGCGGAAGCAGGGGGAATAGCTGGTGAGCAGCTTGGGAAGCTCGCTCTCTTTTGTGATGGAGCCGATGAATTTACCGATCATGGAGTGTTCGCTGGTGCCGATGAGGTAGAGGTCTTCGCCCTCGATCTTGTACATCATCGCGTCCATTTCGGCAAAGCTCATCACGCCGTCCACCACGTTGCGGCGGATCATGTAGGGGGGAATGACATAAGTAAAGCCGCGGTCGATCATGAAATCTCTCGCGTAGGAGAGAATGGAGGAATGCAGCCGCGCGATATCGCCCATGAGGTAATAGAAGCCGTTGCCCGCCACAGAACCGGCGGCGTCAAGGTCTATGCCGTCAAAGGTCTTCATGATGTCGGTGTGGTAGGGAATTTCAAAATCCGGCACCACCGGCTCGCCGAAGCGCTCGACTTCGACATTCTTGCTGTCGTCCTCGCCGATGGGAACGGAAGGGTCGATGATATTGGGAATGGTCAGCATGATGGTGCGTACCTTTTCCTTCAGCTCGGTTTCGAGCTTCTCACATTCCGCCAGGCGTTCGGAGAACTGGGTGACCTTGATCTTTTCGGCTTCGGCCTCTTCCTTTTTGCCTTTTGCCATCAATGCGCCGATGCCCTTGGAAACCTTGTTGCGGTTGGCACGAAGACCGTCGGCTTCCTGCATGATGGTGCGGAGCTGCTTGTCGAGAGCGATGACTTCATCGACCAGCGGCAGCTTGTTGTCCTGAAACTTCTTTTTGATGTTTTCTTTGACAACGTCGGGATTTTCTCTGAGGAATTTAATATCCAGCATATTAGATGATCACCTTTGCTTAGAAATTTGATTAATAAACTTATTGTACATCAAAAGGCGCAAAATATCAATAGGCAATGTTCAATTGCAGCGAGAATTATGACAAATAATTCAAATGATTCAATTGCCTCAAATGACCGCCTCAAATTCTGCCAGCGCTTTGTCATTGAATGATTCCGGGTCAAAATCGTATTCATTGGTCAGCCTGCCGTCGGCGAATGCCTTCATCGCGTCAAAAAGCTCGTCGGAAGAATGCCCCGTAAGCAGCTGCCCGTCGGGAAGGCAGACCGCGTCGGCGGCTTCGAATCGGCTGACGATGATCGCAAGCCGCATCGCACGGGCTTCGTACACCACCACGCCCATGCCTTCATAGATCGAAGGCAGCACAAAGCAGCCGCAGCGCTGCATGATGCCGAAGGGATTCTCCAGCAGCCCCGTCAGAATGACCTTGCCTTCCAGACCGAGGGAGGAAATCTTCTCCTCGTATTCGGCCTTCATCGCGCCGTCGCCGATGATGTACAGGCGGCAGGAAGGATTCTCGGCATACAGCCGCGCGAAGCCGTCGATGAGGTTCATATGATTCTTTTCAGGCGAAAACCGGCCCATTGTCACAAAATTCACATTGCTCTTTTCCGGCGCGGGAATTCTTTTCTCCCTGTCGGTGCCGGGACAGTCGATGAAAGCCCCGTCCTCATAAACCGCGCTGTCACATCCCTTGCTGATCCGGTCGAAATCGATGGGATTGGTGGAAAAGGTGAATTTGCCATAGGTCGCTTCGGTGGAAAGATTGCGCCGGTTGGTTCGCATGACCGCCTCGGAACAGGAAACCACCTCGTCAAAATAATCGTAGAGTGTGACAAGCGATTCAATGGGCGTCGCGCTGCTTTTGCGGTAAACGCCGCGTTTCTTCTTCTGTGAATTGGTGAGGTCGAGCAGCAGGTCGTTGTGCTGCCAAATGACTCTTTTGGCTCCGTCACACTGTAGCAGCGTCAGCGGCTGGGTGATGCCGTAGCCGGAATAGTCGATGACCGTGTCAAAAGCGGAATGACCGAAGCTGCGGATGAAATTCCGCTTGTACGGCCCGTCGGCGGTCAGTTCCTTGTACAGTCTGTCATTCAGACCGTGACGGACAACGGATCTGTGACGGACCAGCTCTCCGACGCCGAAGGGAATCTGCCCGACCCTGCAAAGCACGCGGACGTTGTCGTTGATCTTCATGATATTTTCCATGCTGCGGTCGTCGGGAATGACCATGAGCGAAACGTCGTATTTGTCATAATCAATCAGATTCAGCATGGTGAGCAGGGAAGTGGTGACCCCGTTCATGGCGAAGCTGCCGCCGTTGATGAGCAGCCGCTTCTTTTTGTCCGACACAAAGCCGCTCAGAACGCGGCAGCCGGATTCGTCCCCGTGAAAGACGGCGTTGACCACCTTTTCCGATACCCTGCCGTCGTCGAATTCGCAGCTCCAGTCCTTCATGGCGGTGTACCGGTCGGCATAACGATTCCGCACGCCCTCCGCGTCGGCAATCCATTCCGCTATGTCGGACATATCGCAGGAATAAGGCCCCGGAAGCTGATCCAGACCGAAATACATGCCCCGGTATTCCTTGTAGCTTTCCACGTCGGGAATGTAGAAGATGATGGGGCGGTGGGTGAGCAGGAAGTCAAAGAAGATGCTGGAATAATCCGACACCAGAATATCGGTCACCGACATCAGCTCGTCGGTGTCGATGGACTGCGGAATGTATTTTCCTCCGGCTTTTTCTTCCTCGGAAAGCAGCTTGTAGACCATGGGATGCGGCTTGATAAGAATTTGATACTTTTCGGTGTCGATGTGTTGGTATAAATAATCGCAGAATTCGTCGTAGCGGGCGATATCCTTCTCCGCTCGGTCGAAGGAAGTGCCTTTCCAGGTGGGGGCATAGAGAATGATTTTTTTCGTTCCGTCCACCGAGATACCGCGGCTGGCGAGTTTGCCGAGAATATCCTCCCGCTCCGTGGAAAAGAGCAGGTCGTTGCGGGGATAGCCGCTTTCGATGATCTTGCCGGAATACAGCCCGTCGAGCTTGTAGCTTTCGAGATAAATCTTCGTCATAAACCGACAGGGGGAAATCAGGTAATCCGCCTGCAGGAAATTGCGGGTCATATTGCGGGCGGTGTATTTGCCGTCGGGAATATCATAACCCAGCGTTTTCAGCGGAATGCCGTGCCAAGTATTGACGAAAACCTGCCCCGGCTTCTTGGTGAAATAGAACGGAAGGGTGTTGTTGATCACCAGATAACCCGCGGAGGTAATGGCGTTGAAGAATCCTCCGCTGTTCTTTCCCACGAAGGACACATTGTCATACCCGGCGTATTCCTTTTGCAGCAATGCCCGTTCCCGCTTGTCGTTGATCTGCCAGATATGCCTGTAGTGCCTGAAATCCTCCGTCTGCATCAGCCGGCGGAAGATCGCATACGGCCCGCAGAGCATGCCTGCGCCCTGATGGGCGGAATAAAAAATGGTGTCCGTCCTGACGGAATTCTTTTTGTAGCAGCTGACATATTTTGCTCCCAGCATCAATGTCGCCATGCTGCCCGTCATTTTCTTGATTTTTCCGGTAATGCCCAATCGCATCATCTCCGTATTCTAAATAATTATGGCTATCCTTTATGGCACATGGATCAGAAGGCGTCACAGAACGATTTTTTCGCATGTCCATTCGCCGTGAGTGCTTTCAAAGGCAGCGACCCATCCCGCGAAATTCTTTTCGGAAATCACCTTGCTCTGACCGGCGTGATAGGCCGTGAGCGCCTGTTCATAGCATTCTCCCGCGAAATTCGCTACGGTGTCGAACCTGCATTCCCCGAGAATGCGCCGGTAATTGCGCTCAAAAATCCTGGAGCGGAACATTCTCAGCAGCCTGGCTGTGCTTGCTTTGTCGGGTTTAACCCTGGCAGCCCAGACGGCACGGAGGATGCTGCGCGGAATGACGCCGCAGCGGCAGAGAACGCGCACGTTGCGGTTGACACGCGATATTTCGTCGGTGTATTGTCCCTCATCGTCGATGAGCAGCGTGACGTCGGTCTGTCCGTAATCAATGCCGTCGAGCCAGGCGAGAATTTTCTCGGTGTGCTCACCGGGGGCGAAGTTCCCGCCAGCTACGAGCATTTTCTTCTTATGCGGCTGATCCTTTACAATCCGGCAATGCGATTCGTCGTTGTGGAAAATCGCGTCAATGACCTTCTGGGTGACATTTGCGTCATCGAATTCGCAGGCCCATGTCTTCATCTTTTCGTATGCGCTGCCGAATTCGCTGCGAAGGGTTCCGGCGCGGTTGATCCAGCCGGCGATATCTTCCATCAGACCCGAATAGGGACCGGGACACTCGTGAAGACCAAAGTATACCCCGCGGTACTTCTTGTAGCTTTCCAGGTCGGGCAGGTAAAAGATGATGGGGCGGTCGGTGAGCAGGAAGTCAAAGAACAGGCTGGAATAATCGGTCACAAGCAGGTCGGTGACCGACAGAAGTTCATCGGCGTCAATCGACTGCGGAACATATTGTCCCCTTCTTTTTTCTTCTTTGGAAAGCAGCTCATAGACCATGGGATGCGGCTTGATCAGAATCTGGTATTGTTCGGTGTCGATGTGATCGTACAGATAATCGTAAAATTCGTCATAGAGCGCCGTGTCCTTGTCGGCGCGGTCAAAGGAGGGGCCTCTCCACGTCGGCGCGTAGAGAATGATCTTCTTTTTGTCGTCAACGGCAATGCCGCGATTGATGAGCTTTTCGATGATGTCGTCCCGGTTGGTGGAAAAAAGCAGGTCGTTGCGGGGATAGCCGCTTTCAATCAGCTTCCCCGTATAGATGCCGCCCAGCTTGCAGCCTTCGAGATAGATCCTGGTCATGAACCGACAGGGCGAAATCAGATAATCGGTCAGAAGGAAATTCCGCGTCATGCTGCGGGCGGAGAATCTGCCGTCCGGCACATCGTAGCCCATTTTTTTAAGCGGGATGCCGTGCCATGTGTTGACATAGATCTGCTCCGGCTTCTTGATAAAATAGGATGGCAGCGTGTGGTTGACGATGATGTACTTGGCGCTTGTGAGGGCGTTGAAATATCCGCGCGTGTCTTTTTTGACAAACCAGACGTTTGTCCAGTCGCCGTATTCCTTTTTCAGCTGTTTGTATTCGGCGGGGTCGTTGATCTCCCAGATATGGTCGTAGCGGTCGAATTCCTTTGTTTCCGTCATCTTGCGGAATACGGCATAGGGTCCGCAGAGCATGCCGGCTCCCTGGTGTGAAGAATAGAATATCGTGAATTTGTCGACGTCATTCCTTCGGTATTGCTCCGCGTATTTAGCCGCCAGTGAAATGGCGGGCAGTTTTTTCAATACTTTTCCAAAACCCATTTTGGGCAATACTCCTATTTTTTATTTCAGCGTGTAAGCGCTCATTTATTCTTCATTTTTAAGATTTCCGTTTTGGGTTTTCATTTAGCCCAGCGAAGCTGCACGCATCAAAAGTGGTGCTTGATGACGCGTTTTTCGGGTGGGGGAGGGGTCATGTAGTCGCCGTAGATGGTGGTGAGAATCAGGTCGGTGTCCTGCGGCACGGGAAACATTCCGTCCTCAAAGGGAACCCGCACAGGCTCACCGAAGGCCGACTTGGGGAAGGTTTCCTTCTGCACCTTGTAGTAGCTGGCAAGGCAGACGATGTACTGATTGTCGGGGTTGTTGTATTTCACATAGTTTTTGTTGATGCTCCTGAAAAGAAATTCCCGGGACACGAAATGGGACGCAACGCGCAGCACCTTCGCGGCGAAGGAATTGGCTTCGGCGGTGCCCATTTTCTGGGAAAGCGTGCCGCGCAGGATGCGCATTTTGGTTCCCTGCCAGGTCTGGGCAGGGGAGGAGAGCTTCGGCACGTTGTCCAGCGGGAAGATGTCGATCATCGGGCCGTTGTTGGGCGTGACATGCGCGATGTGCGACTGACGGAATTTCGGGCTGTCGGTGATGAGACGCACCTTGAGCAGCGGCGTCCAGCAGTTTTTCATGGTGGTGTAGTGCTGAATTTCGTACCGTTCGCCCATGGCTTCAGGGGCAATTTTCAGGAAGCGCTCGTAATCCTCCCGCATCATAAGCAGGTCGATGTCGTCGTCCCACGGAATGAAGCCCTTGTGCCGCACGGCACCCAGCATGGTGCCTTCCCCGAGGTAATAGGGAATGTGGTACTCGGTGCAGACTTTGTCGATGTCCTTCAGCATGGCAAGCGTCACCTGCTGCAGCTCATGCACAAGCTGCATAGCCTCCTCCTGCGTCTTTTCGGAAGGGGTATTGTGGGTATCGTTGGTCATAATTCCATCAAATCCTTTTTTGAATTGCCCTGCGCGGGGCTATTTCTCTGTGCTGCGATAGGGGAATTTCTCGTATAATTCTTTGAATTGGCCGTTGAGGTCAGTCAATTTCTGCAGGCTCATGGCCTGACATACATAAATATCATTCCATGCGGGGCCGTCGTAAATGAATTTGATCATCACGGCATACGTATCCTCTGCTTTCGTCACCGCAAAGGAAAGATACGGCTCCATGAAATCCGAAATATACCCGGTTTCCCTTCCGGAAAGAATCCCGTCAATTGCCCCGATCAGTTCCCGCAATTCAAAACTGAGCAGACAGCAAGCCTCTTCCTGAATAGAAAAAGACCCGTCTGAATAATCTATGCTTACCTTCAGCCAGTTGGAGTCGTAATCGTCGTCGCTTTTGGAAACAGCGGGAAACTCATAATCCAGAATATCCAATACAAGCCGTTTATTATTTTCAATAAAAGCAATGGCCAAAGTAACCTCACCTCTATATTCCAACGCCGCAGGCGTTCCTTTATTATTCACTATTCACCATTCACTATTCATTTAGCGAGCGAACGAATGTGAGCGAGTGCTCTCACCCCGTCTGGTGGTCGCGGTTCCAGACGGACCATTTCATGTTGCCGTCAGTCGCCATGAAGTAGTATTCTCTCACCTGCGTGCCGAATTCGTCGGTGTCGGCTTCGCAGTCGTAGTAGTAATACATGCCGTTGAGCCGCATGCGATTCCAGTAGTGGAGAATGTCGCGGCGGAATTCGGTGTCTCCGTTCAGCACGAAGCGTCCCTTCATCATTTCGCAGTCGTAGCCGGCGGCGTTGCAGAGCGATTTGAAAAGCATGGAATAATGCCGGCTGTCGCCTGTTTCGTGCTTGAAGTAATATCGCAGGAGAGCGAGTTGATCGTCGTTTCTGTCGGAGACAGATTCATAGCGGATATGCGTGCCGACGTAGTAATAAATCGCCCAGAGGCGTTCGCTGTCGCTCATTTCGTCTTTGAGTATTTCTTCAAGAATGACCTTGAGCTTGTCGTTGATGGCGTCGTCCGCAGTAAAAACGGGATCTTTTGAAGAATTGTGTGTGACGGCGGAATGACTGCTGAGCCCGCCTTCGTCATCCAGACCTCCGAACGCCTCCTTGATCAGGTTGTTGATATCCTCATCGGTGACGCGTACTCTGGATTCTTCGTTGTACTCGTTGTAGCTCCGCTCATCGAGGAATATTTCCTCCATTGCTTCCACCCCGCCGGAGGAACTTCGGAAGAGGAAATAATAGGCACCGAAGCCGGCGCCGCCTATCAGCGCGAGAATCATCAGCACGATGCCGGCGGCTTTGGCCATGTCGAGCGGGCTCATGTAGCTCATGTCTGAAGCCGCCTGGTCGGCAAGCGCGGTGAAAATGGAGGTCTTGCCGGGAATAGGCACCAGTCTCCAGGGGTCTATGTCGATGGTGCGGTTGATGCGCCGCCAGAGTTCCTCTTTTTCGTCTGGCGTCAGGCTGTCGGGAATGTCGGCCAACGTCTTTTCGTGAATCAGGCTGAGCCGGTTTTTCCGCACGAGGAAGCGCAGGGTCTTGTCCACCTGCTTGCGCTGCCAGAAATCGACGTTGGGAGCCGTGCGCAGGTCTGAAATGTCGAAATACATGTCGATGAAGGCTTCGCGGCACACCGTCATGGTGTCGGCGTGATTGAGGCATCGCTCAAAAGCGTAACTGAAAACACGTTCACACGTCCGGTTATAGAACTGCATGAATGTTTCCCGTTTTTTCTGATATTTTTTTCTGTTAGCCAGACGTGCCAAAAAATCACCGCCATGTTTGTAATATCTGATTATTTCAGTATACCAAACACAGCGGTGATTTACAAGTGTTTAATTGTTACATTTCTTCAAACAGAAGTGACATCCATGCAACGGATTAAGCCTTTTTGCGTCGCAAACGCCTGAAAAGCCTTGCCAGTCATTTGAACATGGAGAAATTGTTGGCTCTGAGCACAATGCAGCTCATGGGCGGAATCGTGACCACTCCCTTGTAGACCGAAGCTCTGCCCAGTACGGTGCGTGCGCCGTTGAAGCCCTCGGGAAGGTCGATGTGGTGGGTGTTGAATTCGGAACGGTTGACCGCCACAAAGAGCGAATCCCTTTTGCCGCGGCGGACAAAGGACATCACGGCGTCGCGGCATTTGGCGACTTCAAACGCCCCGTCGGTCAGACAATCCACCTCGTTGCGCAGCTTGCCGAGCTTCATGTACCAGTCGATCAGGCCCCTGTTTTCACTGCCCCAGGGGTAGGTCGAGCGGTTGAAGGGATCCTTGTAGCCTTCCACGCCCGCCTCGTCGCCGTAATAGATGCAGGGTACACCGGGCAGGGTATATTGCAGCACCGAAGCCAGCTTCATCTTGCAGATGCCCTTTTCACGCTGTTCGGGGGACATCTTGGCGTATGCCTGCCAGTCTCTGCCGCGGTTGTGGGCAGGTTCGCCGGCGAGAATGGTGATGGCGCGCTCGGTATCGTGCGTGCCGAGTGAATTCATCAGAATGCGGGTGACCTGCGGCGGATAATTCTCCAGAATGTTGTTGACGACCTCGATGGCTTCGTCGCCTGACCAGCCGGTGAGGAAGCCGAGGATGACGTCCTTGAAGGGGTAATTCATGACGGAATCGAGCTGCTTGCCCAGCAGATAGCGTCTGCGCTGTCCGTAGGCAATCTTGTTGCTGGCGTCCTCCCAGACCTCGCCGATGATGACCGCTTCGGGATCGACCTTCTTGGCGGCGTAGCGCAGTCTGTCGAGGAATACGTCGGGCAGCTCGTCGGCGACGTCCAGACGCCAGCCGCTGGCGCCCTTTTCCAGCCAGTTGCCGACCGTTCCGCCCTCACCGGTGTGGTATTCGATAACGTCGGGTTCTTCTTCCTTGACTTCGGGAAGGGTGTCGATGCCCCACCAGGAATGGTAGCTGTTCGGCCACTGATAGAATTTGAACCACGAATAGAAGGGCGATTCCTTGGAATTGAACGCGCCGACGGTATCATAGCGGTTCTTTTTGTTGAAATAGATGGAGTCGTCGCCCGTGTGGGAGAAAACGCCGTCCACAATGATCCGGATGCCGTGTTCTTTTGCCTTTTGGCAGAGTTCGACGTAATCTTCCTCGGTACCCAGCATGGGATCGATCTTGCGGTAATTGGCGGTGTTGTAGCGGTGATTCTCGTGCGCCTCAAAGATCGGATTGATGTAAATGCAGCTGACGCCCAGCGATTTGATGTAGTCGAGCTTCTGGGTGATGCCCTTGAGGTCGCCTCCGAAGTAGTCGGAATTGGTGATCATGCCGTACTCATTCGGCGCCCAGTCGGGCTGATCGCCCCAGTTTTCGTGCATCTTTCTGCCGTAGGGAATGTCTTTGTGCTCGACGCCCGATTTGCAGAACCGGTCGGGGAAGATCTGGTACATAATGCCGCCGGAGAGCCAGTCGGGGGTCTTGAAGGTGCTTTCATATACCGTGAGCTGCCAAGCGACGGGCTGCGACTGCAATTCGCCCAGTCCTTCGCGGGTACGGCCGAGATATTTGGTGCCGGACGATGTGGAAAGCTCGAAGTAGTAGTAATTGAGGGAAGCCTCTTCGGGGGTGTAATCCACCTCCCAGTATTCAAAATCAGCGCCTTCCATGCCGCACCAGAAGAGATTGCCGCGGTCAACCCTGCCCTCATGCTCGTTGTGGATGATGAGCGTTGCCTCCGTGCAGCAGAGATAGCGGGGCAGACACAGCTTGAAATGGACGGGGGTGCCGTTGGCCACGGCTCCCGTCGGCTTGCGGTAAAAAGGATCGCGTGAATTGAAAAGTGTCTTTTTCATGCCGTATCCTCCAAAATATTAATACTTAAGATTGAAGAATGAAAAATATCGGAATGCGCCTGGAAAATAACGCCTTCAAATAATCAGATTCCAGCGCGCAGCGCTCCTTCATTATTATCTATTATCTATTATCTATTCTTTATTCTCTATTCTTTTTTACTTCTTGAGTCCCCAGATGTTCTTGGCGTAGTCCTCGATCGAGCGGTCGGCTGCGAAAATGCCGGACTGGGCGATGTTGACCAGGCTCATGGAATTCCATCTGTACTTGTCGAGATAGAGAGCGGAGGAATCGTTCTGCGCTCTGCAATAGTCGTTGAAGTCGGCAAGAACCATGTAGTTGTCAACATCCAGAAGGGAACTTACCACTTCGTGGAACTGCTTGCCGCCGAATCCTGCGCTCATGAAGTCGATGGCTCTGTGGAGCTGCTGGTTGTTGTTGTAGCAGTTGCGGGGAGAATAGATTCCCTTGAGGCCCTGTGCTTCGGGAGTGGACATACCGAAGATAATGATGTTGTCGTCGCCCACTGCCTGATGAATTTCGACATTTGCGCCGTCCTCGGTGCCGAGGGTGATGGCGCCGTTCATCATGAACTTCATGTTGCTGGTGCCGCTGGCCTCGGTGCCGGCGAGGGAAATCTGTTCGCTGATTTCAGCAGAGGGAATGAGCTTTTCGGCCACCGTCACGCGGTAGTTTTCGAGGTAGACCACCTTGAGCTTGCCGTCCACGCGCTTGTCGCTGTTGATGAGATCGGCCAGCGTGCAGATGAACTGAATGATGTGTTTGGCGAGGAAGTAGCCGGGAGCCGCCTTCGCACCAAAGATGTAGGTTTTGGGGGTGAAGGGGGCGTTGGGATTCTCCAGCAGCCACTGATACTGGGCAAGAATGTGCAGCGCGTTGAGGTGCTGTCTCTTGTACTCGTGCAGACGCTTGACCTGCACGTCAAAGATGGAATCGGGATCGACCTTGATGCCGTTGTTCTTGAGGATATAATTGGACATCGCGACCTTGTTCTGGTGCTTGATGGCAGCCAGCTTGTCGAGCACGGCCTTGTCGTTCTTGTACTTCATCAGGTTTTGCAGCTTGGAAGCGTCCTTGACGAAGCCGTCGCCGATGAGATCGGTGATCAGGGATGCCAGTCCGGGATTGCTCTGGTTGAGCCAGCGGCGGTGCGCGATGCCGTTGGTGACGTTGGTGAATTTCTCAGGCATGACGCTGTAGAAATCCTTGAATACGCTGTCCTTGATGATCTGGCTGTGCAGAGCCGAAACGCCGTTGACGTGGTGGCAGGAAGCGACGCAGAGGTTGGCCATCTTGACCCAGCCGTCGCGGATAATGCTCATGCGGGCGACCTTGTTGTAATCGTAGCCGGTGCGCTGATCCATTTCGGCGCAGAAGCGGCGGTTGATTTCGCAGATGATCTGATAGATGCGGGGGAGCTTGGCCTTGAAGAGATTCTCGTCCCAGCACTCCAGCGCTTCCGCCATAACGGTGTGGTTGGTGTAGGCCATGACCTTGGTGGTCATATCCCATGCCTTATCCCAATCGAAGCCGCACTCGTCCATGAGCAGGCGCATGAATTCGGGGATAGCGAGGGTCGGATGTGTGTCGTTGATGTGAATGGCGTTGAATTCGGCGAAATTCTCCATGGAGCCGCCGTGTCTGCGGAGATGACGCTTGACGATATCCTGCACGGAAGCCGATACAAGGAAATACTGCTGCGCCAGACGCAGGCTCTTGCCTTCGATGTGGTTGTCGCCGGGATAAAGCACCTTGGTGAGCATTTCGGCCATTGCGTTCTGCTCCATGGCGCGCATATAATCGCCCTCGTTGAAGAGCTTCATGTCGAAGTGAGGACATTCGGCAGCCCACAGACGCAGGGTGGAAACGCCCGTGCCGTCCTTGCCGGCGCACATCATGTCGTAGGGAACGGCCTTGATGACGTTGTAATCCTTGTGCTCTGCGTGGTGGTAGCCGTTGTTCCAGCTTTCCTCCACCTTGCCGTTGAAGCGGATGTCCACAGCGTCCTCGCGGTGGGGAATCATCCACACTTCGCCGCCGGGCAGCCAGAATTCAGGCAGCTCGGTCTGCCAGCCGTCGATGATCTTCTGATTGAAGATGCCGAATTCGTACCGCAGCGAATAGCCCATGCCGCAGTAGCCGTCGTTGGCCAGACCGTCGAGGAAGCAGGCGGCAAGTCTGCCGAGACCGCCGTTGCCAAGACCGGCGTCCGGCTCCTGGTCGTATATTTTTTCAAGAGTGGTGTCGTAGTCGGAAAGGCACTGGGAAACCACCTTTTCGAGGTTGAGATTGTAGAGATTGTTGCGGAGGGAGCGTCCCATCAGGAATTCCATGCAGAGATAATAGACTCTCTTGCCGCCGTTCTTGTCGTTTTTGTCGGCAAATTCCTTGCGTGCTTCAAAGAGCATGTCGCGTACAACAAGAACAATCGCCTTGTAGATGTGTTCGTTGTCCGCGTCCTCCGGCTTCAGACCGTAATGGTGAGAGAGCTTTGCATCGATCAGGGACTTCATTTGCTTCGCGTTCAGGTTATTCATAAATAAGCCTCCGGGAGATTTAGTAAAACGCGGCAGATTTTCGTATTGAGAAACCCGCTGTTATGCCGCCATTCAGGGGTTGACCAATATATTCTAACACATTTCTGAAATAATTTCAAGAAAAAAAATTACAAGATGCCCGCAGATATTTGTGCAAAATAAACATCATGGTATTTATTAGGTATAAATAGTATGTATATCTTGTATAAATTTACAAAATTGTTATCAAATTGTCATATTAGTCACGTTTTTTGAGGAGCAACAGGAATCATTTTTGGGAATAATAGATAACCGCTCAGGGGATGAAAAAAACAGCCGGCCGAGCTTTGGTAAACTCAACCGGCTGGCTGTGTGAAGTGGAAAGGGGATTATTGTGCGACAAACGGAATATCGTGGCCCTGTGCGTATTCCTCGGCGCAGGAACCGGCCTTGCCGTAGATGGTCAGGTCAGGGCAATCCGAGAAGGCGGACTCGACGATGTTATCGACCGATGCCGGGATAACCGCCTTTTTGAGCGATGTACAGCCCGAAAAGGCATAATCGCCTATCTCCCTGACCGATTTGGTGACGACGATTTCTTTGAGTTCCGTGCAGCCCTCGAATGTGGAGAAACAGATCTCGGGAATATTTTCGGAAAGCCTGACTTCCGAGAGAGCGGTGCAGCCTTCAAAGGCGCTGCCCTGCAACGCGGTGACAGAATCGGGAAGGGTGACTTTCTTCAGACTGGTGCAGTTCATGAAGGCCGATTCCTCTATCGTT
This sequence comes from uncultured Clostridia bacterium, assembly GCA_946186245.1. GTDB lineage: Bacteria > Bacillota > Clostridia > Oscillospirales > Acutalibacteraceae > RUG762. The sequence goes on from CAMHMN010000005.1 coordinate 30,674, forward strand.
TTGACCGAATCCGAAATCCTGACCGTGCGGAGAGCCGTGCAGCCCTGGAAGGCGGAAGGTCCGATATGCATGACGCCTTCCGGGAGGGTGACGGAAGAGAGGGACGTGCAGTCGGAAAAAGCCGATTCGCCGATTTTGGCTGCCGAGCCGGGGATCCTGACGTCGGTCAATTTCTCGCAGAAGAGGAAAGCAGAGCTGTCTATTTCCTTTACGGAGTCCGGAATTCGCACCTTTTTGAGATTGGCACAGCCGGAAAAGGCGGCTTCTCCGATTTTGATCACCTGCTTGCCCTCGATCTTTTCGGGAATTCTGACAGAGGTCAGCTCATCGTCCGTCAAGGAGGTGATGACCACGCCCTTGCCCAGAATATCATAGGTGAAGTTTTCCGTCTTGTTGCGGATGAACAGATCCGGCAGGACGAAAAATCCCAATATCGCCAGAACGGCCACCGCTGCCGCGACAGCGCCGATGATGATCGCGGTTTTGCCCTTTTTTTGGTCCGAGGCGGCTTGCTTACTGCTTTCCTTGGATGTCTTGCTGTCCGCCTTTTTGCTCTTTGGACGGCTTGTTGCGGATTCCTTCTCGCTTTCCGGCGTATGATCGGGCTTCTGTCCGGCTTCCGATGTCCGGGGGGCAAAGCCGATGACGTCATTCATCAGCCGTGCGATTGCTTCGGGAGAGGAGTCGGCCGGCGGAACGATGACCTTGCAAAGATCCCCGATTTCGGAGAACCATTTTTTCAGGCTGACGTCGATATCCTCGGGGGAGATTTTATCCAGCATGACGGCATACATGCTGACGCCGCTTTTTTTTGCAAAGAAGAATTCATTCCTGATAAAACGGTTTTCCCGCGCCAACAGTCCTTTGGTGACGAATAAAACATAGGCGTGGCAGGCGTTGATGGTGTCGGTGGTCTGTCTGGCCCATTCGTCGCCCGACAGTTTGCCGCTGTCGTGCCGGAAGTTGCCTCCCATCGCTCTGATTTCACGACAGACGGAGGATACTCTGGAATTTGCGTCTGTGTCACAGGATATATAGCAATCATGTCTCTGCGCATCGCCTGCGGTTCGGGTTGTGATGGCAGATTTGTCGGTATTGTTCATATTTGTCATCTCCTGATTATTGTTTTATCAATTATATCATTGATTTTTGTATAAATCAATAGAAATTTCCGTGTATTTATAAAAAATGCATATAATGACAAAAGAATTTGTATATTACACCAATTGAGGCAATCCTTCTGGTGAAAACAGACGGAAACGGGGCATGTAAACAGAACGGGCTGCCCTACCGGTTGGAATGTGGCCGGTAAAGCAGCCCGTTGATCAGTTTGTATTCAATGGGGAAACAGGAAAAGCAGACTGCGGCAGCGCAGCCTTCCGGAATCGGTTCTGGCTTTATCCGGAGATTGAAGGCGGAAACCTATCGCAGCTTTTCGATTTCCTTTACAAGAAGCTCCCTGATCACCGCGGGATCGCCCTTGCCGCGCAGCACCTTCATGCAGCCTCCGAAGAGCGACTGAAGCGCCTTTTCCTTGCCGCCGAGGTAATCGGCGACCGCCTTGGTGTTTTCCGTGAGGACGTTCCTGACGGTTTCGAGAATCAGCGATTCATCCACCTTCGCGTCAAGCGCCTGCTCCTTGATGTACTGCTCGGGGGAAACGCCCTTCTCGATGACGGCGCTGAGCACCTTCTTGCCCACGCCGCGGTTGATCTTGCCCTCGTCCACCATGCCGATGATGTAGGACAGGGCTTCGGGGGCGATATCCAGCTCGCCGATAACCTTGCCGCCTCTGCGGAGAATGCCCGCGCAGTCGGTGAGAATCCACGCGGCCGTATCGGTCGGCTTGCGTCCCGAAGCGACCACCGCGTCGAAGATGTCGCAGAGCTTTCTCTCGGAAACAAGGGATGCGATATCCTGTGCGGAAAGTCCCATTCCGGTGAATTCCGCGGTCTTTTCCTCGATGGTGGCGTGCATACTGTTCTTGATTTCGGCAAGCCACGCGTCATCCACCACGACAGGCATGAGATTGGGATCGGGGAAGTATCTGTAATCGGCAGCCGTTTCCTTGTTGCGCATGGCGAAGGTGCGGTTCTTCATGTCGTCCCAGCGCCGGGTTTCCTGCACGAGCGTCTCGGTGTGACGTTCCAGCGCGTCGGTGTGGCGTGCCACCTCGTATTTGATGGCTCTTTCGATGGAAGCCAGCGAGCTCATATTCTTGATTTCGCTGCGAACGCCCAGCTCCTCGGTGCCTTCGGGACGGATGGAGATATTGACGTCGCAGCGCATGGCACCTTCTTCGCATTCCGAAATGCCGCCGAAGCGGAGCATGGATTTCAGCTTGTCGAGGTAATTCAGCACCTCTTCGGCGCTGCGGAAATCCGGCTTGCTGACGATCTCGATCAGCGGAACGCTGGTGCGGTTGAAGTCCACATAGGTCACATCCGCCCAGTCGTCGTGCACCAGCTTGCCCGCGTCTTCTTCCATGTGAATCTGCTTGATGCCGATGCGGCTGGTGCCGGATTTGGTGGGAACATCCACATAGCCTTCGGTGCAGATGGGGTGAAACCACTGGGTGATCTGATAGGCGCAGGGAAGGTCGGGATAATAATAGCTCTTTTTGTCAAACGTCGCGTACTGATTGATCTTGCAGTTGAGCATGATGCCCGCCTGGACGGCAAGCTCGACGGCGTGCCGGTTGGTGACGGGAAGCATACCCGGCATGCCGCAGCAGGCAGGGCATACGCAGTCGTTCGGCTCGTTGGCTTCGGAATGACCGCCGCAGGCGCAGAAAATTTTGGATTTGGTGGAAAGCTCGACGTGAGTTTCCAGACCGATAACAACTTCGTATTTCATCAGTTCGCACTCCTTTCCATCGCTCCGGCAATGCTCAGAAGGGTGCTCTCGCCGAAGGCGGCAGCCCAGAGCTGCACGCCGCATGTCACCATGGCGGGAATGCCGGTCAGGTTGGGAACGGTGGTGAAGAGCAGCTCTTTCGCGGTTTTCTCAAAGGTTTCGGCAAGATCGTATTCCGCGACAGAGGCGCCGCTCATTGCGGGACAGAGTACCGCGTCAAAGCCGGCAAATACTTCCTTCATCTTCTCGGAAGCCAGACGGCGGATGCGCAGCGATTTGTCATAGCAGCTCATGTAGCGGTTCTTGGAGAGAACGTCCGAGCCGTAAAGCACGTTCATCTTGGCGGTGAAGCCCATTCCCTCGGTGCGGGAATTGACGTACAGCTCGTCGATATCCTTGTAAGTGGGCGTCCGGTAGCCGAACTTCACGCCGTCGTAGCGGGAAATGTTGTTGCAGGTTTCGGCAGAAAGCATGATCTGCCAGGCGGTGGCGTAGGCCTTCACGTCGGGAAGGGAGATTTCTTCGACCGCCGCCCCCGCTTTCCGGAGCTTAGCGGAATAAGCGTCCATTGCCGCCTTCACGGCATCTTCCGAGGCGTCGTACAGTTCCTTCACCAGGGCAATCTTCATGCCGGCGATATCCTTGTCGGCGGAATATTCGTATTTCTCGGCGGGAAGGCTGGTGCCGTCCTTTCCGTCGTGTCCTGCGATGACGGAAAGAATCTCCTTCACCCCCTCGGCGTCGGATGCGCAGACGCCCACCTGTTCGCCGGAACAGGCGGTGGGAATGATGCCGTATCGGGACACCGTGCCGTAGGTGGGCTTCAGGAAGTCAACGCCGGAAAGGGCAGCTCCCCTTCTCGGTGCGCCGTTGACGTCAACGCAGAGCGCCTGCTTCACTTCTCCGGCCGCGACAGCCTCGGCGGCAGCGGAGGAAAGGGTGCCGTCCGCCTTTTTGCAGACGCCGTGATAAGACGTCTCGCCCACGAGATCAAGGCCGAATTCGCCGGTGTGCGTTTTTCCTCTGAGCGTGCAGCCCGCCTTGAGCAGGCGTTCCACCGCGTCGGAGCTGAACAGCGGCACGAATCCGTCCAGAATGTGGGAGCCGGCTTTGGTTTCATAGCCTTTGACAAGAATGGTATCGTCCACCGCGACAGTGCCGGCGCGGTCAATTTCCGTTACAAAATAATCCATGTCGGTCACCTCACTTCACCAGTCTGGGAACGATCCAGCTGTCTTCGCTGTGTTCGGGCGCGCCTTGGAGCAGTTCGTCCCTTGTGAATGCCTGCTCGCGCACGTCCTCGCGGAACACGTTGGTCATGGGCATGCAATGGACCATGACATCGGTGTTTTCGGTGTCAATGGACTGAAGCTCCGCGGCTTCATTCTCCATGAAGGCGAAAACGTCCATTGCCTTCTGCTCCTCCGCGTCGGTCAGTCTGAATTCATTCAGGCTCTCCAGAGCCTTCAGATTTTCAACCGTCATTGTATAATCCCCTTTATTCAAGTGTCATTGGACGATTGTAAAAGTGTGCAAATGCCGAAAATCGGAAATTTCAGATTTGAAACAGGAAGTTTTTTCCGGTCGGGGGAAAGGTGTTTCTGTGATGAATGTCGTATCTGTTGCGCCCGGGTGGTTTCTTCTTCCAAAGTTATTGCAGCGAGGGGCGCTGCCCCTGTTTTTCGCTTTTCAAGCGAAAAACTACCCTGCAAGGGCGCGGCCCTTGACCCGCCAGGAGGTCCAGACCCCCTGGACTCCCACGCTCGCATTCGCTCGCTAAATATGGCGCTGCGCGCTTTCTTTTTTCATTTTCTTTTACAATCGCCTGCAAGTGTCATTATTCTCTGATGCTGATGTTTGCCTCCAGAAGCTGCTGCTCCGTGACCTCGCTCGGTGCGCCGAGAAGCAGATCCTGCGCGTTGCCGTTGAGCGGGAAGGCGATAACGTCCCTGATGGAGTCCTCGCCGGCCAGCAGCATGACGATTCTGTCCACGCCGGGAGCCATACCCGCGTGCGGCGGAGCACCGTACTGGAAGGCGGTATACAGGGCGCTGAAACGCTTTTCAAGCTCGGCCTCGGAATAACCGGCGATTTCAAACGCCTTGCGCATGATGTCAATATCGTGGTTTCTCACAGCGCCGGAAGCCAGCTCGATGCCGTTGCACACCAGGTCGTACTGATAGGCAAGCACTTCGGTGGGTTCGAGGCTTTCAAGGGCGACCAGACCGCCCTGCGGCATGGAGAAGGGATTGTGGGTAAAGATGGTGTTGCCGGTGCTTTCGTCGATCTCGTACATCGGGAAGTCCACAATGAAGCAGAATTCATAGGAATCCTGGTCAATGATGCCGAGGTTCTCGCCCAGCCATGTTCTGATCTGACCGGCTTCGCGGTTGACGATGGACTTGGCGTCGCAGATGAAGAAGAGGGTTTCGTTCTCCTTGATGCCGGAAAGGGCGGTGATCTCTTCCTTCTGCTCGGGGGAGAGGAATTTGGCGATCGGGCCTTTGAATTCGCCGGCGGTGAGGGTGAGATAGCCCAAACCCTTCATGCCGATGGAGGTGGCGAATTTGAGCGAATCCTCAAAGAACTTCTTGCTCTTGCCGTGGCAGTTGGCGACAATGCCTCTGACCGGCTTGCCCTTGAAGAGCGGGAAATCCACCTTGGCGAAGAAATCGGTGAGGTCGATGATTCTCAGCGGGTTGCGAAGATCGGGCTTGTCGGTGCCGAACTGCATCATCGCGTCCTTGTAGGTGATAATGTCAAAGGGCTTGGGGCTGATCTTCTTGTCGGAATAGGTGCTGAATACCTCGTAGATAACCTTCTCGCAGACGTCGAGAACATCCTCCTGCGTGGCAAAGGCCAATTCAAAGTCGAGCTGATAGAATTCGCCGGGGCTTCTGTCCTGGCGTGCGTCCTCGTCACGGAAACAGGGAGCAATCTGGAAATACTTGTCGAATCCGGACACCATCAGCAGCTGCTTGAACTGCTGGGGAGCCTGCGGCAGGGCGTAGAACTTGCCCTTGTGCTTTCTGCTGGGAACCAGGAAGTCTCTCGCGCCTTCGGGAGAAGAAGCGGTGAGAATCGGGGTCTGAATCTCCAGGAAGCCCATTTCTTCCATGCACTTTCTCATGGTGCGGATGATGTTGGAGCGAAGCACGATGTTGTTGTGCAGGCGGTCGCTTCTGAGATCAAGATATCGGTACTTCAGGCGGACGTCCTCGCGGGTGCCTCTGGAATCGCTGATGTCAAAGGGCAGCATGTTCCGGCACTTGCCCAGAAGGGTCAGGGATTCGACCACCAGCTCGACCTTGCCGGTATCGAGCTTTTCGTTGACGGTTTCGGGGTCTCTCTCGGAAACGGTTCCCGTTACAGAGATCACGCACTCCTTGTTGACGCCTGCCAGAAGAGATTCGTCATGAATGACGGTCTGCGTAATGCCTGTGTAATCCCTTAAATCCACGAAGATAACGCCGCCGTGGTCACGGATGGTGTCAACCCAGCCGGAGAGCTCTACTTTTGCGCCGATATCCTTCTCGCGGATATCGTTGCAGTAATGCGTTCTGTACATAATGAATACCTCCATTTTGTTTTTTGCCTTGCAAATGAAAAATAAATAACAAAAAACCCGTCCCAAGAACCAATTACGACTCTTGGGACGGGTATTGTAAACAATGACCCGCGGTGCCACCCAAATTGGCGATTTTTCAATACGCCCGCTTTGAAATATTCAAACTGTTACTGACGGAAAAGTGTTCCCACGCTTACTACTCACCCGAATGCACTTTCAGTCCAATGATGCATACTCCCTGTCGGGCTTTCCAAAAAAGCGGAGTCTTTTCCGGTTCCTCCCCTGTCGGAAGGATATTTCAAACTGCATTATATCATATTTCAGGCAAAATGTCAAGAATTTTTTTCGCCCTGCCGCGGAGAAGATTCTTCCTGGTTTCCCTCCGGGAAAATCCCGCTTCCCCAGCCGGCAATGTTTCCCTGCTGCATGGCGGCAATGATGCGTTCGGTCAGCCCGGGGTAATTTCTTTCGAGGTCGCGGATGGTCTTTTGTGCCGAAGTGCGTGCGGTGCAGCCGTCGGCAGGGCATTGGCTCTTCATCACCGGCAAGTGAAGCCTTGCGGCGGCGGCGCGTATTTCGCTTTCCCGGCAGAAGATCATGGGACGGATCAGCGTGATTCCCTTGCGGTCGAGGAAGGTCACGGGAGAAAAGCAGTCGATGCGGCTGCCGGCGGTGAGATTCATCCAGAAGGTCGCCGCCGCGTCGTCCATGTGATGGCCGAGGGCCAGACGGGAGCAGCCGGATTCCAGCGCCATATTGTGCAGGATGCCCCGCCGCATTCTGGCGCAGAGGGAGCAGGGATTGCTTTCCCTGCGTTCCTCAAAGATGATCTCGCCAAGCCGGGAACGTTTTATGTAAAGCGGAACGTCCAGCTCTTTGCAGAGCGCTTCGATGCCGGAATAATCGGACGGTGTCCCCCCGAAGCAGGGGTCAAGGCAGAGGGCGGTCAATTCAAAATGCGAGGGATGGAATTCGCGCATGGCCGCCATCAGCCGCAGCAGCATCAGCGAATCCTTGCCGCCGGAAACGCCGACGGCGATTTTTTCGTTTTGTCCCAGCATGCCGTACCTGTCGGCAGCGGCGCGGGTTTTGGAGAGCAGTTTTTTCATATTTTTTCCGGTTATCTGTATCATTGAAATCAGCCAGCCATATGCAGAATGTCGATCAGCAGCAGCTTGCTGATGCTGTAGTAGGTCACGACGGCCACAAGGTCGTTGATGGTGGTGATCAGGGGACCGGAAGCGACTGCCGGATCCACCTTGATTTTCTTGAAGAAAAGGGGAATCAGCGTTCCCACCGCGCTGGAAATCAGCATGGCCAGAATCAGCGACGCGCCGATGCAGCCCGATACGGCGAAGGAGAAGACCGCGGTCCTGCCCTTGAAGAGCATGATGTACAGTCCGATGAAGATCACGGACACCGCACTGAGCAGGATGCCGTTGAAAAGCCCCACCCGCATTTCCTTGAAGACCAGATGCAGCTTCTGGCTGAAGGTGAGATTTTCGTCGGTCAGCACGCGGATGGTCACGGCCAGCGACTGGGTGCCGACGTTTCCCGCCATGTCGAGGATCAGCGACTGGAAGGCCATAATCAGCGTCAGCTGCGCCACCACCGACTCGAAGATGCCCACCACGCCTGACACCGCGATGCCGAGTCCCAGAAGGATGATCAGCCAGGGCAGGCGCTTTCTCATGCTGTCGGCAAGCGATTCGTTGAGGTCTTCCTCCGCGATCAGACCTGCCAGACGGGCGTAGTCTTCGCCCATCTCGTCGTCCACCACTTCGATGACGCTCTGGGCGGTAATGACCCCGAGCAGCCGGTTGCCGTTGTCCAGCACCGGAACGAAATCCTCTCCGTAATCCTTGAGCTTTTCTATACAGTCGTCGATGGATTCGGTGGCGTAGACATAGGGGAAGGAATTGGTGGTGAGCGAATCCAGACTGTCGGTGCTGTCGGCGGTGATGAGGTCTTTGAGGTCGATGGCGCCGTAGAATTCGCCGCAGTCGTCCACCGTGAAGATGGTGGAGATATTGTCGTTTTCCTTGGCCTGACGGATCAATTCCTTCATGGCTTCCTTGACGGTGAGGTTGTCGCGGATGCTGATGAAGTTGGTGGTCATGCGGCTGCCGATCTCATCGTCGTCGAAGGATGCGATCAGCCGGATGTCCTCGCGGATCTCCGGCTTGAGGAAGTCGATGATCAGCCCGCGCTTTTCCTTGTTGATTTCGTGAAGCACGTCGGCGGCGGTGTCGGTTTCCAGCTCGGAGATGACCCCTGCGGCCTTGTGGATATCCATTTCGTCGAGATACGCGCCGGCTTCCTCCTCCTCGATGTACTCGAAGACGTCGGCGAGCATTTCCACGGTACAGACGCGGTAGAGCTTCTTCCGTTCCGCGGGCGAGAGGCTTTCCATTGCCTGCGCGATGTCGTTGCCGTGGTAATCCTCCAGCCGGCTCTGCATGACCCTGGGAGAAAGGTTCCCCCGGATGACCGAAACGATTTCACCCTCGTAGTCGGGCTTCATCTTGTTCTCGGCGGGCGTGGCTTCGGCTGTCGTTAATTCTTTTTTCTGGTTGTTTACTTTTGTCATAAAAATCACTCCGTTCTGCTTTATCAAAGAATAATAAGCAGCAACGGACAAATGAGCAAGCCGGCGCAGCGTAGTAACGGCGCTCAGCCCAGAATCCCTGCTGACGGTCGGCAGCAAGGGAAGGCAAAGTCAATTGCTCACACGTAAAAAGGCGGGTAAAGCGACCCGCAATCCGACGAAAATGCCGTGTGGAGGCTTTGATTTTGTCTTACTCTCACATTTGCCGCCGCAACTGTCGCCCGTTGTATTCGTCACTTTACTCACCTCGCTTTGCGTATCTGTATTTCATCAAGATTATACCACAGGGAATGGAGCACAATCAAGAGTGTCAGCGCAGAATATCAAATTTTTTTCAGACAGCATGATTATGTGAAAAAAACAAAAAACCGGACTGCTCTGTCCCTTCCGGGACGGAAAACAGTCCGGCTGATTGAGGACCTGTTCAGGCTTACTGCTCCTGTGTCTGTGAACGGCGGAGCACCATGATCAGCGGGCATATGAGAATGCCGGCGAAGAAATTGCTGACCCCGTGAACCGCGTCCCAAGGCAATCCCGCGATAATCCAGGCGATCGTCGCGCGGAAATTCAGGCCGAAGAACAACGCCTGCGACGGCGCGTAGAGTGTTCCGTAGAGAAACCCGTGCGCAGCGCAGAGACACATGTAAACGACGGGCTTCCATTTGTCGGGAATGTTTTTGGGCAACATCATGCAGGCGCCCCAGAGCACCGTCCAGAGATACAGGTGAGGAATCCACCATACCGCAAACCCGGAAAACAGTCCCAGCAGAAACACATAGATGTAAATCGGATAGAGTGCCTTCTGCCTGTAAACGACTGTCATGGAAACGGTAAACACGCCGAGAAGATGGACATTAGGCAAAAATTCCAACGCGATTTTGGAAGCGTACATCAAAGCTCCCAGCATGCCGAACAACGCGATTTCCTTTGCGCTGAGTTTCATTATTGCTGTGCTTTCAACGTATATTCCGCGCCTTCGGTAATATCGGTGGAATCGACGCCCGTGGAGGCGTATTCGCCGTTGATGTAGAACGCCCAGTATTTGCCGTCGGTGTTATAGTCCACCGTCACGCCGTTGACGGTCTTGACATACAGACCGTATTCGGTAATGTCGCCGGCGATCAGATTCAGTTCGAGCAGTGCCTCGCCAACGGTTTTCTTATCGGTGTGAATGGCAAAGTCGGTTTCTTGCCCCTCGGGGTCAATCACCTTGAATGTGAAAGCGGTCTGGCCTTCACCCAGCTCCTTGACCTCGGGCTTTGCGTCGGTCTGCGATACGGCGGCGACGCTCGACGTGTCCTGCGTATCGGCGGAAGGGGTGGTTTTGCTGTCATTGCAACCCGTTGTAAAAAGTGCTATAGCCGCAATCAGCACGATACAAGCGATGAACGACAACGATCTGGAAAACAGTGTCTTTTTCATAGTTGTACAACTCCTTGATGATATTATCCCCAAAGCCGGCTGCCGCGGCCTTTTGCGGAGATGACTGCCATCCGGATATTTCGACTCGATGCATTTGTTTTCACCTTCTCAGGACGGCAGGGGCTGTCCCAATGGCTTTTCTCCGGTTGCGGCACCGGATAAGAAAACAAAAGGGTTATCGCATCTCACGGCGACGGGCTCGTACAGGATTTTCACCTGTTTCCCCGAATGACTCAGGTATTATAGCACACCTTTCAGAGAAATACAACACTTTTTTCCGATTGACGGTTTTTATTCAAATTGATTAAAAAATATTAACGAAACAGACATTGACATTTATACCGATGAGTGGTAAACTAAAAATGGTGAGATATATGTGTTGGGATTGTAAAATTACAAAAACGATAGTTTGATTCATATTGAAACATTAAATGATATTAGGCTATAGAGCAACACATAATTCAACAGAATATAAAAAAGGAGGATGACACCATATGAAAATCCGCATGCTCAGAACGGGTTGGAGTATTGCTTTGGTGCTGGCTGTGCTGCTTTGTCCGGTTTTGGTGAAAGCGGAGGGAAACAGCTATTGCGTATCCATCCCTGTATCGGTCAGTAATCCAAAGAATAACATTCCGAAAGACAACAGTTTCACAATTGTGATTGAGGGACCGCCGCATGCGCCTCTTCCTGATCCGGCCCAGCTGATCGTTGACGTCAACGACACCACCCAGTTCAATACAATCGAATTTACGGAGCCGGGGACCTACCGCTATGTGATCAAGCAGGAAGCGTCTGACAATGCCCGGCTGATTACCGATACCAAACAATACGTCGTTCTGGTCACTGTGATCAGAGAAGACAGCGGCGAACTCCAGGGAGGCTTTACCATTCAGGACGGAACCGAGGACGGAAAGCCGGATTATGTCTCGTTCGTCAATGATTACAGGCGGGCCAACTCCGACAGCGGCAGTCATTCCAAAAACGGCAAGGATTCGGACGACCCGTCGAAAGACGAAAAATCGCCCGGTACAGGCGAGCCTCTTCCGATTGCCTTTGGCGGTCTGCTGCTTTCCGGCGTGCTCTTTCTTGTCTTTCTCATAGTCCGTAAAATCCGTACGAAACCGGAGGTTCAGCCTTATGTATCATGACGGCTCTGTCACGGAAACGCGGAAGGACGATGCGGTTCCGCAGCCCGACGAGGACAGGCTCACGGAACAGCCTGAAACGTCTGACCCGTTGACTTCCGACGAAAAGGCCGCGCCGCCTTCCGCCCGGAAAGCGGGTCAGCCTTCGTCTCACGGGAAGAAAAAAGGGCTTGCGCGCGAGGTGAGAGAATTTATCATCCGCGTGGCGGCAACGCTTGTGATTGTGTGGCTCACGCTGACATTTCTCTTCGGAATCTATATGTCCCATTCGGACGCCTGCTCTCCGATGGTCAAGGACGGCGATCTCTGTATCACGTGGCGTCCTGCGGTTCCTTCACAGGGGGACGTGATTGTCTACCGGCACAACGGCGCCACAGGCTTTGGCAGAGTGGCGGCGGTTTCAGGGGACAGGGTGGAAATCAGAGACGGCGTTGTATGGGTCAACGGTTACGTGGCGGCGCAGGAACTGCAGAACAGCACGCTGCCGGGCGCGGACGCAGGGGAATTTCCTCTTACCGTCCCCGAAAACAGCGTGTTTGTCCTCAATGACAACCTTTCCGACGTCAATGACAGCAGGACATACGGCGCCATTCCGATTGACGAATGCTGCGGCAGCGTTGTATTCCTGATGCGCCGGAGAGGATTCTGAAACCGTTGATAAACAGCGGTTGTAATCGTGAATGAATTAGCGCAAGTCCCGTTTTCAGTGCATTTTCAGTATTTACAGTCACCCGACAGCTATTTAAGGATGGGAGGCAGCTTTTGATGAAAAAAAAGATGTTTGCAGCGGCGCTGATGTCATGTCTGACGGCGGCAGCGCTTGTTGCGGCGCCGACAGTCAGAGCCGGCAATAACGATTATTCACAGACGATAGATTCGGTGCCGGTCAAGAAATATCTGGTGGTAAAAAAAGGCGTGTTCGTGCCGAATGTGACCTTCCGGTACACACTGGCGCCCGGTCAGGCAGTGGAAGCCACCGCAGACACCCACGAAATATTCCCCGGTCCGGCGGGAGCGGTCTTCGCCTCGAGCGGAAAGAAATACGCGTTCGCCAGCTTCACCCCGTCGGATACCGTGACGCCGGAAGCAGACGCCCCCGACGGAAGCACGGTGCGGTTTGCCACATCCGACACTTCCGACGAGGAATACGCCGAAAAAACGCTCACCGTCGATCTGAGCGGAGTGCCCTTCCCGGCGGCGGGCATTTACCGTTATGTCGTTACCGAGGAAGACTCCGGCCTGGCGGGAATTACGCAGGACAGCGACAACAAAAGATACATTGATGTTTTTGTGCACAAATCGGACCAGACCGACGATGAGGAATATGTGGCCGGTTCCGCGGTGATCAGGCTCAATGACGGTGCGCCGGATGCGGACGGGAAGGCAAGAGCCGCCGTCAAATCCTCCGGCTTTACCAACCGGTACGATACCAACAACATCGGCTTTTCCAAGAGTGTCACCGGCAATCAGGCTTCCTTCAACCAGTATTTCAAGTTCACGGTGAAGCTGACAGGCAATAAAAAAGTGGATGAAAGCAATACCCTGGTGAAGGTCAGCGGAGAATTTGACGAGGAGCCGGCCGAAAACATGGCGACCAGATACGACGGAGATGTCATGGCCGCGGCAAACGCCGGGCTGGAATATGTCACCCTGGCGGATCTCAGAAACGGCCGGGATTTCTACATAAAGCACGGTCAGTCAGTGGAGCTGACCGGCATTCCCGACGGAATGGGCTATGAGGTGAGCGAGGAAAAACTGGATTATACACCTTCCGTCGCGGTAACCGGAGACTCGAACGGAACGGTGGAAGAAGGCAGGGCGATGGACGGTTCCCTGACGGAAGACACAACGCTGGCCTTCACCAACGCCCGGAACGGCATCATTCCGTCCACCGGCATTTCGGCTGCGTTTGCCCTGCCGCTGGCGGTAATGGCGGGAGGCATTGCGGGCATCGTGCTGCTGTATGTCAGACGCATAAAGAAAAAAGCCCGGAAAGGAAACGCAATTGAACAGGCTCAATAAGGTGTTCGGCGTACTCAACGACATTCACGACGGGCTGATAACGGTGGTGTTTATCGCGGCCATCATTATTTCGGGCTACGGCGTGTATGACGTCTGGTATATCTACGATCACGCGGACGACAGGCAGTACATGGATTATTCTCCCGATTCACCGGTATCCGAGCTGGAGAAGCTGCCTGTGACGGACGATATGGTGGGCTGGATTTACTTCAGCGACGCCGGAATCAACTTTCCGGTCATGCAGGGGGAAAACAACCTCACCTATCTCAACAAGGATCCTGCGGGGAATTTCTCGCTGTCGGGAAGCATATTCCTCGACAGCCGCAATTCACCCGGCTTTACGGACGAATATTCCATGATTTACGGACACCACATGGCCTACGGCAGGATGTTCGGCGCGCTGGACAAGTTCCTCGACCGGGACTTCGCCTTCCGGCACAGGAACGGCACGCTGCTGATCGGGCGCAACGGAGAGCAGCGCCGCAAACTGACGGTTTTCGCGGTGGTCAGGGCGGACGCGGATGCGCTTGCGGCGTTCGATGTGGAGAATCCATCCAATGCGAGGGACTACCTCCTGTCCGAAGCCGGCATCAGATTCGGCGTCCCGGGGGATCATATCCTCGCGCTTTCCACCTGCGACGGTGAGAATGATTCCATGAGAATAATTGTGGCTTGCAGCATTGAGTAAATCTCGTGTTCTGACACATTATGATAAATACCTTAGTATGAAAGGAGTATGAAGTGCAGTGAAAAACAGGCTAAACCGCGCGCTGAGCAGTGTCGCGGTCATCATGACGGTTGTTCTGCTGTTGGTGATCGCCAATGTCATGCCGCCGCTGGATGTTTCCGTATGGGCGAAAAGCAGCGTGTCCGCTTCGGATGCCGTATCGGGTTCGGACAAGGCGGTACCCTACGTCAACAGAATCAATTTCTTCAAAAATCCGATTACGCCAAAGGCATCCGGCATGCTGACGCATGTCACCTCCAACGGCGACAGCATTTCGGTTTCCGCTCTCTTCAGCGAGCTGGGTCTGGAAGAGGATCCGGACAAGGTGACAGGCATCTCCTGCAACACCCGTTATTTTGACGTGGATACAGGCGAAGGCGGCGACAGAATCATCAAGACACGCCGTTCATTCGACACGCTGGAAACGCTTACCTTTGAATTCGAGGACGGTTCCACTCTGCCGGTGATCTTCAAGGACAGTCTGTACGTGACCAATCTGGCTCCGCTCTGTACCGACGTGAGCATACTGATCAACGGCAAGACGTACTCGCAGAATTCACAGGAAACCTTCGACGAATCCGTTCCGGTCAGCGGCAAGAAGCTCTACGATCTGTCGATTGATTTTGCCGAGCTGCCCGACATGCAGTTCTCGGATTATGAGCAGCTGGTATTCACGCTGCCGGACGGCTTTGTTCTGCCTGATGATTTCAATGAGCTGAATCACACCTTTGAAATTGATATGGCGCTCGGCGGCAGGCTGAAGAATAACAAAATCACCTATGACAAGGCGACCAATAAGGTAATTGTCGACTGGAACAGGGACGACACCACCGCCTTCAACAATTTCAGAGGCTCCAGCACGGCGAAATTCACCCTCGTGCTTTCGGGAAATCTCGACCCCAACTACGGCAAGCTGATTTTTTCCACCGGCAAGGAAGTGTCGCTTGTACAGGAAAACCTGCACAACGCCAGCGTGGTCAAGAACGCATCCTATGCGCCGTACCAGATCAACTATGAGATATTGGTGACGTCGGACGGCACCACCGAGAATCTCACGCTGACCGACGTGATGGGCATTGCTCTCAATAATCCCGAGAATGTCACCGTCTTTTTCTCGGACGACAAGCATGTGGGCGACGAGGCCTACAAGCCGGAAATTATTTCCAATCAGGACGGTACGCTCAAGATAAGGATCCCCAAGATGGACGATGAGGACGTGCTGAACATCCGTTACATCTCGGATGTGGACGTCAATAAGATTGCCCGGAGCGCCAACGCGACTTTTGAGGAAACCGGCAATACGGTCAACATTGTGGGCGACAACGATCCGAGCGATAACGAAGCCTTCGCATGGGTCTCCAGCATAGAATTTTCTGATATCGAAAAAATGTCATCGAAACCAAGAACGTCAGAAGAAACGGTGACACCTACACGGACATCACATGGCAGGTCATTACCAACCGCGACGCGATGATCAGCCTGGCGGGTTCCCAGCTCACCGACGTCATGAGCGAGGAGGCAATGAAACTCTCTCACTATTCCGGCGAAGGAATCACGGTCAAGTGCTACAATGCCAACGGAGATCTTGCGGCGGTCAGAAGCATTCCGTGGGAGGATCTCGGCACGGACCCCGAGAATGATTATACCTTCACCTACAATATTCCCGATACGGATCCGCCTTACAAATACGTCATGGAATACAAGACCTCGTCCAACATCATGGATCTGACCGAGCAGAAATACGTTTCCAATACCGTGACCGGCAAGTGCGGAATTGCCGAGGCCGGACAGCTGCTCAATCCTCCGGACGGCGGTCTGATCGCCGTCTCCAAGAATGTGGCGAGCGTGCGTTCCGACCATGTGACGTGGGAAGTCAAGGTGGAAATCAACGGGGACGCTCTCGACGGAAGCATCAAGCTCTCTGAAGCGCAGGCCAACGACAAGGGCGAGATCACGCAGCCCAACCTGCTTCCGCGAGTGTATATTCCGCCGGCGACCGCGGCGGACGGCACCGAGCTGAGCCACAGGAACTGTCAGGAGGCGCTGGAAAGCCTGGAAATCATCGGACTGGAACAGGGCGAAAAGGTCAGGGTCTATTATTATTACAACGACGACAATCAGACCTATTATGATTCCGATCCGTCCATGTGGCACGACGGAGTGCTCACCATGACGGGCTTCCAGAGCGACCCCAGCGAGAAATGGCCGAACAACAAGTTCTATATGTACTTCTACAAGGACTATGACATGAACCCCGGTCTGAATCACCCTGAAAACGGTTCGGAAAAGCGCAATATCACACTCCGCATGAACAATTCGTTCCCTGTCGCCTGGGCCAATTACGCCAGGGATTACATCAACGCTTCCGAAACCTACCAGCCGGGCATCTTCACGCATAAAAACTGGGTGGTGGTAAACGGCACCAAGGCGACCGCCGCCTTCAATACGCAGCCAACCAGCATTTACAAGCACGTAATCAACAACGGCCAGAACTACAAGGCCAACAATCCCGTAATGACGGTGAGGGTCGGCGACGAAGAATCCGGATACGAGCAGAGCGTCACCTATCCGGCCTACCGTTTCAGCGTTTCGGTCAACGGCATTTATTCCGATGATCCCATCGTGATTGAGGACACCTTTGACACGTCGATCTTCAAGCTGTTTGACTGCCGTGACTTCGGCGGCAAGAGAACCTATGTCGAAACGCTTGACGAAAACGGCAACCATGATTACAGATGGATCAACTGGATTATGCCGCAGTTCGGCGGTAAATCCGAAATCGGCTGGAACGGCGCCGGCGGCAGCGAAGGCTTCACCTATCGCACGGACAACCAGAATGCCGATCCCGATCTCAATCACACCACCGATGAAATCACCGACCACGGCAGAGTGATTTCCAACGACGATGTGATGGTGGAGGAAACGCCGACGGGACTCAGGTTTACCTTCAAGAACATGCAGAAATTCAGAAAGGCGAACGGGCAGTACTACAACTTCTATATTGTGGACTACTATCTTGTCCCGCGCAGCCTGGAAGCGCTTGCGGAGATTGAACGCCGCGTCGCTTCCGAAGAACCCAAGACCGCGCCCATCACCAACACCGCGACATTCCGCGAGAATACGACCAGCGCGATCACCTATCTTTTCCACAAGAACGACTTTGAACCGGTCACAAAGACCTATGCCAAAATGGGCACTCAAACGGGAGATGACGGTGAGCAGCATCCCAGAATCAAATTCCAGATCAATATCAATCCCGGACAGATTGCCCTGAATAACGGTGGCGCGATGGAAGTCAGCGATACCTATTCGGATTCCCTGTCGGTGGATTACAGATCGGTAAAGGTGACCACCTATCCGAAGGACAGGGCAAAGGATATCAGCTTTGACTTCAGCGGCAATGTGGGAAAATTTGTCATTCCGGACAACACGCACGTCATCATCGACTATGACGCGACCATCATCAAGCCGCCTGAGGAAGGCAAGGACACCGTTCCTTTCAGCAATTCAGTCGATGTGAACGGTTTTTCCGCCAAGATTTCCGATTCCACCAGTGTGGCGGCGCAGTCCAACGGCGAGGCCATCACCCCCGAAATCTTCATCTTCAAATACCGTTCCAATCATATGGAAACGGGCCTGAACGGCGCGGTGTTCGAGCTGCTTGAATTGCGTGAAGACAGCACCACGCAGGGCGGCTCCGAAGGCGGTTCCGAGAACGGCGGCTCCGAAGGCGGTTCCGAGAACGGCGGTTCCGAAGGCGGTTCCGAGAACGGCGGTTCCGAAGGCGGTTCCGAGAACGGCGGCTCCGAAGGTGGCTCGGAAGGCGGCTCCGAAGGCGGTTCGGAAGGCGGCAGCCAGAGCAGCGATCCGGCGCTTGACAAGTACAAGCCTATTCTGGTCAACGGAGAACCGTTCCATATGACCTCGGCCCATGACAGTTCCAACAACAAGGACGGGCAGATCCATCTGAAGCTCAGCCAGGTGGAACACGGCTTCACCCTGTCGCCCGACAAATTCTACTTTATCCACGAGATCACGCCGCCGGAAGGCTATTACGGCAGCGATGTCTACTACCAGTTCAAGATACTTACGGACGGCACGGTGGACTATTCCAACCGCATTTACCTCAACGGAGACACGCTGAATGTCCGCAATTCTCCCATGTCCATCAATGTCAATCTCACCAAGAACATCGAAGGCAACGTGCAGATCACAGACGCCGACAAGGCGCTGCTGAGCTTCAAGCTGGAGAAGTACAACGATGAGACCGACACATGGGAAGTCTACGGCAATTACGGCGATATCAGATACACCGGATTCTCCGGCTCGTCAACCGTTCTGAAAAATCTCGGACTCGGCAAATACAGAATCACAGAATACGGCAACGATCAGATCAAGGCCAATCACAGCGGTTCCGATGCCTATGT
Organism: uncultured Clostridia bacterium; assembly: GCA_946186245.1. GTDB lineage: Bacteria > Bacillota > Clostridia > Oscillospirales > Acutalibacteraceae > RUG762. The sequence goes on from CAMHMN010000005.1 coordinate 49,452, forward strand.
GATGTATGAATGGGAGAACAATGCGAAGGGCTCCACTTCCACGACGGAATTCGAGATTACAAAGGATCATCTTGACAAGGCCGTGGACAGAAGCGTCACCTTCACCAACACCTATTCCACCGAAACGGTTGACCGCAAGGCGACAAAGAAGTGGTATGATACCGACAACCATGAGATCAACTGGCCGAAGGGCCTGAAAGTTCAGCTCGACGTGGTCACATTTGACGACGGCGTGCTGGGAAGCGTGCCGGTGCAGTCGGTGGAGCTGGACGGCGTGGCTGACAACGAGGGCGAATTCATCGCCGGAACGGCTTCCTTCAACGGCCTGCCGAAATTCCGTGCGGACGGTCAGACCACCCAGCAGTACGCGGTGATTGAAGCGACGGATTTCCATGGCTACGAATCGGACGACAACTACTACCTGCTGCCCAACAGTCAGGAAGCCGTGCTCATCAAAAACACCAAGATTTCCACCAGCGTCGGCGTTACCAAGAAATGGCTGGGCAATCTTCCCCAGGACGCAACGGCGACGATCTGCCTGTGGGGATATCCCGAAGGCGGTTCCCCCTCGGATGCGAAGGCGCTTGCCACCATGGTTTGCACGGCTTCGCAGTTCCCGAAGGAAGAGCCCGAAACCGGCTACAAAAAGGACTGGAGTCTCCTGTTTGAGAATGTTCCTGTCACCGACGACAATGACGTTCCGCTGGAATACTTCTTTACCGAGATCAGCTGTTCCCCCGGTTACGAACCTTCCTATCCGGAGGACGGAACCAATGCGGGTGCGGACGGTATCATCACAAACGCCGTGGCCAAGACGTCCTTCAGCGTCACCAAGCAGTGGCGCAATACGCAGGACAATCTCTGGCCGGAGAATGTCGATGAGATCATTCTTAACATCCGACGCAGCAACAACAAGACGGGCCAGGACAATTCGTTCCTGATTTCGTGTGCGGTGGGGCCTGAAGGCTGCACACCCGACGGACTGCCGCAAGGCGCCTCGGTCAGCTTCCTGGACAAGGGCAACGGCAAGTACCTCTTTACCGTTGATCAGCTCGACAAATACGCAGCCGACGGCACGCTGTGGAATTACACTGTCACGGAAGAGAAAATTCCTCTCTTCGATGCCGTCTATGAGGACAGGAATCACACCGATGTGACCGGAACGCAGAAATCCGCTCCGGACGGCGGCTATATTTTCAATACCGGAGAGGTTTACAACCTGACCGTCAGCAAAACCGTTACCGGCAACTTCGGCGACCGCCGTGCCCCCTTCCAGTTTACCGTTCACATGGAGTATGATGACGGAGAGGCGTTCGACGGCTCGCTGAAATATGAGAAGGCAAGCCCGTTTGAAGGCGCCGAAGGCACGCTCCAATTCGACGCGGAAGGCAACGCGACCGTTTCCATCGGCCACGCGGAATCCGTGACCTTCTTCAATATTCCTTCCGGACTGCTCTATTCGGTGACGGAGGAACGCAGTTCCGCCAGAGGTTACACCGTGCAGTCAACCGTCAACGGCACGCCCCGTAAGCAGAGCGAATCCCCGTATGTCAATTACGGCCCGATCTACGACGCGTCAGGCAAAGCACTGAGCGACCAGCGCATATCGTATTCCAACGATAAAAGCAGAATCATTCCCACCGGTCTGGAATTGCAGATGGGCGGATCGGTGGCGCTGTTCCTGCTGTTTACATTCGGGCTTGCGTTCCTGATGCTCAGACGCAGGACCTCGGAGGATGACCGTTGATGGCCGGTGAATTGACAGCGAAAAACTAAAAAAATCTTCCCGCCGGGGCAGGTTGCTGCATCATTTGTGGCAGTTCTACTTGCACCGGCGGGAATTTTGTTGTATAATCAAGGTAAAAGCGACAGAAGGGAGCAGGGAACCATGAAACCCGAAACCATACTGGAACGGCAGCGAGCATTCTTCCTCAGCGGGGCGACTTTGCCGGTGGAATTCCGCCTGAAAATGCTCAGAAGGCTTTATGCAGCCGTAAAGAAATACGAGCCGGAGATCGCCGCGGCACTGCAGGCGGATCTGGGCAAGAGCGAATACGAGAGCTTCATGTGTGAATCGGGCTTTGCCCTCAGCGAAATCGGCTATATGATCAAGCATCTGCGCGGCTACGCGAGGCGGAAGGTGGTCTGCACTCCCCTGGCGCAATTTCCTTCGGTGAGCTGGCGGCAGCCCACCCCGTACGGGAATGTGCTGATCATGAGCCCGTGGAATTATCCCTTCCTGCTGTCGGTGGAGCCGCTCTGCAATGCCCTTGCCGCGGGAAATACCGCCATCGTCAAGCCGAGTGCCTATTCACCGGCGACAAGCGCGCTGGTGGAAAGGATGCTGTCCGAATGCTTCCCGCCGGAATACGTGGCGGTTGTGACGGGAGGACGCAGGGAGAACGCAGCCCTGCTCGACATGAAATTCGACTTCGTGTTCTTCACCGGAAGTCAGGCGGTAGGCAAAGAAGTGCTCCGTCACAACGCGGAAAGGCTTACCCCGGCGGTGCTGGAGCTGGGCGGCAAAAGTCCCTGCATCGTGGACGAAACAGCCAGGATTCCGCTTGCCGCCAGGAGAATCGTATTCGGCAAATATCTCAACTGCGGGCAGACCTGCGTCGCGCCGGACTACATTCTGTGTGACCGCAGGATCAAGGGGCAACTCATTGCGGAAATCCGCAGACAGATCACGGTGCAGTACGGCCAAAATCCTCTTGATAATCCCGACTACGGCCGCATGGTCAACCGGAAGCACTTCGACCGGGTGATGGGTCTGATCGACCGCGGAAAGTTGGCGGCGGGCGGCGGAAGCAATCCTGACACCCTTCAGATAGAGCCGACCGTGATGGACAATGTGACATTCGACGATCCCGTTATGGGCGAAGAAATATTCGGGCCGGTTCTGCCGATCCTGACCTACGAAAAATTCGCGGACATCTTCCCGATGCTTGCCGGCAGACCCAAGCCGCTGGCGCTCTATCTCTTTTCGCAGGACAAGCGACGCATCAGGGCGGTCACGCAGCGCATTTCCTACGGCGGAGGGTGCGTCAACGACGTAGTGGTTCACCTCGCAACCAGCGAAATGGGATTCGGCGGGGTAGGGGAGAGCGGCATGGGAAGCTATCACGGACGCTTCGGTTTCGAGGCATTTTCCCATTACAAGAGCATTCTGGACAAAAAGACATGGCTCGACCTTCCCATGAGATACCAGCCCTACGACCGGAAGTTCACCGCCAGGCTGCTGCATCTGTTTTTGAAATGAACACGGCCAATACCACACAGGAGTGATGATCTTGAAAGGAATAAGGAAATTTGCCAACGCAGTGACGGCGCTGGCGCTGATGCTTCTGCCGCTGATGCTTACGGCTGCCTGCAGCGATATGCCGGCGGCAGGCATGGTGAAGCTGAAAGACGAAAGCGAACTCCGTCAGTACGCGGAGAACCGCTTCCCCGCCTGCACATTCTTGCGCATCGGGCAGGAAACACACAAAAACATCTGTTACTTCCAGGATGACCGGTGCGGATTTGAATTTACTGTGACCAGTTACGTACACAGACCGGTTTATGAAGGCTTTGTGGGCGGTTATGTCGAGGAAACGGAAGATACCTGGGAACAAAGCTATTATGATTACGTATTGGACGCAATCAAAGGACAGGCCGACGATATCGCCGCAAGGTACGCTTTCACGGTGGAAAAGCTGGACAGTCCGCCCGTCTGTCCGGTTGTCTGTCTGAAAACCGAGGGAACGCTGGAACAGATTTCCGACGGAATGATTCAGCTCGGAAGGCTGATCCGACAGGCGGACGTGCATCATCAGTACGATCAATTAGAGATCTGGGCAAAGCATTACACGCCAGACGGCATCGGACACGAGTTCGCTTTTTATCGCTTCAGGGACGACGTTACCGCGGAGATGAAGGATCACAAAATGTATTTGTTCATGGACCGCGCGGAAGAACAGCTCAATGAAAAATGCGTCTTTGACCGTATGGAAAAAATGAAATGGAAGGATATTCCGGCCCTTTCCTCCTGGGAACACTACCATGCGGATCAGGACGCCGACAGGGTGGCGGAAGTCTATTTCTTTTCCACCGGAACAGGCCAAAAGAAACTGATTGCCGACATCAGGGTGAGCCGGCAGACCTATTATATAGCGGACGCTGAATAACGGACACACCGATTCCCCCCTCATCCATCGGGGGAACGGAATCAGAAAACCGTCCTGCTTTTTCCGGCTATTCCGGAAGGCAGCAGGACGGTTTTGTTTTTTACGGACGGCGATCTGTCTGCCGATTTCCCGGGCGTGGCGGTTGGAACGCGGCACCATGATTCTGGGCGAAGGGAACGGCTCGTAGGCAATGCACTGGCTCGCGACGCAGCGAAGCGCCTTGCCGTAGTGCAGACGGGTTCCCTCAAAGGTGCTGGTCGCTCAGCTCAGAGCGGGCTTTCAGTCGCCTGATCTGTAACCGTTTATTTCGTTGGGATTCTTAACAGTACTTCTCTCGTGCGTAAACCCGCGAAAAAAAGTGCGTTAAACAGATCATCACGATCAGGTCTGCTTGCGAATTTCTTACTGAAGTGTACATTTTTTATCTCGCAGTTGCGAAAAGCGTTTACGCCGATGGACGTGACAAAATCCGGAATCGCAATGGCTTCGAGCGACATGCAATTCAAAAAAGCCTCCTTCTTTATTTCCGTGAGGAATTTTGGCAATCTGACGCTTTTTAGATTGCCGCAGTTGCGAAAAGCGTTTACGCCGATGGACATGACAAAATCCGGCATCGCAATGGCTTCGAGCGACGTGCAATTCCAAAAGGTATCCTCCTTTATTTCCGTGAGGAATTTTGGCAATCTGACGCTTTTTAGATTACCGCAGTTGCGAAAAGCGTTTACGCCGATGGACGTGACAAAATCCGGAATCGCAATGGCTTCGAGCGACGTGCAATCTTTAAACGCTCTCTTCCCGATTTGTTGGAGGGATTCTCCGAGTTGGACAGTCTTCAGGTTTTGACAGCTTTCAAAAACGCTTTCATGTATCATTTTGACAGAATGGGGAAGGATCACTTTCTCCAGACAATGCTGTTTGCGGAAAGCCGATTTGCATATCCTGGTGACAGGAATGTCCTTTCCGCCTTGCATCACCACGGGCGGAATCACAACCCACGGTGCGGATCTTTCCAAAGAACGTACCCAGGCTTCCCCGCCGTTAATATCGTAACCGATACCGTCTATTACTGAACTCATAATGCCGGAACTCCTTCTTTCTGCAATAGTGTCATTGTACTACCAGATCGGGCAAAAATCAACCGCTCCGGGAAACCTGATACAATTTGTTTTCATTTTTCTGTGAGAACCTGTTCCCCCGTCACGCAGGCCAATAAATGATTGACTTCTATTTCCGCTTATGCTAAGATAAAGAGGTCTAAAACTGTATTATTGAGGTTAATCTGATGATGAAGTTTAAACTATCGGGGAAAGCCGTATGGTCCTGCGCAGCAGAAGGCTTCAGGAAGTATCCGGCGGCCAGATATCTGAGGACATTGCTGCTGGTGACGCTGTCCTATTTTGTGATGTATCGCAGTCTGGGCTGCTATTATATGACCAATGACGACCCCTATATGATGAGAAATCTTTCGGGATATTTTACCGGCGAACCCAGCAGCTATGAGCTTTTCGTGAGCACGCCGATGGGATTGCTTTACCGGTTCTTTTACACACGGTTTCCGGAAGTTTCGTGGTATTCGCTTTTTCAGGTCGGTTCTACGGTGTTATGTGTTTCGGTGGTTCTTTTTTTGCTCATGGAGGAAATCAGAATCCGGAACCGTGTGCGGCGGGCAGGCTGCACGCTCCTGGCGGTCAGCTTTATTGCGGCGGTCATGGTCATGCCTTTTCACATCATGAATTTTTCCGTGACAGCGGCTTTGTATGGCGTCGCCGCATTGGCGATCCTGCTTTCCCTGGCCGGTTCGGAGGCGGACAGGAAATTCTATGTGAAATACGCGGTCTGTATGGCGTTTGTACTGCTGGCGCAGTTGATCAGAGCCTCGTCGTATCAGGCGCTGCTTCCCTTTTTGGCTTTTGTGTTTGTGTATGTTCTGATAAGGTGCAGAAGGAAGTGGAGCAAACGCTTTACATCGGCCATCATTGTGACCACGGTGATCTTGGTGACGCTTTTTTCAGGGGTCAGCGTTTTGGATCGGCTTTACAAAAGCAAAGCGGTGGAACCTGCGTCGTATCGGGAAATGAAGTCCCTGCGGGGCACATATATGGATCACGTATATCTTCCTTATGACGAGAATGCGGAATTCTACGAGTCCATCGGCTGGGATGAGGAGCTTTACCGGATTACCAGAAAGCAGATGTTTCTCGATAAACGGTTTAATACCGGCAACCTTACCGAAATAGTGAAGAAAAGCCAGGAGACGACAAGCCGGACCGGCTTATTCAGCCGGGTGAAATTTGCGGTGAATCATTTTTTGGGGAAATCAACCAAAGAAACGATCACATATGAACCGGTCGATATGCCGCAGCTGCTTAGCACAAAAAAAGCGGTCTTCCTCTGTTTCCTGTTGATATTCGTAGGCAGTTCGGCCGCATTGCTCCGGGGGTTGAGAAGGAAAAGAGCCTTTGCGGTTCCACTGTTCTTGTTGGCCGGGGTCAATGGAATCGCAACCGCGGAAATCGTCTATCTTTGCTTTCTGGGGAGGTTTATCCTGCGGGCGTTTGCCTGTGCCGCCCTGCCTGCCCTTTGGGTGGACGCATGGGTTTTTGTGAAGGCTCTTCCGGGCATACTGGAGGGTCTGGATTCCCGATGCTCCGGCATCAGGCTTCCGGACGGCAAAACGGCCGGCTGCCTTTTCCGACGGAAGGCAGTGCGGGCAAGCTCTCTCCTGATGGCGGTATGTCTTGCGGCAAGCATCGGAGCAATGGCATTTTTGTTCCATACGACGTTCCATTCGGATTATCGCATCGTGAAAAACAACCGGATTGCCGATTCCCTGGCCATTGAAGAATTCTGCAGGGCGCATCCCGATCATTTTTATCTGCATGACGGCATCGCCACGAATAAAGCGGTTTTTCCCGATATGTCGGAACAACGCGGCTGCGGAAGAAATCTGCTGTTCTGGGGCGGGGCCGAGGTCTATACAAAATCGCACTATGACGCGATCAGGGCGTTTGGGTACGATTCGTTCACCACTGAAAACCTGCTTGAGGAGAACGTATATTTTCTTTCACTGAGTTTTCATCCCACGGAATCTGAATTTCTTTCTTATATGCGTGCTGCCTATGGAGAGGACGTCCGGTGCAGAATAACGGACGTCATCCGCAACCGCATCTATGTCTATAAGTTTTACAGGGCGCAGGAATGATGGCCGGAATACAGTCGGCTCAGAACATGACAAAGGAGATCACCGGACAATGAACAACATCGAAAGACGCGACAGAGGAATGGCTTACATCTCGGACGACGCCGTGATGGAGCAGCAGAAGCGGGCGAGGATTCTCACCCAAAAGCTAAACACGATGGACAGAAGCGACTTCAAAGGGCTGGGCGAAGTCGTCAAAGAACTGCTCGGCAAATCGGACGGTGCCTGGATCAATCCCCCCTTCTACTGCGATTACGGTTTCAACATCGAAGTGGGGAGAAATTTCTTTGCCAACTACAACTGCACCATGCTCGACGTAGCCAAAATCACGATCGGGGACAATTGCTTTATGGCTTCCAACGTGGCGATTTACACAGCGGGGCATCCCATTCATCCCGACAGCCGCAACAGTATGTACGAATACGGCATCCCTGTCACCATCGGCGATAATGTGTGGATAGGCGGCAACGTCGTGATCTGTCCCGGTGTCAGCATCGGCAGCAATTGCGTGATTGGTGCGGGCAGCGTGGTGACAAAGGACATTCCCGACTGGTCGGTAGCGGCCGGCAATCCCTGTAAGGTGATCAGAAAAATCACCGACGAGGACAAACGGTTTTATTACAAGAATATTCCCTTCGATGAGGAGGCATGGGAAGCTGTTTCCAGCGGCGAACAAGCCAAAGCCCTCGGAAATTCGCTGTGAGGTGATCACGCCGTTTTCCCGCAGGGTTCAGCGGATGACACAAGAGAATACAAAACGGGTGCGAAAGTCAGATCACACTGATTTCCGCACCCGTTTTTTTACTGAATTCTGCGTCCGGCGTTGTCAGGGGTGTATTCACCCAGATCACCTTTGCGGATCTCGAGATTGAGGTCGTTGATAATGGTCTGTTCCGCATCGCCGCTGCGGAAGCTCTTCTTCAGGTGGCATGCGGAGAGAAGGATGTTGTTCTTGCTTTCTGTGTCTGCGATGTTTTTCATGTTGGAATGACTCCTTTTGTGTGGTTGGTTTCTGTTTTCTGGGCTCAGTATTGCACGGGAAGGCGGGTAGCACCACCAAACAAGGGTTGCAACCCCCGGAAAATTACGCTACGCTCCGTTGGATTCGGCAAAAAACGCCTGAAAATCCAAAAATCTCCACATTTTTCGCAGCAAAAATTCATCCGTCCTGCCAAAATCACAGCCATATTCACACCGTCATTGCCACCCAAACAAAAGGAAAAATCCATTTCAATATTACAATGCGGAATACAGAAACCCCGGGTTTGTCAGTCATTATACAAATGATAATAGAATACGGCAAAAAAAGAAGGCTGCGCCGGAAAAACGACGCAGCCTGATGGCATTCTGCTCTGCTTATGATAGACCTTTTTAGAACCCGCAGAAAAAAGAAAGAGCGCCGAATCTACGCAAAACCGTGTAAATTCGGCGTTTCTTGATGAAAAATACGTGGTTGCGGGAGCTGGATTTGAACCAACGACCTTCGGGTTATGAGAGCGATATTTTTCACAAAGCGGCTTATCGTAACATCCCGTAAACCCGCGTAAATTGGGCATTTTTACGATTTTTCTTCTCGTGATTTATCGCCGCTTTTCGTAGTTTTTAGTGTCCTTAGTGTCCCCGTAGTGTCCCCAAAGTGTC
>CAMHMN010000006.1 GCA_946186245.1 uncultured Clostridia bacterium
CTATTTCATATCAATTTCGCTGTTTTGTATAGTACGGCGAATTGGGAAAGTATTAATTAATCTGCAAAAAAAAGCGACTTTACATCTCATAATTCAAAAATGCGTTTTTTGCCGAATTGCCGAGGTATAGCTCCCGTCGTGACATTTTTGCAAATAGGGTGTTTAATAAGCATAGAACGGATCGGAGGTCATGATAAATGGCAGATTCGGATTAAGGAGGGCATTTTAATGAAACAAAAACTAAGATTGAGTTATAAGAAAATGTTTAGTATAAGGCTGATGAATTATGGCTGCTCTTATACCAGCTATGATACATTATAGGGGGTGATGAAAAAGAAAAAGTAGGATGGTTCGGGAGTCAGTTTAGTATCTTTTAGTGTTTCAATGAATGACAATATACACATTTAAATACTAAACTGACTCAGATGAAAATTTATTTAAATTAATTGATTTTTAGAAAGGATGACCATAATTATTATGAAAAGACATATTACGAGTAAAAAATTCAAAAAATTCGTTGCCTTGCTGTCAGTAGCAGCATCACTGTTTATCACTTCGGTTTCCTCTGTCAATGCAACGCCTCATTTGACTGTTAATGCCGCGAGTTCAGCTCCTTCTATTTCCTGTCAGGGGCATGTCCAGGATATCGGATGGCAAGGTGTAGTTACCAGCGGAGTTGGCATTAGCAGTACTGTTGGTACAGAAGGCAGATCACTCCGTCTGGAGGATTTGAAGCTACGCTTGAATAATGCTTCCGGTGGAATTAAAATCTCTACTCACGTTTCGTGCATTGGTTGGCTCGGCTATTCCTCAGCATCATCCGGCTACTGGGCCGAATCGGGAACGACAGGGAGGTCATTGGCAATTGAAGCAGTGAAGATTGAACTTTACGGTTCGATTGCTAGCTCTTATAATATAGTGTATAGAGTTCACAGTCAAAATATCGGATGGGGTAACTGGGTTCAAAATGGTGAAGAGGCTGGCACAACAGGACGTGGTCTGCGTGCGGAAGCAATTGGAATCAAGCTGGTTGCGAAAAACAACGTGACGACTACCTATTATGTGAAAACCAACGGTTCTAATCTGACGGTTCGCTCCGGTCCTTCTACCAGCTACACTTCTCTCGGTAAACTTTCTAACGGCACTGCTGTGAGTGTTTACAGTATTAGCAACGGCTGGGCTAAGATCAAGTTTGGAAGTGGAACAGGCTATGTTTCATCTGCTTACCTTACACAGACAAAATCAAATGTTGTTACCTCGTCTGGATGGCAGTGGCCGGTGGCTAATCGCCGTGTGACACAGAGATTCGGATCTTACTCCAGTACTATGCAACAGCGTACAGGTCGTGGTTATCATTGTGGCATAGATATTGCCGACGTTAACCGTGGAACACCTGAAATACTTTCCGCAGCTTCTGGAACGGTTAAGTATCGCGGTTATTCGTCGGGTAACGGTAATCATATTGTGATTCAGCATAGTCTTAATGGTCAGACTGTATATTCTCTCTATAGCCATTTGTCTAATTTTAATGGATGTCCTGCTGTCGGTGCGGCAGTTTCCAAGGGGCAGAAGATAGGCACAATGGGAAATACAGGTAACAGTTCAGGAACACATCTTCATTTTGGTATCTTTACAGGAACATATTCCTCAGATCCCGTAGGTTATACGACTAGCCCAAGTAATAATAAGAGCACTTATAACGGAAGGACATTTTATAATCCTGAATACGTTATAGCTAACAACCGTCTTCCGTAAGTTAGTTTATTTGATGCAGATTAAGAATAGGAGGTGATAGAACAATTCATAACTATTCAGACAGCTAATAACTTCCGGTTTGCCATGCGGGAGAGATGTACCTCTTTCTTCCGCATGGCATTGCCGGGAACAGGCTGCGATGTTTTATCATAGCAATTTATGCCGAATTGCCGAATCAGAGTTCCCTTTTGAAGTTCATTTTAGCAACCTATATAATGAGCGTAGAACGAGCCGGAGCTCACATAATGACAGGTTCGAATGAAAGAGGGAATTCTTATGAAACAAAAAATGAATTATAAGAAAATATTTAGTGCAAGGCTGATGAATTATGGCTGCTCTTATACCAGCTATGATACATTATAGGGGGTGATGAAAAAGAAAAAGTAGGTCGTTTCGGGGGTCAGTTTAGTATTTTGATGTGTATGTCATAATACGCTGAAACACAAAGAGATACTAAACTGACTCGAAGGTAAATGAATTTAGGCAAAATATTTTGAAAGGATGAATTTGCAAATGAAAAAGATCAACAAAACGACAGTGTTTATTATGACATTGATATTGAGCCTGCTTGTCATTCCTATTGCAGGCCAGAAAGTGTACGCCGCGGGCGGTAATATTTCCTCTCTGCCCGTTTCTATCAAAGCCTATCCCGTCAGTACAGCCAATAATACCCCTGCTTTTGCCAACAAGGGCGATGGCAACAAGAGCGGTACGATTTATGCGGCTGATCTTTGCACGATAACCCGGATTGACGGCGATGGGTGGTTGATTGTGAATTATCCCACAAGCAACAACCGTACCCGCACGCTCTTTGTCAAAGCGAGGGATTTCTTCTGCGCCACCTCGTTTCAGGAGGCTTCGATCAGCAAGTACGCCACGGCGTACAGGCGCTCTTCAGGATCTGAGAGCATCGGTTCCGTCGATTCCGCCGACAATCTGGTGTATGTGATTGGCTCGCCCCAGAATAACCGTTCCCAGATTGTCTATAAGGTGACAAATTCCAACTACTACAAGATGGGATGGGTAAGAACAGATGCCATCCGCTTTCAGTCCACTTCTTACAATCCCCAGGGGTGCTTTGACAGCGTTGTGTCCAATGCCGCCAACCAGATTACCGTGCGTGGCTGGGCGTTCGACAAGGACAATACTTCCAAGGCTATTGACGTGCATGTATATGTGGGAGGTCCTGCGGGTTCGGGCTACGGTGTGAGCCTCACAGCGAACACTTCACGCCCCGACGTGCACAAGGTTTTCGGTTGCGGCAATAACCATGGTTTCGACCGCACTTATTCGCTGCCGGCGAAGTACGCCGGAACGACCCAGACAGTCTATGTTTATGCCATCAACATCGGCGGCGGCTCCAATCAGCTGATTGGTACCAAAACCGTTACAATCAAGGGTAAAGCGGTGAGCGACAACAATTTTATCAAGGAAGACAATCTCAAGACAGCTGCCGCAAATTACGGCATTGATACGAACAGCAATGCCTATGAGGCGCTGAAACTGATCAACACCAAGTATGCAAGCCAGTTGTCCGCTGCTCAGAAGCAAGGTACGATCGTGCTGATGTTTGAAGGCGTCGGAACCAGCAGCAGTCCCTCCAAGCGGGAAAATGCCATGTGCGTCGTGGTGAAGAACGGAACCATTGTTTATATCAACCGTTCCTCTTCCAGCCTCCCGGACTACCCCTTCACACCGTCCAAAAACGGAGGAACGCCCATGCCGACCCTTAAGTCGGGAACCTATACCTTTACCACGGTCAATCACCGTCAGCAGTATGCGGCTCTTAATGTCAGCGGTGCCAGCGTAGTGAGATTCCGCTCATCTAACAGCTGGTACAGTGATACGTCTCCCGCCATCAATATTCACAGAAAGAGTTCCGATAGTATTGCGGGTGCCAACCAGAGCTGGGTCAATAGTGCTGGTTGCCAGCTTGTCGGAAGAACAGGTACCGACAAATCTTCGGATTATGCGAAATTTATCCAAAGTGTCGGTATTGTCAACGCTAATGCAGCCGGTAATGTTGGATATACCTATTCGGTGACAGGAATTTACATTGTGGATCGTTCCTATGCGTATCAGTATATGCGTAACATCGGTTATTCCGACGCCGCCATTCGTGCCATCGGATAATCCGAAGATGGTGACATCCGGCAGGAATTTTCTATAAGCCTTAAAAACAGCGGTTTGCCATGCGGGAGAGACGTGCTTCTTTCTTCCGCATGGCATTGCTGGGAATAGGCGAGCATGAATTATGATAACCTGTTGATTTACACGGAAATGTATGATACAATATGGTTAATTCGTTTTCAAAAGGAGTGAATTTTATGACAATAAGACAGTATCTTGAAGGACTGACGCTTTTGAATCCTTCCTTGACTAATAAAGAGTGCCTTGCACTGCTAGAGCCGGTCAAGAGAAACGGTGCCATTACGAAACGATTGAAAAACTGGTTGGACGATCATGGGATCAGCGCAGTGATAAACGTTTCGAATAAATCAGACATCGAAGCTCTGGCTTGGTACTGGCATAAGGTCTTCCGTGGCACCGAGGAAGAAAACAGAGTTATGGACTACTGGATGCGGGTCAACAGTATAGATATTCTTTTAATGGAGCAGGAAAGGCTTTTTGAAGAATATCTGAATAAACAATTTCTTCAACCTAAATACAGAAAAGAATGTGTCAATGCGATGTCCGCCGGTGGATCACTGACCGGAAAATTACAAGAGAAACATCTTCTTGCCACCGGTGAATCACTTCTGATGGCGAAAATAGAAACCGTTCAGAAAGTAGCGGATGGGTTGGTCAATGGCGAACTGAATGACCTGCGCTCTGATTTGAAAAGTATGCTGAATCATTTCCTGAAATGGAAAGGTGTGACAGAGCATACCGTTGTTGCGCGGGAACGTGTGACGGAGACAGGGGTTTCTGTTCCGTCTCACGGCGTGCGCTTTCTCCGTGTGCTGCAATTATACAAATCCGGCTTGGATCAAAGTGCTTTAGAGGCCTATGATCATCTGATTAAAGCTTTGAGTAACGGAATATTTCGCTACGAAGGAAAATCAAGCATTCACACGGAGCGTGCAAGTGAATTTAAATCGTTTCACAGGTGCGCACTGGAGGAATGGCAGAACCATCCGGACGGGGTCAAAAAAAGATTCCTGAAGTATATCACAGACGAGCAGCTGCAAAAGGTCTGTCTGAAAACCGCCGAGAGGCTATTCGGCGATCATGGCGAAAAGTGGCCGAATGTTCTGCAATATATGAGCGATCATGCCATTGCCTATGAAAACACGATAGCCGCGGCGGCGGAAGAACTGTATGTGAAGGCTATGGAGGAAGAACCGAATGCCGATACGCTGGCAGAAGTCTATCTGAAATTGGTCTGCCGCATATTAAACGACTGCTATGAGGAAAATCCAGACGTCAATCCAGGGATTCCGGCAGGGGCGACGCTGCGCGATCCCGCTTTCTGGAAAGGCAATCTTCTTTCCGACTGGCTCCGCAGCACCAGACCAGATGAAACAACGACGGCTCTCTTGACTGATATTCCCGTTCCCGATGACAACGAAGCGTTCGACTGCCTGCTTGCAACCGTGTTTCATGCGTCACTGTATTATGCCGATGCCTGTATGGGACGTGAGGAAGAAGATTGCGGCAAGGTATTATGGTTTCCCATTGAGCCGGAAGCAACGCGTGAGAACGCAGAAAAAGCCTACGATTATCTTCATACAGCTCTGAATGATCTGAATCGTTGCCCGACGCAGTGTGAAAGAGCGCTTTCCGGATGTAAATCGGAATGGTATGAGCCGGTGCGCGGTTCCATGTTGCTCGGCAAACCGCAATGTGAACTGTCCGTCGTGCTGCTGCTGCGAATGGCGGCACTGCATCAGATGCAGGCGTCCTGTCCGGAGGAGAATCCCGAAAAGAAGGGCGTCCACCTGATGAATGCAAAAAAGTATCTCCACGAATGCGAAACCATTTTGCACCACCGACAGGATGACTATCAGATTTCCGCAGAGATAGCCGAAAACATATGTGACAAACGTTGCACAATGGTTTGCATGCCCCTGCTTCTGTGGGTCTACCTGCAAATAGCAAAGGCGGAATACACGCTGTCACTCGTGGAAGACAACGAAATCTGGACAGAAGACATCGTCGAACTGTATATCGAGCCGGTACACCGGCATATGGCAAGCGCAAAAAAGCTGATAGACGCCATAAAATCAGAGGAAGCAAAAAAATATATCGACCCCTCCACATTTGCTTCACTGGAAAAGGCATGGCTTGATCAATGCGAAGAATACACGCTGACTTTTTTTGATGCAGACAACGCTATCCCCTCACGCATGAAGCTGTTCAACGAGGACGGTGAACAGCTATACCGTGAAGAATATGAGCTATGGCGTGAAGCGTTCCCATTTTCTTCTGAAACGGTGCGACGTTTTCCCACCTTCCGGAGGCGTACCGATGATGAAGCAGTGGAATCTGCCGATACCTTTGAAGCAGTCTATATGAGTACACTCGACAGTGTAGCTGGTAAGAGTGACAATCATCAGGAAAACATGGAGCTTTCCCTTTTCCGTCAGATTGCCAACGGAAAAACGATTTTGCTCCAATTCAACCAGATTGTAGACAACAAAGCGATGCACCATCTGATGTATGTTCCGGGATTTCGCTGGCTGTGTCGCCGCGGCATTATCGCGCTTTCGTGCTACGGAGAAGTCAGCAGTCCCCGCACCTATCTGATGAACAATCTCAGGAATCCCGGCTTCCTGTTCAGCAGTTCCAAATGGTATGCGCTCGATGAGGCGACAGAAGCATTTCTCAAGAATTTACCCAGTACTTGTCGCGGTCAAATGCTCACCTGTCTGCAAAACAATCATTTCGACCCATCCCTGTTCGCACCGGAACAGCGCACGGAAATGAAATATCAGTTTGAAGCCTATCAAAAACAATTCTATAGCACCTGCCGCGGTCAAATGCTTACCTGTCTGGAAAACAACCATTTCACCCCGTCCCTGTTTGCACTGGAACAGCGCGAAGAGATGGAATTCCTGTTTGACGCTTATCTCATGATGTTTGATTGTTTCCAGCCTTCGGACATTCGGCGTTTCCATCAGAACCCGAAATACCGGTGGCCGTACACATCTTCCTTAGGTCGCGCGGTACCGCTGAATGAAGTACTGGCTCAGCGTGTGTCACTGATCAGTCAGAAGCCCACAACGCGACAGGAACTACGGGAAGCACTTTCCCACTATACGACCAGATGGGGAAACAAGAACAAGCGTTCCGACTATGACACTTTGATAGACATAGAAATGGAAAAGGCAAAGTCGCAAGAAGAAAAAGATCTGCTTGAAAAATTCCGAAAGGTCGTTTACCAAGCTTATTTTATTTCCAACGGCAGAAGATCCTCTGACGCAGTACTGCTTACAGACGACGATCCTGAGCTTGTCGTACCGGAAACCGGTATTTTGATGGACAGTCGAAGCAGTACTTCTGTCAAACTGGTATTAGACACGGTAAGCTATTCCAGCGAGCATCCCAATGCAAACTGGACAGACTTAGGCGAAGTTGCCATGGAATGCCGCAGAATAGAACAGAGCTTCGCTAACGCTACAAAGGAAATCATCGCCAAGAAGAAACACGAATATACCGGTTTCGACTACACCGTTAAAAAAGATGAAGTCATTGTGCAGGAGATAACTCCCTCCACATCACAGCATATCTGCAAAACCATTCGCCTCGCAGGCGAAGGCGATTCTCCCACAGAAACGACAGAATTAATTAAATAATCCGGCAATGCAACGCCGGAAAAAAACGGAGGTTATCCACATGATAAGTCATACGATGAAGCGTTACGCTCACTTGAAAAGCATCTATCCGGACAGGTTCGCCGACGGGCAGCCTGACGGACTCTGCATGAAAAAATTGCCTGTCGGCGATCCTTTCCCCTTCGGCGTGCTGGAAGAGCATGAAGATTGGCTCTGGGTAAGGGAATGGAACGGATCGGCTGCGGAAGAACGCCCTGTCTATCTTGACAGACATCTGAAAAAGCAAATCGAAGGTTATTTCGCGCTGATGGAGCGCAGACCCGACCTGTTCACACCGTCCGACAAGGTGCCGATCTGCTCCGACCGTCACGCCATGCTCCGCTTCATTGAAGAAACGGGGAGACAGGTGGGGCTTGTCTTTGACAACGGCAAGTTCTATCAGGTCGTGGCAGACCTCATCGACGGCCCGCATCCTTTCGCGTATGCCAGAGTGCTGTATCCCGACTCGAAAGGAAACGGCACTGTCATTATTCCGCGTCTGATCACCAATCCTGACGCACCTTTGTTCGGCATCCTTCATATTTTCCGCCATTCCATCCGCAAAATGAGCGGAGGAGAATTTCCCCGCGGCTTTCAGGAGCCCGATATCACACCGGAAGAAAATGCCCTCAAGGAACTCAGCGAAGAATTCGGCATTACCAAAGACCAATTGACCGGTCTCCGTCTTCTTGGCCATTCAAGAGCGGATACAGGTCTGACATCCGGTCAGGTGCAGGTTTATCTTGCCGATATCGCTGGAGTACCATGTGATGCAGTCACAAATCACGAAGGAATTTTGCGCTCCGAGTGGCTCAGTGAATCGGAGCTGGAACATCGGATGGCAAAAGGAGAACTGATCGACGGCATGAGTCAGACAGCTTTTCTGCTCTACAAACTTTCTCAAACTATCCAATAAACATACGCTGATTTTGCATAAGAGCCTATCTTAAATCTAACGCAGTACATGTACTCGAAGATAACGGACAGGCTCTTCTATTTTACATTAGCCGGCAGCGTTTGTACAAACACTGCCGGTTATTATTTGGGAAAAATAAAGGGCTGTCTCACAGGGATTTTGAAGTGTGACATTCCCTTTTGCTTTCCGCCCTCAATAGTCCCCAAATAGTCCCCATTTTACAAAATCGCGCAAAACAAAAAACCTCGGAAATGCCGTAATTCAGGCACTTTCGAGGGTTTTCTGTTGGTGGAGGCGAGGAGAATCGAACTCCTGTCCAAAAACCGCTTACCACTGCTTTCTACGGGTGTAGTTTGTCTATAGCATTCCCCCGGGAAGGAGCCGGCAAACAGGCTGGTTTCCGAAGTATCCTCTGATGCGTGATGAACTACGAGGCTGCTCATTCATGCACGTTCACCGCTGATCGACGCCCACATGCGGCCGCGGTACTCCGCAATAGGACGCGCCGCGTTTAATTACGCAGCGAGTGCAACTGTATTGTTGTCAGTTAATTTTAAGGTTTTCAGTTTTGAAGTGAGCCTGAGATCACTACCCGCTTACAATGACTCGCAATCCCTGTCGAAACCATTGCGCCCCCATATACTGCTCACAAAAGAATATCAGCCTTCTGTGAGTATTGTATTATAACATACTTATCGAAATAAATCAATATACTTATTTGTTAAATTTATTATCGTTTTCAAAAAATTTATATTTATATTGACATTCCAAAGAAATTGTACTACAATTAGGATAAAATACATCATAGAAAGGCGGAACACCATGGGGACAGTTTTGTCTGTTAAAAATCTGAGAAAGGAATATCCCAAATTCACTCTCAATAACATCTCCTTCGAGATAGAGGAAGGGATGATCATGGGGCTGATAGGAAGAAACGGCGCCGGAAAGACCACTACCATCAAGTCAATCCTCAATCTCATTCACACCTCCGGCGGAGATATCGAATACTTCGGTATGAATCTTGCCGAGCACGAGACGGAAATCAAACAGCAGATCGGGTACGCCGGCGGTGCGGTGGATTATTACAAAAAAAAGAAGATCAAAAAAATCATCTCAGTTACCAAGACCTTCTATTCCGACTGGAACGACGACGAATACCGCAAGTATATGGAGCTTTTTGAGCTGGACGAGGATAAGACGCCTTCCGAGCTTTCCGAGGGAATGAAGGTCAAGCTGAACCTGACAATGGCTCTCTCCCACGGTGCCAAGCTGCTGATTCTCGACGAGCCTACCAGCGGACTTGACCCGGTTTCCAGAGATGAATTGCTGGAAATATTCAAGATTCTGGCACAAAAGGGCGTTGCCATTCTCTTCTCCACGCACATTACCTCCGATCTCGACAAATGCGCCGACAGCATCACCTACATCAAAAAGGGACAGCTTCAGTTCAGCGGCACAATGAGCGACTACATCGAGAAGTGCAAATCCGAAGGCATCGGCGAGACACTGGAGGAAATCATGATACATTATGAAAAGGAGAATCTGCATGAAAAATTCGCGTAAATTGCTCGGCAAGGAAATCAAGCTGGCGGCTTCTCCGCTGTCGTGGCTGTTTATTTCCTTTGCGCTTATGGCATTCATTCCCGGATATCCTATACTGGTCGGTGCGTTCTTCGTCTGCTTCGGCATATTCCAGTCGGTGCAAAGCGGAAGGGAAAACAACGATATTCTGTACACCGTTCTGCTGCCCGTAAGCAAAACCGACGCTGTCAAAGCAAAATATCGCTTTGCCGTTTTGATTGAAATGCTCGCATTTGCTGTTTCTGCCATCATCACCATGATCCGTATGACGCTGATGACACAGACGACTCCCTATGTCACCAATCCCATGATGAATGCAAATCAGGCATATCTCGCCTATATGCTGCTCATCTTTGCCCTGTTCAACTGGGTTTTCCTCGGCGGATTCTTCAAGACGGCATACAAATTCGGTTTTCCGTTTGTTCTCTTTATTGTCATCTCGTTCCTGCTCATCATAGCAGCGGAAGTGCTTCACCACATTCCGGGTCTGGAATTCCTCAACCGCACCGATACGCTTGGCAGCACAACCATGTGGACGATCCTCGCCGCAGCCGTTGGAATTTCTGTCATTGTTACATTCATTTCCTGCAAGGTGGCTATGAAGCGCTTTGAGCGTGTGGATATGTAATTTCCAATTCCGAATAAAAAAACACAAACCGCGTTTTTTCAAAGCTCGGTTTGTGTTTTTTATTGCACTCCTCGCTGAGGAAATGCCGTTATCTTTTCAGAATCATTATCCCAACGCAGAAGGCTCTGTTTCGGAAGCAACGCTTTGAACACTGACTTCTGTTGTCTTGTCAGCCTCACTGGTTACTTCTTCCTGCCATACAGCGTAAAGGGTGGTGTTGGACTTCAGTGTAATTTTTGCACCCGCTTTGTAATCTGCCTTAGTGGCAGTCTTGGACTTAGCCCAACCGAGGAAAGTGTATCCGCTGCGAGTAGGCTCGGTCTTTGTGAGGGCAGTAGCCTTGTTAGCCACAATGCTCTGCTTGGCAGGTGCGTTCTTGCCGCCGTTGGCATTGAAGGTAACGGTGACCTTCTTGACCTTTTTATCTGCTACTGCCTTTTCAATGGCAGCCCATGTGTACTTGCCGATCTTGCCGTCAGTAGAGAGCTTCTTGCTTTTCTGGAACTTTTTGACAATGGAAACTGTGTTGCTGTCGTACTTGGAATTGGTGGGAACGGAATATCCGAGGAACTTGAGGCTTGTCTGCATGTAAAGCACGTCGTTGCCGCTGAGAACCTTTTTGTCCTTGGAATAAGATAGCGTTCTGCTGAACTTGACCTTTATTGTAGCGGGATCAACCGTCTTGGAGTTTGTGTCCGCAGCGCTTGCCGTGTTCGTCTGGGTGGAAGCGGAACCTGAAGAAGCGTTCTTGCCGCCGTAGAGCTTTTCAAAATACTTGTCTGTGGGCTGCACAACATGGCAGATGTAACGGCCTCTGCCGGAAGTCTGTGCCTTGTTGAGCTCACTCCATGTGGACTTTGTTACTCTGACCAGACCTCTTCCGTCTGCATTGCCCTCAATCATCGTGATTGTTTCCTCATTATAACCGAGGATTATGAAGGAATGTGCTATGCTGGAATGATAGGAACCGTTCTTGTTGCCTGTGGTGCGTGCATATGCGCCGACCTTAACGCCGGCCTTGACGAACTGTTTGTAGGAGAATGTCTTGCCGCCGCTGATGACGACCTTGGAATTCTTGAGCGAACCGGCTCTTCCGACCCATTCATTATAAAGGGTATTGTAAACTGCGTTGGCGTAAATGTAGCACTGCCAGCCGTTGTTGGATGCGCCTGTGGATTTGGCTCTGATATAATAGTGGTTTCTGCCGGTCAGCTTGGAGCAGCCGAGAGGAGCCTTGACCTTCTTGGAAAAGCTGCTGCTGGTATAAAGACCGATATCGCCTTCAAAAACCTGTGTCAGCTTCGCCGCAAGCGCAGGAGAAGATGTATAATCATAAGCGTTCATCTTTTTTGCATCTTTGACAACAGACGAGGCGTATACCTGGGTGAAATCATAGTAAGGTACAATCAGCGCAACCGTCGCTAAGATAAGTATCAGTGCCGTAACTTTCTTTTTGAAACTATTCATCTTAAATTTCCTCTCTTCGTGTCCGTGATTCAGTGGTACGGACACTCGCTAAAGTGTTTACTGATTTGTTCCCGAACAGTAACAGCCGGTTACATTTTTGCGGGTGTTTAGTTTCAGGTCGGTAACAAAGGTTACAAAAGATTAACATCATTATAACCTAAGTCTTCCAAATAATCAACCCTTTCAGGGCACTTTCGGGCTGTTGCACATTTTTCAGCTTCATTCATAAAGGGTTTTGTATAATACAGTCAAAATAAAGTTGCTATTATTCACATAAAAAGCAGTAATTCTTAATTTTTGTGCCATTTTCTCTGTGATTCGCCTGTCAAAAGAAGCGAAAAATTCAAATTTTACAAAAAGCGAATGCTTGTTTGCAGCGTCACATTTGATTAATTCTTATTTAAGTAGTTCATGTAACGTCACGTCACTCAAAAACAGCATTACCGCCAATAATCCTTCCGCAGTCTTTGTGTTTTGTTACAATTCACCAAGCAGATACTTGTCAATTCTTACCAACAGCGAATTCTAATACGCATATTATTGAAAAGCAGTGCCATAGACTTCCCCTTCATCCGAATGATCGCCTGAAAAGAAAATTCAAATAATATCCCTTGAAGTAGACCTTCTGGTGTAATAGAATAATATATAAGAAGAAAATTGCGGATGATTCTCCGGAGGAAAGACAGACAAAATGAAAAAAACGAGCGCTTTTATAAAAATCATCGCACTGCTGCTGACCTTTACAGTAATGAACGGCTTGCTCGCTTCGTGCAGCCGTGACGACGGCACCGACAAAGCCATCAGCTATTCCCTGACGGACGAGCCGAAAAACCTCGATCCCCAGATGGCGTCGGACAACAATTCGCTGCTGGTAATACGCAATATATTTGAAGGGCTGACCCGATACGACCAGAACGGGAGCATTATTCCCGGCGTGGCGGAAGACTGGAGCAGCAACGCCGACTATACAGAATACACCTTTCGCCTGCGCAAAAACGCCGTATGGTCGGACGAAAATAAAACCCCCGTCACCGCACACGACTTTGTCTTTGCATGGAGAAGGGCGCTTGACCCCGCCACCAAATCCACCACCTGCTCGGCTCTCTTCCCTATTAAAAATGCCCGCGCAGTGAATTCCGGCGAAGTGAAGCCGGAATCGCTTGGTGTGACTGTCATTGACGATTACACGCTGAAGGTCTCGATGGAATACTCCTACGCCGAATTTGTGCTGCAAACGCCGAATGCCGTCTTTATGCCCTGCAACGAGGCCTTCTTTCTGACCACAAAGGGACATTACGGGCTTGACGACGACTACATCATCAGCAACGGACCGTTCGTGCTTGCCCAGCGCGGCTGGAACCACGACAACTACGTGCGCACCCTGCGCAATCCCAACTACGCAGGGCATAACAAGGTGGCTCCCCGCGTGCTGTATTTCGGCATACGCAGCGCGGACACCGACTATTTCCAGCTGCTGGAAAATGAAACGGTGGAATCCGCCGTGATCGAGACGGAAAACATCATCAAGCTGGAGGGAACGGATTATAAATACACCACTGTCACCGATACGACGTGGGGATTCCTCTTCAATGTGGAGAAGCCCGCGCTGGAGCTTCCCGCCATCCGCCGTTCTCTCATGGCCTGCGTCACCGACGAGGCGTGCACCGGCGCTGACGGCAAGAGCCTGATTCCCTATGGATTTGAAACGGCAAACGACATTATTCCGCCATCCACCCACATCAACGGCCAGCTCTACCGCGAACTTGCGGGGGGCGGTTTCAAAGAGACATTCAGCACCGAAACGGCACGTTCCAACATGAACAAGGCGCTGGCTTCGGTCGAACTTCGGCGAATGCCCAATATCACGCTCATCTGTCCCGACGATGAACAGGTGATAGCGCTTATGCACCGCATCATGCGCTCGTGGCAGCAGCATCTGTATGTCTATGTCAACATTGAACCCCTGGACATGACCACCATGCAATACCGCATCAATCTCGGCAATTACCAGATCGCCTTTTATCCCATTGCTCCTTCAAAGGACGATCCGCTCAACACACTCAATCGCTTTACCTCGGATTATCCGTCCAATCCCGCCTTTTTGAAGCATCCCGCTTACGACAAGCTGGTGGAAATGGCGTCCACCCGCAGCAATACGGAAGACGTGCTGGCAGCAATGGCAGCCGCCGAGAAATACCTGAATTCATATGTGATTTTTTATCCTGTATATTATGAAGTAACCTATTTTGTCATGCGTCCCACCGTTTCGGGCATCTACTTCTCCCCCTTCGACGGTGCGGCGGATTTCACCAACTGCAAGTTTGTGGAATAATGCGACGACTGGAGATGAAAACATGACTGACAGCTTCACGGATACTCTCCGAGATCGGCTGATTTATGAAGGCTTATGTGAGGTGGGCTTCAGCCGGATCGATGAAACCGTTCCGCCTGACCTTGCCAAGTATCATTACGCGGTCACGCTGATGTACCGCCTTTCCGACGCGGTGGTGGACGAGATAGAACTCTCCCCCACCTACGCCTATTTTCAGCATTACCGGGCAGCCAATGCCCTTCTGGACAGGTGTGCCCTGATAGCCTGTGAAATGCTGCGAAGGGAAGGCGCTTCCGCTTATCCCATAGCGGCTTCGCAGAGTGTTCACGACAGGGGCGACAAATATACCGGCATCTATCAGCACAAATCGGCCGCCGTCGCTGCGGGATTGGGCTGGATCGGCAAGAGCGCGCTCTTCGTTTCTCCCAGGCACGGTCCGCGTGTACGACTTGCAACGGTGCTGACCGACGCGGAGCTTCCCTGCACGGCAAAGCCAATGGAATCCCAGTGCGGCGAATGTACCCTATGTGTCAAGGCCTGCCCTTCCGGAGCAATCCTCGGCCGGAATTATGTGCGCGGCATGGCGCGGGAAGAAATATTCGACGCGGAAAAATGCTCCCGTCACATGAAGCAGGCATTCGGTCACATAGGACGCGGCGCGGTTTGCGGCCTTTGTATGAAGGCATGCCCGGTCGGTCGCTCACGTTCATTTGCGAAGGAAGCAGCCTCGTGGGCAGAGAACAGCCAATCATGAACAACACATCCGCGTGTTTGCAGCATATTATTTAGAAAGGGGTTGACCCGTGATGAATAATCCAACTAAATCAGAAGAAAAACCTGCCATGACAACCGAAGAAATCCGGGCTATGAAGGAACAGGAACGCATTGATTCGGTGCTGCCGGAGCAGCCGGTTTCCAAAAGAGCGTTGTACACCTCGTTGAATTACGCTGTCGCCTTGGTATCCGGCGCCGTCATTCTGGTCGCGCTGTATTATGAAAGCATTCTTGTCAGCTACCTGCGCGGGGCAATATCGGAATACCTCCGCGATATTGACAATTCCTCCGGATTTCTCTCCGATTTTCTGACCGGCGCACTCAATCTGCTTGTCTTTGCCCTGATCGCGTTTCTTTTCGGCTTTGCGCTCGATATCAATTATTCGGGGAAAGGCAGACCCCGCGAAATCTGGGGAAAATACATAAAATTCATCCTCCCCGCGGCTTTCGGGAGCTGTATTGTGTACCTGCTCATCCGTCACCTGACCACCGGCGCTTCCTTCCGCGTCAGCGGAAGCATTCTTTCGCAGATCCTGTATTACTTCACCATGATCGTCATAGTTCCCGCAGGCAACGTGCTGCTCTATCTGGTTCTCCCTTCGTCTGCGATACGCATGCTGCTTACCGTCGTTTCCGACACAAAGGAAAGAGCCGAGCTTCCTCTCACAATCGTAAGCACCGCCGTTATGACCATCGCTATGCTTGGAGTAACCCCCCGGCATATTGAAAACTACGGCCTTCCGGTCGCGGTTTTTGCCCTGATACAAAGTGCCGCGTGCAGCCTTCTTTACCGTCGCACGAATGTTATCCGTTACACGATACTGCTTTATTCGGGCGTGAGCGCTCTGTATCTGGCTCTCGCACCTGTACTCAACCGATTGATGTAATCCACGCAAAAAAAAACGGGCGTTTGCTAAAGAACAGCATTCGCTCGTTTTTTTGCCCCTTTCACGCGAAGCGATGGGGCGGTGAAATTCCGCTTCCGAACTCACAGCCGGAACTGCCGGCATCCGCAATCACAAAAGACTTGTACCGACAGGATAGGTGGATCTATCCCGGAAGTACAAGTCTTTGTGTGATCTATGGTTCAAATTCCGCCGGAGAGCCAACGCTGACCGGCCGGCTGCTCAACGAACAGCAGCCTTCTGTACGATTTTAGAAAGCATCCATCTCAACGGTCAATTACAACCAGTTGACGTCGGAGGGAAGCTTGAATTTATTCTCCCGGTCAATTTTGTAATCACCCGAGATGAAAAGCTCGGCTTCGTTGCGTCTGCGGTACCACAGTCCCTTATATGGCAGACCGTTTGATTTGTGATAACGGCAGAAACCGTCGATAATCTGATCCGAAACGGCCTTGCTGCCATCACGATGAGAGAGGATGGCTGCCTTCAGATAAAACTTATTGGTATCGCTGTCCCACAGCGACGGACCGATGTTATAGCAGAAAGACACAAGCGCGTCAAACTGTGCCTGATTGAGCTTGACGCCGTTTCTGACAGCCCAATTGTTGATGGACTTTACGTAATCTCCATTGTTGAGATCGGCGTTGAGAAGCAGCTTGGCGGCGGATTCCGTGAGATAGGGACGATTATCCGTGAGGATGTAATCTTCGCCGATCAGTTTGACGATATCGCTGTTGAATTCCGTAATGGCACGCTCTTCCGACCAGGATTTGCTGGCGGTGGCGGTCTTGGCATGTCCATAGCCCAATGTCCAGAAGCCGGAAACGTCCTTATAAGGATAGAAGACCTTTTTGCCGTTGGGCAATATCGTTTCTCCGCCTTCCCAGTTGGCAATGAATTCCGCGCCCTTTTCACTGATCTTAAACTGCTGGACATTGCTGTTGGGATTCTTGAGAACAACCACGCAAACTGACGAGGTAACGCTGCCGCATTTTGCCGTAATGGTATAAAGACCTTCCTTAACGCCTGAAGCAACTCCTGCGTCGGTCACAGGGCACTTGCTCTGATCAGAAGACGAATACGTTACGACAGAACCTTTCATCGTTCTGCCCAGATTGATGGACTGTCCGACGTTCAGATAGTAATAATCCCCGGCATAGCTCATTCCGTCCGCTTTCACAGTGGTTTTGATGTTCTTAATGTAACTGGCGTTGACGTAACCCTTGCCGTTGCCGTATTCTATCTGGTGCCATGCGCTTCCTTTGGAAACGATGACAACGGTAGCTCCCTTTTTCACCGAGCCAATGGAAGCGTAACTGGTTCCGGGACCTTTGCGGACAACCAGGCTGGACGAAGTGCAATTCACCGTGCCTGTCACCACATTCTTCGTGAGGGAAGCGACTGCGGTAGGACTGATCGGCACACCTGTCGTGGTTATTTCCGTTTTGGAGGTGACGCTTGCCGTTGCCGACGTTTCAGCTGACTTGGAAGTAGTCGGCTTTGCCTCTGAAGTATCGGGACTGAGGTGTTCAGACTCCGAGGGAGTGGCGTCAGTCGCTTTTATCGTGGTCGTCTTGGTGGTTGTGTTACCTGCTGTCGTCGTGTCGGAATCGTCGATTTTGACATAATCCCCGATAATCCAGCCACTCTTGCCTGATGACAGCTTGATGCAGTACCAGTTGTTTTTCGTATCGGTATAGGTGAATTTGGCATCTTTCTTGACGGTTGTGATCTTATCGTAGTTGGTTCCCGCGCCGCTGCGTACATTGACTGATGCGCCGATCACGGTGAGCGTTCCGGTTTTGGTACTTGTCTGGGTTGTTTCCTTTTCCGGTGTCACCTTTACATAATTGCCCAGAACCCAACCTTTCTTGGAACTGCTGACAGTGATATAGTACCATTTTTCATTGCCGACCGTCTTGATATTGGTAAAGCTGTAGGAGGTATTCTTTTTTACTGTCGTGACAATCTTAGCCTTTGCGCTTGCATCGCCGCGGACATTGAGTACTTCGGCTGTCACCGTGAGCTTGCCGCTGGTCTTGCCGGAATCGGCTTGTGTCGATTTGGTGGTTTCCTTGGTGGATTTAGCGGTGGTTGAATTGGGCTTTGCCGTGACATAATTGCCCATAACCCACCCGCTGATGGAATTATTGATCTTGATGTAGTACCACTCAACTCCGTCCACTTTTTGGGTTTTGCTGTAAGTATATACCGCGTCCCTTTTGGCTGTGAACAGCTTTTTGGAGGATGTGCTCGTCGATTCACGGACATTCAGCTGATCAACCGCAACAGTGACAGTCCCTCCGTTCGGGTCTGTCGAAGTGACAATGGTAGTCTTTTTGGTGGTCTGGATGGTGGTGAGCGCGTCCTTTGGGGTGGCGCTTACCATTGTTCCCAGCACCCAGCCGCTGATGGAACTGTTGACCTTGATGTAGTACCACTTGACTCCATCGACGGTTTTGACATTGCTGTAGCTGTATTCTTCGTCGCGTTTGGTGGTATAAAGCCTCTTGGAGGTGGTGCTGGTGGATTGACGTACCTGCAGAATATCCACGATCACTTTCAGCTTGCCGCTTTTTGCGGAAGACGTGGTATTCTCATTCGTTTCAATCGGAGTAGCCCATTTGCCGAGAACCCATCCGCTGACATTCTTATTGACCTTGATATAATACCATTTTTCACCGCTGACGGTTTTCACATCGGTGAAATAATATGTCTGTCCGGCTTTGACGGTGTAGAGCTTCTGAGCGGAAGTGCTTGCGGTCTTACGGACATTGAGCACATTGCCTGTGACCTTGATGATACCGCTCTTGGCGTTGCTGTTCTGGGCCGGCTGTGCGGAATTCACGGTGACCTCTACATAGTCAGAGCAGACATATCCCGATCCGACGCCTGTTTTGATCTTGTACCATTTGGTGCCGTCACTCTCGGAAGCTTCCCCTTCGACGGTGAACTTCTGACCGGCTTTCACAGTAGTGATGAGTTTTCCGTTGGGCGAAGCAGTCGCACGCACATTGAGGAGCGTGGCTTTGACCTCGATGGTTTTAGAGGTGCCGCTTATGACGGAATTGATCATATTGAGCGTCTGCGTTCCGGCCACTCCGTCGGCGGTAAGATGGTAGTCGCTCTGGAATTTCTTCACAGCGTTTTCGGTGGCAGTGTCATACGTGCCTGTTGCGGAACCGCTCTTTAAGTAATTCAGTTTGATGAGATTGTTCTGGAGCTTCGTCACTTCGCTGCCTGTGGAGTTCTTACGAAGAGATGACGTCGCCGCCGAAACAGTGATCACTTCTTTGAACAAAAGCGCATCGGTCGTCACGTAGGTCGACGAGCCCAGAATGGCTGCCGCCACAACAACCGCCGCGATCCTTTTAAAATTCATTTGTGAATAAACTCCTTTCATATAATTATGAAAATCGTCCCCAGAATAAAAGTATTCCTTTTAATAGTATACATTGGATCGCCGCATCTGTCAACAAATTATTATTACGATTGACAAAATTATTTGTAAAGAATAGTGATATGTCATGAAGAAATATGTGCAAAATGAGGAAGAAACGGCGTTTTACTTAAATTCTCGCCACACCTGACTTTACAGCGGCATCGGCAACGGCTTTGGAAACTTTCTCTACCACACGCTTGTCCAGCGGGCTGGGAATGATGTATTCGGGGGTGAGCTCGCTGTCCTCGATGATATTGGCGATGGCGTATGCGGCGGCAATCTTCATTTCATCGTTGATATCGGACGCCCTGACATCGAGCGCGCCGCGGAATATTCCCGGAAAAGCGAGAACATTGTTGATCTGATTGGGGAAATCGCTTCTGCCGGTTCCCACTACAGCCGCGCCGGCAGCCTTGGCGATGTCGGGCATGATCTCGGGAGTGGGATTCGCCATGGCAAACACAATCGCGCCTTCCGCCATGGAGGAAACCATTTCGCCGGTAAGCACATTCGGCGCGGACAGGCCGATGAATACATTCGCGCCCACGACGGCGTCCTTCAGCGAGCCTTTGAGATGCCCCAGGTTGGTGACTGTCGCCATGTAGGCCTGTTCACTGTTGAGCCTTTCGTCTCCCTCACAGATAATGCCCTTGCTGTTGCACATAATGACTTCCTTTACGCCCAGCGTGAGCAGCAGCTTGGTCACGGCAATCGCCGCCGCGCCGGCACCGTTGACGGCGATTTTCAACTCGCCGGGCTTTTTGCCGGTCAGACGGCAGGCATTGATCATCGCTGCGGCCACGCAGACCGCCGTGCCGTGCTGGTCATCGTGAAAGATGGGAATGTCGCAGATTTTTTTCAGCCTGCGTTCAATTTCAAAGCATCGGGGGGCGGAAATATCCTCGAGGTTGACGCCTCCGAAGCTGCCGGCAAGAAGTGCCACCGTATTCACGATGGTGTCCACGTCGTTGGAACGTATGCAGAGCGGAATCGCGTCAACATCGCCGAATTTCTTAAAGAGGGCGCATTTGCCTTCCATCACAGGCATGCCGGCTTCGGGGCCGATATTGCCAAGCCCCAACACCGCCGAGCCGTCGGTTATGACCGCGACAAGATTGGAACGTCGGGTCAGATCATAGCTTTTGTTTAAATCCTTCTGTATTTCAAGGCAGGGTTTGGCCACTCCGGGAGTGTACGCAAGAGAAAGATCCTCTCCTGTTTCGACCGGACAGCGTGTGACGACTTCGATTTTGCCTTTCCATTCATAATGCTTCTTCAAAGATTCAGTCTGATAATCCATAAATGAATACAACCTTTCCATTCTATCTATACATAGTCATTATAACAAAACTCTCATAAAAAGTAAACCGATTTGCAAAAAAAATTTCAGTGAGGCGTTTCTGTCCCGCAGGCGGAAATCCATCCCCTGCGATTCTCCCTGTGACAAACAACCGCCCGACCGCGTATCACGGTCGGGCAGTCAGTAAAATGACGATTTAATTTAACAAAAAAGCAACGTCATAGGATGTCGTTTCCGGCAATCAGATTGGATCGGCACGGCAGTATACATACTTTCTCATCCAATCAGGGTCATAATAGGAGCCGTATTCGCTCATCTGGCAGCCATGACAGAGATCGTCCGCCATTTCCAGAATCACGTCTGACAATTCCAGATTATGCTTCCACTTCTCCTCGATGGCATCAAAGCCAAGCCATGCGCCGAGAATATTTCCCGTCACCGCCCCTGTGGAATCGCTGTCTCCGTTGTGATTGACAGCGGCGATCACTCCGGCGGAGAAATCGCTCTGATGACGAAGCGCGCAGTAAAGCGAAATGCCAAGCGTTTCCTCCGCAATCCAGCCTTCTCCCAGCCGGTGGATATTGTCGAGATCATTCCCGCCGTTTTCCGAAAGCTCAACAGCCAGATTCATTATGCCTGTCAGTGTGTCGATGTTCTTGTCTCCGGCGAATAGTTCCGCGACGGTGTCTCTCGCTTCCAGGACGATTTCTTTCAGCGACAGGGGCTTTTCGGGATACACGATTCTGCTGATGATATGCGTCAGAACCGCGGCCGGCATATAGCCGAGGGAATTCCCGTGTGTGATCGCGGCCAGTTCCGCCCCTTCCCGGTCAATTGTCCGGATGCCCGCTTGGGGACGCGTCAGTCCCATGGGCGCCACGCGCATGATGCCTCCGCAGCCTTTGCTTTGATTAAGCGGATGTTCCGTGAACTCTCCCACATGACTCCGGCCGATTTTTCTTTCCCTCAGCGCGGACAGACAGGTGTTTCCCGGCGCTCTTCGGCTGTACAGTGCCGGAACGTCGGAAAGCCATGAAATGCTGTTTTCTCCTGCCTGACGGCTTTCCTCATATGTCATATCCTGTGTTCTCAGCCAGTCCTGATAGGACATAGGCACATAGAGACTCGGACGGCCACCGATTCCCCGCAGGCAGACGCGTGTCTGACCAAAGAGAATGCCGTTGGCGGTAAACAGCGCCATTTGTGTGTCGTCTGAAATCAACGCCTTTCCCGTGGACGGTGCCAGCTCGTAATCCCGGATTCCTCCGGAGCCGTAATAGGCAAAAATCTCCTTTTCACGACAGAATTCCACCGCGTATCCGAGCGCATCGCCCACCGCACCTCCGAAAAGACTGCCCCTGATTTTGTCCAGGTGCTTTTCGGCTTTTCTGATTCTCTGTAAAACCGTATCGGGAATGGTATTCTTTTCTTCCGGCTTTTGATTGATCATAAATTCCTCCGAGAATAAAGCGGCAGATTTTTGTCGGGAGCAGAATGCTGCCGCTTTGTTTTGAATGATAAATTGCGATTATTCCTAATCGATCGCGAAGCTTTCCTCCACTGCCCGATTCAGTTCCCAGAGATGGATCGAAGCGTCGCCTTCTACGCAGAGCCTGTCTTCGCCTTCAGCGGGGAATATTCTGGATGAGAAAACCGCGTTGCCGTCGTTGACGAATATTTCAATAGAGCTGCGGTCTATGAATATCCGCAGATGGAATAGGCCCTTTGGGAGCGGACGGATTCGCTGCTCGCCCTGCTCGGTATTGAATCGTCGTCTGAGTCCCGATCGGTCTACGGTGATTTCCTTGGCGCTGTCATCATAGGCGATTGTCAATCCGCCCGTTCCGTCCGCGTTCGCGAACAGGCGCAGCGTCAGATCTCCGCCCCGGCTGATCAGCTCCATTTCACACACACGTGGAAGCAGATCGGTTGATTCAAGGTCAATTTTCTTTCCTCTGAGTGCCCTGAGTTCATCCAGCGGCTGCTGAATGAGCCTGTGGTCACGCACTCTCAGCTCACGCGGCAGCGTCAGACAGCCCGACCAGTCTTCTTCGTCGGTCGGATAGAAGGCGTCGGGAAGCCCCATCCACGCCACCAGCGTCGCCTTGTTCTTGTCGTTCGGGTTGGCGGCACATTCTGCGGCATAGGAATCAAAACCGAAGTCAAGCACATGAAAACGTGTGTTGTCCGGGGTAAAGATCAGGTTGTCCCAGTCCATATGTCCCAGAAGATAGCCGTTATGGTGAACCGATCCGCCTCTTCCCGGCAAGGTGAGATGCTGCGGGCAGAAAATCAGCACGTCGTAGCCGCTGATTGTTTCGACGGAAGGACATTCCCACATATCCCCGAAATCTTCAAAACCCGGCACATGCAGCTGACCGGCAAAGTGCCAGCCTTCCGTCGGTGAATCGGAACTGTAGATGAGACAGCACCCCTTCTTCTCCTTGGTCTGCGCGCCGATGATGATATAATACTGGCCGTTCTGCTCATTGTGAATGATCTTGGGATCGCGCTGATGCTCGGTGTAATCTTCATTCATGCCGAACAGTGGAGGAAGCTTCACGGCTGTTCCTCCGTCCTTCAGATCCACAAGGCAGGTATAGGGTCTGCGGGTCCAGTCTTCGTCGCGGTGATTGCCCGTGTAATACAGATAGAGATTGCCGTCTGTCGGAAGGGCAGATCCGGAATAG
This sequence comes from uncultured Clostridia bacterium, assembly GCA_946186245.1. Lineage (GTDB taxonomy): Bacteria > Bacillota > Clostridia > Oscillospirales > Acutalibacteraceae > RUG762. The sequence goes on from CAMHMN010000006.1 coordinate 23,607, forward strand.
GCGCCTTTGTTGTCATACTCCGTATCGGGACGGATACAGACGCCGACGTTTTTCCACCTGACCAGATCCTCTGAAATGGTGTGATACCAGTATTTGAGTCCATGTACCGCACCCCACGGACACCACTGGTAGAACAGATGCCATACACCGTCATGAAAAACGAAGCCGTTGGGGTCATTCAGCAATCCCGTGACGCTCTGAATATGGTAGTGCTGACGGTAATCCGACCGGATGATCCGCTCATGCAGAGGACGTATCTCGTCGGCGTTTTTCAGCACACGGTAGCGTTCTTCTTTTGTCCATGTTTTCACCTCTTGATTCCTCCTTCGTTGGTAATGGGAGCCAGCCGATTGCAAAACTCGAAAAACATCGAAAACACGGGGCTTTAAAGATCGGAAGCGGGGATTTTTTCTCCACTCGGAGCAAAGATAATCTGTGATGATTGCCGTTTCTGTTGCACCCTAACCTATTTCTTTTTCGAAACACGTTGCAGCGATGGACTCTTCCCTTGACCAGCTGTTCCAAGCGACAGCGAGAAACCAGTCCCCTGCCCCCCCAATGTCATCAACTTAAGACTTATGGCACTGGCACGTATCCCGATTCAGAATAAAGCGCGATTAGCACAAACTCATCCGGCACTTCGTGCCACCTTCCCTTTCAGGGAAGGCAAATAGCATCAGCCTTCTCTGAAAGAGAGGAGGAAACGCTTGCGGTGGGTGAGTCCGCCCCCGGCACAGAGTTCGCTTTACTATGTTACTATGCTCCCGGATAAAAAAACGATACATTTTCTTAAGTTGATGACATTGCCCTGCACCCCGCGCCGCTATCGCGGCTAATTACGTACTTCGCAATTCTGTTTTTCTTTTAATGTTACAATCGCCTGTTATATTGGGCGTGTGAAGTCATGCTTCACTCTTGCCCGTCAGAATCCGTGTTTTATCCGGAATTCCCGTTCATCAGGTTTCGGTTCAAGCCATTTTACTTCCACGCGTTCGATGCGGATGTAGGGATCGCTGTCAATTTCGGCTACAACGCCATTGATCTGATGCTCGGTTCCCTGAATTTCCATTGTCACCGAGCCGTCGTATTCGTTTTTGACCCAGCCGGTCACCCGGTGGTGTCTGGCGGCATTCTGCGCCTGAAAGCGAAAGCCGACTGCCTGTACTTTGCCGTAAAAGCAGACCCGCTTCCGCAAAATGGTATTACGGTCATTCATCTTTTTTCCACATCCTGCATCCTACAACAAAACCGACAGTCAATACTGCCGGTTTTGCTTTTATTGGGTCAACAAACGGTTATTTAACCGCAGTGTACGTTTCATTGGTTTTTATTTGTTTTTGTTCTTGCCGAAAAGGGAAAATCTGCTTTTTTTGATCGGTTTCTCCGGTTCGGGTTCCGGTGTTCCCTCGGGAACGGCCGCGGGTTCTTCCGTCGCTTCCGCAGGAGCAGGGGGTTCTTCTTCCGTCGCTTTTGCGGGAACAGGGGGTTCCGGTTCCTTGGCCGTACCGAGATCCAGCTCGCGGATGACCTTCCTCAGGCCAAGAACGCTGCCGGGATTGACGCTTAGTTCGTCCATTCCCATGCGGAGGAAGGTTTCGGTGAGTGTCGTATCCGCGCCGAGTTCGCCGCAGATGCCGACCCAGCAGTTATGTCTGTGGCCTGCCTGAACGGTCTTCTCGATCAGACGGAGCACGGCGGGATGATGGGAATCATAGAAGGGATCAAGCTTGGGATTCTGACGGTCAATCGCCAGCGTGTACTGCGTCAGGTCGTTGGTGCCGATGGAAAAGAATTCCACTTCTTCCGCAAGCTCGTCAGCCAGCATGACGGCGGCCGGTGTTTCGATCATGATGCCGATCTCCACATCGCCGATCTCCTTGCCCTCGGCTATGAGTTCCTGACGGCATTCTTCGAGAATGGCCTTGGCGTCCTTCACCTCGCTGACCGAGATGATCATCGGGAACATGATGCTCACCTTGCCGAAGGCGGCTGCCCGCAGAATAGCTCTGATCTGGGTCTTGAAGATATCGCGCTGCATGAGACAGATGCGGATGGCGCGATAGCCCAGCGCGGGATTTTCTTCCTTGGGCAGATTGAAGTAATCCGCCTGCTTATCCGCGCCGATGTCGAGTGTGCGGATAATGACCTTCTTGCCGGCCATCGCTTCGGCAACCTTCTTGTAAATGCCGAACTGTTCATCCTCGGTCGGGAAGGTCTTGGAATTCAGATAGATAAATTCGGAACGGAAAAGACCGATGCCTCCCGCGTCGTTCTCCAGCACCATGCCCACGTCGGATACGTTGCCGATGTTGGCATAGACGTTGATCTCGGTGCCGTCGAGCGTGACATTGGGCTGTCCTTTCAGCTGCTGAAGCATGGCACGCTGCTCCAGATCGTGAACCCGCTTTTCATCGAGCGTTTTGAGCAGTTCTTCTTCCGGCTCGATGTAAATGCAGCTGTTGTAACCATCAATAATCGCCATCTTGCCGTCCCATTCCTCACTGATTTCGGTGCCGATAAGGGCGGGAATATTCATATTGCGGGCGAGAATCGCCGTGTGGCTGTTGGTGCTGCCCAGTCGGGTGACAAAGCCGAGCAGCTTGCTCTTGTCGAGCTGCACCGTCTCCGACGGAGCAAGATCCTCCGCGACGATGATAAAGGGTTCGTCGCTGTCGGCAGGGCCGGTATCCGCGCCGGTCAGAATATTGACCACGCGTCCCGAAATATCCCTGACGTCGGCGGCACGCGCCTTCATGTACTCGTCGTCCATGGTGGCAAACATCTCGGCAAAGTTTTCGCCTGTCGTTTTGACGGCATATTCGGCGGTCTTGCCCTCCGAATTGATCAGATCGGAGATGGATTCGTTGTAATCGTCGTCATCCAGCATCATCATGTGGATGTCAAAGATCGCGGCGTGTTCTTCGCCGGCTTCCACAACCGCCTTGTCGTACAGTCCCTGAAGCTGCTCTATCGCCAGCGCCTTTGCGTCCTCAAACCGTTTCAGTTCAGCGGCAGCGTCCGCGGCGTTCTCTTTGATTTCCACCTGCTTTTTTGCCAGGAATCTGATTTTGCCGATAGCGATACCTTTGAGAATGGATTTACCCGTTGCAGTTATCATAGAGCATACCCTCCTTAATCGCTCAGCGGAGCCGAGCTAAGATAATAGAGAATCAACTAACTTATCAGAGGTTCTCTTTGAAGAAATTCTCGATGGTTTCTGCCGCAGCGGCTTCATCGGAGCCTTCGACCTTGATGACAACTGTGTCGCCGCACTTGATGCCCATGCCCATGACCTTCATAAGCTTACCAAGCTCTTCGGTTTTATCGCCCTTGGTAATGGTGCACTTGCTTGCAAATGGCTTGATTAACTTGACAAGTACGCCAGCGGGACGTGCGTGAATACCTACCGAATCAGTGATGGTGTAAGAAAACTCTTTCATGTTGGAAACTCCTTTTTTAATGTTGAATTTGGATATTTTGAAGAAAAATCAGGGTGAAGCGTGAAGTTTTTATCGTTTCGTACTTCACCCTGTTGTGTAATCTTGCTGTCTGAAAGGATGGATGCTGCTTATACTTCTGTTGCCTCTTCCACAGCCTCAGCGGTTTCTTCAGCGGCTTCTGTGACTTCTTCGACTGTCTCTGTCACTTCTTCCGCGGGTTCCGCTTCTTCTTCCGTGATCGAAATAACGCAGTCGAGCGGTTCGCAGGCGCCTTCCTTGATGGTAAGACCCGGATAGTCGTCGCTGTTGGTCACCAGAACGGCTGTCGTGGTGGAATATCCCGCCGCTTTGATCTTGTCAATATCGAAGGTCATCAGCTTCTGTCCGGCCTTGACCTGATCGCCTTCCGCGCAGAAGAGCTCGAATCCGTCGCCTTCCATTGCAACGGTGTTGACGCCGACATGAATCAGCAGTTCCATGCCGTCGGGAGAGGAAATGCCGATGGCGTGCCTGGTGTCGGTGGTGGAGGAAATTTCGCCGTCGAAGGGTGCGTAGACCACGCCTTCTTCAGGTTCGATGCCTATGCCTTCGCCCAGCACTCCGGCGGCAAAGGTTTCATCGGGAATTTCGGCAGAGGGAATGACATTGCCCTTGATGGGAGCGTAGACCTTGCCGGGTTCGCAGGTGACTTCGGGAAGAGCAGGCTCTTCCGCAGCGGCTTCGCCCTCGCCGTCGTCGGTCTGATCTCTGTGCAGAATCCAGGAAAGAGCAAACGAAACAGCGAACGAAACAGCCAGCATGATGGCATACTGCCAGATAAAGTCGGCACAGGTGAGGAATCCGAAGAGACCTGTTACACCGTAGGCGGTGGCGCCGATGCCGAGCATTGCGCCGACAGCCGCGCCGACAGCGCCGCCGATCATTCCGCAGACAAGCGGCTTGACAAGACGGAGGTTGACGCCGAAGATAGCCGGCTCAGTGATACCCAGGAATGCCGAGAGAGAAGACGGAAGTGCCAATGTCTTGAACTTCTGATTCTTTGTCTTGAGCGCTACCGCAAAGCAGGCTGCGCCCTGTGCAAAGTTGGCGGAAGAGGCGATCGGCATCCAGGTGTTGTAGCCCGTGCCCAGCATTCTCGCTTCCACCGTGTTGTACATATGGTGTACGCCGGCGACCACCGTCAGCGGATAAATGGCACCCGCAACCGCCGCGCCGAGACCGTACGGAATGGTGATGATCCACTGTACCGCGATGAGAATCCATTCTTCAAGGGTGGAGAAGATGGGACCGAAAACCGTGAGGGTGAGATAACCTGTTACCAATACCGTTACCAGAGGGGTAACAAAGAGGTCGATCATCTCGGGAACCTTTTCATGCAGCTTCTTCTCGAGGAAGCACATGAACCAGACGGCGATGATAACCGGGATAACATGTCCCTGATAGCCCGTCAGGTTGATCTTGTACAGACCGAACCATACGGAAGCCTGCGGGATAACCTCGCCGTTTTCGAGCATACCCGCAACGCTCCAGGCGTTGACAAGATCGGTATGCACCATGATCATGCCGATGACGGCACCAAGGAAGATGTTGCCGCCGAATACTCTTGCGGCCGATACGGCTACAAGAATGGGAAGGAATACGAACGCGGCATTGCTGAACAGGTGGAAGATCTGATAGGTGCCGGAATTGGCCATATCCGGCCAGATCTTGGTCATGCCTTCGAGCAGACCCATGATAAGACCGGCTGCCACGATGGCCGGCAGGATGGGAACGAATACGTCGCCCAGAGCCTTCACCATGCGGAAGGGCAGGGGCTGTTTGGCGGCGGCAGCGGCTTTGACGTCCGCTTTGGTGGCGGCGGTCATTCCGCTGATGTCAAGGAACTCGTCATACACCTTGTTGACGGCGCCGGTTCCGATGATGATCTGCAGCTGTCCGTTGGAGCTGAATACGCCCTTGACGCCGTCGACGTCTTCGAGCTTCTTCATATCCACTTTGCTGTTATCATTGGTCACAAGACGAAGCCTTGTGGCGCAATGTGCGGCAGATACGAGATTTTCCCGCTGTCCTACGAGATCATAGATTTCCTGCGCGCATTTTCTGTAATCCATAAAAACACTCCTTTGGTTTATAAAATTTTTTTCAAGACAACCGAACCGCCTTGAAATCGATTACAATAACATTGTAGCTCTTTTTATCCTTGTTGTAAATTGACAATAATTACAAACATCTGGATATAAATTTGGAGCTTTCAACATTCACTTACCAAACAAGCCCGGCATGAGATCGGAAGGGATGATCAGGTTTCCTGGATTTTCCGATTCCTCAAACAGACATTGAAAACGATTACACGTATTGGCGCAACTGTTTCCGGAATTGTTGGAGCACAATCCTACGGTTTTCAGTCTGTCGCTTGATTAAATCAGCTCCAGCTTCTCAAATGCCTTGTAAAGCCCGTCGTCGCCGACTGCCGGACAGACAGTATCCGCCATTTCCTTCATCACGGGATGACCGTTGCCCATGCAGACGCTGTAGCCGACCGTCTCGAACATTTCCTTGTCGTTCATGCTGTCGCCGAACCCGATGGTGTCCGCAATATCCTTGCCGAGATAATCGCAGAGCTTGCGGATTCCGATGCCCTTGTTGAAATCCAGCCCGAATACTTCGCCGTTGAGACAGCCGACCGCTTCCAGATTCTGCACACAGAACACAAAATAATCCTTCAGCACTTCCATCGGCTCATCGAGCTGACGTCTGTCGGTACACATGAATACAATCTTGTAGACCGGCGCACCGTCGTATTCGCTCATGGGACGGATATCCAGCGATTCGCTGAGCTGGCGGCGGAATCGAAGCAATTCCGAATTGGAAAATTCATCCGCTCCTTCCAGCAGATCTTCCAGCCCGTTGTCCCCGTAGGTGCCGTCCAGGCATTCCACCGTGCGGAAAACATGGTTTCTCCCAAACACATCCATCGCAAGGCGGAACACCTCCGGCTTCATCGGTCGGTCAAACACAACCTTGCCGTCGCACACCACATATCCGCCCGCGCTGGCGACATATCCGTCAAAACCGTATTGCAGAAGCGGCTTGAGCATGGCTAAATTCCTTCCGGTGCAGAGAAACACCTTATGTCCCCTTGCCTGTGCTTTCCGGATGGCATCCAGAGCCGACGCGGGAGGAATATTATATCCCGGTTCGGTCAGGGTGCCGTCAATATCCAGAAGCAATAGTTTTTCATTCATGGCGGTCACTCCTTTTACATTAAACAGATTCGCGCTCAATCAGCCTGTATCCGAGCATGGTGTGCGTCAGCGGAAGCTTCTCGCCGGAATGCTTCCGGTTATAGTCGATCATGGACAGCAGGAGCTGGGCTGCTTTCTCGCCGCTTTCACGGTGAAAGAGCTGCACCGTCGTCAGGGCGGGTGAAATAATCGTCCCCGCCAATCCTCCGCCGATACCGCCGACACTGACATCCCCGGGAATTTTCAATCCCCGTTCTTTCAGGGCTTTCATTGCGCCGACCGCAAGGGTATCGGTCGCGCAGATCACCCCGTCGGGAACAAATCCGCCGTCCAGAATCCCTTTCATTCCGCGGCATCCTTCTTCCACTGTGAAAAAAACCTGTGTTCTGGCCAACCCGTCGGGATCCATTCCCGCTTCCCGCATGGCTTCCTCCACTCCCAGACGCCGGTTCAGTCCGACGCTCACATCGGCTTCCACCGCGCCGACATACGCCAGGTTTTTCCTTCCCTTGCTTATGATATGCCGCGTGATTTCACGTGCAGCCCGGCGGTCGTCATGAAAAATACAGCTGACCGAGGAATGATTCTGTCCGCATACCACGATGGGAATCTCGCTTTCTTTAAAAAAACGGATGTGCGCAGGCGTAAGAACCGTTCCCATGAGAATAATGCCGGCAAGCTTTACTTCCTGCATCATTCTCAGATAATCCAGTTCCTGCTTCCTGTCATTACCGGCGTTGCCAAATATGGTCAGATAGCCCGACGTGCTCAGCACGGAAGAGACGCCTTCCATCAGATTGCTGACCGAATCGGAATTGATTTTGGGCACGATCACGCCGATGCTGTTGCTGCGCTGCTGTCTCAGCGAACGAGCCGTCACATTCGGCACATAACCGGTTTCTTCAATGACTTTCCTGATTTTCACCTTTTTTTCTTCGCTGATGCTGCCGCCGTTGAGATAACGGCTGACCGCTGCGGGAGATACTCCTGCCAAAGAGGCAATTTCACTTATTTTCATTCTACATCATCTCTGCCGTGAGATTCTCGGGAAGCCTTATTGTTCCAGTGCCCAGACAAAGCCATAGGGCGGCAGCGCAATTGATTTTCCCTTTTGTTTTTCGCCGGTCATCAGATCGGTATAGGATAGCTGATGGCCGAAGGAGAGCTTGCGTTCCTCTTCGCAGAAATTGAAGAGAGCCAGCAGCTTCTGCCCACCGTACTGACGGAATATTCCGAGCACATTAGGAGATCCGGTTTCTATGGGATAGAATTCTGCCTGCGCCGCAAACACTTCGTTTGCCGCACGGGTTTGCTCCAGCTTTCGGAGAGCCGAGAATATTCTGCCCTGATAGCTTTCGGGATCCTTGCGCTTTTGGGCGAGCTTCCAGTCGAATTTTCCGCGGTGGAGATAGCGGCTGTCGAATTTCTTGTTGATATCGGCGTGATATTTGTAATCGTTGAGCTGTCCCACCTCGTCGCCGCTGTAAATAACGGGAATCCCGCTCTGGGTAAACATATAGGCGTGAAGCATGATATCCGCGTCAACCGCCAACGCAAGGGCTTCGTCGTCATCATTCCAGACAGCCGCCTCGATACCGCAAAGGCTGGCAGTGGTACCGCAAAGACGCGCGTCCTGCAGAATCTGGTCCTCATTGTACAGTTCGCCGCGTGAAACGCTGCCGGGATATTTGCCGGTGAAGTAATCGTTCAGGTAACGCTTGTGCGGTATTTCCTCCATCAGCCGTTCTTTCAGCCATTCGTAATCCAGCCCCCAGCCGATGTCGTCGTGACACCTGAGGTAATTGAGAAATACATAATTCTTGGGCAGTTCCGCGAGTTTTTCCATCTGCCGGTTCAGCAGATTCACATCGCGGGTTGCTACGGTATTCCATGTGCTTGCCATGGTGGTGACGTTGTAGAGCATGTGACATTCCGGCTTCTGCGTGGTACCGAAATAGGGAACCACCTTGGACGGCTCCATCACCACTTCACCCAGCAGCAGCACCGAAGGACAGGCAATCTCGCAGATCATGCGCATCATGCGCACGATGTTGTGTACCTGCGGCAGGTTTCGGCAGGGCGTGCCGAGTTCCTTCCAGATATAGGGCACCGCGTCAAGGCGGATGACGTCAATGCCTGCGTTGGCCAGATAGAGCAGGTTCTCGGTCATGTCGTTGAAGACCATCGGATTGGCGTAATTCAGATCCCACTGATAGGGATAGAAGGTGGTCATGACAATATCGCCGTTCGGGAGCTTGGTGAAATTGCCGGGTGCGGTAGTCGGGAAGACCTGCGGCACAGTGCGTTCGTACTCGCTGGGAATATCCCAGCTGTCAAAGAAGAAATAGCGGCTCTTTGCCTGTGCGTCCCCTTGCCGGGCTGCCTTTGCCCATGCGTGTTCGTCACTGGTGTGATTCATGACAAAGTCAAGACAGCAGCTGATTCCGCGCTGGTGGCAGAGGTCGGTGAGCTTCCTGAGATCGTCCATCGTGCCGAGTTCCGGCTGCACCTTGCGGAAATCCGCCACCGCGTATCCGCCGTCACTGTGCTCCTTCGGGCTTTCCAGCAGCGGCATGAAATGAATGTAATTCACGCCGCTCTCGGTGAAATAGTCGATTTTTTTGATAACCCCGCTGAGATTGCCGGCGAAATTATCGACGTAAAGCATCATGCCGACAATATCATTGCCCCGGTACCAGTCGGGATTCTTTTCCCGTTTGCGGTCAATATCCTTGAGCGATTCATTCCTGTTGACATAGTACTCCCGAATCAGCTTGCACAGATATTCAAACCCCTTCTGGTCGTTGTTGTAAAGCTCGCAGTAGAGCCATTTCAGCTCGTCATACCGCGCCTTCAGGCGCATATCAAATTCATTGGCGTAGTTTTCAGCCATCGTTCATTCGCCTCCTGATTCAGTTGATTAAAGCCTGCCGGCTTTCAGTTTTTCTTCCAATTCCTTTAAATCCGGCATCGCGGGAATCGCTCCGTGACGCGAAGTGGTAAGCGACGCTGCCAGATTCGCCGTACGGACGCTTTCGTAGAGCTGCTCCGGACTGAGGTCTGCGGGACGATAGATTCCCAGCGCTGCCATCCGGCTGAGGAAGGCCCCGAAGAAGGTGTCTCCCGCGCCGTTGGTGTCGGCCACCTTCACCTTGAATCCGTCCGCCTTTCCGGTCTCCTCTCCCCGCCGGTAATAGGCGCCGTCGGCTCCCAGCGTCAGCAGAATCAGCGGAATGCCGTATTCGTCATAGAGCTGCCTGGTTCCGGCTTCACAGTCGTCGATTCCGGTCAGAAGCGGAAGCTCCTCGTCGGAAATCTTGAGAATATCGATTTTCCCGAGCACGGATTTCATCTGTTCAACCGCCTGCGCTTCGCTTTTCCAGAGATTGGCGCGGTAATTCGGGTCATAGGTGACGGTCGCGCCGAATTCCTTTGCCTTTTCTGCGGCGAATACCGTCGCCGAACGGGAAGGCTCGTCCGTCAGGCTGACCGATCCGAAATGCAGAATGTGCGTGTCGGACAGCAGCCCGAGGCTGATTTCATCGCTGCGAAGCAGCACGTCGGCGCAGTTCCTGCGGTAGAAGGAAAAGCTGCGTTCCCCTGTTTCAGACAGCGAAACGACCGCCATTGTGGTACGTGCTTCCTCGTCGGTGAGCATTCCGGAAGCGTCAACGCCGTTTTCCAGCAGCGTGCTGCGAAGAAAATCTCCGAAATAATCCTTTCCCACCTTGCCGATGAATGCCGTGTCGGCTCCCAGCCGCGCGGCAGCGACAGCGACATTGGCAGGAGCCCCTCCGGGATTCGCGGTGTAAAGGGGAACGCCGTCCTTCCTCCCGCTGTTGGTCAGGTCGATGAGTATTTCTCCAACGGTAACTATATCTTTCATAGCGACACCTCTCAGCAATTAGTAATTAGGAAAGTGAAAACGTTTGTAATCGATTTCATCAATAATAATATATCATACCCTCCCGGCATTTTCAATGTGTTTTACACCCTGGCGATATAGAATTTCCCCTCTGTAATTTGTCAATTCTCAACGAAGAAGTGCCATTGCAGCAGAAAATAACTGGAGAAAAACACTTATTCTCCCGTACAGACTCAACTTCTTTTGAGAGCAATCGGGTGCCACGGCACCGACCCAATCCTCAATGCTCCTGTTTCCCTCACTTGTCTGCACCTGTCAATACAATTTCCTCACAATACGCACCGATCAGCTTTGTCGGTCAGATGCCCCCAAAAACAAAAACCTCCCCGCGGACGGCTCATCGGGGAGGAAGATTCTCATTGCCATATTTCGTTTTTGGGTGGAAGAAGGCTGTCGCACACCGGCATTGCCTTGTCAGGCCTGTGAATTGACAGCAATCTCCCGTTTTTTTTGCGGTAAACGGCTTCCGTCAAACCGTGTCCATGAAACTGCGCTCCACCTTGTTGAAAAAGGCTGTGCCGGCCAGGGCAACGACGATCGTCGTGATCCATGACACCATCATGAAAACCGGCTCGACTGTTCCTTTGCCCAGCAGGGCATATCGATAAAACTCAATTGGCATGGTCGCGGGATTCAGCAGAAGCAGGGTCTTCATCCATCCGGCATCGAGCATGGAAAGAGGATAGACCACAGGCGTAGCGTACATCCATATCGACACCCCGAAGCCCACCAGAATGGACAGATCCCGGTATTTGGTCGTCAGGCTGGATATGATGATGCCGAATCCCAGTCCCATGATTCCCAAATGAAGCAGACACAGCGGAATCAGAGCCAGGGCAGCCCAGTTCGGGGTGACCTTGCCGGTGACCACGAAATACACCAGGAAGATTGCCGCCGGCAGGAAATGAAAGCAGAATTCTATGGCGGACGACAGCACATTGGATATCGGCATGGTCAGTCGCGGAAAATACACCTTTCCGAACAGCCCGGCGTTTGCAGTGAATGCCGAGGCATTATTGGTAAGTGACGAAGAAAAATAGGACCAAATGGCGGTTCCCGAAAGATAGAATAGGATTCCGGGTACACCGTCCGTATCGATTTTGGCGATGCCGCCGAACACGAAGGCGTACATCAGTCCCGTAATCAACGGATTGAGAATAAGCCATGCGGGGCCGAGTATCGTCTGCTTGTAGTAAACGGTAAATTTCTGCTTTGTAAATAGCCATATCAGGTCACGGTATTCCCATACTTCCTTCAGCTTCAGGTCGAATATCTTATGCTTGGCACTGATGTGGATATGGTAATCGGCAGGAGTTGATTCATTATACATCATATGATTGAATATTCACTTCTTTTCTCGATAATACGGCTAACCGCAGCGCTGTCCGCGCCCGGTCCCGCCGGATTCAATGCATTATTCGGAGAGTGCAATCCCGCGCCGGATACAGCGATCCGGCAGCACTGGGGAGCATTTTTGATTTACAGAAAGACAAGCCCGTTTTCTGACGGTTCGTGACGGAATGAGCTTTATTTTTCATACTTCATGACAGACGGACTGTTCCTCCCGAAAGGCGTTTTCTTCCACAGTCGGCTCAGCTCTCTCAGCCATTTATAGTTGAAAAAGGGATACGTACAGCGATAATCAGGCTTGACGGGAAGATCCTCATAAACCTCTGTGAGCACCTTTTTCCAGTCTTCGATGATCAACGGCATGTCAAAATGCTCACGCACATATTGGCTGCCTTGCGTTCCCATAACATCACATAAACCGTCATCACAAAGCAGCCTCACAACCGCGTCGGCGAGCTGCCGTTCATTCTTGATGAGAATCCCCGTTTTTCTGTCACACACCGTCTCAAGCAAACCGAAACTCCTTTTGGCAACCACCGGGACGCCATAGGCTTCAAATTCAACGGCGGTCACACAGAATTCCTCCACCCCTCCTGGATTGGCAACGCCGACCTTGGTCTTCATGATGGTGGCCTCTTTGACGCTGCCCCGCTGACAGCCTTCAAAGGTCACGCCGGGAAGCAGCTCTCCTCTCTCGTCTGACAGGGAACGGCGAATGTCTTTTTCATACTCTGTCAGTCGGGCATCGTCTCCGGCTGCTATCAGTCTTCCTCTGTCTTCGCTGTCAAGCACATAAAGCACGGCGTCAGGGACTTTTTTCTTTATTTCAGGCCAGACATGCGCAAGCGCATGAAAGCCTTTGTATGCCTCCAATGTGCCTATATAGGTGACGACATTCTTTTTGTCGACCGCCCGGGGCACTTCCCGTGGTATCGATGAAAATACCAGCGCATTGTAAATATACGTTGATTTTTCAAACACAGGATGATCCCGCAGTCTTTCGTACTGCTGTCTGCTGACGCACACGTTTCTCCTGACATACCGGCAGTCCGCCATGGCGTCAGCCAACGCAACCGTTTCCAGATTGTGCGACCACATGACACATTTCACACCGCATCGGTCAATCGCGCGGAATACTTCCTTCTGATTCTCAAGACTTCTCAGCACCATGATGTCGACATCCAGACGCTTCGCCTTTTCTAGCGCATCCAATTCATCGCCGCATTTCACGGCGGTTACCGTTGCGGGCATTGAGGCAGGATAGGGCGCAAACAAGTAAACCTCTGCAAATTCAACGCCCAGTCCGCAGGCAATCTCCCAGATCATGTATTCCGTTCCGCGGATACCCGGATTGCCATTTTCCGGATGAGAAAAATCTATGAGGTCGTGTCCCGTGTTGTTCAGATAAAAGCCTATTTTCAAATTCTCACTTCCACTATATGATATCATTCGTTCAACAAAGATTGATTTTCAGTTTATTCATGATCGTCATGAAGACACAATAAACGTAGGGTGCTAGGACAAATAACCGCAGAAACGGGATATGTAAGCCTTGGGGGAGTTTGCGGTAAATTTTTGCCACATAGTCCCGGTGCAGTCCGGCCAGCTTTTTTTGATATCCCCTGCTTCTTTTTCCCCGGAGATAAGAATGCTTGAAATACAGCATCAAAATATCGTGGTTATACTGTACGGTCTCATTGCGAAAGCCGTTTTCGATCAAATAATCCAGTCTGTCAATATAGGCGAATAACATATCCAGCTTTTCAGCGCCAAATTCTTCTCGCATTTTGCTGCCTTGCCTGATGGTATAAAAATACAGCTTTTCCGGTACGGTCGCAATGGAATCGCATACGCCGTACAAACGATGAAGAATCAGCTCATCTTCAAATGTCCTGTGCTCTGTGAACTGTACGCTTTCAAAAATGTCTCTTTTATACAGTTTGTTCCAAACGACGCCAAAAACAACATTGTATCCCAGGTTGCAGATCGCTTCGGAAGCACTGATCTTCATCGGCACATCGTCGTTCTTATACGGCGAAGGCAGAAATTCCCCCTTCTCATTGATGCATTGCAATCCGCACACACTTAATGACGCATGTTCATGGACCAGGGCAAGATACAGCTTTTGCAGATAATCGGCTGCCACATAGTCGTCGCCGTCTACAAAAGCGATATATTCGCCTTTTGCCATTCTGATTCCGGTATTTCTCGCCTTGCTTGCACCTCCGTGCGCCTGCCGGATGACCCTGATCCGACTGTCCTTGCCGGAATAGCGGTTGCAGATCGCGAGGCTGCCGTCTGTCGATTCATCATCGACCAGCATAATCTCCCAATCGGAGTAGGTCTGCGCCATGAGACTCTCTATGCATTTTGGAAGATATCTTTCGATATTGTACACCGGAACAACCACACTGATCAAAGAATTGCCTTCCATTCCGATTGCCCTCCCTGTGGAATAACGGACATGACACCGTCCTTTATGAATATATCCGAGGTTCCGATAATCACTCTATTACGCAGATGATCTGTTTTTTATAGGCCGGATCGTCACACTCTGAAAAATCTCTTCCGCCGGTGACTTCATTGACAAACTTACCGGGAATCTGGATTTTTTCTTTCGCTTTTCTCAGGTACCATTCATACTCAACGTCGATATGTCTTCTCAGCAGTTTTCGGAGGCGGATGATTTCGTCGGGATATTCTTTTTTATCTATCATCGGAATGTGAAAAGAGGCTACCTCTCCATAATTCAACACCGCCTGACGGAATGCTTTCTGAAAACCGTTATCCTTCATATACTGCATCTGTTCTTTTTTCGCTTCCAGGCCTGCCAGTCTGGCGGGGGTCCATTTGCGGCGGGTAAGGCTCTCCGGATTCGCGTAGAAATAATACAGAGGCGATGAAAGATAGGCCAGTTTTCCGGCCGCGAAGAGTACTTTGTAAATGACAAATTCATCTTCATTCATTTTTCCTTCCGGAAAACGGAAATTCCGCCACAGCTCCTTTGCGTACAGCTTTCCCCACGGGGTAACAGAGGTAATGTTTCTTTCACAATACAATGATTCGGCAGACATCAATACAGCGTCAGACACGCCCGGTTTCCCGGCTTCTGCCTCACTGTAAACCTCGTCATATTCACACACGCTGACTTTTGTATCCGTCCTGAGTGCCGCATTCCGCAGCCATTCCAGATAAAACGGGCTGACCCAGTCATCGCTGTCGACAAATATTACCCATTGACTGTCACTGTCAGTCACAGCATCCAATCCGGCGTTTTTCGATCCGCCGGGTCCCCTGTCCTTCTGGTGAATCACCGCAATCCGGTCATCTGATTCGGCATATCGGTCGCAAAGCAGAGGACTGGCGTCTGTGGAACCGTTATCCACGAGTATCAGCTCATAATCCTGATATGTTTGCGCAAGGACGCTGTCAAGACATCTTTTCAGATACTTTTCTGTATTGTGAATCGGAACAATCACACTGATATCAGGCATAATAAGCCTCCTTTGGTCATGCTGTCTGTAAACTGGATCACAACTCTTTTACTTGAGCAATGGATCTGACTGCAAAAAGTCTATTATAAAAATCGCTCACAGAATTGCCGTTTCAATCAGAAATCGGACAGAATCATCCTATCTCAGGAGCGACATAAACGGATTGAGATCACGTCATAACAGTAGTATAATCTGTATAAAAAAAGGACGGAACCAGGAGCTGCTATGAAAGTAATTATTCTCGCGGGAGGCTTCGGAACACGTATTTCGGAAGAATCTCAGTTTAAGCCCAAGCCTATGCTGGAAATTGGGGAAATGCCTATTCTTTGGCATATCATGAAAATCTATTCGCACTATGGCTTCAATGACTTCGTGATATGCGCAGGTTATAAACAGCACCTGATAAAGGAATGGTTCGCAGACTATTTCCTGCACACATCCGATATCACGTTTGATTTTACAAACGGCAATGATATGATCGTACATAACCGGACTGCCGAACCGTGGAAAGTGACCATCGTCAACACCGGACTGAAAACCCAGACCGGGGGACGCGTCAAAAGAGTCAGAGAGTATATAGGCGACGAGCCGTTTATGCTGACATACGGCGATGCCGTCGGCGACATTGATATCGGAAAAGTTTTACAATTCCATAAGGACAACGGCAAAATCGGCACCATGTGTATGTACAACTTCGCACAGAACAAGGGCGTTGTTGAGGTTGGAAAGAACGGCGTCATCGAGGCGTTCAGGGAAAAGTCAGGTATTGACGGAGATCTCATGAGAACAAGTATTTCTCTTTGATTGCTCTGTTTTTTCCTAAATATATATCGATTGCCTCTTCCACATTGCCGTCAAAGATTACCATGCCGTCATCCAGGACAATACACCTGTCGCAAAGCATACGGATGGTATTCATGTTATGACTGACATAGAGAACCGTTTTCTTCCCCGTTTCAGACACCTGACACATTTTTTCGAGACACTTATCCTGAAACGCCATATCACCGACGGCAAGCACCTCGTCCATGATCATGATCTCTGAATCCAGATGAGCGGCAACAGAAAAAGCCAGCTTGACAAACATGCCGTTGGAATAACGCTTGACAGGCGTATCAATGAATTCACTCACCTCGGAAAATTCGATGATATCATTCATTTTCCTGTCTATCTCGGCTTTTTTCATGCCGAGTATCGCGCCGTTCATGTAGATGTTTTCTCGGCCTGTCATTTCGCCGTGGAAGCCTGTTCCCACTTCCAGCATAGAGGTAATCCTGCCGTATATGTCAATTTCTCCGCAGGTGGGAGCAGTGACCCGGCAGAGCAGCTTGAGCAATGTGCTTTTGCCGGCGCCGTTCCTGCCGATGATGCCTACCCGCTCGCCTTTATATACAGTCAGGTCAATGCCGTTCAGAGCCATCAGCGTTTCGCCTGTAATACGCCCTGCGCCGATTTTGGCGTTGGGATCTTCTTTTCCCCGTACCCTCGCCCACCAGCTTTGAAAATCGCGGGTCAACGTTCCGCTGCCGATCTGACCCAGCCGGTATTGCTTTTTTACGCCTTGGATTTTGATGGCAATTTCTCTGTTTTCCATAAAAACCTCCGTCAGACTGCACCCATAAACCCGCGCCCGATCACAAGACGCTCCGAATGAAAAAGGACACCGTATGGCAATGACCGGGAATCCTTTTGATTCACGTGATTGACAACCGATGAACCGAAGACTTGCCGACATATCCCATTCCATTCCCGCACTGGCCGTGTCATATGCCCGTTATCCTTTCCAGTAATAGTTTCTGTACCACCCGGCAAACGTGCGCAGGCCGTGACGAATGTCTGTCTGCGGCCTGAATCCGTAATCCGATTCCAACGCGGCACAATCGGCATAGGTAACAGGTACGTCGCCCGGCTGCATTCCGATCAATTCCCTGTGTGCCTCCGCATCAAAATTCTCAGGAAGCAGCCCTGCATGCACAAGTTCTTCCTGCAATACGGCAATAAAATCCAGCAGATTTTCCGGATTTCCTCCGCCGATATTGTAGACCGCATACGGGGCAACCGGCAGTCCGTCCTCGCCGGCGACCCGCATCGGCGCTCCCTGCATGACACGAACGACGCCTTCAATGATATCATCAATATAGGTAAAATCGCGCTTGCAATTGCCGTAATTGAATATTCTGATTTTCTCTCCCGCAATGAGCTTACGGGTTGCGGAATAATAAAACATATCGGGACGTCCTGCAGGACCGTACACCGTGAAGAACCGAAGTCCTGTTGAGGGAATGTCATACAGCTTGCAGTATGCGTGGGCAAGAAGCTCGTCGGATTTTTTGGTTGCGGCATAAAGCGAAACAGGATGATCCACCTTATCTTCCACACTGAACGGCACTTTCCGGTTGCCGCCATAGACCGAGGAACTGGACGCATACACCAGATGCTCGACGGGATTGTGACGGCAGGCTTCCAGAATATTGTAAAATCCGACAATATTGGTTTCGATGTATTCATCGGGATGATCGATGGAATACCGCACGCCCGCCTGTGCCGCAAGATTGACCACCACAGAGGGCTTGTATTCCGAAAACAGGCGATCCATCGCCGGCCTGTCCGCGATGGAACATCTGACAAAACGCCAGCTGCTCCGGCTGCTGTGTGAAGCGTTCAGGATTAAGTCCAGACGGTACAGCTTTAAATGCACATCATAGTACTCGTTCAGATTGTCAACACCGATAATGGTGCTGCCGTCCGTTTCCCGGAGCAGACGCAGCACAAGATTTGCGCCGATAAAGCCCGCCGCGCCGGTTACCAGAATGACCTTATGGTTTAACGCTATTTTGGTTTTCATTGGCAATGCTTGTTACCTTCTTATTGAAATTGTTCTCTTTACCTTCGTGTCTTCGGATTATCACCATAACCGTAATTGTATTGATAATAGCCGTACCCCACACCCTTAATATCCACATCTGTCAAAACAAAGCCGAGGATGTTGGAATGAGCCATATTGATGGATTTGATCGCCTTGTCGATTTCAGGGGTAGTAGACTTGCTTTCTCTGATGGTCAGAATGATGCCTGCCGACTGAGATGACAGCACAAGGGCATCTGATACAAGATTGACAGGCGAAGTATCCATGATGATAAAATCATACTGCGCACTCATCTGATTGATGAAATCCACCATATATCTGGAGCCGAGCAGCTCGGACGGAATAGGAGGAACGGGACCCGCGGACAAAAAATCCACGCCCTTGACCAGATTATATACGACGGCGTCCTGAAACTGACAGCGTCCTGTCAGAATCAGCGACAATCCCTGCTTGTTGGATGTTTTAAAATACCTGTGAATGGACGGGTTGCGCAAGTCGCCGTCTATCAGCAAAACTCTTGCGCCGATTTTCGCCATGGAAAGAGCAAGGTTGATGGAGGTGGTGGTTTTCAGTTCATTTGCGACGGGACTGGTCACAATGATGACCCCGTTTTTCATCTTGGGCAATGAGAACAGAATATTGGAGCGGATCGTCTTGTATGCTTCCGCAATGGGAAAGGGCGTTTTTTGCCCCAGGACGACAGAAGACGTGATGATTTTCTCGTTGTTGAAATTTTTCTCTTTGAGCTTTTTGCTTTTTTTAACGTACTTTCTCGGAATATTCAGCGATTTTGAAAACTGGAAGAAGTCCGGCACATTACCCAGCACAGGGATAGAATATCTGTCGGAAAGTACCTTTTCGCTTGTGACTTTATTGTCCGCAAGCATGATGAGCAGGCAGATCAGCGCGATTACTGCCGCTGCCAGAATACCGCCTGTCCAGGTGTATTGAAGGACATTCGGGGCACTCGGCCCGCCGGGGAATTCCGGCGAGCTGATGACTTTCACCGAGCCGGCGCCGAAAATATCGTCCAGGACATCTTCCGCAATTTCCATGTATGCATTGCAGATATCGACCGAAAGCTGCGGGTCATGCGTGAGCACCGTAATGCGCAGCACTTCGGTGGAATTGATGGAGGCAAAGCTCACCGAACCGAGCAGCTCGACTTTTGAAATGCGTCCGTTCAGCTTTTCAAGAATCCGATTGGTGACAATGTTCGCTTTCAATGTGACAATATAGGAATTGACCAGTTTTTGTGATGCGTCGATATCTCCTGTATTGACAGAATCATCCTGTTTCTGGATGGAGCTGTTATTGACATTCACATACAGATCCAGATAAGACAGATAGGAGGGCGTGATCAGATAATGCGCAATACAGTAACCCACCATCGCGCCTGCTATTAAAGCTAAGATAATGAATTTGAGATATTTTTTCAGATAGATGACCGTCTTACCCCAATAATCCGGACGGTTGATCACCTGCGTTTCCGATTCCGTTTGTATTTCTTTCAATTATCATCACGTCCTTTTCTCGAATGCGTTTGATGCACCATCTTTGCGTCACAGCCCGGTGAAAGGCTAATAACAGGCAGGCGCATCGTCTGAATACAATACTTCCAGCGTTTTCTGATCCGCAGTGCCGGTCGCTTTCAGGCCGGCTTTCCTCTGAAACATTTTGATGATTTTTTGGGTGTATTCACCGTAATACCCCGTGCAGCTGGTTTGCCTGACATATCCCAGCTTTTTCAGACGAAGCTGCATTTTCATCACTTCATCCCCCTGGTCACCCAGTCGGAGCGTTTTGTACACCGGGGCTGACGGTTCAGTTTCAGTCGGCTTTGTCGATGTGGTTGTCACGGTGGTGCCGTCTGACGGCGATACGGACCGGTTTATTTCAGAGGCGGACACAGTCCCGGAACCATTGTTATCCGAAACGGAACCGACGCTGTTTTTTGAAATGATTTGTTTTATCATCATCGCCGCTCCGATTCCCACTATCAATAGGACAACCCAGATCCAGAGTCTGGATGGCTTTTTATCCGGGATCGAAGGAGCATTCCCGGCATCCGTCTCGTTGTACGGTTCCCTTGGAGAAAAGCCGGAAACATCGGAAAAATCGTCTTCCAGCTCATTCTCATACGAATGGAAATCGGGTTCATTACCGTACGGATTGCGATGCCGGTTGAATTTTCCGCCGGACTGAGAGCCCGGCCTGACAGGCGACGGATCCGGCATGGCAGAGGGACTTTGCTGTTTCCGCCTGTGAAATTCATCCAGATGGACAGAGTTTATTGAAAAATCCTTGTCAAATTCAAATTCTTCATAGGATTCGTCTTTTCTTTTTGGCAAGATATCCACTCCTTTACAGTTTCTTTCGGGTCAGAACCGGAATCACTTTCCGTAGATAAATTCCCTGAGTATTTTGCTGTTGGCCGAAAAATCCACATTCCCCAGCCCCTTATACGTTCCCTTTGCGGGGATGGTCATATCCTCAAAACCGCCGTTTGCCAGATCGGGCATTTTTATCAGCAGCGAAGCAAACTCCCCGGAGCTGAGATCGGTCTGGACATAGGGCAGACAGTTTTCGGCAGCGCCGCTCAATTCAAACACCGATTTGTTTTTCATCTTGGTCTTGATAGCGGCGATCACCTTTCGCTGACGTTCAATTCTCCGCCAGTCGCTGTCGATTCTGCGCAGTCGTGAGAAGTCAAGCGCGGTCTTGCCGTCCATGTGGTTCATTCCCTCTGACACATGCAGGGTGTTGCGGTTCGCATTGATGGCGTCTGCTTCCTTTTGCGAGATCACAACGTCCACTCCGCCGATTTCATCAATAAGCTTCTGAAACATATGGAAATTGATTCGCACGTAATTGTCGATTTTGATTTTGAAATGCGTTTCCACCGTCTGTATCAGAAGCGATGCCCCTCCGTAACGGAAGGTATGGGTCAGAATATCGGGCTTTCTTCCGGGGATCTGCACCAGCATGCCGCGTTCCAGCGAGATCAGCTTCACCTCATTGGTCTTGCGGTTAAGGGAAAGAATCATCATCGAGTCGGCTCTGGATCTGAAATTGAAATAATCAGTCCTCTCGTCGGTGCCTATCAGAAGAATATTGGTGACGTCCTTTTCGGAATAAATTTCTCCGTCCGGCAGAACCACTTCGCCTTCCGGCACTTCGGCAAGCTCCGTATCCGTAAAGGTGACTTCTATATCGGAATAGCTGACGCTCGTTTCCGCCACTGAGCGAATATCCATCAGGTTGTAATAATGAAAAAACAGGATCATCACTGAGGCAGCCAGCACCAGCGGAAGCGACAGCAGAACGGCTGCGATAATGATTCGTTTTCTTTTTCTTCTGCGGGAATGATGCCCGTGATGTACACCCCTTCTGCTGCCGTAATAGGTGTATATTTCATTATCCCGGAAAGATTCGTTTTCGGCTTCGGTTTGGTTTTCTTCCTCAGGACAGAAGCGGTTGAATTTTTCTTCGTTCATGTGTCAATCACCTCAATGAATTTCACGTTGTAGGGAAGGAGCCTGTTTTTGTTTTGCCGGCCAGTTTACTCAGCCTTCCTTTGGCAATCAAATCTATCATGCTCAGGCATTGCCTGAATTCCGGCTTATTGTGATACGCCGCATAGAAGATGAGATTGGGCAGAACCAGGCAGATCATGCCGCGCACCAGCAGGGTCAAGATCCCGTTCAGATGGACCGGAAGGCAGACGACATATGTCACCCCGCCGGCAAGGGCGGTAATGACGGTGTAATACACCAGATTTCGCACGTGCGGTTTCATCCCGTCCCTGTCAAATATCGTGCGGAAGAGATTGTGCAGCAGCAGCGGAATTTCCACGGCGGAAAAGCCGATAACGGTAGACAGCAGCACACCGTACAATCCCCAGAACTGTACCAGAATCAGATTCAGTGTCAGATTGACCACCGCGTTGGCAAGGGGAACGAATTTCGTTTCACGCCAGAGTCCCGCCGCGTCCTTGTAGGTATTGGTAATGCGGTTGATCTCCGCCACATAGAAGAATACGCAGAGGCAGATCACTTCGCCCATGCCCAGCATAAGCGTGTCGTCCCCGTTCATCCAGATGCGCATGAAGGGCTGGAACAAGCAGAGCAGACAGCAGGTACAGAATCCGGCAAGCCATGCGATAATGAGAGTCAGCTTTTTGAAATCGGTGTAATTCTTTTCCCTGCTTTCCACCACAATGCTGTTGCCGATGCCCGCCGTACAGGCCGAGAAGATGATTTCCACAAATCCCATGACCGACGCGGTAATGAAATAATAATTCTGGTAGACGGCCAGCACACTCAATCCCAAAAAAGACGAAACGACGATTGAATCTGAGGAACGGACAATGGCGGTACTTATTTTCGCAGTAAACAGATCCCGGATTCGCTTTTTGATGTCTGACACTTTTTCCGGGCTGAGCGTTCCGGACGGTTTATACCCGGGGTAGTATCGATTGGCAACCAGAGCGCACAATAGATTCTGCATGATCTGCGTGGCAAGCTGCGCAATGACAAACCAGTAGTAATCCCTGATAAAGATCAAAACAAGCAGCTGCAAAATATATTTTACGGTGCAGGTAATGATGGTCGTTTTATTGGTCAGATCTCTGCGCTGATAAGCAGACAAAAGAGAATTCTTGTAGGCAAACAGCCAATAGGACAGCACGGTTTCACCCAGATAGAGCAAATACAGCAGATAGATATTGATATCGGAAGGCACATCATCCTTCACAAGCCGCGGGATAAAGGGCAGAATGCTTACGCCCGCAACGGCAATGATCAGCCCGATTATCCGGTAGTAACGCTGATAAAGATTCATCAGGGCACAGATCGTGGATTTGTCGTCCTCGGCAATGGGCTTGTACATACTGAAAACCATTGCGCTGTCCACGCCAAGCTCCGCCAGATTCAAGATATTGATGACTGACACAAACAGACTGTTCAGACCAAGATATTGTACTCCCATAAAATAGATCATGGCGGTACGAATAAAGAACGGAACAACCGTCACATATAATTTTTGCAGGACACCAAAAAAGACATTTCTGGCAGCATTTTTGGTTCGTTGTATTTTCATTCGGATTCCTCGTTCTGTTATGTGATAACCTTCATTATCTGCGATTTGTACTTGGAATCGCCGCATTCTGTGAAAACACGGCCTTCGCGAACCTCGTTGATGTATTTGCCGGGTATGGCAGTTTTTTCCTTTGCCTTGGCCAGATACCATTCGTACTCAATGTCCAGATGCCCGATATCAATGGCCCTATAGCCCTGTCTGCACAGGTCGCAGGCCATTACCGTCGCTGTGGGACCCAGCGCAAGCAGTATCAGCTTTCCTTCCGCATGCGCTCTGACTTCCGTGAGGATTTCATCGTATCTTGAAAAAGCATTGATGGCCGGGGCAAGGATTCTCTCAACCGATCCCGCGTTATCCAGCAAGTCATTGTTCACGCCAAAGCGTGTCTGTTCTCCCTCCACAATTAATACATCCCTTTTTTCCCAGATTTTTCTGATCAAGGGAAAAAGCTCCCTGGCGTTCCTGTCATCAGGGTATGCAATATAAGTCCGTGAAAACATCGTATCTCCGAACAGATACCTTTTGCCCTGCATATGTCTGATCATTTTGGCAAAGTCGATTCTGCGCCAGTTACTCCAATAGGTTCTGGAATGATGGTTGAATTTTTTCAGTGAACCAAATACGTCCGGCACGCAAACCAGAAGACCGTCGGGTGGATTTTTCATCACATCGTAAAGGGCTTCTGACAGCCTGTCGCTGCGTGGTTGAAAATAGAGGTCATATCTTTTTGACATAATGGCATATTCTCCGTCACCATAACGGGCAACGGAACAATTCTTCTCCAGAATATAATTCACTGTTTCACATGAATTCATTACGTTCGGTTTAACCCTTATGAGCCTAATGGCATTCACTCTGTTGCGAATCCCTTTAAATACAGGTACGATCAGGCTTCCTTTCATAAAAGTATCCTCCTCGAATTCTCTGGTATAGAACCGTACCAGCAGAAAATAGATTTGCCAGCGCAACGCTTCGTGATTTTACAGTCCAACGAATGATTTTATCCATTGTTCCGTCCGGAACGGTGCGGCAGGCGGCAATGGTTGTATCGTCATTGAGTATTTTTCGGGAAAGCTCCCGCCTGTCTTTCCGGTTCAGTTTCCATTGGTTGAGATAATTCAGACGGAGCAGCACCGAAGTATTTTTGACATACACCTGATTCAGATAACGCAGAGATTCCACATCAAGCTGCTGCCAGCTCTCCAGGACTTCGAGTGTTTTGAGATAATTCAATTTAATAATGTCTGTCATATTCCTGGGATACTTCTTCAGCTGGTCGTCGTTGTCGGGCAGACGATAATGATAGATTACCGACTCAATCACCCTCAACGTCCGAATGATGTCGTAAAATTCCAGATTAAAATAAATGTCCTGCTGCCTTTTCATGTGGGGAAACCGAATGGCGTGTTCCAGTAGAAGCTGTCTGCGGTATGCCTTGGCCCATGGAGCGTCAATCAGCTCATTCCTTCTCAGATGCATGAATTCAGCGTGGGCTTCGTCCTTTGTAATACAATCTGCGTCATAGGCGGGGTTCTCTGCTCTGATCAATATCCCGCCGTCCGCGGTGGAACAGAAATCGGTGTATCCGCCCACGATCAGATCAGGAGAGTTTTGTTCCGCAGCATGAGCAAATACTTCCAGCGCATCCTTTTCGTAAAAATCGTCCGCATCGCAAAACACAATATAATTGCCTGCAGCCAGTTCAATGCCCTTGTTGCGCGCTGCTCCCTGTCCCGCGTTTTCCTGACGGAAAATGCGGATTCGGCTGTCTTTGGCTGCATAAGCCTGACAAATTGCCCAACTCCCGTCGGTCGATCCGTCGTCGATCAGAATCAGTTCCCAGTCGGGATAGGTCTGATTCAGAATGCTTTCTATGGATTTTCTCAATGTGCTCTGACTGTTATATGCGGGAACAATAACTGTGAACACAGACAATCGTCGTCACCCCTTCATTTTTTGAAGAAAAACAGTGATCGCTAAAAACATATTCACCAACGTCACATTCCGTGATTTGACAACCAGACGGAGCAATTTGTCTTTGATACCCTTCGGTACTGTCCTGCAGGCTTCAAGCGTCACTTCATCACAGAGCATTTTCGAGGAAAGCTCTCGGCGGGCCTTTTTACTCAGATTCCACTGGTTCTGATAATTGGCCCGCAGCAGTACCAGCAGACCGCTGATATATAATCTGTTAAAATGCCGTGTGTAATCTTCCAGCTTTCCCCATTTTGTTAAAGTTGAGATCAGTTTCAGATGAAGTGCCTTGTGTATGTCAAAGATATCAACCGGGTATTTCTTTACCTGAAAGTTCCGATCGTGTATGTCAAAATTATACAGAAGATCAGGAATCGCAACGAGGTTGTTTATTTTATCATAAAAATCCACATTATATACCACATCCTGACATCTTTTAAAACCAGGAAATCTGACATTTTCATGGGAAATAATTTCTCTGCGATAAGCTTTCGCCCATCGGGTGTTAATCAGCGCGTTTTTTTTCAGCGTCATATATACGTTACGCGCCGCTTCCTGTGAATCCGCATGGAGGCTAAGTCCCTTTCTTTCCTGGCAGACTATCACGGATTTGTCATTTTTTGTCTGTATTCTGCGGTAGCCCCCGACGATAAGATCAGGCATGGATTCACCCGCGGCATCCGAAAGCTTCTGTAAGGCGTCAGTTTCGTAAAAATCATCCGCGTCACAAAAGACCAAATAATCACCCTTTGATGCTTCCATACCGTTGTTGCAGGTAATACCCTGCCCCACGTTTTCCTGATAAATCACCCTTATACGCGAGTCTTTCACGGCGTATGCCTGACAAACCGAAAGACTGCCGTCGGTCGATCCGTCGTCGATCAGAATCAGTTCCCAGTCGGGATAGGTCTGATTCAGAATGCTTTCTATGGATTTTGAAAGGGTTTCTTGGCAATTGTAAATCGGCATTATTACACTGAATTTCATTTTTCTCCACATCCATATACTTGTCACAAAAGGTCATTCAATAATGAATTCCACTGCGATATTACAACGCTGAAATCCATCTTTCCGGTATCGTCCAATGACCTTGCCGAAAAAGCAAGCCGCATGCTGCTGTCCTCAATAAGACGGCCTATTCTCTCCGCCATTTGCTCCACATCAAAGCAGTCGACCAGATAGCCGTTGACGCCCTCCTCGATCAATTCGGAAGGGCCTGTACGGCATTGGAAGGAAACGGCCGGCAAGCCCATGGCCTTTGCCTCCACCAAAGCCAGCGGAAAACCTTCGTTGCGTGATGTAAGAACAAAAACAGCGGATTTTGCAAGATAATCCTTTACCTTCTCCACCCGTCCCAGAAGCCTGACCTGACGCAGATGCTTTTCCGACAGCATGGCTTCCAGCCGCTGGCGCTCGGTTCCCTCCCCCAGAATCAGCCATTCCCAGTCGGGATGCTTTGCGAAGACCCGTTCCGCAACCTCAATGAGGTAATCATATCCTTTGACCTTAACAAGCCGGCCTACACTGATGATTGTCTTTGAACCGACGTCGTAGGACGAGGGTTTTTCCGGCAATTCAATGGGATTGTATATCTGCTCTATCCGCATTTTGCCGCGGAAGGCTCCGGCATAGTATTCCTTGTCTTCCCGCGTGAGCGTCACCACTGCGTCTGCCCTTCGGGTGAAGTGACGCCTGATGGGCATGCGGGTCTTTGTACCCATTGTCTCATAAAAATTGAAGTGCTCCCAGGCGACCAGCTTCACGCCCGTACCTTTTACGGCAGGGACGGAGAACGCGTCGAGAATGGTGTCTATGTCGATAAGCAGTCCGATCCGTTCCTTGCGAAGAAACCGCCGAAGCCGCCTGACAATGGTGAAATACTGCCTGATTCCGTCGGGGGGTTCTTCAAAAAGCGAAGTCCTCGCGATGGAATCATCTATCGCGTAAAAAGGTTCATTCACGCTTTCGGCGAGGCTTACGACATACACATCATAATCACCGCAAAGGGCATTCATGATCTGGGCGGAAACCCTTTCGGTGCCGCCGCTTCGGGTAATATCTCCCGAAAAAAAACAGATTCTTTTCTTATGTTTCATAGTCGTTTCCTATTTTTTGCGTACAGGCATGGACTTCATCCGCCTGATTCTATTGTCATTGCAAAGCGCAATCAGCAGCATATAGACCATCGTGAATTTCTCCCTGTGGCGCATGGCTGTACCGGCGTTGGACACACCCCACGCGAAAACCAGCGCCGCACACAGTGCAATGACGGTGAGAATCATTATCATGGAGCGTTCTTGGTTTTTGGGAGAATTCTTTATTTCCACAAACGACCGGAAATGCCCGTAGATAAACAGCAGCGAACTGAAGCAGAACGCCACAATGTCCGATACACCGCGCCAGTTCCACGGCAGCGGGGAGGTGATGAAGTAAAGCATCCGGATAGGCGAATTGACAATCAGGTTAATCGTGCTGTTGCCCAGGTCTATTCCGATGTCATACGCCGAACCGCCTGCGTTGTATTTTTGCACGCCGCTGACAATATCCTCCGCCGAATCAATGCCGTCGAATTTGGAAAACAGCACGTCACGAAACATACCATACATGGCTATGAATCCGATTATCAGCGCGATTGTGACGACAAGGCTCCTAGGCGTAACGCGCATGGCGCGTTCCTGCCTGTCATACAGGATCAGAACGACCGCCTCGCCGAGCAGCACGGCAATGGCGCCAGAATGTACCGCGGAAGCGGCCATGACAAATGCCACTCCCGCCAAGAGCGCCGGAATACTGTTTTCTTTCAGATAACGGAAAAAAAAGTAAAGTCCGCACGTTACCAGCAACCCGATCAGCGTTTCTCTGAGCAGAATCGCATTGATGATGGCAGAATAAGGCAAAAAGCACATCAGTGCGGTTACGATGCGGGAAACGCCTTCGTCGATTTGCAGATACTTCATCGTGCCAATGACCACGCTTATCGCAGTCATGGCCAGCAGAACATTGATGTATTGGACGATGGGTCGCTGCACTCCGAAAAAACCATACCAGAAGGCGATGAACCGCGGATAGACGCCTCCGCGTGAAAACTCTCCGGTCACAAAGCCGGTTGACGCCCATATCGCGTAGCTTTCGGTATCCTTTCCGCTCGCAGGCAGAAGAAAAATCTGTCTGAAATTAAGATCCCAGAAAAGCAGCGCCAACCGGAACAGGAATCCCCCCAACATCATATAAATGACATCGTGCTTTTCCCGGAACGCCGTGACTATCCCCACGCAAAGACTCAACGCATTCACGGCAATGACAATCACGCTTACCAGTGTGTTTTCATTCGGGATCAGGTCAAAAAAGAGCTTGACGGCCAGACCTTCCAGTATCAGCACGATCCACGGTATCAGCATACGAAATCACCCCTCGGCGGTATATTTTTTCAGCTGCTCAATGTAGTAATTTTCCAGCCACCCGGCGTTGGACTGTATATCGTAACCGGCAGCGGCTACGGCTTCGCACATATCCTGCCTGTCGTGCTTCCCTTTGTATTGCAGCAGCGCATCCGCCCATGCTTCCACATTGTCCTCAAGGGGAAGCGCTCGGACATTGCCGGTAATGTCGCACTCGTCTGTCACACGATCCGACATCACGCAGGGAAGCCCGGCTGCCTGCGCTTCGATCATCACCACGGGAAGTCCTTCGTAGAGCGACGGAAGGACAAACACATCAAACGCCTGCAGAAGTCTTTCCACATCGCTTCGCACACCGGTAAAAATCACCCTGTCCGTCAGTCCGAGCGCATTTACCTTGCTCTTTGTCCGATTCATGAGAGCGTCGTCCAGCTCGCCTCCGCCCACCAGCATCAGCACCGCGTCAGGATCTTTTCGGGCAACCCCGGCAAAGATATCGATGAGAAAGGAGTGATTCTTCGGCGGGAAAAACCTGCCGATATGCCCGACAACAAATTTGCCGTGCAAGCCAAACGCACTGCGCACTTCATTGCGTACATCCGCATTGAAGCGGAACTGCCGCGCGTCAATGGCATTTTTCATGTAGACAACTCCGTCTGTGCTTCCGAAGACGAATTTCGCCGCATCTTTCCCGCATGCAAATTTGTGAGTCACATAGGGTTTCATCAATTTTTTGTAGAGATACTTTACCAGCCGCTTGGCCGTAAACTTATTTCCGTTGGAAATGGTGTGCGCATGACAGATGCGAATCGGCACTCCGCATTTCGCGGCGGCACGATACGCCGGAAAAGCGTTTTCCTTCATATTGGAATGGATGATTTGGTATTCGGGATGCGCTTTGAAAAAAGCGGTGATCTCTTTTGTGTAATGAAAGAAGTGCTGTGGATAGGGCGGCTGAATCCGGAAGATTTTTCCCCCGAGCGCCTCGATTTCGTCCTCATATGCAGCTCTGTAGTCCTGATGCACCAAAAAGTCAAATGTCACCTTGCTGCGGTCTATCATGCGAAAATAATTCATGGTCATTGTTTCGGCACCGCCTCTGTCCATTACGGTATCCAGAATCAGTACCTTAACCGGGTATTCCATCAGCATCCTCCGTTATTCTGCGCTTTATGACAAGCTCACGTTGATTATATACAAGTGAATTTTCCGGAATATCCCGATTTACCACCGTACCTGCCGCGATAACGCTGCCCTTTCCGATGGTGACCCCCTTGAGGATAATCACACCTGCCCCGATCCACACATTGTCCTGAATTTCCACAGGTGCAACGGTGTAGCCGAGATCCCGCATAATGCCGCGTTTACGATACACATGATCGTGATCGTAAATGCACACATTCGGTCCGAGCATGACATAATCGCCCAGAATGATTCTTTCATGGGCCACAATGACGTTGTTGTAACCTATCTGCGTGTAACTGCCAACGGTAATGTCCGCTTTTTCCCCGGCCACAACCCTTGCGCCGCGATTGACCGATACATGATACTTCATGCGGATTTTTCCTTTTCTTCTTGTGTGGAGCGTGGCAGTCGCATCCAGTCTGAGAGGAAACCGGAAGCTGATGGCGCCGAGGGAACACACGCTGAGAAACGTGGCTCTCAATAATCCCAAACCGAGGGAAAAATAATTCATCATCTTTACTTCCACCTGTTTATTTGAAAATACAATGCTGCGATGAATTGGGTTGCTTTGTTTTTATCTTCGTCTGGCAAAATACAACATATGGATCAGATAATCCAGGACGCCCTTTTTTCTCTCTTTCAGCATGCCTTGGCTGAAAACAGAAAAACGACCTGCATTGGCGGATAAGAAGGCTTCCAGCCGGTCAAAGTCGGCATCCGTCATTGCGTTGGGATGATAACAGAAGGTAACGACCTTCATCGGCAGTTTTCTGACTTTTCCGGACTGCTGTGGGACAAAGTAAAAATGATCCCTGTAATAAACGTCGTTTGCAGCCGTATCAAGTATCACGTTTATCTGACTTTCACGTTCCAACGCAAGCAACGTGTTGCGGTCAAAGGTA
Source organism: uncultured Clostridia bacterium (assembly GCA_946186245.1). Lineage (GTDB taxonomy): Bacteria > Bacillota > Clostridia > Oscillospirales > Acutalibacteraceae > RUG762. Next base: position 54,486 of record CAMHMN010000006.1, read on the forward strand.
TGCCCGGGCGCAAAGAAAATCGCAGGACAAATCCCGTTTTGCCGTAAAATCGCATATCCGTCATGAATCTTCTGACACTGCCTTTCCAGCGGAACACCCGCAAATTCGCTGAAAGAATTGACGGGATTGATGCCGCCCGAAGCAGTCTCGTAAACGTGATTATAACCGTGAAGAGCAGGAATCCATCCCTTGTCCGTCCAACTGCGCATCATTTTCCAGAAGTCCGGAACTTCTTCATATGCTGTAAGCATTTCATCCTGATTGTGCGGTATAATGCCGAAAACAGGCTTAATGGAATACTGATCCAGCAGCGTTTCCATACGCTGCCAATTCACAAGATTCATATGCAGCGATGCGTCGTCTAGTCTCAATAAATACATCTCTTACCATCCCCTTTTCGGGAAGCCATCCGTCACGACATTTCAACCTCCCGTACATAGGCTTCTACGACAACCTGACGGTCATATTCTCGCTCCACCTTGTGACGGGCATTCAATCCCATGCGCTGCTTGTCCGCTGCGGACAGCTTCAGAAACCTTTCCAACGCTTCAACGAGCGCCTCTGTGTTTCTCTGCGGTATCATAAAGCCGTTCACGCCGTCCTCCACCACTTCCCGGCAGCCTGCACGGTCCGTTGTAATAATCGGCCTGCCGATGGCACAGGCTTCCAGAAGCACATTGCTGATGCCTTCAGGATAAAAGGAAGGCAGGACAATGCAGTGCATCTCCTTCATAAACGAGGCAACATCGCGTATCAGTCCGTGATAAATGATATCGCCCGATATCCGGTATTCTTCCAATGCGCCGTCATAATCGCTCTCGAGGAAGCCGCAGACATGAAATTCCACGTCACGGTGCCTTTTTCTGATTTCTCTGGCTGCCTCAAGGAAAACCTCGATTCCTTTTTCCTTTAATATACGGCTCACAAAAGCAAATCTGATACCTTGCCCCTTGGGATATTCGCAGAGCGGAAACCTTTCGAGATTCACACCCGAACCGGGCAGGTAAGCGTAATCATTGACCCTTATGTGATTCCACAGAAAGAAATCACGATTGGCGGTATTCTGGAAAAACACCCTTCGGACATCACGGAACGAGTACTTATAGAGACAAACCAGCGCCTTCTGCACAATGCCGGGATTCTCCACCGCCGTACCGAGTCCGGTGATGTTGGCGACAAATGGAATATGGTACTTTCGAGCCGCAATCGCACCGTATGTGTTCGGCTTGATGGTAAATCCGAATACAATGTCCGGCTTGACTTCTTCCATTAGCTTTTTATAAGCCTCAATCAAACGAATCTCCTGGATGGGATTCATTTTTCTCTGCTGAATCTCTATATCGTGAAATACAGCGCCAATTCTTACCAGATCATCTATCCTTTCTCCATAGGGCGAAGAAATATGCACTTCGTGTCCGTCCGCGATCAGCCGTTCCACGATTTCCTGACGAAAATTATAGATGACGATATCACGGTTCACAAGAAACAACACGGTTCTTTTCCGTATTACACTGACATCCGGAAAAGTGGGAACTCCTGCAGATGTTACACCCGTCATTGTTGAATTGCGGTAAACTGGTTTATCAACAAAATTTAGGTTCATTACTACCCTCTTTTCCTGTTCAACGCTTGATCAAATCTATCAGATTGTTCAAGGCATCGTTCCTTGATATCCTGACTCTTGTGTAAAAACACAAGATATACGGTATATTTTACATCATATATTTAACAAAGTCAATAAACATGCCAAAATATTATTATTTGAACTGAATTTCATTAATAATTTGTTCAAATAGTCAAAATGATAGAATGAATCAATTCCTTTGCAGATCGGATTTTCACGCGATGAGATTCCTCGCGATAAACAAACTCCGTTTCACTGCAATCAATGCGGATATTGTTGAATGGAATGTCATGTAAAATCTATGTAAAATCCCGTTTTTTTATCGCAAAAGAAAAACCGCGCAAAACAGACACTAGTCACAAACGCCTGTTTTGCGCGGTTTTATCTGGAAGGGCTGAACAAAAAAGAGGCGAGTCAGTTATTGTTCTGCTTTGCGGGGTTGATAGATGTGATCAAGATACGCTTGATCTCAAGGCAGTCGCTCAACATGGAAGCTGCCATAATGTTTGCACCGATGGAAGTGCCGCTGCGAAGAATCTGTTTTGCAATAATGGATTCATGCTTAGTTTCAGAAAGATAACGATAGCCGTTGTCTGAACCTTCAAATAACAACATACTCTTATCTTTGATCGTCTGCTCTATGACTTCCTGAAGTACCGGCATAAGCGGCTTGGGGATCGGCACCTGACGCACTCCCGCTTTTGTCTTTGGCGGTCCAAGAACGGCTTTGCGCCCTGTCTGTCCCGCCACTTCCGGGTAGGTGATCTGCTTATTGACCGTGAGTCTATTGTCTTTCACGTCGTTCACGGTCAGAGCGAGGGCTTCTCCTCGCCGGAGTCCGCAATAATACATCAGCAGCACGATCGGACCTATACGAGCGGTCTTGGCCCCTTCCAGTGCGATGCGCTGCTGCTCCTTGGTAAGAGCATCACGGACAACCGGCTCCGCGCCGCTGACGGTCAGATTGGCCGCCGGATTACGCGGAATAATATCGTCCGTCACGGCCTGATTAAAAACGGCATAGAGCAGGCTGCGGATTTCCTTGACCGTCTTTTGACTGTAGGGCTTCTGTTTTGGTCCGTATGTGGAGCCGGCGACATCGTTAAGCAGCTTTTGGAGATGATGCCGCTTGACGTCGATCATCCGCATGGAGCCGATCGCCGGCCGGATATGCTTTCTGATCATGCCCAGATAACTTGACTGTGTGTTTTTCCGCAGCGGCGTGACATAGGTTTCCACATACATATCCAGCCACTTGCCGACGAGGATCCGGTTGTCTGTAATAAATCCCTGCTCCTTCTGGGCGTGGAACTGCTGCACCTTCGCATCCAGCTCCGCCACCGTCTTGCCGTAAAGGGTCTTATACTTTATCCTGCCGGCTTCGGTGTATTCGCCTGTGGCAATCTGGGTGTAATACAATCCGTTCTCACGCTTTTTATATTTTGCCATGGCTTTTGCATCTCCCCTCTGTTGACACCGCGGGAGATTTATGCTATCATAATAACAGACCTCCCCCTTTGGGTGATGGTTTACTCTTTGCTCTCTCCCCTGCCCGGCTGTTTGGCGACTGCGGACAGGGGAGGTTTTTTTATTTATGCATACTGCAATCTGCCGAGCGGCTGCGGTATGGTTCTGCCGAGTTC
>CAMHMN010000007.1 GCA_946186245.1 uncultured Clostridia bacterium
ACATCTTTTACTAAATATCAATCTTTTACTAAATTTCAATATGTCAATACACTAGAATCTGTCGAATTCGGTTCGGGGTTGGTCACAATAAGCAAACAGGCCTTCTGGAGGTGTTTCGCGCTGAAAGAGGCCAAAATTCCCAACAGCGTCAAAACCATCGGAGTCGATGCATTCGCCGGATGTACTGCCATGACAAGTGTTTCAATAAGCAGCGGTATTACAGCCATCAACGAAGGCGCGTTTGCTTCCTGCCACAGTCTGAAAGCAGTGACCATTCCACCCAACGTCACATCTATCGGCAGAGATGCGTTTGCCCGTTGTCATGAACTGACAGAGGTCGTAATCCCCGACAAAGTGACATCCATCGACGTACTGGCCTTCCATGAGGTCAAAAAAATGACGAAGCTGACGATCGGCAAGAGCGTCAAAACCATCGGAGAGTCTGCATTTCTGGACTGTAATGCTCTGACGGACGTCTACATTAAAACCCTGTCCCTGGACAGTCTCGGCCGCGGCGTTTTCGTCGGCGAAGCCCCCTGTCTCCATCTGCCCTGCGAGCATTTCAAAATAGGCGATACGGTTGTAAATGAAAGCAACAAGGCCACTTTCTTTGATGACATTTTCTTCCACCCCACCCTGCCGACGCTGGATATTCCGGCTCTGACAACCACGGTGTCAGATGTGAAACCGGCGACGTGTTCACAGGAAGGCTGCACCGGCGATACGGTCTGCGCGGTCTGCGGTCATGTTATTTCCGCAGGGGAGACATTGCCCATCGACCCCGATGGGCACGACTGGGGTGAGTGGACTGTCACCAGACTGCCTTCAGCCGATGCAGACGGAGAAGAAGAACGCCTCTGCGCCTACGACCACGATCTGCAACATAAACAGACCCGCGGCGTCAGATACGCGTTTCTTGCCTCCGAACCCGTTGAGTGGAAGGAAGAAAGCAACCAGCCCCTGGTTCTGACCGTCAAGAACGTCGCGGAAGACGGAAACGATTCCACCACCTACATCCGGTTCAAGAATGTGTATGTAGACGGCAAAAAGCTCATCAAAGGCACCGATTACACCGTGGACCCCGGAAGTATTATTCTGACACTCCCGGCCAAAACCCTGAAAGCCCTCCAAGAAGGGAAGCATACCGTCACGGTGGAGCTTGATCTGGGTATTTCGCTCTATACAGTCCAATCCTCCTTCACGGTCATCAAACCAAGCCCCGCACCCAATCCCGGTACAGGCGAAAGCGGCACGGTCACCGCCTTCTGTGTCGCCCTCATGCTGATCGCCGCCTACGGTGAAGTCTATTCATTCACCCGCAGACGGAAAAACGGGGTCGACTGCGAATAGCCTCATTTTTCAGGGAATAATAATGAATCAGTGTAAGTAAAGAAAGATCCTCTCTGCCGTTTGCTGAAACCGACAGAGAGGATGATTTTTTATTTTGTCAGACACCGGGGGAACCATTCATCCGGCCGGTCGGCGGTCAGACAGGCACAGTCAACGGCTGCGCGGAGGAATTCCGGTATGCACTCTGTCAATGACAGTGTCAGACACTTTTGAAGAATGCCATTCCTCATTATATGCAAAAAAACATACAAGTAAGTGGACGGCTTTTATAAAATAACACAACCGCATTGACTTTTGTGTTGAATTCATATAAAATGATTTTGTATAAGCTTTTGGGAATACCATTATATGGCATTGGTCAGAACAAATACTAAGAAAGGCTGATGATGAAAGCTATGTGGAAAAAGCTCGCAAGCGGTCTGATGGCTGCTTTCCTGCTGTTATCCGGGGTTCCGGTCAGCGCGCTCTCCATCGAGAGCGACTGGATTGTGGAATTCCGCAGCGAGGAAACGGCGCGGAACTATCTGGACGCTTACGGAGGGCGGCTGCTTGGCGGTACGATGGTACTGACGAGGGGTACGTACGACCATTTTGAAGGACGCGGGGACGTCCTTTCATTGACAGAAGACAGCCGGGTCAAGGGCGCGGCTGTGTCAGCCAATGATCCCCGCCGATCCGACCAGTATTATCTGACGGATCCGGCACTCTATGCCACCCAGGCGTGGAATTATCTGGATCAGACGCTTTCGGCAAAAGAACTGACCGAAGCGGAGTCCGCGCTGATCCGCGTTGCGGTCATTGACACCGGCGTGGACGGGACGCACGAAGATCTGGTCAACCGCGTGACAGCCGGTTTCGACGCTGTGAACGAAACGGCGATTCCCGCCGGCACCGACAGCGATATTTCCTCCGAATCCCACGGCACCAAGGTGGCGGGTCTGATTGCCGCCGAAGCCGATAACAATCTGGGCATCGCCGGAACGGCGTATACGCTGCCGGTCAATGTCGTGCCGGTTCGCGCGCTGGATTCGGACGCGACAGGCAAGCTTTCGGATATCGTCGCCGCCCTCTACTGGGCAGTGGACGAAGGCAACGCGGACATCGTGAATATGTCCTTCGGCATGCGGCGCAGCACACGTCCCGCCGCGCTGGAAGCAGCCGTCCGGCACGCGGCGGAACAGGGCGTCATGCTGATCGCTGCCGCCGGCAACGAAGGCCGTTATGTAAACTATGAGGATTACCATTACTATCCCGCCGCACTGGACGGCGTAATGGCGGTCGGTTCGCTGACCAAGTCGGTCTATTCGCGTTATTACGGGACAGTGCCGGCTTATTCCTCATTCACCAACCGGCTGAACGTCGGTTATGGGGAAACCCCTGTGGGCAAGAGCTTCTTCTATACATCAGGAGAAGACCTGCTTACCACCGCAAAGGGCAACCGCTATGAGACCTTCACCGGCACATCCGCTTCGGCTGCGGTCTTTTCGGGCATGGTGGCTTCGCTCCTGAGCGTGAGCCGTGCCACCGAAGGCATCGATCCCCGCGCGGCGATTACCACTTCGTCGGCGCGTTACGGTTCGGTACTGTATCACCGTTTCGACACGGCGGCACAGAATATGAAAAACGGACGTTCCACTGACGCTTGGTGGAGCTGGGATACCTATCAGCCTTACATTCTGCGAGGAAGCGTGGACATAGCCGGCACTCTCAACGATCCTTCCTATACAATGAGCGCCGTGCGTGCCGTGCTGGTTGACAGCAACGGTGAAACAACCGAACTGGCTAGCCTGCCGCGTACAGCAGACAAAGCGCAGCAGCCTGTGAGCTTCACACTGGATACCGAGGAAAAGAACGACGGTGAAGTTACGCTCCGGATCATCGGTACCTATGCCGCTCCTTCCTCTCCGGAGGAGAGTGAGGTCACGCTGTACAATTATTACTTCACCATTGACAATCACGGCAGCAATTATCTGCTGTCAGCCATTGAAGATGACGAGCCGCTGGTGGGCACTACCGTCTGTCTGTACAGCAGCGAATTTGCACAGGACGGCAGAACCGACAGCCTCGGCAATTTCGCCGTCAACGCGGCGGAAGCGGACAAGGGCGGCATGGTGGCGCTGGTCGAAGGAGAAGAGAATCTCTTTGTATGGTCGCTGGAAACCCATCCGCGCCACAATGCCTACATCCTGCGCGGCGAGCCTTCCACCCTTACCGTGACGGCTTCGGCGGAAGCGCTTGCCAAGGTGCAGGACGCGCCGCTCCTGCTGGTTCTGCCGGACGGCAGCACCCGCGAGTTGGCGGAGATAACAGGCGAAAGCGTACAGACATCCCTCTGCACGAATATGCCGCTCACCTTCCTGGTCAGGAACGGCACGGTCACGCTGTCGAAGGAGATTTCCCTTGCGGACGGCAGCAAAACATGGAATCTTGACGAAACGCTCGCTGCATCCACCACCCTGAAGGTGCAATCCGCCTGTGCCGACGCAAGCGGACTGCTCGTCCATACCGGCGAGAATACCAGCCGGCTGCCCGCAGAAGGCGGCGAGATCATCCTTCCGCCGGAGGAATACGACGTAACGGTGGACGTTTATCAGCAGGATGATCCGGAAAGCTCCTACGCGACCGGTTTTACCGTCAATTTCGGCAAAGTGGATCTCACCTCTGACCGGACGCTGTCTGTCGGCGATGCGGTTCAAGCGGCATTTACGCTCGTCAGGAACAGCATCGTGCAGAACGAAACCCTTGACGTGGCAGTCACCTTCAAGGACAGCCTCGGCCATGAGGTAAGCGATATTACCAATATTTCCAATATAGACGACCCGGACTACACCGTGATTTACAGCAGCATCGGCAACTATTCGCTGCATCTGGAGCGTAAGCAGGAGGACGAATCTTGGGAAGACCTCGACAGCCAGTTCATCGAATGGGAACGCACGGACAGCATGTTTACGGCGTCGGTGTCCACTTCGCTCTTCAACAATGTCCCGGGAGAATACCGTGCACGTCTGAACTGCCAGAATAACTGGCCGATCGACCTGAGCGAAAGCGAATGGCATCCCTTCACCGTGACGGCGGAGGAATCCCGTCCCTCCGCCCGTGTGAATTTCATCTTTAAAAATGAGAACGGCTATTTTGAATCCGGCGCGGGATTCTATGTGCTGCTCAAGGACGAGAACGACCAATGGATCTCCCGCAAGGCGATGACGCCTGCCGATTACTGGAGCGAACCCTGCTATACCTTCCTGCCGGTGGGACAGTCCTACAGCGGCGCGATGATGACGCAGTGCTACAGCAATACAATGAACGGTTACGCCGCCGTGGGAGCGTCGTTCACCGTGGATCTGACCGACAAGGCTGCCGGCGATACCGTGGAAGTGACGATCCAGCCGGATGAAAACTGGAAGACAACGTACTTTAACTACACTCCCGGCGATGACGAAGGCGATTCCGCGCCGGTGGATGATTCCGACCTGCCCTCCGAAGAGGAGGAAGAATCCGACAGCGTGGACTTCAATGTCTGCGGAGTGACGATTTACCCCTTTGCTTCCCTTCCGGAGGCGGCTGTCAGAAATGCCAGGGATGATTACAGCGTTCTGGAAGGCATCATGACACGGGATCTCGGTGAAATGGCCCTGGACGTGACCATGCGCTCCTATATGGATAATTGCATTACCGGTGCCGTGTCGACACTGACGCATGATTTCAGCGAAAACGGCAGCATTCCCGTGTCGCTTCCGCTCAGACCGACGCTGACAGGCGCACAGGAAGAGTACTACTCCGGCAGCGACGTAACGCTGGATTATCGGCTGCTTGACAAAACGGGCAATGAAATAAAATCCCTTTCCTACGAGATTCGGGAGAAAGAAGAGTATGTCAAGAATGCCGGCTCAAAAATCAGCTCCTCAGGTTCAAAGCCGGAAGAGCCCGAAGTGAAGGCATATGTCACCGTTTTCCGTGCCAACGGCTCGAAGGTCGGCACGTATGACCTTGACAGCCTGTACACCGGCAGCGTGACTGTCAAGGGACTGCCGGACGGCAGATATTTCGCCGCCGCTACGGTGGATTATCCTGTCATCGGCTTGACCGGCGGGACAATTGCCTTCACGGTGGGCGGCGAAGCACCTCCCGCGCCGGAGAAGATCGTTCCGGCGCCGACTGACTTCACCGCAAAGGCGCAGAGCGTCACATCCATTGTGCTGCAATGGAACGCGCCGGAAGAGGCTCCCGCGAAATATCTGCTCTACCGCGACGGCCAGCCCTTCGCGGAACTGGCGGGCGAAGCGGTGTCCTATACCAATGAAGGCATTACCGCAGACCGCTATTATACCTACACGCTCTATGCCGTGGACGGCGAAGGCGACCGTAGCGAAGGCGTGAATGCCGGTTCCAGACCCGCCGCGCAGCCCGACGACACCCCGCCGACCGTCCCGACAGGATTGAAGGCGAAAACCAGCGGCTCCGAAGTGCTGCTGAGCTGGGAGCGTTCTTCCGATAATGTGGCGGTAACCAATTATGTGATTACCTGCAACGGCGAAGAAGTCGGACGCAGCTACAACCGCAGTTTTGCCCACGCGGGATTGACGCCCGGAGCAGTCTGCATCTACACCGTGTCCGCCGTGGACGGTGCGGGCAACCGTTCGGCGGAGTCGGAATCCGTGAGCGTAACGCTGCCGGACAACAGCGGCATATCCTATGCCACTCTCAACTACAGAAGGAATAAGGCAGGGCAGATCACCGGCGATCAGATGGCTGTCAGCCTTCGCGCCACATCCGATATCACGACGGTGAAGTTCACCGTCTCCTTCGGGATGACAGACGGCACATCCGACAGCGCCACCGTGACCCTCAGCGGCGGCAGGAAGGGTTCGTTTTCCGGCAAAATCAACCTGTCCGATGAGGTAAAGAGCGTGGAAAAGGCCACGGTGTCCGCCTACAAGTCCGGCAATTCCGAACCGGTCGGCACAGTGGAGCTTCTGTCCGAGCCGGTCACCCGCGCGGGCGAACTCACCGTTGCGCTCACCAACGCGCAGCACAAGACCCTGCCCGAATGTGCCGACAAGGTCAACGTGACCCTGTCCGGCAAAGGAGGCAAATTCTCCGTCACCCGCACGATCGAGAATTTCTCCGGCAGCTTCATCTGCTTCCCGCCCGCGTCGGAGGATTACCTTCTCACCGTGACCGGCGAAGACGGCAGTGTGCTGCTGACCAGACAGAACATCACCGTCACCGGCGAGGACGGCAGCCTCAGCATGGATGCCGCGGGCATGAATAAGTTACTGTCGGTGACGTTTACCGGTCTGCCGGAAGGCGTAAGCTACGCGGGACTGGAGGTTTCCGCCAACATCGGAAGCCGCCGCGCCACGGGCGTTTTGGACGCCGACGGACATATCGTCTGGTCTGACGGCGGCAGACTGCTCTCGTTCAGGGCGGAGGAATGCTATTCGCGCTGGAATGAAACCGGAGACGTGACCATTCCGTATGTCAACGTGCGCGTTAAACACAGGGATATTTCTACGGAAAATGCGATTTACCGTGTGAGCGAAGTTTATTACACCGTCGATGCGGACGATTTGATGAACGACGCCACCCAAGCGCTCAAATTCGATTATTACAACATCAAGACCATCACCGCGCATATAGAGGACAACCGCGGACGTCCCGTCAAGGGAGTGAAAGTGGACATTGCGGGCCAGTCGGGCGTAACGGTTGTGACTGACGCAACCGGCACCGCTTCCGCGCGCGTACCGCTTTATCATTACTATTCCTCCTGGAATGACAGATATTACGACAGTCAGGCCAGAGTTTCCGTCCGGCCTCAGACAACCGAGGACGGCATGATCTGGGGCTCAGCGAGCAGTTTTACGCTGGACGCCTGCAGGATCCAGCTCACGCCGAAATCCGATCAGTTCCGATTCGTGCCGGATATCAGCTGCTTTATCATTGAGAATAATGCGGAACGCGAGATGACCGTTTCCGAGAGCGATCTGCTCCTGTCGGACGTGACCGCCACACTGACCAAGATCAATGCTTCCGGCTGGTATGGTTCTTCCGGAAAGAAATCGTATGATATGCTGTATTACAACGGCATGTGGAGCGCCTCGGGATTGACGATGACGGACGGCGAAGAGTACAGGATAACCATGCACGGCAGTATCGGTTCGCGCGAATGGAGCGGCGTTTACGAAGGCACTTTCGACATCGATGCGCCGGTGGTGTCGGCACCTGTCGAATTGCATGAGAAAGGCAGACACCGCGTGACGCTGATTGCTTCCGACGAAGGGCTCCTGCCCGGCGTATCCAGACGCTTCATTGTCTTTGATCAGAACGGTGAGAAACTCAGCGATACCGTTTCTCCTTCCGCGTTTACCTATGTGGCGCTGCCCTATGGCGAGTATGTGTATGTGGTAGCCACATTCGATACCGATTCCGACAACACACTCAGCCAGTGGAAGCAGTACGGAAAGTGGGCAAAATGCCAATCCTTCCGCGTTACCGACAACACCACGCCCTATCAGTTCCAGACAGCCTACGGAGCGGATTTCAACAACCTGTTCTGGCAGGAAAACGGCTACTCCGGCACGCCGTCTCAGCAAAGACTGCCAGACGGAGAGTGGCTGGTCAGTTTCAGATACACCGCATGGGGCGCGGCGGGAACACGCAGCAAGTTTGATACAATCGCGCTGCCCGAGGGAGCGCACGATGTGAATATCAGCGAGGCTTCCTATTGTACTTCCTACGATGCGGAGACCCATACCATCCGGATCGACCAATCCAAAATCGGATTGCAGACCTACCACATCTGTTACTACAACTTTAAGATCAGCGCCGCCGATCTGGAAAAGAATCCGCAGCTAATGGCGTGGTTCGATGCCACCATGATCAACGGCACGCAATACTCCTCCGCGCCGCGCAAGCTGAATCTCAAGCCCTCCGGCGTGAGTCTGATCGGATTGGAATCCGTTTACCGCGAAGATCTGCTGGAACGCGCCCAGAAGGACGGCGACACCCGCAAGGGCGGCTACGAACTGACGGTCAACAGTACGCTGTACGGCGATGGCACCACGGTGACCATCTATGACAACGACACCCTGCTTGTGAATCAGGCGCTCCGGTGGAACAATACGCAGTACGACCTGCCCATCGGCATGGATTACGGTCCCCGGACCCTGACAGTGATTGTCACAAAGGGGGATGTGCAGGATGTGCAGACCAAGCAGATCAACATTATCCACGACAACAAGCCTGCCGTGATCAATATGAACGTTCAGCTGAATGACGGCGGCGGAACGGTGGTGGGTAAGAACGCCAGCAATTTCCGTGGCGTCTACCGGCACAGAGACATAGACTCCCTTTCGGTCACGGTACAGATGCGCCGTCCCGATCTGATTGAGAAGGTCTGGGCAGTCGCCAAGGGCGGAAAGTTCAAGACGTCAATCGGCCTCAAGCACAAAGGCGACGGCCAGTATCAGGGCGACGTCATGTTGTCCTGCAAGGACGATCCGGTTACCTCGGTAGAGGTTCTCTATACCGGCAAAGAGGATACCAGCGACAGCATCCGGCTGGCCATCGACTTCGACGCGGCGCTCGGAGAGGAAGGCGGCACCTATCACGATATCGCCTACTGGGAAGGTCCTTCGGCTGAGCAGCGTGAAAAGCATCTTGTCAGCTCCGAAAACAATCCCAAGCAGGCGCAGGCATTGAGCGATTGGGACAGATATGTCGATCTCATTCAGCAAGCCGAACACATGGACGGCGACGAATTCTTTGAGAAGCTCGACGCGATCTACGGTGAGGACGGCGAATGGACGCTGCCCATGGCAAAGGGCGACAACGGCGAGGAATTCAGCTTTACCTTCATCAAGGACAGCGAACGCGCCAAAAAATTCCTTGCCGGCAGCAACGCCTTCACCATGCTCATCGGCGAAGACAAGGTCAGAATGGGCTATGAGATCGAATACGATCCCAACGGAGAGGACGTTCTTCTCCATATCTACGGCGACATCGACTACTTCTATCCCCGTGTTCCCGAACCGGATACCGTTTCGGCGGACTGGTTCTGGGAGAATGACTACGGCGGACATCAGAATGTCAAGCGCACCGTTGTCAAGAGCAAGCGTCCCAAGCCGAACATTCCCGGCGCGGGCGAAGTGATTGCCAAGGGCATTCAGGTGGGCAAACTGATTGATGACTACAAGGACGACCCTGACTACAGCGATTACGACGACATCATCAATGACCCCTGCGCGACCGTTTCCCAGAAGGAAGCCGCCAAACAGAAGAAGCTGCTTGCCATGGGACAGCACGTCGGCGATATGGCAATTGACACCATTTCCCAGATCGGTCCCGACGAAACCAACGCCGGCACATGGGGACATATGGCGCTGGGCGGCGGTCTGGGCTATCTCGGCAATCGCTGGGATCAGCTCAATGAAATCCTTGACCAGGATCCCAGCCGCACCGCGAACCCCTGTGACCGTCCTCCGAAAAACGATGATGACGACGATGACGATACCACGGCAGGCACCGGCCGATTCAACCCGATGGTTGACCCCTCCGGCGTGATCTTTGAGGCGGCGGAGGAGAATGTTCTCCGCGGCGTAACCGCGTCGGTCTATTACAAGGACAGCGAGAGCAACGAATGGGTGCTGTGGAACTCCGAAGCCTACGACCAGAATCCCAATCCCATGCAGTCCTTTGAAAACGGCTGGTACGGCTGGGATGTGCTTATCGGCAAGTGGAAGGTTGTCTTTGAGAAGGACGGCTACTTCCTCGCCGAAAGCCAGGAACTCGACGTTCCTCCGGAGCATACCGACGTGAATATCAGCCTTGTTTCCTCCCTTGCCCCGCAGGTGAAGGAATTCACCGCCAAGGCGGACGGAAGCAGCGTGACGCTGACCTTCGACAAGTATATGCTGACCGAAGATATTCTGCGGGAAGGCGCGGTCACCGTGACTTTCGGAGGAATCATCCCCGGCGGAAAGCTCACGGCAATCGATCCCGTTACCACGGCGGCCGGCAACAAGCAGGCTGATTCGGTCACCAATATCACCGGCGGCAGCGAAGCGGCCAGACAGTTCGTTTACACCTTTGACGACCCGCTGCCCGAAGGCGCTGCGGTCAATGTCACTGTCGGCGATGAAGTCAGCGCTTACAACGGCATGACGCTCGTTGAAGCATACAGCGGTTCTGTGGTGGTTCCCGAAAGCGATCCGGTTGTCTATGCGGACAGCATGGCATTCGAGGACGACTCGCTGCTGGAAAAGACGACAGGAGACACCTTCCCGGTCGGCGATCTCTCCTTCAACGGCGTGAAGCCCGGCATCGTAAGGTACGAATCCAGCGACGAAAGCGTCATTACCGTGGACGCGGACGGCAACGTCACCGCCGTCGGAGCCGGATACGCAACCGTTTGGGCCACTTGCGATACCCTTGAAGCCGGACGTCCGGTGAATGTCACAAGAGTACCCAACGTTCCCGACGAAAACGACAACGCGGTGGTCTTCTGCCGCAGGGACAATCTGATATTCCACAAGGGCTGCTGGATGTGGTCTGACGCAGCCAACTTCGACCTGGAAGACCCGATCGAGGGCGACGGAAAGTATCTTGCCGTTTCATGGCGTATTCTTGAAAACGGAACGGAGAAGGCAGGCGCCACCCTGGAAGAAGGGCTGTACGCGGTCAAGGAATACTACACGCCGACTGCCACCGGCACCCTGACATGCGAAATCACCTATCAATTGTACACCTATCACGAAGGCAAGTGGGTCATCGTCGAGGGCGAAACCTTCACCGCCCGCAAGGACATGAATGTCGTGACGGTGACGGGACTGAGCGTCAAGACGCCGCCCGCGTCCGTCGGCATCGGCGACAGGCTGCATCTGAACGAATTGGTGCTGAATGTCCACACCTCTGACGGTCTGACCAGCGAAGTGCCTTACGCCAACTTCTACCGCTGGGGCATGACGCTTTCCGCCAAGAACGGCAAGACCCTCACCAAAGCCGACCGCGTGCTGACCATAACCCATCCCGACAGCGGCAGCACGGTGAATATTGAATTGTGGCCCTCCACGGAGCACGCCATTACCGTGACCGACGACGGCAACGGCACCGCAAAGGCATCGGTCGAAAAAGCCGATCCCGGCGACACCGTCACGCTCACCGCCATCCCGAACGATCATTACCGCCTGAAGGAATGGAAGGTCATCAGCGGCGAAATTTCCATTGCCGACAACCAATTCACTATGCGGGACACGGATGTATCCGTGAAGGCCATCTTCGAGCCTGACCACACGCTCACCCACTTCGCGGAGGCTCCCGCGACCTGCGAGGAGGACGGTTCCATCGAATACTGGCACTGCGACGGCTGCGGAAAGTTTTTTGCCGACGCGGACGGAGCAACCGAAATCACGAAAGACGACACCGTATTGCAGAAACTCGGTCACGACTGGAACGAAGGCGCCGCCACACTGGAGCCGACCTGTGACAGTGACGGCACGAAGGTCTACACCTGCCAACGCGACGCAAGCCATACCAAGACCGAAGCCATTCCCGCGCTGGGGCACAATCTGACGCTTGTTCCCGCCGTGGAAGCAACCTGCGAAGAGGACGGCCATTCCGCCTACTACAAGTGCGAACGCTGCGGCAGACTCTTTGCCGACGGCACAGCCGCCATTGAAATAACCGATCCCGTCAGCGTGATTCTTCACGCGCCCGGTCACGACTGGGGCGAATGGGTCACTGTCACACCGGCCACCGAAACGGCGGAGGGACTGGAAAAACGCACCTGTCAGCGCGATCCTTCCCATGAAGAAACCCGCGTCATTCCCAAGCTCCAGCACGTCCATGTGCTGTCACAGACCAAAGAACTTCCCGCCACCTGCGAGAACGACGGACATACCGCCTACTGGACCTGCGGCGGCTGCGGCAAACTCTTTGCCGACGCGGAGGGAACGACGGAAATTGCGATGGAAGACACCGTATTGCGGAAACTCGGTCACGCCTGGGACGAAGGATCCGTCACCACACAGCCCACCTGTGAAGGGGAAGGCGTGAAGACCTTCACCTGCAGGCATGACGCAAGTCATACACGAACCGAAGTCATTCCTTCACTTGGGCATGACTTACAGCTCGTTCCGGCAGTTGCCGCCACCTGCGAAAGCGAAGGTCATATCGCGTATTATGAATGTACCCGCTGCCGGAAGCTGTTCAGCGACGCCGCAGGCACAAAGATCATTACACAGAAAGAAACGGCGGTTCCCGCGACCGGGCATCGCTACGGCAGTCCCGTCTGGACGTGGCAGAATGACCACACCGCGGCAGTCACCCTCACCTGCGAACATGACGCGTCGCATACCAAGACCATTCCCGCCAAAATGTCGTCCAAGACCACCGAAGCAACCTGTGAAGCCGCCGGAAAGACGGTCTACACCGCCACGGCGACATTTGAGAATGTGCCGTACACCGACGAGCAGACCGAAATTCTTCCCGCGCTGGGTCATGATCTCACGCTGGTGAACGCGGTACCCGCGACTTGCGAAACGGCCGGCAGCAAGGCCTATTATTACTGTGAACGCTGCGGCAAGTGGTACGCCGACGCAACCGCTTCGGTGGAAATTACCGATCATGACAGCGTGATTCTGCCGGCTCTCGGCCATGCATACGGCGATCCCGAATGGACATGGACCGCAAACGGCCAGGCAACGGTTTCCTTTACCTGCCTCCGCGACGCAAGCCATATTCATCGGATTCCCGCGACCGTTACGGGCGAAACCACCCAGCCCACCTGCACGGCGGAAGGCAAGACAGTTTACACCGGGCAGGCGGCGTTCGAGGGGAACACCTATACGGATACCCGCACCGTGAACATTCCGG
This sequence comes from uncultured Clostridia bacterium, assembly GCA_946186245.1. Lineage (GTDB taxonomy): Bacteria > Bacillota > Clostridia > Oscillospirales > Acutalibacteraceae > RUG762. The sequence continues at coordinate 13,222 of CAMHMN010000007.1, forward strand.
CGCTGGGTCACGAGCTGCACCTGATTCCCGCCCAGGAAGCCACCTGCGAGTCCGAAGGAAATATCACCTATTACCTCTGCGCCCGTTGCCACAAGCTGTTCGCGGATGAAGCAGGCGCAAAGGAAATCACCCTTGACGACACCGTTGTTCCCGCGAAGTCACACGATTGGAACGGCGGCTTGATCACAAAAGAACCGACCTGTACCGAGCCGGGCGAAAAGACCTTCACCTGTCTGAATGACCCGACTCACACCAGAACCGAACCGGTTCCCGCCCTTGGACATTCCGTCGCGCGTGTGGAAGAAATTGCCGCCACCTGCGAAGGCGAAGGCCGCGCCGCCTATTACGAATGCACGGTTTGCGGCAGATACTTCGCCGATGCGACCGGCACGGTGGAAATTGCTGATCTCCATACGCTGACGATTCCCGCTATCGGTCACGCCTACGGAGAACCGGTCTGGCACTGGGGTGAAGCCGACGCGGCAACTGCGGTCTTCACCTGCACGCGTGACAATTCCCACAGGCAAAACGTGACAGCTGCCGTTACTACCGACAAATCAGAGGCCTCCTGCGAACAGGCAGGCAAGCTGATCTATACGGCGGCGGTCACCTTTGCAGGCAAAACCTATACCGACAGCAAGACCGTGAATGTTCCGGCGCTCGGACATCAGCTCCGTCATGTGGAAGCGGTTGCCGCGACCTGTGAAACCGACGGTCATTCTGAATACTGGCTGTGCAAACAGTGCGGCAAGTATTTTGCCGATGCGCAGGGCGGAAAGGAAATCGCCCAGGAGAGCACCGTTCTTCCTGCCCTCGGTCACGAATGGAACAAAGGCGAAATCACCACTCCCGCCACCTGCGAAGGCGAAGGCGTGAAGACCTTCACCTGCCGGCACGACGCAAGCCATACCCGCACGGAAAGCATTCCGGCATTGGGTCACAAGCTGACGCTGGTACCGGAAGTTAAACCCACTTGCGAAACCGGCGGCAACATCGCCTATTATGAATGCGAAACCTGCGGCAGGCGGTTTGCCGACGGCACCGCTTCCGTGGAAATTACCGGAGAGGTAACGCTGCCCGCGCCGGGTCACCGTTATGGAGAATGGATTGTCACCAGGCCCGCCACCGAAACCGAGGAGGGCGAAGAAACCCGTGTCTGTCAGAACGACCCGACCCATACCGAAACCCGCGTGATTCCCAAGACCCAGCACGTACACAAGCTGACGGCGGTGGAAGCCATTCCCTCCACCTGCGAGAAGGAAGGCTGCGAGGCTCACTGGATTTGCAAGGGCTGCGGCAGACGCTTCTCGGACGAGAACGGCGAAAAGGAAATCAACCCCGAAGAGATTGTGCTTCCGGCATTGGGGCATGACTGGGAAGAAGAAATTACCACCCAGCCCAGTTGTACGGAAGCGGGCGTCCGGACCTTCACCTGCAAGCATGACCCGTCCCATACCCGGACGGAGGTCATTCCGGCGCTCGGGCACACATTGCTTTATGTCGGGGAAGTTCCCGCAACCTGTGAAACGGAAGGGCATCATGCCTATTACGAATGTGATCACTGCGGCGCACACTTTACCGACGCAGCCGCACAGCAAGAGACCTGTTACGCCGAAGAAAGAATTCCCGCGCTGGGGCACGCCTATGGGGACCCGGCTTGGACATGGGAAGGAGAGACGGCAGCGGCGGTCTTTACCTGCGAACGCGATGAAAATCATACTCTGACAGTCACGGCGACCGTGACCGAAGAAATCCTTCCGGCCGCCTGTGAAGCCGACGGGAAGCGTGTGCTGACCGCCGAAGCGGAATGCGGGGGCAAGGTCTTCACCGACAACCGCACCGAAGTCATTCCGGCATTGGGTCACGAATGGAACGAAGGCGAAATCACCACTCCCGCCACCTGCGAGGGCGAAGGCGTGAAGACCTTCACCTGCCGGCACGACGCAATCCATACACGCACGGAAAGCATTCCTGCATTGGGTCACAAGCTGACGCTGGTACAGAAAGTGGAGCCCACTTGCGAAACCGACGGAAATATCGCCTATTATGAATGCGAAACCTGCAGCAGGCGGTTTGCCGACGGCACTGCTTCCGTGGCATTGACCGAGGAGGACACGGTTCTCGCCGCAATGGGCCACGATTGGAACGACTGGACGGTTACCAGGCTCGCTACCGAAACCGAGGAAGGCGAAGAAACCCGTGTCTGTCAGAACGACCCGAGCCATACCGAAAACCGCGTGATTCCCAAGACCGAACACGTTCACCAACTGGAGGCGGTGGAAGCCATTCCCGCCGCCTGCGAGAAGGAAGGCTGCGGGGCTCACTGGATTTGCAAGGGCTGCGGCAGACGCTTCTCCGACGAGAACGGCGAAAAGGAAGTCAACACCGAAGACCTTGTGCTTCCGGCACTGGGTCACGAATGGAACGAAGGCGAAATCAGGCTGTCGGATGACGGCAGAGATTATGTCGTTTGCTTCTACTGCCAGCGTGACGCAAGCCATACCCGCATTCTTCCGCTGAGTTTCCTGCGGCCGAGCAAGGATTACTACTGTTACATTCTTCTGACGTCGTACCTGCGCAACAGCGACAGGGATGCACGGCTGGCGGTGAAGCATCGCGGCGATGACACGGGAACCTTCCGCAAGTTCCTCGGCATTGAGATGGACAATCAGATGGTTTCACCGGCGTATTACCTTGCTTCCCCCGGCAGCGTGGTCATTGACCTCAAGCCATCCTATCTGAATACGCTGTCAGCCGGCAGCCACACCATACGCGTTATTTTCACTGACGGATATGTGGATTCCTCCTTTACCGTAACGACGGAGAAGAAACCGACCGATCACGATTCTCCCAAGACAGGAGAAGACAGCTATGCGGTGTTCTGGCTGATGATGCTCGCTTCCATGACCGCTATACTCGCTTACCTGCGTAGAAAGAAGCAGCTGGCTTAACGAATAAGCCTCAAGGTAAGCGCTGTTAATCAAATCACAATGTAGCACGGCATCCAACGGGAAAGCGTCGGAAAGGGAAGAAACGACAAGCCCCTTCCCCACTTCCCGTTGGTGCTGTCCGTCAAGAAAGGATTGAACCACTCCATGCAGAATATGTTGCAGAACGCATGGCAAACCGTTACGCTGAACCGGAAGAATACGATTATTTTTATGGGAGTCATTTCCCTACTGCTCGTCGTCGTAATGGACCTCTGTCTGATGTTGGGAGGCAAAGACCCGTTGAAAGGACGCTGGTCGCTGGACGGCGTGACGGTGTATGAATTCAGGGACAACGGCAGCGGTGCGTTGGTGCTGGACACGGGGGAATACCCCTTCCGCTACCGAACGGAAGGCGACAGACTCACCATCGACTTTGAAACCGATTCGGCTACCGATCGGGAATACACCTATGTGATTCAGGACAAAACGCTGGTGCTGACATTTGGGCAGCAGCGATATGAAATGACAAGGGAATAATACGGCAACACCCGATGGCTGTTTGGAAACGCCATCGGGTGTTTTTTGGACAGGAGTAAATGCCAGAGGGCAATCGTTTACCGGAGCTTCTTTTCACTGAATGCAGAGGCGGCTGCATGACACCCGACAAAAGGGGAGAAAAACGGATGGTAACGCATGCTTTTGCGAGCGAAATAACAAGGCAGCATGTTTCATCATCTATCTTTATTATGGAATTAATGTATTAACTGTTGACAAATCGTTGAATTTATGGTAAAATACACACAAGATCTATCGATGAAAGGAAGTATCTACATGAAAAAAACATCCAGACTCATGGCGCTGGTACTGGCAATAGGACTACTCTCCGTCATGCTGGTATCATGCACCAAAACACCCTCTGACTCCAACACTTTCAAAGATCTGGCCAAGGCAAAAGACTACACCGTCGAGGACGCTCTTTCTCAGTTCACCGATACCCCGCAAATCAAAGAGGTCTTTATTGCCTATCCCCAAGGACGCCCCTTCCAGATCGAGTTTTATGTCGTTGACAATTCGGATTCTGCAAGGATGATTTTTAACAACTTGTCCAACGTGATCGAGAAGCAGAAGGGTAACGTGCATTCGGGTTTCTCTGTCAGCGGAAAGAATTACGCAAAGCGTACGATGACCTCAGACGGCAAATACACCATGGTCGAATTCATTGAAAATACGTTGGTCTATGTTCCCCAGACCGATTCGTCCAACAAATCGGAGATAGAAAAATTCTTGGACGAGATGAAGTATTGATGTATTCTGAATGACTTATTCTGACTGAAACAAAAAATTACCTCGCGTCCGGCATTCATACCGCCTGACGCGAGGCTTTATTTTACTGGATTATTTGCTTGTCAATCCCCCGATTGAAGGCGTAGAAATTCTTTTCATTCAGCCGGTCGGAAGTCAGGCGAAGGGATTCACCGAAGCGGACGCTTCGGACAAATCGGATGATTGGAACGAATCGGCGGGAATGCCCGACAGAAGGACGTCCGGGGGGATCTGAGAACCGCTGCCAATCATGCGATTGCGCTCTCTGTCAGCTATGGGTGATTTCGCCGTCATGTGACAGAATCGAGGCGGAAGTTACCCCGTTCACCGAAAGCACATGATGCACAAGCCTGCGGTCTTCATCGGTTGTTATCTCGATCACCATGTCAAGCGAATCGGCCGTGAGGTTGCGTGATTTCACCTTGAAATATTCACAGTGCTGCTTTACGATTTCCAAGATAAGTTCGTCGCTGTCGATATCCCTGCTGTTTACCACAAGAATCATGGAGAGCTTTTTCATAGGATAGTTTTGCATCAGAACGACTACGCCGGACATCAGTATGGATAATGCCACCGCAATCACGGAAAGACCTGCTCCGCAAATAATGCCCATGCTGATCGCCCAATAGATAAACACCAGATCCAACGGATCCTTGATAGCCGTTCTGAAGCGTATGATGGAAAGTGCGCCGACCATTCCGAGCGACAGGACAATATTGGACTGTATTGTCAGGATAATCGCCGCCGTAATGATTGCCACAGCGATCAGCGACAGGTTGAATGTGCGGGAATAAAAGGTTTTTCTCGTCACCAGCCGATAAATAAAGAAGATGTAAAACGCCAGTAATGTGGTGACACCCAGGCTGAACAACACCGTTTTGATGCTGACGCCGCTCGCATAGCCGCTCAGAAACGAATTTTTGAAAATATCCTTAAAGCTCATAATGATCCTCCCATAGCGTAGATTATGAAACAGAACCCCGTCTGTGAGATTAGTATGAAGATCTCACAGACGGCCCCTATCTATTGACATTTCCGCGTCATGCGTGATATAATAAAAATAACCTATCTGAAACGAACAGCCGGAGGAAATTACATGGAAGGTTTACTGTTGATCGGTGTTTTAGCGAAATATATCATCACCGGTTGATGCAAGCAAACAGAAGAATAAAGGAGACTGATTGGAAATGAAAAGAAAAATTCTGGCGGCGCTCTGCGCGGCGCTCTGCGCTGTGATGCTGCTCGTATCGGCTGCCGCCTGCACCGATTCCGGGGAGATGGATTCATCCGCCGGGGAAATACGCCTTTTCGGAAATTCATTTAATTACTCAAAATACGACTCCGAAACGTATCTTACTTACCTGGACTGCCGGGGCAGCACGATCTACTGCACCGAAGAAACGGCAAAGGCCTACCCGAAGCTGGCAGCGGCGCTGGAAAAAACCGCAGACAAAATCCAGCAATCCGCCGGCAAATTTTCGTCGGAAGAAGACAAGGCTGCCCATGATTTTTCCAAGGACGGCAGAACCGGCCGGTACATGGACACGACCTTTTCCGTTGTAAAGAGAGCCGATGAAAAAGCGGTGAGTATCGAGTACGAAGGGTACAACTTTTCGGGCGGTGCGCACGGCATGTACTGGTACGCCTCCCGCAATATCGACCCCACAACGGGAGAAGAAATCGCTCTGTCCGACGTCGTCAAGGATCAGAATAAGCTGAATGAACGGCTGCTTAAAGAGCTGGACTTAAGGTATCCCGAAATGGAGATTGCCAAGCGGGAAAACCCCTTCGGAGCGTACGACATGAATGTGACCGCCACCGATCTGACAAAAGCCGCCTACACCTTCACGCTCGACCCGGACGGCATCTGTTTTTATTTCAGCACCTACGATCTGGGTTCCAACGCGGATGGCGTTCAGATGGTCAAGCTGCTCTACAGCGATGCACCGGATCTGTTTGTCAGGGACTACTCTGTCAGCGGCGGTTACGTGTCGGGTCTGGTGGAGAAGGGACTGTACGATCTCGGCGGCGACGGAACCGTGGATGAGCTGTATTTTTACGGCATTGAGGAGGAACTGAACCAGTATTATAACGGCGTGTACGTGGAGAAGAACGGCAAGGGAATGAAGTCCGACCTCTACAGCTACGACATGGATGCCTTCGTGGTTCATACGGAGGACAACCGCGACTATCTGTACGTTATCACGCACATGGACAACGACGGCAGCAATCTGTTGATTTTTGATCTTGGCGGAGAAAAACCCTCGTTGGTGGAGGATACCGGCTACGGTCTGTACTTGGCGGGTCTGGAAGAAAAGAGCGTCTACGGTTACGAGCGCATCACTGACATCCATGATTTCACCCTGACCTTACGCTGCGATCTGCTGGCGACGTTCACCGCCACCTTTAATACATCCGTCGGAGCGGACGGAAAGCCGGTGCTGCCGGAGGACGGATTTTTTGCCGTTCCCGAAAATGTCAACACACTGGAGTCCGCCAAGGCTTTCAAAGCGGATATCGTGGATGAAAGCGGCCAAGTGGTAAGCAAAGACGTGGAAATTCCCGCCGGAGAGACATTTAAACTTATCCGCACGGACGGCAATACCATCGTGGACGCCAGGCTTTCCGACGGCAGACTCGCCCGATTGGAACTCGAGCGCGGTGATGACTCCTATTTAGCTACCGTCAACGGGCAGCTTTCGGAGGAAGAAGCCTTTAAAACGCTGTACTACGCGGGATAAGGTCTTTCCCGAATAAAACAAAACGACCGTTATAGATTTCATGGCTTTCCATGTCCTGATAAAAAGCAGGATTGTCCGTCCGGATTTTGGTGTAACATACGATTCTTTTATCGCCCTCCGAGAAGGTCTGTTCCATGATTTCCGAACGCAGGTCGGGATATTGGGCAAGAATTTCAGCGTATTGGCTTTCATTCAGATAAGCACACCAGGCGAGTTCCACGGGAGAATAATTGTATGACGTTCAAGGAATTCATCATTTCGCGGGTGCAGATATTCTTCTGTCTGGTACCGCTGATTCTCATCGCAAGCGTGCTTTTTGGGAGCGTTTACGCGCCGGAGCAGGTGCTTCATTATGACGACCTTCTTGCACTCATCAGAACGGCGGCATGGTGCGTGCTGCCCACCTGCGTGACCTATTTCCGGAAGGAGCCGGATATCAAGCAGTACCTTCTGCGGCTGACGCTGCAATTGGTTCTGATTCAAGCCGAGGTCATGCTGCTGATTGCACCTCCGGCGGACGGCAGCGTGTCGCCCATTCGGTTTTACGGTACGCTGGGAGTGACCGTGTTGGTCATCTACGCGGCGGTCATGCTGATGTTCTGGCTGCAAAAAATCCGCCAGTCCCGCAAGCTGACGCAGCAGTTAATTGATTTTCAGAACGGGCAGACGGAGTAATTTTTTAATTCATAATAAAACAAGGCTGTTTTTCGTTCCCAAAACGTGCGAAAGACAGCCTTTTGTCATTGCATTTTTTTATCAAAGATGGTAGTATATGAGAAAAGGAGAGAGAATAACATGAAATTTTTAAATATCGCCATTTTGCAAATGCGTTCCCGCAATCGGGAAATGGAACCAAATATTTCCACCATCATAGAAAAAATGAAGGAAGCAAAATCAAATCACGCGGACCTTCTCCTTCTGCCGGAATGTTTCATCACGGGCTATGACCTGACCATCGGCAACGAATCTGCCCTTACCCAGGAAGATTTGCTTCCGCTCTGCGAAAAAGCAAAGGAGCTGCAAATCGGCGTGGTGGCCACAGCCATTACACAGGGAGATGAAAAACCGCAAAACGCCGCCTTTGTCATTGGAAAAAACGGCGAAATTCTGATGAAATACGCCAAGGTACACACCTGCGACTTTGCCGACGAAAAGGCGCTTGTGTCCGGCGATGAATTCAAGGTGTGCGACTTCGGCGGTGTGAAGCTCGGTATGATGATCTGCTACGACAGGGAATACCCCGAAAGCGCGAGAATTTTAATGCTCAAAGGCGCGGAGATCATTCTCGTCCCCAACGACTGCGAGAGCATGAAGCCGCGTGTGCAGGCGCTTTCCACGAGGGCGTACGAAAATATGTGCGGTGTTGCCATGGCCAATCCGAACGGAAGAAACGCGGGGAATTCCTGCGCGTTCAGTCCCATCTGCTGGGACGAAAACGGCGAATGTACCGACAACACCCTGCTTCTCGCCGACGCGGAAACGGAAGGCTTATTCTACGCGGCATTTGATATGGAAAGCCTGCGTTCCTACCGTGAACGGGAGATGCTGGGCAACACCTTCCGCAAGGTCAGGGCATACGCGCCCTTGCTGGACGGAAAAGTGGAATATCCGTTTGTGAGATAAATTTTTACCCTATATCCACCATTCCGGCGTGATGTCGCCGAGCCTTACGATGCGTCCGGCGGCGTAATCGACCATGATTTCGATGTCCTTGTAGCTGTCCGGCATGATCTGCACCATGAGTTCCCGACAGGCGCCGCAGGGTGCGCCGTTTGTGCCGTCGTCTAACACGACGAGAACTTTGTCGATCTCCTGTTCGCCGTTGGTGATCATGTTAAAGATAGCGTTTCTCTCTGCGCAGATGCCCAGCGTGCAGCAGGTATCCATACATACGCCGGTATAGATTCTGCCCGAGGTTTTACCTCCGTAGAAGAACTGATGGAGGATTTAGATGCTGATGATTAAATACCAGACCGCTTTTAAGAGAGACGATAAGCGGATAAAGAAACGCGTCGGACTGCATTTTCATATCAAAGCGTCATCACCATACATTCCTCCGAATCCTGAAATCCCAATTTCCTATACAGCGGTCGCGTCGAGACTGATTTCGGTAATTCCCCTGCGCCTTGCTTCTTCGATCAGCATTTCCACCATGCGCATGGCGATTCCCTGCTCGCGGTAATCCGGAGCGGTGTAAACATTCATCAGGTGCGGCAGTCCCAGGGATACGCTGAATAAGTCGATTCTGCCCGACGGCTGCGCCTTTCTTCATCGTATCCCCCTTCAGTGTGTTTCCAGCCATTCCCTGATAACGGCGGGATCCTGATCCAGATGAAAACCATGCATATCATCCTCATAGGTGATAAACGTGCAGTCTATGCTGTCCTTCAGCTTGTCGTAGATGGCTTGCGCCTGTGTTTCAAAACGGGCCCGTTTGTCTCCCTTGCTGTGAATGATGAGAACTGGAATTTTGATTTCATCCGCCCAACAGACAGCGGAGCGTTTCTCATACTCTTCGGGCATTTCTTCGGGCGTGCCGCCGATACATCTGACAAGAGTTTCTTTCATTCCATCTTCGCGTTCATTGAAAGTCGCAACCAGGTCGCTGACGCCCGAACAGACGATGATTTTTCTGACCCTTTTGTCCCGGCGGGCGGTCATGTAGGTCATGAGTCCTCCTCTGGACTCGCCTTCCACGCACATCTCATACAAATCATTTCTGACAACCAAAAACCCCCTTTGCAAAGGTCACTGCGATGTGTGCAAAGAGGATTTGGTTGATAGAATCATACTTACTTGTCAAATGCGGGATTGAAGGCGTAGAAATTCTTTGCGTCAAGGCGGTCGGTAGTCAGGCGGAGCGCTTCACCGAAATGGCTCATTTAAACAAAGCGGCAGGAACGCCCTTCCCGCCGCGGTTTCAGGTTTTTCAAGTATTCAAAAAAGCAGATCGGATCTAATTTGAATCCGGTCTGCTTTTTTGCGTTTTCAATCCCCTTATAGAGGTTAATGCAAGCTCCCTATATCATTGAGAAGATTAATTTTACGTTCTAAAGTATCAATCCCTTATAGAGGTTAATGCAAGTTTTTATTTAATGAAATCAGGAAAGCAAGGGTAGACGATGAGTGTATCAATCCCTTATAGAGGTTAATGCAAGACTTCAAGTATGTTCTGGGTGTCAGATGTCATATGTATCAATCCCTTATAGAGGTTAATGCAAGAACAACAGGTTGTGTTCTGAGGGTATTATACCCCCAACCCCTTGTAAAGTCAAGTGAACAATTTGTGAACAAAAGGCATTATAATGAGTCAATATACCTGTGGAATACACGAAAAAGCACCAATATTAAGAGTTTTAGGCGTGAAACATACTTATATAGCTAATATAAGTATGAATGATTTATTACAAAAATGCCCTAATTGTGAATAATATATTAACGCTAACCACTAATCACTAACCACTGACCACTAAAAAATCCGTCCGGGCTTGCGCCGCCGCAGACCGATTTCCAGCCAGATCACCAGTGCGTCGGCGGTCATGCTGTCAAACCCCGGCTTGAAACCCCTGTCCGCCAGCGCCTTAGCAAATCCTATCAGTACATTTTTGTCACATATTCTTTCCGGCATCTTTATCGCCCGATTTTCATTATACGCCATAAAGAACGAAAACGCAACAATTATTTTAGTTTAAATTTGTTTTTTCACGCTTAATAAATTAAAAAATCACTCCATTTTATTCACCCGATAGTGATATTGACTCATTTTATAGCTTTTTGTTCACAGATTGTTCACTTGACTTTACAACGGGTTGGGGGGTATAATAATTCTGGAACACAATCTGTTGTTCTTGCATTAACCTCTATAAGGGATTGATACAAAAACTGACTTGCTTCCTTTTGACTCTTATTTTTCTTGCATTAACCTCTATAAGGGATTGATACACAAGCAATAGCAATACTATTTTCGAATCACTATCCACAACTTAAGCACTCCCTCAGTCAGCTTCGCTGACAGCTCCCTCAAAGAGGGAGCCGGATATTGCCTCCCTCTTTGAGGGAGGTGGCTCGCCGTAGGCGAGACGGAGGGAGTTAATTTCACTAAGTTGTGGATAGTGATTTTCGAATAATGTAAATCTTGCATTAACCTCTATAAGGGATTGATACCTTCGGCAATCATGCAATCTTGCCTGTTGTGTCTTCCCCTTGCATTAACCTCTATAAGGGATTGATACTCTGCTTTCGGGAGCATTTATCTTGGCTTCGGAAGTAATCTTGCATTAACCTCTATAAGGGAATTGAAAACAAAATAAAAAAGCACCAGACGATTGGCGGCGTTTTTATGCGCGTTCCGATCTGTCTGGTCTTTTTTTGTCTGTATTTTTGCAAATATTCATAAAATCATATTGAAAATTATTAAAATAAATGATAATATTATATAAGTATTCAGCGAAAAACCGATTTTTATGTCGTAATCAGTCAATCCCCTGAGAAGGAGCTTGTCACATATGAGAGTCTACAGCTACCACACCTTTATCCTTCCCTTTGTCTGGGAGGGCACGGATGAGCACCGGCGCACGATGGAGGATTTTGCCGGCTGTTTCCGCGACAATCCCAACTGGGTATGCACCGATATGCCCGACGAATACTACATCCGCCGTTCCCCCGCACTGGTGAACAACGCCGATGTGACGCTGCTTTACAAGGAGTACCAGTATTTCCACCCCTTTGTGCGTAAGGCCATCTACGGCTTCGGTGAGAACATCGTCACCAATTTTTCCTTCATGCCCGACAAAATCCGCAACAAAGGGCATTATTACATCACCAAAAACGGACGCACCTACGACCTTACCGTCAACGGCATCAAGCTGAAAATATTCAATACCGGCGTCGCCCTGTTTATCATGGAATGTGAAAACCGCGGCAGGGACGCGGACGGCAATCCGCAGAACGATTTCGCCAGCGTCAAGAATATCAACAATTACGGCAGACGCATTTCGCTCCCCTTCATTCCGGACGCCGACCAACCGGATATTTCCCTCTGCGCGGACAGGCTTTGCGTGGAGACGGAGGGAATCTTCCGCTTTGAGGACGATTACCGCGCCTTCATCGAGCGCGTCCACACCGGCGGCGAACTGTACGAGAAGATTTCGCTCACCCACATGTGCGGCTTCATCAAGGATATTCTCGGCTTCGGCAGTCTGCAACATTTCACCTCCAAGCGCCGCAATGAGGAACACGGCGATTTCTACATCTACCCCGCGCTGGATGACAGGATGTTCGTCTGCTGTCTGATGGCGGACAAAGCCGTGACGCGGGAAACGCTTCTCCTGCGCGATGGGGAATATGCCTATCAGAGGGACGAAGCAGCCTCCAAAAGTCTGTATGAATTTATCTTTGTCGATCCGGACGGCAAGTGTTCCTGTCCCACCAGGTTCACCCGCCTTGATCTGCTCAAAAGTCATATTTACGACCGATGGCTGGGGGACGGCGACCAATATATCAGCATTGTCACCATGACGGCACAGAACATGATGCTGCTGGCGGATTCCGCGCCGGATTTTCTCATCGATAACTTCCTCACCCAGTACATCCAGATGTCGTGCCTGACGCTGGCGCAGCGGGCGACGCTGATCCATTTCCAGCGGGAAGCCTCCAATCTCTCGGAAAAAGTGGAAAAGACCGGACGCTCTATGAACCGCATCACCATCCTGAAGCTGATGAATTTACAGGAGCGGTTTGTGGCTTACAGAAGCCAACTTCACTTCACCGAAGTCACCCCGCAGGAGCAGGGCATAGAAATGTACGACATGATGCGCGGACTCATGTTCATCGAGCGGGAAACGGAATCGCTCGACAAACATCTCGAAAGCCTGAATGAAGCCGCCGAAACCAATCTCGACTTCGGCTTCAACCGTATCGCCCTGATCTTTACATGGATTTCCTGCATCCTCGCGGTCATGCAGAACGCCATGTGCTTCTTTACAGTTGACGGCGACGCAGCTAAAGGCTTCTCTTACGTTCGCGGCAGCGTGTCGCTGACGGTCATCAGCCTGACGATCACCTCGCTGCTGGTCGCGCTGCTGGTCATTCTTTACCGATACAGGAGGAGAAAATAATGGAAAATGAAACCATTAACGGGGCAACAGTAGAAGTCGATATTTCCGTACAGCCTCCCACTGTAACCGTTGAATTAAGCAAAATAATAGATATGCGGAAAAGCGGGCGGTTTATCAACTGTCTTTGTCACTTTACCCGCAACAATCCCAGAACCGCCGAGTATTATTACAACAGGCTTGTCTCATTATTCGGAGCCGATGATTGGAACAAAGGAAACTCATCCTTCAAGCTGCAATGGGAAAACGCGAAATACAGCTTTGACAGAATGTACGGTCTGGTCAAGGGCTGGCACAAGGCGGAGACTTCGCTGACGCTGGAATTGCCGACTGAGGATGAAAAGGATAAAAAGATTAAACATCTGCAAAAAAAGATCAAAATGTTAAAAAATAGCATGGAAAAACAGGAAGCCGAAAAGCAGAAAGAAATTGACCTGCTGAAACAGCAACTGGAAGATGAAAAGACACGATTCAATGAGGCAATCGCGGCACTCAACCAAGCCGCCGAGGAAATCAAACGCTCCAAAGCCGCCATTGAAGTGACCGTCAGAAACGAACCGAAGGAAGGAGAATGAACCCAATGAGCAGCAAAATAGAAGTGCAACTCACGCAGTACACGCCGCTGCTGCACTTTCAGGGGCAGGAATCTGGCGCGTGCCTGAGAGCCTCCGAAGTCAAGCCCGCGCTGGATAATTTTATCACCGCATGGCTGAAAAAGGAAAACAAATCCGCTCCGCAGGACTGGATTCAGTCGGAAGTCAACGGACACACTGCCTACCGCTATCGGATGACATTCACCGCCATCGGAGAGCCGGAGGGCGGATATAAGTGCAACACCGGAACGTATAATAAGAGAAACAACACCGTCAAGGTAGATAATACGCGCCAGATTCACAACCTGTTTTTTGCTTCAATGGGTCCGGAGGCGTTTGACATCACGCCGGAAACCCGTGACCGTGAAACCGTAAAAAGCCGTATCAAGAGCGTTTTTTACCCCAAGGGAACGACAATGACAATTCTCGTTCCCGGTGATCAGGAAAACAAGCTGTCCGCGTTATTGAAAGAACTCATCCCGCCCTTCTTCGCGCTGCACTGCTTCGGCAACCGCAGCAACAAGGGCTTCGGCAGCTTCGGGGTGACGGAGATGGACGGGAAAGAAATACCTGTTATGACTCCGGCGCAGCTTGCGGAATATGCCCCGAATCAGAAGACACTGTATTATGTAAGTTACGGACAGATTATTCCCTCCTCCAATGAGTACCTTAACGATGTATTTACATTATCCAATCTCATGAAGCCCGGAATCAATTATACGCACGGAAATCCTAAGAATCTGCAGTACAGCAAAGGTTTTCTTTTTCAGTACTTTTTGGATAAAAAAATACATTCTGAGAAGGCTGCCATCAAGAGCTTTGTACTTAATGAAGGCACAGAGGATGAGGATAATTTTGTAAAAATACATTTTCACGAAACTTTTGACGGAGAAAATGATGATTTCCGCTTTGTGCGGGCGATTATAGGACTTCCGCAGCAGTATGAGTACAGGATTGATGAAAGATTTAATAAAGAAAAAAAAGAAATGGTTTTTATCAATCCTCACAGTCGGAGAAAGGGAACGGTGGCTGTTGAAAACCGCGTCAAAATAGAAGGTAAACCTGAAAAGAAGGACAAAACCCCGATCATAAGCAGATATGAAAATCCTGTTCATTTCAAGCCTCACGGACAGTATCTTCTTATTGTTCCCCAGACAATTAAGGAAACCATGAAAGACCAGACTTTTTATCTCATAGATAACACCCAAGGAAGTAGTAAAATAACAGGAAGAGAAAACGGTATTGCTGTGGTGAGCAGTGAAGACGATGTTACGGAAATCAAAACGCCGTCGGAATTTGATTTGATTGATTTTCTGGATTATTTCAGCAATCAATACAAATTCAGCTA
This sequence comes from uncultured Clostridia bacterium, assembly GCA_946186245.1. Classification (GTDB taxonomy): domain Bacteria; phylum Bacillota; class Clostridia; order Oscillospirales; family Acutalibacteraceae; genus RUG762. The sequence continues at coordinate 28,270 of CAMHMN010000007.1, forward strand.
TAATTCCCTGAATAACCATTTTTCTTCCGAAAGAGGTCCGGCAAAAGTAATCTATGAGTCACTTGATCATATTGGTATGAAAATCCAAAAAGCGAAGGCAGGTGAGAAAAACAATGGCTGATTGCGAAAAATACACGGCGGTCACATTGGGACCGATTTACGATACCTTCAATCTGACTTCCACCCCCGGCGGCACATGGTGCGCGAGCTATATCTTTTCGTGGCTTTCCAAGAAAATGATCACCGAAATGGTGAACAACGGTATTCCGCAAGATAGTTTTATCGCACCGGTTTTCTGTGTGAATACGACCAAGGGGAGAAAACAGATTTCAATTAGTGGCGGTGAAATAGTAGCCGCCAAAGGCGTAGGGCTTTTCTTTGACCACATCATCGTCAAAGGCGATTGTATGAAAGAAGCAAAAGATGCAAGAGAAAGCGCCATTGTAACGCTTGCGGGAATGGTCGCTGCCGCAATCGGTGAAAAGTCTGACGATGTGAAAAAATGGCTGACAGATTACCTTCGCATTTACATCGTGGTGAAGGACGTGCCGAAAGGCGAGGGCGTGATCGCGGCATTCGGCGACACGCTGGCGGCGCTGGAATACGAGCCGCATTATATCCCTGTGGACGGCAAAAACTATCTGCTCACGCTTTTTGAAAGAGATTCGTCCGTCAACAAAAACCGCTGTCTGAAACAGTTTGAGCTGGTCGCATCGCTGTTAAACGGATGGATGCTGTGCAGCGCAGACGAAGAAAAACAAATCCGCGATATAGAAAGCATTGCCGACCCGTCAGGTAAGGAAAATAAAAACTGGAAAACCGAGGAATATTACTGCATTCTCAATTCCGATGGCGACAGCATGGGCAAGCTGTTCAAGAGTTGCGCCACTGATGAGGAAGCAAAAAACTTAAGCAAAAAGAGCTTTCAATACTGCGTCCAATCCGCAGAAATGATATTGGAGTACGGCGGTGTACCGCTTTACGCCGGTGGCGACGACCTGCTTGCCATCCTGCCAGTCATGGGCAAAGAGCCGGACAATAAGGAAAATGAAATCTCCGTGTTTGCACTCGTCAACCGGCTCAATGCAAAATTCAACAAAGCCTTTGCCGACGAGAGAAAAGCGAATCCCGGCAAGCCCTCTCTTTCAGTGGGACTTTCCATCCAGCATATCAAAAGCCCGCTTTATGAAGCGCTGAACCGCGCGTTTTCCTTGCTTCACGAAGCCAAAAACAGCAGCGGCAGCAAAAACGGTCTCTGCGTCGATCTGCAAAAGCACTCCGGTCAGAGTTTCAGATATACCGTGAGGGGAATCAGCGACAATTCCGATCTGCTCGAAACGCTGGAAAAGATGATTGCGGACGCGCGTACTGCTAAGAAAACGGCATTGACAGCTAAGAAAAGTACATCCGCTTCCTCATCGACGTCCGGTGATGATGATAATCTGAACATCTTCCTGTCCTCTGCGGGCTTTGTGATGGAAACCTATTCCGCTCTGTTTCTCTCGGCTATCAATCAATATATCGCCAACGGCTGCACGGGCACACCCATTGCCAACTTCTTCAGGAATATGTTTGACAACGATGCGCAAAAGAAATACGAGACGTATCTGAACGGCTTGCGCGATTACTGTGAATTGAGTGTTAAGAAGGATTATCAACTGATAAAGAAGACAATAGAAACCGAAACCGACAGATTTATCCATGAGGCCATTCTCTCCGAAATCACAAACGACGCGGGTAAATCTGCCAAAACCACCATTATCAGCAAAGAAACAGGAAAACTGACAGCCGACATCGTTTGCCATATCGCTGACCGCTGTGCCGACGCCGTCAGAATCCTCCGGTTTATGACCGAAGCGCCGGGAAAGGAGTGAGGGAACAATGAGTGACAAATACATCAGAATCGCGCTGACCCCGCTTGCGCCCTATTTCCTCGGCGGCGAGCGCGGGTTGAAATACGACGACAACGACACCCAGATGAGCAGGGGCGAGAAGTATTACATCAGGTCCAACCTTATGCCCAATCAGTCCGCGCTTTTCGGCGTGCTGCGCTTTCTCGGTATTGAAAACCCCGACAGCAGCTTTACAAGGGACGAAAAAAAGATCGGTCTGGATAGCTATCGGCTGAACGACACATCGATTAATTCTTTCGGCATGATTAAGCAAATTTCCCCGCTCTATCTGATACCCAAAGAGGATGCTGACGAACAGTCCGCAGATACCGATAAGGATAACGAGAAAAACAAGAAAAAAGACGATAATCTCTATTTTCCCGCACCCATGCTGATTGCCGCCATGGAGTCGGGCAACAGTGAAAAGCTCAACCAATACGAATGCCTCGAAACCGACTGTGGTTTCCGCTGGCTTCCGCTCTTTTACAGCGAAAAAGGCGCGGAACTCTTTCGCTTCATCCATTTGAGCGACGGCAAATTGCTGGACAAGGAAATAAACCCCTTCCGCTATCAGACCAGAGTGGTCATCAACCGCAAGCGGAATTATCACAACGGGATTTCTAAATATACTGACGACAAGGATTTTCTCAAAAAGGACTATGTCATTCTCGACGGTTTCCGCTTTGTCTTTTACGCAAAAGTGGGCGAGGGATTGTTTGATTTTTCACAGGAAGAAATAATAAAAAAATCCGTCTTCATCGGGCAGGGGAAATGTCCCTTTGCCGCAGAGATCAGCAACGCGGGGGATTTCGGCGAGAAGATGATCATGCTTGACGCGACCGTTTTTTCCCAGAAGGTCGGAAAACAGCTTGGTAATCCCGTAACGGTCAGCGGGCAAAAGGAAGACTGCTGCTATGCCTTTCTCGTGTCGGATATGTTCTATGAGGGAAGTATGGACGAGTTGAAGGAACACTGCGTCTATGCCATGACCGCGCAGAAGCAGTACCGCGTCTTTACCACCAATTACAAGGCACGGGAAGCCGTATCCGGAAATAAGGGCAAAGGACGCTTTGTCAAACAAAATGAAGTGCTGCATCTGCTGCAAGCCGGTTCGACGTTTGTTTTTGAGAGCAGGGAGCAGATGAATGGTTTCAAAAAGCAGATAGATAGTATGAAACATTTTACCCACGGACAAATTGCCGGATTCAACGGTATCTTCTATTATGACTCGAACGATAACGCAAAATCTGATACGGAGGATTCAAAATGAACTATACATTCTACAGGCTGGACTGTCTGACAAACCTGCACATGGGCGGCAGCGACGCCAATTACGACGTGATCGATTTACAGGTGGAGCGCGATCCGGTGCTGGGCGAACCCACCATGAATGCCAGCGGTGTCAAGGGCGCGCTGAGAGATCACTGCGAGATTCTCAAAGGCTGCCACGATAAAGCCAATTGGGACAGTAACAATGATATCAAAGAAATCTTCGGCACACGCAAGGGCGGCGAGCAGCAGGGCAGCTATGCCTTCTTCGGCGCGGATCTTCTGGCGCGTCCGGTGAGAGCCAGCGACTGCGACACCGCATGGATTTTAGCCACCACGCCCGATCTTATTGATTCCTTTGTGAATAAGCTGAAATCGCTGGGCATTAAGATGCCGAAGATCAACATTCCGACAGGCATCGAGGGCGATGCGGTGAAGGTTTCGTGTGATTGCGCAAAGGTGGAAGGGTACAATGCGGAGAAGGTTTCTTCGGACGCGGGAATGGAATGGCTTCTCGGGACAGACAGATACGCCGTCATGAGCAGCGATATGCTGCGGAGCATTGCCCTGCCTGTCGTGGCGCACAATGTACTGGAAAACGGACAGTCCAAAAATCTGTGGTATGAGGAATATGTGCCGCACAAGAGCGTTTTCGGTCTGATTGTCGGCAGACCAAACGAAAAAGACAAATTCGGGGAAATCATTGGAATTGACAAACAGCCTGTCGTGCAGTTCGGCGCGGAGGCAAGCACCGGCTGCGGCTATGTCAGCATGACGAAAGTTATATGGAAGAAGGAGGAAAAGCCTGATGAATAAGCGTGAGATCGACCGGCTTCTTCCCGCCGCGTATGATGCGATTCAAAACGGAGGATTTATTGAAAACGGAAAGATTGATCCCGCTTTTCGCGGTCAGATTGCCTCCTATGGCTCGGCGATCGCCAACGGCAGTCTGCTTGCCGCTACCGCCTTTTTCAGCAAGCAGGGCAACGCGAGTGTGGACCGTTCGCTTCTGATGAAAGCCATCAATCAGCTGCTGCCTCAGCTCGGCATTCCTGCAACAGGGGACACGCTTTTTGACACGATCAGGAAGCACTGGGGCACTACCACGGCACAGCACAATGACATGACCGAAAAAGTGCTGATTTGCGCCACCGCGCTCAAACTGGCGTTCAATCTGTTTTTCCTTGAGGACAAAAACCAATCGAAAGACAAAAAGCCCGCGGAAGCAGTCCAAGAGGAAGTGGGGAGTGAATCATGAATCTCCACTATCAATTCTGGGTGGACTATTACGATCTTTTTGAAGATAAATCAGTGATGTCCATGCCGGAAGGAAACAAAAAAGACGAGAAAATAAAGAAAACCGTACAAAGGAAAAACCACGAGCTTGTCAATTCCAAGTGGAAGCTTTCACAAGAAGAAATCCCGTTGTTTGGCAATATGCAGACGCTTACATTTAAAGTGCTGTACCCCGGACTGCTGATGGGTCTTGGCTACGAACACAGCACCGATCTGGTCAAGGACGCGCCGAAAATTGCCCTCGGTATGTCGCTCGATTATACGACAGGGCTGCCGTATATCCCGGGCAGTGAAGTCAAGGGAATGCTCCGTTCCGCCTTTATCGGCAGCAAGGATTTGATAAGAGGCTATTTAGCTGAAGAATTCTCTCAATTGACTGATCAAGAGATACATGCCATCGAAGTGGATATTTTCGGGCACACACATACCTACGATACGGATTTCAAACCTTCCAAAGAAGCAGAGGAAGGGCAGGGCAAGGACGTTTTTTTTGACGCGTTTCCCATCAAGGCGGACAAAAACAATCATCTCATAGGACTGGAAAACATTACGTCCCACATTTCCTATAATCCTGATCTGAAGGAAAATCCCCGCATGTACCAGGGTCTGACCGACCCGAATCCCATCACGCTGCTGAAAGTCATGCCGGACGTGGTGTTCCTTTTCCGATTCAAGCTGTGCGATTCCGAGATCACGGTCAATAATAAAACAGTTAGTATCACCGCCGAACAGAAATTGAAGCTCTTTGAAAATATTATTACAGATTTTGGTATGGGTGCCAAGACCAATGTCGGCTTCGGTCTGCTCGAAAAAACGACAGAAAAACCTCCGTACTGTTATCTTTTCAGTGCGGGTTCGGAAAGTAATCTGACTTCCGGCCAGAATGAAACGCCGACAGATAATTCCACAACCGTTCAGTCGCAGTCCGAACGTCCGAAAGCGCATGCGGCGTTTGTTGTCGGTCAGGAATACACCGCGACAGTGACCGATGTGGCAAAGAATAACTTAAAACTGATGGTGACAGACGAAAACGGTAACGCTGCGCACCCCGCTTACAAAAGAGACGGCATTTCCGAATCGGTTCGTAAAGGAGAAAAGGATTTATCCAAAGTCTTTGCGAAAGGCGAAACGTGGCGAGTCAGATGTGACGGCACGGAATCAACGGAAAACGGAACTCTGAAACACCAATTTACACTGATCGGAAAACAGGAGGGCAGCACATGAACAGATTCTATGTGGACGCGGAATGTGACGGGCTGTACGGAGCATTTCTGAGCGTGGCGGCAATGATAACAGACGTAAGCGGCAGGGAGCTTGACAGGTTTTATGTTTCTGTCCGCGCCAACGAGAGCGACATTCAGACCGACTGGGTCAGGGAACATGTTCTCCCCTATCTCGCCAATGCCGACGAGATTGTGAATACGGAGGATGAACTGCTCGACTCCTTCTGGGAATTCTGGATGAAGCACCGGGAAGACGCCGTCTGCATTGCCTATGTGCAGTACCCCGTGGAGGCGCGGCTCTTTTCTCAATGCGTGATGAAAGCGGCGGAAGAAAGGACGTTTCTCGGACCCTACCCGCTGTATGATCTCAGCACGCTGCTCGTGGCGAGAGGGCTTGACCCTGACCCCGACATGGCGGCACTCTCCGGCATGGAGCTGACGGAACACGACGCGATGAACGATGTGCGCATGACGGCAAAGGTCTGGGAGAAGCTGATCAAATAAACAAAATCCCGTGAGCATTCCGTTTTACCCGGCGGAATGTTCACGGGAAATTTTTTATTCCATTATTCGATTATTCCATGACGTCAAGCAGCCCGAAGCCCTGGGAATTCTTCGCGCCGAGTCCGGTGTTGTAGAGAAATTCCAGCGCCTGACCGCTGCCGGAGATTTTATACATTCCCTTCCATCCGTTTACCCATGTGTTTTTGAACCGCGTGACGATTTTCCGATGATGAGGGAGAGGAACAATTTGCAGTTCTGGCGCGTTTCTCCCGAGGATGGCGGCGTATTTGTTGCGGTAATTGAGCAGCAGGTATTCTGTAAATTCCGGACTGTCAGGCGAAAAATAAGCGGTGCTTCCGTCCGGCTCGGTGCGGTAGACGCACACGGGGGAATCGGCGCGGAATTTGCATGCGCCGTCAGTGAAATGCCGGTTTTGAAGTGAAATTTCCGTCAGTTCCAGCGCAGTATCAAAGAGTTTCATACAGGGCTTCATTTCCGCGCTGCGCTGCACCGCGTCGCAGAATTCAAAAAACGGGCTTCGGATTTCAAGCTTTATATCCCCGTCAAAGACAAAATGCCCGTCCGCGACCGTGTGCGCTCCGTTCAGAGCGCCGAACACAAACGCCTTGTAATTGTGCGCCGAGCGGTAGCCGCCGTTGTGAATGAAATCCGAAGCGCCCACATCGGCGAGTTTCGCGTAAATCGCGCTCTGGAGCTGATGATTATAATTGAAGGGAATGCGCAGCCCGTCCGGCGCGCGCATGGTAAGAATGATCTGCATATCGTAAAACACTCCGATAAATAGAAATAGATAAAAAGACCAAGCAAAAGGTTTGCCGACATCGGCTCCCTCCTTTGTCTGGTCTTTTTGTGTTGCGCAATCAATTCTACAGAGAGGTTAATGCATGGCAATTGACAATGGAAAGTGGAAAGTGATTCTTAATAGAGGTTAATGCAAGAAAATGTTATTGCTCTTTAAATCCCTGTTTGAGGGGAGGTATCAATCCCTTATAGAGTTTAATGCAAGTATATTGGCCACAAGAACTCAACGGTGTGGGGATGGACGTATCAATCCCTTATAGAGGTTAATGCAAGCAGCTAAACCATGCATATGCTGAGTTGGCTGAAACCAAAGTATCAATCCCTTATAGAGGTTAATGCAAGATGGGACATTAATCATATCTCGTGATTACGAAAGAGTATCAATCCCCTATAGAGGTTAATGCAAGTAGCGAAACATGGTACATCGTACCGCCAGAAAATAGAAGGTATCAATCCCTTATAGAGGTTAATGCAAGTATGCAGAAATTAAGAGGTACAAGCTTCAAACTTCTGCACAAAATAGTGTATCAATCCCTTATAGAGGTTAATGCAAGGCAATGGTATCTCTTTTACAATCTAACAAGCAAATGTATCAATCCCTTATAGAGGTTAATGCAAGCTTAAATAATTTTATGGAGTGATTTTTATGTTTATAGGTATCAATCCCTTATAGAGGTTAATGCAAGGTATGCAGCATGGAGCTGATGAGAAAGTCTGGGGTATAGTATCAATCCCTTATATAGGATAATGCAAGTCCTAGGCTTTGCCTTCTGGAATACAACATGTACAGCGTATCAATCCCTTATATAGGATAATGCAAGGTGAATGGGAGACAGCCGAAGAGGCTTCAGAGGCAGGTATCAATCCCTTATATAGGTTAATGCAAGCACATGAAAATTGGAAAAACCAATCTTCCAAGTAAGCATGTATCAATCCCTTATAGAGGTTAATGCAAGAACAACAATTTTGTCCTATCCTCATTGTAACACCGGCAGGAAGGAATGTCAAGGGATTTTTCCTGAAATAAAAAACATCGCCCTGCTATTTGTGGTATATGAACTGACAGCAGCGCGTTCCGGCTTCTTCATCACGGTGTCGCATCACGGAAATAAACACCGTAGATCACCAGTACCGCTAATCCGCAAAGGATAAGAATGATTCTCGCCATCATGAAACGCCCAGAGCTTTTCCGGAATCTTTCCGGCAGGAATTGCAGGACATTGCCCACGTTAAAGCAAATAACGAAAGGCCATACCATCAGGAACATAATATCCAGTAATCCTTCTATACCCTGATTTTTCCATTCGCCCAATAATACTCCCATCACACCATAGCCGAAAAAGGCGACGATTGCTTTCCACAGAGAACCCGTGCGGAATCCCGGAAGCTCGCGGAGAAGGGGGATTCTGTCGATCTTCCGTGCGCCAGCGGCACGTTGCAGCCATCTTTCCATCGCCTCCGCCGAGGAATAGCGGCTGTACGAATCGAGAAAGGTGGCTTTTTCGATGATACTGACAATCTCGCGGCTGCCCCTGTATTTCTTCACTACGGGTTCCGCGCCTGTCAGCATGAAATTCAGCAGACAGCCGAGGGAATACACATCGGACTGCGGAAGAATATCGGATGACAGACTTTCCGGAGCCTGAAAGCCGATGGTACCCACCACGGTATAATCGGGAGCCACAGCTGCATCCAACTGCTTTCCGCCGCCGAAGTCGATGATTTTTACCTGAAGATGATCGGGGTTACAGTCAGCCATCATGATATTGTCCGGCTTTATATCCCGGTGAATCACGCCCGCTTCATGCGCCGACTGCAAACCTTCGCAAATCTGAATAGCTACCGACACCGCCTGTTCTTCTGAGAGCAGGCCGTTTTTTTCTATGTACTGCGCAAGAGAGAGGGATTCTTCTTCATCATTCCCTTTGGCGCAGACATATTCCGTCACCGCGTAATATTGTTCCGGCGTCATTCCGTCATCAGACTTTACGCATATGACCATAAGAATATGCGCCATATACGAATTGTAGCAGTGATTCAGCCTTTCGTGAAGTGCCGCGCGTTTAGCGTCTATCTCTTTCACCACGACGGTAATATATCCGCCGTCCGGATTCTGCATCATGGCCAGCATAGTCTTCTGCGCTCTCTTTTCCGGCGTTAAATCACGGTAAACCGAAAATGCATGCGAAAATTCATTTTGCGACATGACAAACATATCATTTCTCCATACCTTTTCATTTAAAAAATCCGCCGTAGCCTTTTTCTTGCAGCTCCCGGCGTATTTCAGCGCCCGACTGTTTGTGAATCAGTCCCCAGATAATGACCGCCTCCGCTTCATCTCTGGTGTAGAGTTCCTGATACCTCGCCGCTTTGAGCAGACTGTTGGTTTCCTCCAGCGTGGCGTTGATAGCAAGGGCAATGTCAATGACCACCTTGCGGCTGGGGTTGACATTCTGTTCGGAAGGATTGCGCAGCTTGTTGACATAGGTCTTGGAGATGCTCGTATTCTCTACGATCCGCATGACGGAGATGTTCTTTTTCTGAATCAGCCTTCCCAGCACAACAGGAAAGGTATTGGACACCATGCCCGTGAGCTTCGCGTCGCCAAAGTGCAGCGCACGCTCCAGTTCCCTTTTGTTTTCCTCTGTGATTCGTCCCATTCACGGCACTTCCTCTCGGAATCATTGTATATTTCTGTCGTATTATAGCATACGATTGCGGCAAAATCAATGATCCACCCCAAAAAACAGGCAGGCAAACGAAATTGACCACTCTCAGTGGTCGCATTTTCTATGAGAAAGAAGTATAATGTGAAACAGGGAGACCTATTACTTTCATCAAGAATAAACGGAGGGTTCATCAAATGGATAACAATCATTGCTGTGCGTGTGGCATAGGCGAATGTATGGGACATTGGTTCTTCAAGACGGCTGACAAGATGGTGGTATGTTCCAATTGCCTTTTAAAAATTCAGACTGTCCTCGGAAAAGCGTTCAAGATGACATTGACCGACAAAGAGGAAAAGGCATTTGCCAAAAGCCATACATCCGATTACTTTATCGAAAATGTAAAGGGCATCGAATCGATAACTGACTTGAAAGACGGGCTGTCGTTTGTGGTCAATTATGAGAAGAAGACCATTCTATGCAATTGCAGAAAACAAGGCAATCCACTTGCAGGCAACGCTGTTCACCGTTTTGACCAGATCATCAAATACGAAAACGGTCAGAACACCTATGAAGTGCAAAAGGGAAACGCAGGGCATCCGATCATGCGAGCCATTGTAGGTAATGCTATCGCAGGTCCCGCCGGAGCGGTTGTGGGTGCCATGACGAGAAAAGACACAAGGCGAACCGAGACACGTCAGGGAGAATACTACATCAATCTGTATTTTCAGGAGGACGATGGTTCGGTCAGCATAGCCAGCAAGTTATTTGGTCAGGATGGCGTCAATCAGAACGCCAGCATGGAATACGCTAAATTTGAAGCCTTCATCAAAAAGGTGTTCACAGTGGAGGAAGAACCAAATGACGCGGCTCCTGCTCCGAGCAATCCCATTCCCGCCGCCGATGAGATAAAGAAATTCAAAGAGCTGCTGGACATGGGCGCCATCACGCAGGAAGAATACGACGCAAAGAAAAAGCAATTGCTTGGCTTGTAAGCAAAAAATAATTAAACCGATAGGCCCACCGGATTCATTTCCGCCAATGATCAGACATCGGCAGCAAAGAAATCCGGTGGGCATTTTTTATCTGACGCACTGGCAATAAATGGAAATTTATAATGAAAATTTCAATGAAATAATCAGTTTGTAATTTCATTTCTTCTTATGTAAAATCAATAGAAAAGGGGTGATTATTACGAACAGTAAAGTTACTTCTGACAAAATTTATGCTGATATTTATCAGGAGATAGCCGACGCTCTCGGCGAGGAAACCGCTGTGGCCATTTATGAATTATTCAAAGGGCAGCAGATCATCTTCCCGCAGAAGCTCTACCGGAAGGAATACATATACCAATACATCGCGGAGTGTTACACCGGGAAAAATGTTCGTGAATTATCCCAAAAGTTCGGATATTCCGACCGGCGTATCCGGCAGATCGTCAGAGGTATGTCAGAGAAACGGGATGAAGATTGAGAGATTAGACATATAGTAAATGTATTGGTTCTTACGATTCATCTTCTTTGTTTCATCAATCTATTATTTTCAAATGGAAGTGATCTCACATGGCACAATTCTGCCCCGTTTGTGGCAAAAAAATTGGTCTGTTAGGAAAAATCGTTGTAAATAAGCTGGATAATGGCTCTGAAATATGTGTCAATTGTTCTTTTAAACTTAATAAATATCTTAAACTATATTACAAAGATGTCAATTGCTATTCTATTGAGCAATTAAGGGTGATTCTCAATCAATGTGGCAAATTGGAACCTTTCATAACTCAGTGGAATAAAATTGACGATAAATATAATGTGTGGATAAAAACGAAAAAAGAAAGATTAGAAAAGTTTGAAGAAAAATCTAGAAATAAGGAAAAAGAAATTGATGAAAACCGCAAATTATTGATTCGTGATTTAAAGGAAGATATCCTTGAAGAAAGATTGAGCGAAAGAGAGAATAAAGCTAATAATGGGTACTATGGAATTGACGTTTCAAAATTGGCATCATATATAAACGAAATGATTGCAAGCAATTCTATTCATTACATTGAAGATTTCAAGCAATTTATTAACTATGAACAGCAGAAAAGATGGATTTCTTCAAAATATGTAGAAGATCAGGTAAGAGAATCAATTGAGTTGATTAATGATAATATTAATATCTATATGAAAGCAGAAGCAAGCTTCAAATTAATTCAAAAGGAGCATCAAAGCAGAATAGACTCATATGTTGATTCAATTGATACGCTCAAAATTTACAGATCCATGGATTTATTCCAGTTCTGTAAATTGTCTGTTCCTAGTGAAATTGACATGTTTGGATTTGAAGGAAAACAATCCGAGTTACTTAGTCAAACCGTCAAGGAAATAGTAAATCATCATATACAGTACTTTTGTAAAGATAATAGCAAAACAAATGTAAATTTTGCCAATATTACCGCAAATTCAATCATTTTAGCTAATTACTGTAAAGTTTTTATTGAAAAAATACCGGGTGATTTTATCTTTAGTTTAGAGCTAATCGGAGGAATCACTGAAACAAAGTATTCCATTAAATATTGGACGGATGAATTGAAAGAGAATAAGGATAATATTACTGCTCAAGAATGCTTAGAAAAACAACTCTCACGTCGTGAGGAGATCGAAAAAGAATTAAATCGGGTAGGCGAGGATTTGAAATCCAGCTATGAGTCCATTCAACCACAAGTAACAGCTTTAGAAACGGTACTCTTCAGTAAAAATATCCCAAGCATCGAGAACAAGAAAGAAAATGAAGATAATAATGATATTGTGCAGAAAGCAAAAAATGATACAGATACACAAGTCATTAAGGACTCAACAGGTCAAAATACAAAAGAAAAACCGCTTCCATTAACAAATCCCGCCAATCAATACAGTGCCGATTCAAAAGCAATCTGCCCAAAATGCGGCGGTGAAAACAGACCAACCGCTAAATTCTGTAACCGATGCGGAAATGCTCTGATCAAGCAATCATCTGTGCAAGAAGTAGTTTATTGCGATAATTGCGGTAATAAAATCCGGCCGGGCAAACATTTTTGCTCCGTCTGCGGAAATAAAATAGATTAACAGGAGTGATCATTATGAGTAAGAAGTGTACATTCTGTGGAGCTGTCATGGAGGACCATGATATGTTTTGTGATGAATGCGGAAAAAAATATGACGATGAAGCTGTTAAAAGAGCAGAGGAAACTAATAAATCCAATGCCGAAGCAGAGCAAGGAGCCAAACAACCGCCGCAACCGCCACAGCCATCACCACAGCCGCATCTTAATGTCCCAACAATTCAGATGCCAGCTCAGGCACCATACACTAATCCCGCTGCACAACCACCATACACCAATCCCGTTGCACAGGCACCATACACTAATCCCGCTGCACAACCACCATACACCAATCCCCTTGCACAGACACCATACACCAATCCCCTTGCACAGGCACCATACACCAATCCCGTTGCACAGGCACCATACACCAATCCCGTTGCACAGGCACCATATGGCAATCCCACTGCACAGGCACCATACGGCAATCCGACTGCACAGGCACCATACGGCAATCCGATGACACATAATTCAAATAATACAAAAAAAAGAGAAGATTGGTTTGCCATTTCTTCTCTTATTATCGGGGTCAGTGAATTGCCTTTGACGGTTCTCCTTCCTTTTTTAGCTGTTTTTCTGCCGATACCCGGCATTATTCTGGGTGTGTTGGGTCTTAAATCCGAAAAAAAGACATTAGCAATCATAGGAATTGTGCTTTCCTCGCTTTTCATTTTACTATTAATTATCGTCGGGATTTTTGTCGAGTAAAACAATACAATTAGAGAGGTGTTAATAATGAGTTTTTTTGAGAAGCTCAATCGAAAATCAAAAGGTGAACAAATGTTCATCATGCTTTTTATGTTCGTTGCAGTAGTTGGCGTTATGGGGTTGACAGGCTGTTTGGGTGAAGATTCATGTGAAATGCCGTCCTGCAACAACTCAAAGGTATCAGGCGTCAGCATGTCCAGCTGTTCTGTTCCGGGATGCGGAGGATGTCTTTCTTCCGGCAGCGGATGTGATTCTGCTTGCTGGCCGCAGTCATGTAAAACAATCAGCGTTTCCGCTGATAAGGATTCACAGTATTTCAAGAAATTAGAGTTAAAAGGCTGCGATACAAGATACTACGGTGGAGGATGCCTTGGATGTGCGCAAACCCAGAAGTCATGTTATGTTGGCTGTGTGGATTATGATGACGGCACGTTAGACTTTAACGGCGTATTTTACGGCAATTCATCTTCCAAGGAACAGTATATAAGCTGCGACGGATGCGGCGGATGCACCACCACCAATGGTGAATTAGGCACATATATGATTATTATGGAGGACGTATCCCGGATTAGTTCTCTGCCATATTTTAAGTGGTCAGACGGTAATACTGAAAATGACAATCAAACGACCGAAGGCGATCTTACGGAAGATGGTGAATCATATGAACAAGAGGATGAACCCAGTTACGAAGAATGGCAGGTTGTTGAGATTGAAGAAAGACAGGGACGCATCAATACGCAGGGAGGAAAGGTATCAGGATATAAATCTTCCTACGTTGTAGATGGCGGAAAATCCGCTAAAGTCAGAAAAAGCCTCGGTGACGGTTGGCAAGTTGTAACATCAAAATACTGCTATTCAAGGAACACACTGTGGTATGAGTTATACGACACAGAAGACGGAGATTATTACGGATGGGTCGACAGTCAGTTTATTGATTTTGACGATTGATATTTTTCTTAACATGATATCTCACTAATCATTTAGGAGTGAACAGGCTGTGTGTCCTTACATACACATTGTTTTGCCGACATATACGGTATTAGCTCTGATCGGCGGTTTCTTTTCGCTCGGACTCATGTATTCAAGGATAGAAAGGAATCATATTTCATTTACTTCGTTCCTGAAAATGTTTTTGATTTCTGTGATAGGTGGATACTTGGGAGCTAAGCTTTTGTTTTCAATTACCCGGATTCCATGGCTTGTTATGAATTTCAGTCTGAAAAACCTGATCATGCTTTTTCCGCAAAGCGGTCTGGTCTTTTACGGAGGATTGTTTGGGGTTATTTTCTCCCTCCTGTTTCTTACCAGAAATGACAACGATCTGAGAGAGCGTGTATTCAGAGTTGCGGTTCCTGCTATGCCGCTTTTTCACGCGTTTGGCCGGATTGGCTGTTTTATGACAGGATGTTGCTATGGGAAAAAATTGCCCGCACCATTGAATTTAGGCATAATTACGGTAGACAGGATTCCAGTACAGCTGATCGAATCTTTGGCGGAATTTATTTTGTTCGGCATAATTATGTATTTAGACCGAAAAAAAGGAAAGTCGGATCTATTAAAATACTATCTCATCATGTATGCTATATTTCGGTTTTTCATCGAGTTTTTCCGAGGAGATCTGATTAGGGGAATCTTTTGGGGATTATCTACCGCACAATGGATATCCTTAATGATTATCTGCTTCTACACATATAGGGGAATATCATCAAAATACGATTTTGATTTATTGGAATATGTTAAAGGACATCTGTTCCATAAATCATAACCACGGCTAATTGAATGGTATGCAGCACTCACATTACAGGCAGATATAAAACCAAATAACACTGAGGATTCGGAGGAGTTCCGCTAAGAAAGCAGTCGAGTGAATTGGCTGCCTTTTTAGTTTACGCTTAGGGAAAAATACAATTATCCCGAGCGTCATTTTTCTAAATATTCCTGAGATACTGAATCAATGATTCTTTGGGAATCTTCCATCGGTTTCCAATTTTAAATGCTTCAATGCTGCCATCGTAAATCAGATTGAGCATGGTGTTTCTTCCGACTTTCAAAACCTGCCGACATTCTTTCAATGTGAGTATATCCTGCACATTCTTCAAACAAATAAACATATGATCATCTTCCTCTCAAACAAAAAATCAGTCTATTTTGGTTTGTATTGGCTTATTATGATTTTGTTTGATTTATGCAGGACAATGCAAGTGAAGTGTCAATGAATACAATCAAAGTTTTGTCATCAATAGTATCCCCCTTGCAATTCCGGTCGGTTTGTGATAATATGATAATATCAGGTGTAGGCAAGGAGATGACACGATGGGCATTTATCTGAACAACGCAAAGGCGTACAATTTATTCCGGGAAGATGCGTCGCTGCTGTATTACGTGGATAAGACCGAGATTATCAAAGACCTGATTCCCATACTGGAATCCAAGTATAATCCCGTTCCAGGCATGGCGAGAATACCCGGAAAGACGCAGCGATATATCTGCATTACCCGTCCGCGCCGCTTCGGTAAAACCGTCATGGCGAATACGATTGCGGCATTCTTCGGGAAAGGCGCGGACAGCGGCGAAGTGTTTGAACATCTGAAAGTGTCGCAATACCCGTGGTTTCGTCAGCATCTGAATCAGCACAATGTCATTCACATCGTATTCAACGACATCGACGAGGAAGACTGTCAATCCTATCAGCAATATATCGCCCGGATCAAGAGCACACTTCTTGACGATCTGAGATACGCCTATCCCAACGCCGCTATCGGTCAGAATGATACGGTTATTTCCGCTTTCAATAAGGTGTTTGAATACGGCGGCGAAGAGAAATTTATCTTCATCTTTGACGAATGGGATTATATTTTTCATCAGAGCTTTGCCACCGACAAGGATAAAAAATCCTTTGCGCATTTCCTCAATGCCTTGCTCAAAGATAAGCCCTATGTGGAAATGGCATATCTCACCGGCGTTCTCCCGATTGCCAAATATTCGAGCGGCTCCGAATTGAATATGTTTTTTGAATTTTCCATGGCGTCAATGGAGCAGTTCAGCGAGTATTTCGGCTTTACCGATGAAGAAGTGGACGATCTCTACCGTCGTTATCAGGCGCAGAATAAGAATGGTTCCATTACCCGCAGCGATCTGGAATTGTGGTATGACGGTTATCAGACGGCTTCGGGTAAACGGCTGTATAATCCCCGTTCCGTGGTGGGAGCGTTGTCCTATAACCATCTCGGCAGCTTCTGGACGAGTTCGGGACCCTATGATGAAATCTATTTCTACGTCAAGAATGACATTGACAACATCAGGAACGACATTGCCGCCATGATGACAGGTACGCCGATTCTGGCGAATGTGCAGGAATACGCTTCTACTTCCACCGAACTGAAAACCAAGGACGAAATCTACTCCGCTATGGTGGTCTATGGCTTCTTGAGCTTTTACAACGGCTATATCTCCATTCCAAACAAGGAACTGATGGATCAGTTTGCCGATATGGTCAGGCAGAAACCGGACTTCGGGTACATGTACCGTCTAGCGATTGAATCCGGAAAAATGCTGACTGCCACCAAGAACGGCGACACGACAACCATGACAGAGATTCTGGAGCGGGTTCACAACACCGAAAGCCCCTTGATCAGATACAACAGCGAAGCGGAGCTTTCCAAGCTGATTACTTTCGTTTATCTGCAAGCGAGGGAATACTATGATATCCGGTTAGAGGAACACTCCGGCACGGGATGTGTGGATTATATCTTCTATCCGCTGAAAAAGGCGGACGACTGCATTATCATTGAATTAAAGGTAGACGATACTGCCGCCGCTGCTATTCAGCAGATCAAGGACAGAAACTATGCGCTCAACTTCGACGGCAAGCTGGGTGAATCTCCCAGATACTGCGGCAGAATCCTCGCTGTCGGTATCGCTTACAACAGGAAAGACCCCCATAAAAAGCACGAATGTCAATTAGAAGTCTTGAGGGAAAAACGGGGAAAAATTTAACAATCACAATCGCATTAAACGGTCAGGTATGATTCTATTGAATTTTGAAGAATCATATCTGACCGTTTTTTTGTATGTCCCCATAAATATTTCTCTTCCGGAAACTCCTCCATGATAAAGATATATTATTGAAGTAATGATGCTATTTCAGTTATCATTAAAAATCTCACAAATTACATGGAGGTGAAAAAATGTTCAGCAGCAATCGTTACGTTACCCGCGGAGTCCTGTCGGAAATACCGGCCGGACTCCAGCTTTTTCTCTGGGGCTGTATTGACAGCCTGCCGAAACCCTGCGACAGCTTTCAGGTATTTACTCTCTCCCCGTTCGGTAAAAGACAGCGCATTTCCCATCATTCGGAACAGCCGGAATATCACAGGGAATATTCCATTCCCGCCGCTCAGACCGTCACAGCAAAGATTTATGTCATTGACAGCAGTGAATACTGCACCATGCTTCTGGCTGACGAATACTGACGAGGCAACAAACTGACAACAACCTAATTCAGACAATTTTACACAATGCTTTATGAGCCGATTCGTTATTCTGCAAACGAATCGGCTCTATTTCTATTTTGGAGGTAATTATGGAAGACAACAGAATGATATGCTCTCACTGCGGTGCCATCATCGAAGACGATGAGCAATATGAATCGATTAACGGAAATCCGGTGTGTTCGGACTGTGTGGAGCGCTATGCCACCTACTGCGACCATTGCGGAGCCGTCATATGGACAACCGACGCATACGGAGACGATTCCACAACGCTTTGCGAGAGATGCTACAACAATTACTATACCCATTGCCACAATTGCGGCGATCTGGTACACGAAAACGACGCCTACCGCATTGACGGTTACGATTACTGCTCCGAATGTTACTCTGACGAAATGGATTCATCCAACAGTATCAATGAATATGGGTATAAGCCCACTCCGATTTTCTACGGCAACGACCGCCGTTATTTCGGCGTGGAATTGGAAATCGACGAGGGCGGCAAGGACAGCGATTATGCCGACGAGCTGCTCGAAATCGGCAACGCCACTAGCGATCATATCTACATCAAGACCGACGGTTCCCTTGACGACGGAATGGAAATCGTCACCCATCCCATGACATTGGACTATCACAAGAATTTTTGCTGGGATGAAATCATGCACAAGGCGATCCGCCTCGGCTACCGTTCTCACCAGACAAGCACCTGCGGACTTCATGTTCATGTCAACCGTGACAGTCTGGGCGACAGCTACGAAGAACAGGAATCGGTTATCAGCAGAATCCTGTACTTCGTGGAGCAGCATTGGAACGAAATGCTGAAATTCAGCCGCCGCTCAGAGGTATCCATGAATCGCTGGGCGAGTCGTTACGGCTATGAATCTTCACCCAAAGCCATCATGGAAAAAGCCAAAAAGGGCAACTGCGGACGATATGCGGCGGTCAATCTCTGCAACAGCCATACCATCGAATTCAGGCTCTTCCGTGGCACATTGAAGTACAACACGCTGATTGCCGCCATTGAAATTGTCAATCAGATCTGCGAACTGGCAGTATCTCTGAGTGATTATCAGATGGCGCGTCTGTCGTGGTCTGAATTTGTCAGCGAAATCAAGGAGCCGGAGCTGATTCAGTATCTGAAAGAACGGAATCTCTACATCAATGAAAAAATCCACTTCGAGGAGGAAGTATAATGAAAAAATTGGACATCAAAGAAAAACTCGCCAATCTCTCTTTAGGAACCGTCAGAGTATCGGACGCATCCTGCCTTTTCAGGCTGGCTATGACATTGGCAAATACCCGGCTTGCCAACAAGACCTACAAGCTCATCAAGGAACTGAATTCATCGGATAAGGCGGACGAGATCATTCGTCTGCTCAAAAAATAGGAGGGAAACCTATGTGTGCATTATTCGGCTGGCTGGACTACAAGGGTATTTTATCGCACAGGACACTGAAACGTCTGACACAGGCACTGGCTAACGCAGCGGAAGAACGCGGAACCGACGCATCCGGAATATCGTATGTAAAAAACGGGCAGATCGTTATCTTTAAGCAGCCCAAAAGGGCGCATCGCATTCACTTCAACCCGCCCGATGGAACATATGCCGTCATGGGGCATACACGCATGACAACACAGGGCAGCGAAAAACTGAATTATTATCGTCAATTTCTGAACGGAAGAGTTCAAGAAGTTCTGCGTCATTACGAATGGCAAAGATCCCGATTTACTTGATCATTTAATAAAGGAAAAAGACGCTATCGTATCCGAATGCCTCCGAGCAGTTCAAAAAGTAATCTACCATAAGTATCAGTTCAGTTACTGCGGAGCTGCGGAGGAACTAAAGGCTAAATGGAGAAACGACATCGATTCCCATTATACAGTCAATTGGTTTTTCCGGGAGTGTGTCAATATCACATGCAACATGAATGACTATGAGCTGACTGAGAATGTCTACGATCGATATATTCAGTTCTGCAAAGACAAAGGCTTAACGCCCGAAAGGATTACGCAGGTGAAACAGTGGATCGACAAGAATTGCAGCAAAAATGAGTGCTACTATACCAAAATCCACACTGACGGCGTTCAAACCCGTCATGTGTTCAAGGGACTTCGCCTAATTGGCTGATTTTTCGCTGCGGTGAGACTATCAATGATAAATTAATATCTTCAAGTAGTTTCACCGCGGCTTATCAAAATAATTTTCTATAGAGGGGGGGGAATGCATATGCATCAACAAAAACTTCAACTATACCAATCAGAAGACGGCTTCCGGACAGTGTTGAAAACCAAACACGGGAGACTCATCTACTTGCAGCTTAAAATAACCGACCAGATCGTTACCATAGATAAATGCCTGTATCTGGATCGTTTTCGCAAAGGGAGTTATTATGCCATTCCGCAAAAGCTGACCACTATGCAGTGCAGAGAAGATGAATTGCTTTCGGTTGTGGCAACACAGCTTGACCATGTTTTCTCCGGGATTGAAATAATCGACTCACTGAGCGAGTTGTCAATGGACGATTTCATTCAGTATAAGCTCCACGAAATGCGAGGAGGTTATAAATTCTTGCTGTTTGTAGGCAGCGGCGAAGCTGTCAACGATCTTCCGGTAAAGCTGCAAACACGCCTTGCCAACCGGCTGCACCGTAGAATCTATCTTGAAATCAACTATTATCACAACGCTGTGGGCGTTGTGTCGGACTGCCATTATTATGACAGGACGTACCGACAGCGTACCAAAGTCATTCCGCAGATGCTGACTACCGTGTTTGTCCCATTTGAACGTAATTCTATCCTTCAAATGGTGAATCGGGAACTGGACTGCGATTTTACCGATCTGATTGTCATTGACAACACCATTGATTTTGAGGGCAACAGCCATGCCCTGTGCGGGAATATTTAACGGAATGAGGAAGAAGTTTACTCATAGGACAACTTCTTCTTTCATAAAAATTTATTAAATCGAAAGGATGTGATTTTTATGGCAAAAAGCCGCAGCAATTTTCTCACCAGAGATGTCGGGACAACGGAATTTATTGATTCCAAGCAGCGCAAGCTCACCGTCAGGCACAAGGTTGTGCTCTCCGACCTGAGCAGCCGTGAGCTGAAGGAACGCATTGCGGAAGACCTGTTCCGTGTTCAGACGGTCAAGAATCGACTTGTCAGCGGCAGAGCTTCCGGCAACGCATGACGTTTAAAAATTTTGAATAACTGGAAGTGAAGGTATTATGTATATTGCATTGTACGCAAGACAAAGCATAGACAAGGAAAACTCCGTCAGTATCGAAACCCAGCTTGACTACTGCAAAGCCACCATCAAACCGGACGAAAATCAATACCCTGTCCGATGTTTTTCCGACAAAGGCTATTCCGGCAAGGACACCAACCGACCTGAATTTCAGAGGCTGATGAAAGACGTACGCCGGGGCAGGGTTGCAAAGGTGATTGTTTACAAGCTCGACCGGATCTCGCGTTCCATTATTGATTTTGTGGATATGCTTCAGGAATTCAATGATTACAACGTGAAGTTCGTCAGCTCGCAGGAATCCTTTGACACCGATTCCCCCTACGGCGAAATGATATGCAAGATATTGGTGGTCTTTGCGGAATTTGAGCGCAAATCCATCATCAGCCGCATCAAGGACGCTTACGAAAAACGGAGCGATCTGGGATTGTACGCCGGAGGCAGAAGACCTTACGGCTATGATCTGGAGGAAGCGGTGATCAACGGGATCAAGTCAAAAAAGCTGATTCCCAACCAAGAGGAAGCGGCGCATATCCGGTATTTATTCGAGGTTTACGCCCAGCCCTCCGTGACGCTGAGACAGCTTCAGGACAATCTGCTTGAACGCAACATCGAGCCGCTTACGGGAACTGACTGGACGACCGGCAAGCTGAGTACGTTGCTGCGGAATCCGGTTTATGTGAAGGCTGACGCCGAACTCTATAGCTATTATGAACGCAAAGGCGTACATATCATAGGTGAGACGAAGGATTTCGACGGCACGCATAACATTCAGCTTTACGGCAAGACCACGCACGACAAATCGCTGGACGATTGGAGCGATATGAAGATCGTTCTGCTCACAAGCGAGGGTCTGGTGGATTCCGAGGTGTGGCTCAAATGCCAACGAAAGCTGGAGCAGAACAAGCAGATCGGCAACGCCCTGAGCAACCAGACGTCGTGGCTGTCAGGCAAAATTGTCTGTTCCAAATGCGGTCATACCATGACCACGGTAAAGGGGCAGTCTCAAAAATATTTCTTATGCACCGGCAAGACGCACAAAAAAGTCTGTTCTGGCATTAAGGAAACCATTTACGTCGAGGACATGGAAGATCTGGTGGACGAATGTATCTCCCAAAAGCTCAGCGAATTAAACTTTTCCCGTGTCAGTCATTCAGACGCGAAAGCCAATCAGATCAACCTCCTGAAACTGAAAATCAGGGAAATCGACGGGAAGCTGTCGTCTCTGAGCGACGCTGTTTTGGAGGGAAATTTCAACGGCGATATGATTTCGCTTCTGAATGAAAAAGCGAAGAGACTGAACGAGGAAAAAAGAAAGCTGCTGGACGAGATAGACGATCGGACGATTTCGGATATCAGCGTTCAGGAGACAATCAATTTCTCAAAAAAGTGGCGGAAAGCCAGCTTCAACGAAAGACGCGCCATATGCGGCATTCTCATCAAGACCATCATCATGCATGAGGACGGCAATCCGGAAATTATCTGGAATATATGACGCCAGTTGAAGTGGAGCAACGTAATGTAAAGTTTAGTTTTTATAGCAAAGCAATGGCTAAGATTAATACCAAATAATACCTTCACACTTGCGAAGAACGCTTAGGAAAGAGACGCGACTTTCCTAAGCGTTTTTGTTGTGTATTGGTAAATGATATGTGATTTTCAAGCGGTTTCCGGAGTGAAAATCCGTTTAAATCAGGTAGCATCGCTTCACCGAAGCGCTGGTAATGCACAATCTCCCTGGCTCGGAGGAATTTGATGGGATCGCGGACATCCGGATCGTCGCACATCCGGAGAATGTTGTCGTAGGTCGTGCGTGCCTTCTGTTCCGCGGCGAGGTTTTCATGAAGGTCGGTGATGGGATCGCCTTTGGACTGCATATACGCCGCCGTCCAAGGCACGCCGCTGGCGGCCGCCGGATAAATGCCGGTCGTGTGATCGACATAATACGGTGCAAAGCCGGAATTCATAATCTGTTCACGGCTGAGGTTGCGCGTGAGCTGATGCACAATTGCGCCGATCATCTCAAGATGTCCCAGTTCTTCCGTGCCTATCGAGGACACTCGATATGACATTTTTCAAGAAACACCGCCCGATTGCCTGCGTTCCTTCACATTTTACATAAAACGATGGCGCAATTACCCCGAAAAAGACATGATACGGGTTGTTCAAAATACGGACAACCCTATCGGAAAGAAATTCGCTGTGCGTGTGTATGCGATGTGAGAAAAGAATGAAGATGCATTTAATGCAGCCTTTATAAAACCTAAAACGCTATTATTTGGTTCTTATTCGCCGATTTTATAAAAATGCGGTCAAATCACTTGACAAATAAAATTTCTGTGTTATACTGTTTTTGGAAGAATAAGGAGGTATGCACAATGGAAGCCTACAAAGCAGCATTGCTGCCTGATGCTTATGGCTCTTTAGATTACTCATATTTTATGGATGAGCTGATTGACGCGACGGCAGCACTTGAAGTTTATGTTGAGAAAATCAATTTTAGTAAAGTCGATAGCAATTGGATTTTGCCGATCATTCAGAACAAGGAAGCGCTGGCTTCTTCTTTGCTTGAAGGAACACAGGCAACGCTCGATGGAGTTCTCATTAATCAGGTGTCCCCGAACACAGAGGACAAAAACCTCAACGAAATTGTAAATTATTTAAAGGCGTCCTCCATTGGTTATCAGAGGTTAAAGCGAGGGGATTTTGATAATGAGCTTTTTCTTGAAATGCACAGAGTCCTTTTATCAGGCGGCGTTCGCAAAAACACAGATACGATCGGTGAATATCGCACCACTCAGAATTACATCGGTAAGAATGACGGAGAGCTTGTTTATACGCCGCCAAAGCCGGAAAAGGTTCCCGCACTCATGAACAATCTGATAGCATATATCAATTCTGACGATATTAAAACACGTCCGCTTATCCGAATAGCTATCATTCACGCGCAATTCGAAACTATTCACCCGTTTGGTGACGGGAACGGAAGAGTGGGAAGGATTCTGATACCTCTTTATCTTTACGCCAAAGGTCAGATTCCCATGCCCTATTTCTTTATCAGTGAGGCATTGGAACGGGAAAAGCATAAGTATTACAAGCTATTGATGGATATCAGAACCTCCAACCATTGGAATGAGTGGATCAGATTTTTCCTCGAAACGGTGGCTAAACAGTGCAGAAAATACATCCGTATTTTCAATCAGATCAATGACCTCTATGACAAAACTGTAAGGCAGACTTGTAACCTGATCAATTCACCGAATGCTGTCCGGATTGTAGACGCGATGTTCAAATATCCTATTTTCGACTCAAAAATCATGCAGGAAGAAACGGGTATTTCATCGACCACTATCAATCGCTATCTCAATATTCTGCTGAAAAACAATGTTTTATACACAGATGGCAAACAACGTAATAGGCTCTTCTTCTTTTATGATCTTGTTGCCTTGATACGCGAATAATTCATTTCAGAAAAGAAAGGTGGTGATGCCTTTGATTGTAATCTTCTAATAAAGAAAAACGCAACGGCTTCAGATACTGTTGCCGCAGTATCTGCCATTGTGTTCCCTAGTTATGCTATAATGCACAACCTTCGTAAGTTGTATTTTAGCATATTCTGGGAATTTTGTCTATTGACATAATAACTAAAAATGAAATGAGGAATATGCTATTAGTAAACCTAACTTTTATGAATACCAGCTTGATCTTATTGGAAACATTTTAGCGTCAGGTGCTACTCTTGTGGGCAAACATAGCTTTCCAGCCTTAATGCCTCAGAAACTTATTCCTGATGTAATGCCGCTTCCTGTGAATTATATGATGAGCGACGATAATATTTCGAAGAATTGGTATCATTGCTTCGTTGGCGATACACAGTTTGAAAGATTCTGGAGTAACTTTAATAAGTATGCACCATATATACGTTCTGCCAAGGGCTTGATTTCGACGGATTTTAGTTTGTATCGAGACATACCCGAAGACACACAGATTCGTAATTGCTATCGCAACAGGGTAATGACCTATGCAATGCAGAAGCTTAATCCAAATGTAATACCTACTGCCGGATTCGGTGGTGAAAATACTTGGAGTTGGTGCTTTGACAGTTTACCCAAACACTCCACTTATGCTATCACAACGAATGGTGTTCTTTCAGACCCGGAAGCCTGCAGACTGTTTATCGGTGGGGTCAATGCTCTTGTACAGACTCTTGAACCATATGCGCTTATTGTATGCGGTAACTATCCCAAATGGCTTGACACAAAATATCCGGGAGTTCGTATAATCCCGATACTTAGTTACAGTCAGATATGGCGTACAAGGAGGTGTGGCTGATGGGTGGTTACGGAGGTGCAAGCGGGCGCGTCAAGGATAAATGCTATTATGATACCGGCGGACATAAGGTGAAAGATCAGAATGCTGTTGCAGTAGGAGAGTATTACATCAAACAGGGAAAGTACGTGGTTTTTCTTAAACAGATTCCCGATGAAAACAGGGCAGATATGTCTGTTGAAGGTGTTCATGTAGAGGTAAAAGGAATGTCTTCGCCGAATCCGGGGCAGGTAGCGAAAAATATAAAAAAAGGATTCATTCAGGTGGATGCCGATAATAAAAGATATCCTAAAGAAACTCACCGTTCCGGCGTTGTTGTTATCCTATCTGAGTATAAAACTCTTGAGGAAGCACAGAGAATTGTCAAGGCGGGATATGACGAAGCAGTTAGAAAAGGCTATGTTACAGGTAGCGTTAAATTGCTTCACGACGGTAAAATGTACAATATCACATAGGAGGTTAACATATGGCAGGATTAAAATGCAGCTATTGCGGCGAAAGCATACGATATCATGGAACT